>JBDTNB010000053.1:0-38517 GCA_039933955.1 Chloroflexota bacterium
AGTTTAATACCCAGTGGGATTTGGTGCTGGCGATGACCGTGCTGACGCTGCTGCCCATCACGATTGTGTTCGCCTTCTTGCAGCGCTATATCACGACGGGCATCGCCACGACGGGAATGAAGTGAGTTTCCAGTTGTCAGTTACGAGTTTCCAGCTTTATTCTCCCGTACTTTTGCATTTCTGGAAACTGATGACTGGTAACTGGCAGCTTTCTTTATATAATTATTAAAGTCACTTGAATAATTATTTTGTGGGCGCTGCGTGAAACGAAATCTCCTCATTGGGCAGTCAGGCGGGCCGACAGCGGTCATCAACGCGACGCTGGCTGGGATCATCCGCGCGGCAAAAACCCTGCCGGAATTCGGCGGTGTGTATGGGCTGGCGCACGGACTGGAAGGCGCACTTAACGGTGAGTTTATCGACCTGGGCGGCCTGACTGGTGAGATGCTGGACATCCTGGAAAAGACTCCCGGCGCGGCGCTGGGATCAAGCCGGAGAAAGCTCGATGAGACCGAATACGCGCGAGTGATTGAGCAGTTTCGGGCGTGGGACATCGGCTATCTCGCGTACCTGGGCGGAAACGGCTCAATGTGGGTAGCGAATCATCTGGCGGAAATCGCGGCGGAGCAGGATTATGATTTGCAGATTATCGGCGTGCCAAAAACGGTGGATAACGACCTACCGTGTACCGATCATACACCGGGATATGGCAGCGGCGCACGGTTTATAGCGCTAGCGGCACGCGACGCCGGTCTCGACCTGGAAGCCATGCAAACCTTCGACGATGTAGTGATTTTAGAGTCGATGGGGCGCGATTCCGGCTGGCTGGCGGCGGCTTCGGGTCTGCTGAAAGAATCCGATGAAGACGCACCGCACCTGATCTATGTGCCCGAAATTCCATTTACGGATTTACAATTGATAGCAGATGTAGCGTGCGTACATGGGCAATTGGGGCACGTTTTTGTGGTTGTCGCGGAGGGGATTCGCGATGCTGCTGGGGAAGTCATCGGACGGCAGGGCGAAAAAGATACCTTAGGCCGGACGATTCACGGTCTGGGGAGTGGGCCAGCCATGTATCTGGCAGGACAAGTGCATCAGCAGTTGGGGTTACAAGTACGGGTTTTGCGTCCGGGTGTGATCGGGCGGGCGATGAGTGCGTGCGTGTCTGAAGTGGATCGTGAGGAGGCGTATCGGTTGGGGGAAGCGGTGGCACGCTTGCTGGCGGACGGGGAAAGCGGGGTGATGGTACAAAATACGGGTTTGTCACCGACAAATCCCTACATGGCTACCATTCCGTTGGCGACGGTTGCAGGCGCGGATATTAAACGGCTGCCGCGCGACTATATGGACGCAAATGGCAAGATGATTAGCGAGGCATTTCGGGACTATGCGCTGCCGTTGATTGGGGACGTGCAGTCTGTAGCGCGATTAAAGAAAACCAATTTGAACCACCGAGACACCGAGAGCGCAGAGAAAAGATAAATGAGCGAAGTTGTAAAACGCCAGTTGATTATCGAACCGCTGCCGGGATGCGAACCGGAAATTGGGCGCATGTTGTGGATGATGGAAGATGCCCGCCGCCGAACGCTCAAAACATTGGATGGGATTGAGCCGCAAACCCTGGATTGGCAGCCACCCGCGAACGGCAATTCGATTGGCACACTGTTGTACCACATCGCCGCCATTGAGATGGATTGGCTGGCGGTTGAGGTAATGGAAAATAGGCTTGATAAAAGTGTCTGGGATATTTTCTCGGTTGATGTGCGCGACACGAATGGTCGGCTGACGGTGGTATCGGGCGTCAGTTTGGAGGCACACTATCAGCGGCTTGATGCGGTGCGTGCCTTATTGTTGGACTGTTATAAAGCGCTGTCGGTAGATGATTTTCGGCGTCCGCGCCGCCTGCCGGATTATGATGTGTCGCCGGAAGAAGTTTTGCACCATCTGATGCAGCACGAGGCCGAGCATCGCGGCGAAATGGCGACCATACGGACGCTGGCGGAAGCGGAAAAATTTTGAACCGCCGAGAACGAAGAGAGTCAGAGCAACAGAGAAAAGATTCAACGCAAAGGCGCGAAGATACGAAGGCGCAAAGAAGAAATACAGAAGGTTGATATGATTTCGAGTCTAGATTTGAGCGAACTTTGCCCACCGGATGAACTGCGGAAGCGGATGATTTCACTGGCAATTCTGGATGCCATCATGTCCCCCGAATGGCAGTATCGTTACTATTCCTATGATCCGCGCTGGCGCAAAGATGTGACCTTAGCCTCGATGCGGAACGGTTCGGGCGATGACTTTTTTATCCTGTTTGCGCCGGAGGGGTGTGTCATCAAAGGGTTTGCCCACGAATCGTCAATGAGTCCCTACCGCTTGCGTCGAAACATCCCACATGCACGCGGGATATGGCCGGGGATTTACGATGCTGTCCCAGCCGATTTATATCAATTAATTGATAACCCAGCCCTGACGCTAGACGATGTGACCTACTGCATCTGGTGGCATAACAGCGTGCCGGAATGGCGGATGGGCGTGAGCGATTTCCCGTTAGAAGATGACCCCGACGGATCGGAAGGCCATCTCCAAATTCTGGATGGCGACCCAGCCACCTATCAGGAATATGCCCGCCAATACTATGAGCGCGAAACCCCGATTGCGGTGATCCGCGCCATTTACGCCCACTATCCGGTATCCAAAGAGGCCATCCAAGCACTCGACCCCAGCGCCAATGTTGAGCGAATTTTCATGGATATGCGAGCTTATGGTTACGAGAGCAGGGTTTAAAAATGGCTGTTGGTTACACCACTGATTATCAATTCGACCTGGAAACTTTTTTCCCAGCGCGAATTTTTGAGCAGATTACGACGATTCGGGTAGACGCCCCCTGGATTATTGAGGCCCAGGCCAATACCCGTAAATGTCGTCCGCGATTGACGCGCGACGGTAAGCTAACGATTCTCGCAGCGGATCATCCGGGACGGGGTGTGACCAATATCGGGCGCGACGCCTTCATTATGGGGGATCGGCAGCAGGTGTTGGGGCGGATTTTGCGGGTGCTGTGCGCGTCGGATTTTGATGGCTTTATGGGCACGCCGGACATTATCGACGACCTGCTGATCCTGGATTATCTGGTGCAGCAGGGCGGCGGCGCGTCGTTTCTGGACAATAAAGTATTGATCGGTTGTATGCAGCGCGGCGGTGTGGCCGGAGTCACGGGCGAGATTGATGACCGATTTGGCGCATACACGGCGGAGTCGATCCACCGTTTTAGACTCGACGGCGGCAAGATGCTGATCCGTTTTGTGCCCGACGATGAGCGCACGTTGAAGACTCTGGATTACTGCGCGAAGGCCATCAACGACCTGAATAAATATGAACTTCCGGCCTTTGTCGAACCGCTGCGGATGGATTTCGAGAGCGGCAAATGGGTGATGAAAAACACCGCCGACGAATTGGTGAAATTGGTCGGCGTATTAGCGGCGCTGGGCGATTCGTCGCGGCATACATGGCTGAAATTACCGTATTGCGAGGATTATCAACGGGTGACGATGGCGACCACGCTGCCAATTATTTTGCTGGGCGGGCCGTCGAAGGAAGACCCACGCGGAACCTATCACGAATTTGCGGCGGGCATGGCAATACGGGCCAATGTGCGCGGCGCGATGGTCGGGCGCAATGTCACGTTTCCCGGCTCGGATGATCCGGCGGCAGTGGCGACGGCCATCCACGCGATTGTCCATGCGGGTGCAAGCGGCGAGGATGCGGTGGGGATTACGCTGGACAGCCGGGATCGGGCGCTGGATTTTCTGACCCGCTGGATTCGGTAAACAGGATAAAAAGTCGTGAGCTTCCCGAATGTCACGAGAGAATCAACCGAAAACAATCCATTTCACAACGGATTTTCAACTTTCTCCTGTTCCGTCCTGCTTTTCAGGAAATACACATGTTGTTCAAGAATTTTATGTTGATACCAAAAGGATATATTTTTAAATGACCGAGGCAAGTGCAGCACCGCAAACGCTCCAGGAATGGCAGGTTGTACGCGGGCAAATCCGCGCCAAGTTGTGGCAACTGTTGGGATATATGCCGCCGATATTTACGCCGCAGCCGACGGTGGTGAGCCGCGAACAGCGCGATGGTTATGTGCTGGAAAAAATTCAGTTTGAAAACGGCGCGGGCGCGGATGTGCCAGGATTTGTGCTGATCCCCGACGGCGCGCGCAATGCCCCGGCGATTTTATACAACCACGCGCACGGCGGTGATTACACCATCGGCAAAAAAGAGATTTTTGAGGATCGCTACGACCTGCACAACCAGATTGGCGTCGAATTGGTGCGGCAGGGGTATGTTGTGATGGCGATTGATGCCTACCTCTTCGATGAGCGCCAGGGGAAAGGCCCCGGCGGGCCAAATGAAGTCGATAAGGAAGCCGAACTCACGCTGGCGAAAAAATTTTTGTGGGAAGGCGGCTGCCTGATGGGCATGTTGGTGCGCGATGATTTGCTGGCGCTCAATTATTTGCTGACACGGCCCGAAATTGATCCCGAACGAGTCGGCACGATGGGCATGAGCCTGGGTGGGACGCGGACAACCTGGCTGGCGGCACTGGATGACCGCATCAAAGTCGCGATTCCGGTGGCGCAGATGAACCGTTACCAGGAATTCGCGGCCAGCGGCAAGTATGTGCATCACGGCATGTATTATTACGTCCCCGGCATCCTGCGTTCGGGTGTGAGCATGGAGCATATTGCGGCGCTAACCGCGCCTCATCCACAGTTGATTTTGATCGGCGACAGCGATGCGCTTTCGCCGATTGCGGGTGTGCATATCATCGACGATTTTAATCAGCAGATTTATGGGTTGTATGGTGTGCCCGACCAGTTTAAAACGATTATTGAAGCCGGAATCGCACACGCATACACGCCAACCATGTTCGCGGCGACGTTGGATTGGTTCAGGCGATATTTGTGATGCAATCGTTAGTGGTCACATGGACAGGATATTGAAGGTTGACGAAATGATTCGGTAACTGTAGGGACGAAATATATTTCGTCCGTTTTACCGAATTTAATTATCAATGTTCAATATCGTGTCCCTACGAAAACACCGGACTCGTTATTGAGCGAAAACCGGCAATCATTTTAGTGTTTATGAGTAAGAGGAAACCATGACTAGGCCACCCAAAATTGTCGTCCTCGGCGCGGGCAGCGCGATATTCGGACTGGGCGCGTTGGCGCGCATCATCCAAACCGAGCGGCTGCGTGGTGCGGAATTGGCGATGGTCGATATTGATTCCGAAGCGCTGGAAACCATGCACGCCGTCGCCGAAAAAATGAATATGGCCTGGGGCGCAGGCATGACCATCACCAGCACGACGGATCGTATCAAAGCGCTCCCCGGCGCGGATTTCGTGATTGTGTCGATCCAAGTTGGCCCGCGCGAAACCGTCTGGGAAATGGATTGGCGCATCCCGCTGCGGCATGGAATTCGGCAACCGTATGCTGAAAACGGCGGCCCCGGTGCGTTCGCCCACACCGCGCGGAATCTGCCGGTGATTCTGGGAATCGCGCGCGATATGGAACGCTACTGCCCGGATGCGTGGTATATCAACTTGACCAATCCGCTGATCCGGCTGACGCAGGCGGTGGAACGCTACAGCAAAATCAAGGTAATGGGTTTGTGCCATCAACTGCTGTGGGGTTACGCGATGGCGGCGGCAGTGCTGGCGGATCGCTGGGGAATCAGCGTGCCGGAGCATTTCCACGTCCACACCGACGCGACCAACATGCCCAGTTTTATCCCGGTGGCGGTAGCTGGACTCAAACATATGGATATTAAAGCGGCGGGGATTAACCATTTTTCGTGGGTGTATGACATCCGCGAAAAAGATACCGGCGAGGATTTGTATCCGCTGCTGCGCGAAAAATGGCTGCATGGCTATCGCAAGGATTTCGAGCCGCTCTCGCGCGAGATGTTTCAGATTTTCGGCATGATGCCGACGGCGGGCGACAGCCACATGTGTGAATACCTGTCCTATACCCACGATCCCACCACCAAACCCTGGGAAAAATATGGACTGCGGCTGCAAAGTTGGGATGGCAACCGCGCCCGCCGCGCCGAACGCAAAGCTTTAGCCGCCGCGATTGCCTCTGGCGAACGCCCGGTAGACGACCTGAAAGATTTGCACCGCTTCAATATGCTGCACGAACCCGTGCCGGAAATCGTCGCGGCGGTGCATTACAACGAGCAGTATTACAGCCAGCAGTTGAACATCCCCAACAATGGCTTGATCCCCAATTTGCCTGACGACGCGATTGTCGAAGTGCCAGGATTTTTATCGGGCATGGGGATCCAGGGATTGGCATTCCCGGCGCTGCCAGAAGGAATCGCCGAACTGTGCCGACGCGAATTGGTGCGGAGTTCGATCACAGTAGAAGCCGCCGCACACGGTGATAAAGATTTGGCGCTGCAAGCCTTATTACTCGACCCGATGGTCAGCGACATCGACACCGCGCGGGCGATCCTCGATGATTTTCTGACTGAATTCG
Source organism: Chloroflexota bacterium (assembly GCA_039933955.1). Classification (GTDB taxonomy): domain Bacteria; phylum Chloroflexota; class Anaerolineae; order Aggregatilineales; family Phototrophicaceae; genus CFX2. The sequence continues at coordinate 6,549 of JBDTNB010000053.1, forward strand.
CCGAATACTTACCGCAGTTCGCCCCGGAGAAAGCGTTTGTCGTATAATCTTAGAGTTTCTTTCAATTAGCCTATTTGCTATAGGGGAGGGTTTCACTTCTTCCCCTACACACGTCTCTCCGGTTTGGAGTTGTTGAATTGACTCCCCTTAACATCGTCGTTTTATTTTTCGCCGGGATGCTCGCATCGGGGCTGAATTCAGTTGCGGGCGGCGGCAGTTTTATCTCGTTCCCGGCACTGTTGGTGCTGGGAATTCCGCCGATCAACGCCAACACGACCAATACCGTCGCGCTGTGGCCGGGATCAGTTGCCAGCGTGGGCGCATATCGCCGCGAATTAGGGGATAGCTGGCGCACGTTGATTCCGCTGGTCGTGGTCAGCCTTTTCGGGGGAATCGTCGGGGCGGTGCTGCTGCTGGGGACGCCGCAAAATACGTTCGCGCGGCTGCTGCCCTTTTTGCTGGCGATGGCGACGGTGCTGCTGGCCTCCAGCAAACGGCTCACACAGGCTGTCCGCAGCCGGAACATCGGCAGCCAGATGTCGCCGCGCGTGAATCTGGCCTTGATGCTGGTACTGCAATTTTTCATCGCCGTCTACGGCGGATTTTTCGGTGGCGGTATCGGCATTTTGATGCTGGCGATTATGTCACTGCAAGGCATGACCAATATCCACGCCATGAACGGCATCAAAACCCTGCTGGCGGTAGTTATCAACGGACTGGCGGTGCTGATTTTCGTCACTGCCGGGACGGTGTATTGGCCGCAGTGTCTTTTTCTATTGGGTGGGGCGATCCTGGGCGGCTACGGCGGCGCGTATCTGGCGCAGCGCTTCGACTCGGAAAAAGTGCGTAAGTTCATCATCGCCATCGGCATTTTCATGACGGTGTATTTTTTCATCCGCACCTATCTGGCGTAAGCAGTCACCAGGTTGGGTTGACATTTGAGACAATTCAGATAGCGCTGTTGCATGACAACCTTTTTGTTTGAGGTGAGCAAATATCGTGTTTTGACGTTTAACCTTTATGAAGAACCCACGCGCCAACTAATCCGTGTAGAAGCGGAATGTAGTCTAGTTTCGAGGACTGGAGTCGAGAGTAAAGTGATGAATCAACGGCACGTCCTTGCCGAGCGCTTGCCCAAAGGTAGAGGCCATATTTCCGTTTAGCAGGTATTCCATTTTGGATCAAATGGTGGGCGTGTTCAACGGTCATCTCGGCAGTTGGTTCAATAATGAGCAGGCTTCCACCGGGACGAACGCTACGCCACAGAAGCAGCAGTCCCGCCATCGGATCAGGAAGAACAGCTAGCAGAGAGGCCGCCGAAATAACGGAAGCGGACTCATATGGTATGTCTTCAAAATTACCTAATCGAAAGGTCGCTGAGGATTTTTCGTGTTGGGCGATTTGTTCTGCCGCAGCAATCATCTGGGGATTCACATCAATACCTAGTGCCTGATACCCCCTAGCTGCTGCCAGTCGGGTGATAAGCCCTGGCCCACAACCGACATCAATCCATTGCTGTCTACCTAGTGCTTTGGGCAGGAGGGAAACTGCTTGGGCATGTAGATCATAATAAAACTCGGCTTCTTGCATCCACGAAAATAAACGGGGCATAACCATTGGAGTCTCCTAGAAAAGCCGGTGAGTTTCCCCTCTGTAGACCAGAGGGGAAATAAACTCCCGGTAGGTTGTTTTTAGGCAGCGACCTTTGCATTCTGACGTGGGAAGCGCGTCACCAGCACAAGGATGAAAATGATCGGCAAGAATGATGCCGCAGAAACCTGGGGTAGTGTAACGACCCCCTGCAATACGAAATAGACAGTCGCTATCCAATCAATCGCCTGAATGACGATCATAGACCTGATCCAGGCACGGTGTTCTTCAGGCTGACGCATGGCGAGGAGCATTCCATAAGCGAAACCGAGCGAACGCGCACCAAACATCGCGAACATCCAGGGTACCCAGCTAGGAACTAGCGCAAGACCGAGTACAGACGCAAATTGCGTCGGAATGAACAGGAAAATTACACCCAAAATCAACTGCACGACCCCAATAGCACCTAATGTGATACGAAGAGCTGATACTTTCATGATTTTCTATCCTTTCACTGATCAATGATTTGTTGACAAGGATACGAACAATGATATACTTTGTAAAGTAGTTACACTAAAGTGCTATAATTTCCTTTTAGGAACTATTGAGGAATGGAGCGGGAAACATGGGTCTCAAAGGCTGCCCTATCGAACAAACTGTGACTATTCTGGAAGGAAAGTGGACACTTCTGATCTTGCGCGAACTATTTATCGGCACCAAGCGCTTTGGTGAACTGCGTACTGCGCTGCCTGGAGTCAGTCCCAAAACACTTGCGGAGCGGCTACGGATTTTAGAGAAACAAGGAATAATTGAGCGAACAATTTACGCGGAAGTTCCTCCTCGCGTAGAATATTCCTTAACTAAACTCGGACGAACGCTAAACCCTATCATTGAAGCATTACGAGAGTGGGGTATACAGTGGGCAGATCAGATTTTGCCGGTTGCTGGATAATGACTAGCGGCAAGTCGATACTCAAAAGATGAGTCGCAAATTACCAGATGCTTGCCATTGGGCTATAGAATCAGAGACAATTGGCGTAAATAATAGACTAGAGACTACCAGCTCGTCGCTAGCAACTTTATTGGAGTATTTAAACTATGATACACGATACCAGTGTCAGAGTATGTGTAATCGGCGCGGGGCCGAGCGGGATTACCGCCGGGAAAAATTTATTGCAGGCCGGTCTGCACAATATTGTGATTTACGAGAAGGGCGATCAGGTCGGCGGCAACTGGATTTACTCACCGCGTCTGAGCCATTCCAGCGTCTTCGACACCACCCATATCATCAGCTCTAAAACGCTGTCGCAGTATGAAGATTATCCCCTGCCGGACGATTACCCGGATTATCCGTCTCATAAACAGTTGTTAGCCTATTTTCAAGGCTATGCGAATCACTTTGGCGTCACCGACTATATTCACTTTAACACCGAAGTCAAAACAGTCGAGGAACAGCCCGACAAAACCTGGAAAATCACGCTCGGCGATGGCACAGTCGAAAAGTTTGATTATCTGCTGGTCGCTAACGGCCATCATTGGAATCCGCGAATGCCGAATTATCCCGGCGAGTTCACCGGTCAACTGCTGCACTCGCACGATTTCAAAAATGCCGCACCCTTCAAAGATCAGCGCGTGCTGGTCATAGGCGGCGGCAACTCGGCATGTGACATTGCTGTCGAGACCAGCCGTGTTTCGGCCTTCACGGGAATCAGTATGCGGCGCGGCTACTATATTGCGCCCAAGTTCACGATGGGGCTGCCTACCGATGTGATGAACGCGCGCATCGTCCATTTGCCAGATTTTATCCGCGTGCTGCTTTTGCGTATCGCGCTGCGAATCAACGTGGGTGATTACGTCGATTATGGCCTGGAACGCCCGCAGCATGGGCCGCTGCAACAGCACGCGACCATGAATTCCGAACTGCTGTATTTCATCCGGCACGGCGAAGTGCATCCGCGCAAAGACATCACCCATTTTGAAGGCAAGACGGTACATTTTGTGGACGGCAAGGTTGAGGATTATGATGTCGTCATTGCGGCGACGGGTTTCATCATCACTTTCCCATTTTTCGACAAAAATTTTATCGACTTTTCTGAAGGCGATGTGCCGTTGTACCTGCGCGTGATGCATCCCGACCATCCCAGCTTATTTTTCGTCGGCTTGTGCCAGCCGTTGGGCTGCGTCTGGCCGCTGGCGGATATGCACGCAAAACTCGCCGCCAACTCCATCATCGGCAATTACACGCCGCCTGCCGATATACGGGAACGCATCGCGGCAGATGTCGCGGGTATCCGGCGGCAGTTCATCAAAGCGCCGCGCCACACCATCGAGGTTGAGTTTCATAAGCATTTGTGGGCGCTGCAACGCGAAATCCCGGCGAACGCCCCACAATGGGTTGAAAAGCGTGCTACCATTTAGGTGCTCAGTGTCGGCTAAAGTAGCCTGAAAGCATTATGGGGAGGTCATCAATGAGTGAAATTACCAAAACCCGTCTGGGTATCGCTGATATTATCGGCGACAAACGTGACCAAATTTTGCGCGTTGCTGTCGAACATGGAGCAGAAAATGTCCGGGTGTTTGGTTCTGTGGCACGCGGAGAAGCAACTGCCGACAGCGATGTCGATCTCCTGGTCGATCAGGATTGGACACGGTTATCTTCATGGGGAGGTATGGGACTCGTAGTTGCTTTAGAAGAATTATTAGGGCGCAAGGTAGATGTCGCCACGGAAGAAGAACTCAAACCCCGTATCCGTGAGCGGGTTTTGAATGAGGCCGTTCCATTGTGAGAGATGATCGGGCATTTCTCGAAGATATTTTAGAACGGATTCGGCTGACCGACGAGTTTTTACAGCCAGGGCGAGATGAATTTTTTCGCTCACGTTTGATTCAGGAAGCCGTAATCCGCAATCTGGAAATTATTGGCGAAGCTAGTAGAGGTATTTCAGAAACGCTTCGTTTACAACATCCTGAAGTTCCCTGGAAACAGATTGCCGCTTTTCGCAATTTTGTCATTCATGTCTATTGGGGAATAAAGCTTGATCGTGTCTGGGAAATCGTCGAGAAGGAACTGCCTACCTTAGAATCTCAGATCGTCACTTTATTGCAAATCCTCGACCAGCAAGCCTCCGACGAAGCGGGATTGGATAACGATCAAAAATCCCAACCACCGCTTGAGAATTGACATCGCTTCATGATTTCCCTGATCGCAACCGTACTCAACGAAGGCGCGAGCATCCATCGCCTGATGCGCTCGATGGCCGCGCAGACTCGTTTGCCGGATGAAATTGTGATTGTCGATGGCGGCAGCCGCGATGATACGGTGTCGATCATCGAAAGTTATGCCGATAAACTGCCGCTGCGGATGTTGGTCGAACCGGGCTGCAACATCAGCGCCGGACGCAACCGCGCCATCGCCGCCGCGCACGGCGACATCATCGTCTCGACAGATGCCGGAGTCGAACTCGCGCCGGATTGGTTCGAAAAGCTGACACGGCCTTTGCTAGATGATGCCTCAATTGGTGTGGTCGGCGGGTTTTTCAATGCCGAGGCAACCACACCGTTTGAATTGGCGATGGGCGCGACGGTGCTGCCGCTCGCCGCTGAAATCGACCCTGCGACATTTTTGCCCAGCAGCCGCAGCATCGCGTTTCGAAAAAACGCCTGGAAAATCGTGGACGGTTATCCCGAATGGCTGGATTACTGCGAGGATTTGGTGTTTGATTTGCGGCTGAAGATGCTGGAGATTTACCAGTCACCAGTTATCAGTCACCAGTTATCCGAAAAAACCGCAAAAACAGATGCAAGAAATCAAGGTACTGAGCTGGAAACTGGTAACTCGAAACTAGCAACTGCCTTCGCTTTTGCCCCGGATGCGGTGGTGGGATTCCGTCCACGCGGATCGCTGCGTTCATTTTTCAAGCAGTATTATTTGTATGCGCGCGGTGATGGCAAGGCGGATTTGTGGCGCAAACGCCATGCGGCCCGCTATCTGACGTATCTGGTCGCCGCGCCGCTGGTGCTGTTGTTAGGTGGTGTGGTACATCCGCTGCTGTGGCTGCTCTGCATCCCCGGCGCGATTTATTATTTCCGCCAACCCTACCAACGGTTGTATACACTTCGCCAACGTCCCGAAAATGCTGCTTTACTCGGTACTCAGCACTCAGCACTCAGCACTTTCTTGCTCATCCCCATCATCCGCGTGGTGGGTGATGTAGCGAAAATGATCGGTTATCCGGTGGGAGTCGTGTGGCGGCTGCAAAACCATCCCCCGGATTGGCGGCAAATTAAAAGTTAATAAGCCGGTAAGCAAGAATTTGACTTTAACACATTCGCGGCGGCGGTGTGTGGTACACTCAATTTCATACATTCTACAGTTTTTTGCCTATAGCTGATGCAAACTCTCCGCCCGCAATGGTGGCCTTTCATGCGACAGATTTGGAAGGCGCTGACCGACCCGCCTGCGTCAATTCACGAACCCCAGGAACAGCGTAACGCCCGTCTCCTGGCGGCACTTTTGGCCCTGTCGATTGCTATTTTGCTGGTGGGGCGGGTTTTTCGCGGGTTAACCGGTGTTTATGAACCGCCTTTCCAAATCTTCACCATCTGGATCAACATCAGCATCCTGACGCTCGCTTATATTTTGAGCCGGACAATCCGCCATCGGATGGGCGCAGCGTTGGCGGTATCGCTGGTCTCGGCAGTCGTGTTTTTGCAGATTCTATACCGGGGCTATGCGGTGGGTGGCGACTTAAGTAATCCGGCGGCGTGGCTGGTAGCGCTGCTGCTGTTGAGCAGTTTCGTCATATCGTGGCAAGCGACAATCGCATTAGGCGTCGCCAATATCACCGCGTTGTTGATGATTCCGTACTTTTTCCCGGTAATTTCGTTTTACGATGTGCGCTTTTCCATCGAAATTATTTTCGCGCTGAGTCTGGTCATCGCAATGGCCTCGTATTTGCGTCGGCGAGATTGGCTGCGGATCGCCATCCAAACGGCGGCGATGCGGGAGAACGAGGAACGTTACCATACCCTGTTTGCGGGCGCTTTCGACGGCATTGTCGTCCACGATGACGGCACGATTATTGATTTGAATGATACGCTGCTGGCAATGTTCGGTTATGCGCGTGCAGAAATGATCGGCGGTGATGTGCTGACTTTCATCCCACCCGCCTATCACGACCTGATTTTTCAGAAGGCCAGCGAAAATATCATGACTTACGAAATCCCTGGTCGGCGTAAAGATGGCACGACTTTTGAAATGGAAGTGAGCGTCAAACGGCTGATGTATCACGGCAAGCTGCTGCGCATGGTGGCGATGCGTGACATTACCGAGCGCAAACGGATCGAATCCGAACGCATCCGCTTTATCACCGAAAATGAACGGGCACAGGTGCTGCGCCAGTTCATCAGCGATGCATCTCACGATTTGCGCCAGCCGCTGTCCACAATGAATACCAGCCTGTATTTGCTGCGCATGAAATCCACTGATTTGGGGAGCGGCGCGCGCCATCTGGACACACTTGATGCCCAGCTTGCCCATCTGACGCGCCTCCTGGAAGATTTGTTTGCCATGTCGCGGTTGGATGAACCTGAGTTATTTATGGAGCGTACCCCACTCGATCTTGATGAATTGGTCGCCCGCGTTGTTCAGGATCAGCGGCCCATCGCCATTGACAAAGGGCACGTCCTGAAGTTTGAACCATCGGGCAAATTACCCTCGATTCTGGCTGACCACGTCGAGCTGCGGCGTGCCCTGACGCATGTGCTGGCGAATGCGCTCACTTATACCCAGGATGGCGGACAGGTCACCGTGCGCACGCTGCTGCAAGATTCGTATGCCTGCGTTGAAGTGCAGGACACCGGCATCGGCATCAACCCCGAAGACCTGCCCCATATTTTTGAACGTTTCTACCGCGCCGACCTTGCCCGCCAGACCGAGACCGGCGGCTCAGGACTGGGATTAGCCATCGTCCAAAAAATCATCGAGAACCACAGCGGCAGCATTGAGGTTCAGAGCGCCCCCGGAACGGGCAGCACCTTCCGCGTCTGTCTGCCACTGACCTCGCAAAGCCGCGCGGGGTAAATTTCGTTCTCTGCTTGGTAGAGAGGAAGGGATAAAATGCGTTATACTGAAATCGAGTGAAAGGTGCGGGATATGTTTGTCCAACGCGAGATGACGCCCGAAGAATTCCTGGCTTTTGCTGACCAGCACCCGGATAAGCGCTTTGATTTCATGGATGGGGAGATTGTCGAAGTGTCACCTAAACCCGTGCATGGCAAGAAACAGGTTCACTTTACGATAGCGCTGGGAAATTATATTGAAGGTCATCCTATCGGGGTGGTTTACACTGAAGTGCTGCATGTCCTGGATGGCGAAAAATTCATGCCGGATGTGTGTGTGAATGTAGACAGCGACGCCGATTATCTGACCACGCCGCCTTTGTTTGTGGTCGAAATCCGCTCCGACAGCCAGAGTCGAGAGTCTCAGCGGCGCAAAGCCCGCGCGTATATCCAGCATGGCGCAAAAATGGTGGTTCTGGTGCTGCCCGGTGAGAGTGTTGAAGTTTACCGCCCCGGTAAAAATGTACTTGTCTTAACCGCCGAAGATACGCTCGACGGCGAGGATGTGCTGCCTGGATTCAAACTCCCACTGAACCGCATTTTACCCTAGCTTCAAGTAATACTCGCGCTGCTTCAGCCTCTGGGCTTCATTGACATAACACCATTACCCCGGTAGCAATTGCCCCTCCAAGTGCGTACAATTGGGATATTCTGAAGGAACGAAAAGGATAGTCGTATGGTCACAGCGATTCGACAAACCGACGTGATAAATCCCTACAGCGGGAGTGTGGTGGGCAGTGTGCCGGAGATGGACGAGCAGGATGTGCGTGCGGCTGTCGGCAGGGCGCACGCTACTGTTGGCGAGATGGCGGCACTTCCAGCGCATAAACGTGGCGCGATTTTGAACAACATCGCGCGGTTGCTCCAGGAAAACAGCGAAGAATTGGCGCGGCTGATGACGCAGGAAAACGGCAAGCCGATCCGCTACACACGCGGCGAGGTTTCGCGCGGGATTGACACCTTTAATTTCGCGGCGGACGAGGCACGGCGCTTGCACGGCGAGACAATTCCGCTGGATGCGACGGCGGGTGGTGTCGGCAAAATTGGCTATTATGTGCGCGTGCCGGTGGGGTTGATCGCCGCGATTACACCCTTCAATTTTCCACTCAATTTGACGGCGCACAAAGTCGCCCCGGCGATTGCGGCGGGCTGCCCAATTGTCGTCAAACCCTCGCCGATGACGCCGTTAACGGTGATTCGTTTTGCCGAAATCGCCCGCGAGGCTGGACTGCCGGAAGGTGCATTCGAGGTCGTCACCGGCGGCGCGGAAGTCGGTACATGGCTGACGACTGACCCGCGAGTCGCCATGATTAGCTTCACCGGAAGCCCACCCGTCGCACGCCAGATCACCAAAACGGCGGGACTGCGCCGGGTGACGCTGGAACTCGGCGGTAATGCAGCCACGATTGTCGATGCTGACGCCAATATCGATGTGGCTGTCGCGCGCACCGTGTTTGGCAGTTTTTCTTACAGTGGACAGGTGTGCATCAGTATCCAGCGCATTTATATCCACCGCGACATTTACGACACCTTCCGCGAGAAATTCCTGGCGGCGACGAGCAAGCTGGTGATGGGCGACCCGATGAGCGACCAGACTGACATCGGCCCGCTGATTAACGACGTGGCTGCCCAACGTATCGACGCCTGGATTGGCGAGGCCGTGCAGCAAGGTGCGAAGGTGGCAACAGGCGGCAAACGCGATGGGCGCATGTTCCAGCCGACGGTGATTGAAAACGTGACCGACGATATGCAAATTATGTGCGCCGAAGCCTTCGGCCCGATTGTCAATTTCGTCCCCTATGATGATTTTGAGACTGCGTTGGCGGGCGCGGACGGCGGCGATTTCGGTTTGCAGGCTGGGGTGTATACCAGCAGTTTGAACAAGGCCATGCGCGCAATTCAACGGCTGAACGTGGGCGGTGTGCTCATCAACGAAGTGCCGACGCTGCGCATCGACAACATGCCCTACGGCGGCAATAAAGATTCGGGCGTGGGACGCGAAGGCCCGCGTTTCGCCATCGAGGAAATGACCACGCTCAAAATGGTGGTCATCAATACGTCGGTTTGATAGGCGTTCAAGCCGAACGCACCACCATCACCGACGTTTTGCCTAATTGCCGTAATGATGCCCAGAATCGAGCACAAAAGATACTGGGGTGCTCCATTGCCCCCAACTGCTATCAGCATTACGCGCACGGATGCGCCAATAGTAGGCGTCGTCTTCCAGCCCTGAAATCGATAATTCAAGATCATCACGGCTGAGGCCATCATTCTCGTATTCAGGACTGGAGAAATCGCGATTGTTATCGACCTGAATATGATAACCACTCGCCCAGGTAATCAGGCTCCATTTAAGCGTAAAAGTATTATTCGCCCCGTAGTTGATAGCAGGTGTCATGGTATTGATCGTGAATGAGCCGACAGCGCTGTAAGGCCCAATGCCGGGGGCTGAAGTGCGAACCTTCCAATAATAAGTGCCATCAGGCAAGGAATTCACATTGAGTGATTCTGTGGCTGTTGTCTGCGGAAAGCCTGCGACATGGGTGGCAAAGGTCGCCGTAGTCGATAGATCCACATCATACCCGGTAATCGAAGGGTCAGGTTTTGACCAGCGCAGGCTGAGTGAGCCGGTGTTGAGGATGGCTTTATCCACAGGAGATTGCAGCGTCGGTGCTGGACACGGTGTTGTTTTACCTGTGACACCAACCGTCGGCGGTGATGTCAGCGAATACGGGGTATCCACATAACTGCTCACGCGCAGCATCGGGGACAAACCGCAGGTGAGTGCAAGAAGCTCATAAGAGGCCGCTGTGCCATTCGTGATGGTTCCTACTGTGTCCCAGTTCACGCCGTTGTCATAACTGGCCTCAATCTTGAAGCCTTGCACGCTGCTCACAGGCGACCATGTCAGACGGATTTTGTCGCTGAATGTCTTCGAGGCGATGAGATTGGTTGGCGTGGCGCTGAAGGCCAGCGGGTTGGATATAATAAACAGATCAGTACAGTTATCGTTGTAATCGTACTGGACACCTGCCAGCGCGGGATTACTATCGACAAAATCCGTCTCGCAAACGCTGGCAGTATCGTTGGTCACGATTGTGCTGTCGGCACTGCTGAACAAAATCGTTTTGCCATCACGGCTGATATCGACGGCAGTCGAGGCCATAGTAAGCGGTGCGCCCGCGTTCGTCTTTGAGACACGCTGCGTGACGGTCGAGGTCAGGTCACGCACGAACACATCAGCCGCATTGTTGCTATCCCCGGCAACCAGATTGTTCGCCGCCGATGTAAATACCACCCAGCGCCCATCCCCGGAGACTCTAGCGCCAGTTGATGCACCGTTTCCGGCTGCACCGGCAGCACCCGTTGCCCGCGAGATCAGGCTGGTGCTGCCGACGTTTGGTATGTCAAGGGAAACAGTCCGCAGCAGCACCTGCGACAAACTGCCCGCGCTGCCATTTTCACGCGACTGGGTTGCGAAGGCGACTTTAAGTGTCGTTCCAACTGCCGAGTAACCACCCAGGACTGAGGCTGTGGTCAACTGTCCTTCTGTGTCTGAGAGCGAGACGCGGGTGGTGAATCCTATGGGCATATTGCGCAGGAATACATCTGAAACGCCGTTGCTATCCGCGCCGCCGCTGATGAGATTGCTGGCGTTGGAATTGAACACGACATAGGGTGTATTGTCGTCCGCGACGAAGACTCGCCCACCAAACGACCCCGCATTGGCGATAAAGCCGCCGCCATAGTCGAACGTCACGAGGCTGAGGGTATGTGTTTGATCGTTGTACAGCACCAGATCGTTTGCGGCATTGGTATCACCCACCCCAAACACGCTCGTCAAATCGCCATCTGTGGACATCAGGATGTAGGGATATACCATATCGATGAATTTGGTATTGCCTGGGATTTGCAGCGAGACCAGCAGTGTACTTGATCCGTCGGTGATAAAAACACTTGAGAGGGGGCTGCCATCATTTGAAGTCAGGTCGGGGTCGGTGCTATCAAACCCAATGACCAGATTCCCCGTATAATCCACACCACCCGGATAAACGGCCTGCACCGACTCTGCACCGCTGTTCGTGTTGCTGAACTTATATGTTGTGCAGTTTTGCGTGGCGTAGAGGTAAACATCTGGCACGTTCGGGATGTTGTTTTCGCCAGCCAGTTCGCTGGTTGGGCTTTGCAGCGGATTGCCTGACCCAAAGAGAACATAAGTATCGCCCCCACCTGATATAACAGTCTGCGCTCCAGAGGTGAGCAGACTGTTCGTTTGATAGGTGTTGTTCGATCCCACGCTGACTCGCCGCACAGCCGACTGGGTATCGCAGGCGGCGGTACAGGGAAATGTCGTGACGCTCATCCAATCTGACCAGGGGCTGACAGCACTGTCGCCGGATCGCACCGCGCGCACACGATACCACAGCGTCAGGCCGCAGCCCATGTTCGACTCGGTGAATGCCACAATATCAGCAGCTGTTGTCACGATTGTCCCGGTCAGCGTATCGCTGACATAGCGTTCAATCTCGTAGCCGGTTTCATCGAGGTTCGTGTCATCCCAGGTGATGTCAACGCTGTTTCCGTTGCCTGCCAGCACTATGTTCGTGGGTACATTCAGGTTAGACGACAGCGCTGAAACGTCCGGCAGCGGCGCTTCTTCGCCGGTTGGTTCATCCTGCGCCTGTACAGCGAGGACACCTGCAAGAATGCAGAAGCACATAAAAAGTGCTAGTGTGTGCCTGGTGAGTTTGTTGACGAAGTGGCAATGCATATTTGAGAACTCCAAGCACAAGTGAGATACACAGCTTACCAGAACTTAAATAAAAATAAGGTTAAGTATTTCATCCATACGGGCTTATGCTGAACTGCTTACACATCCAAATTGAAATAACTTACAACGCCAGGGTTGTGACTCGTCCGTGCGATCCAACGCTTAAATGTAGGCGGCGTACTCATCAACGGAGTGCCGACGCAATGTCTCGTCCCGACAAAATGTTATATCTGTTTTACTAACCCATATATAAAGGTGTTGTAGTCGTCTTTGGCGGGCAGTTCAAAATCTTTTTTGAGGCGTAGACGTTGGGCAGTGACGGATTCGCCGGTCAGCGGATTCGTCCCGATTTTGTCGTAGGTTTCCCAATACAAGCCAATGCCGCGCTTATGCCATGCTGGTAAATCGTTGTAATTGATCCCATTCTGAAACAGCAGTTCATTTTTCGCGGCTACCGACATGCCTTCCAGGGTTTTGGTGGCCTGATTCATATTTTGCCCCTGTTTACGCAGCATCCAATAACAGTGAGCGTTCAAGGCGTTACGGTTGGCATCTTCATGCCGCCAGCGGAAATAATCGACCACATTATCAAGCGTGGGAAGCTGCGAAATGCGGCAGTCGAACGCACCGATGCTGCCCAAGAGCAGCGAAAATTTAGCGCTGGCCTCGCCCGCCAAAATCGAATTCAGTTTTCGCAGCTTACGCCCAAAAGCATTATCATCACGCTCAAACAACAGTGAAATTTCATCGCTCTGGGTGTAGCCGTAAGTGATTTTGAAACCGCAGGTCATCAGGTGTTCCACCGTCCCGACCATATAATCGCGGAAACATTGGTCGTAGGGTGCTTCAAATTGATGGACTTCGCGCGTCAACCGCGTAAAATGGCGACCATCAATCCGAGCAACCATGTAAATTCCTGGCAGGACACAATGGTCGTGGGCGGTTTCAAAAACGCGCATTTTCAGGTCGAGTTCATCAAACTTCACGAGTCCACTCCTCCACGATAAATTGGCCGTCAACAATTTTCACATAATACAGCCCATCAAAGCCTTCTTCGAGCGTGGGAATTTGCAACCGCTTATGGGCACTCAATAAGCCCGGTACAGGAACTTTTTCTTTGCCCGTCCGCATGTTGTTGCGCTGCATCGCCTCTTTGACAATCGACTGAAAATAATAACCAGCCACTCTAAATTGGGCGGCCTTCGCAAGCTGAATATAGAGGGCGCGATCTTCGACAGTCAGATTGGTATTATCGACGACAAAGCGCTGTTGGGCTTCGAGGCAGGCACGCAGTAGAATAGCCTCGCGGTGGCGGGTTTTCAGCATATCCAGATTAATGCGCACATGCGTTTTGAAAAAGTGCTGCTGGTAAAAGGTTGATTTGCCTGTCGCCTGGATTCCAGCGAAAATGACAGCTTCCACGCCCCATTCCTGACTACACCGATGCGGGGTTATCGATTACACCATTCATGATATACAAGCGATCATTTTAAGGATAGGTTATGCAGACCAAAAAACTCGGTAATTCGGATTTGCAGATCACACCGATTGGCTTTGGCGCGTGGGCGCTGGGCGGCGGCGGTTGGTTAGCGGCCTGGGGGCCACAGGACGACAACGATTCGGTTGCTGCCATCAACGAAGGACTCGACCAGGGCATGAACTGGATCGACACGGCGGCGATATATGGCCTGGGTCATTCTGAGGATGTTGTCGCACGGGCGCTCAAAGGTCGGGCGGAAAAACCCTACATTTTCACCAAATGTGAGCGCGTCTGGGATGAAAAAGGCAATATCACGGGCAGCCTGAAAGCCGACTCGGTACGCAAAGAGTGCGAAGACAGCCTGCGCCGTTTACAGGTCGAGGTGATTGATCTGTATCAAATCCACTGGCCGAACCCGGAGGAAGACATCGAAGAAGGCTGGGGGACGCTGGCCGATCTGCAAAAAGAGGGCAAAGTCCGCTGGATTGGCGTATCGAACTTCAATGTCGAACAGTTGAAACGCGCCCAGAAAATCGCGCCTGTGACCTCGCTGCAACCACCGTATTCGCTGGTGAATCGTGCGGTTGAGGACGAAATTTTGCCATACTGCAAAGAGCAGGGCATTGGTGTCATCAATTACTCGCCGATGGGCGCGGGTTTGCTCACCGGGGCGATGACGCGCGAACGGATCGCCAACATGCCCGATGACGATTGGCGCAAACGTGGGGGCAATTTTCAGGAACCGCGTCTGTCGCGGCATCTGGCGCTGACCGATATTTTGAAAGCCATTGGCGATAAATATGGACGCACCCCCGGTGAAGTCGCTATCGCCTGGACGCTGCATAATCCGGCGGTGACAGCGGCGATTGTCGGGGCGCGCAATGGTGGACAAATTGGCGGGATCATCGGCGCGCTGGACTTCCGTCTATCTGAGGATGAGTTTGAGCAGATTGAAACTTTCTGCCGCGACAATCCGTAGGCGCTATTCGGGATTATTCCAATTTTTGAGCATGGCTTGAACGGCCTGGACGACTGCGCCGGGGCCAGGTAAATTTTCCTGCCACAGAGTCGGCACATGTAAAGTGAGTCCGGGTAGGTTGGGGGTGCGGTAATTGCCGTCCGCATCTTCAACTTGCCGGACATAAACCCCTTCTTCGTTCAGGCGATAAAAGCGGGTCTCTTTGTGGATCGCGTCAATAATCCAGTATTCCGGCACACCACCTTTTTCGTATTCCTCAAATTTTTCGCCGTGATCGCGGGTGACACTTTCCGGCGAGACAATTTCGATGCAAATATCGGCGGGGCCGTCCATGTAGGTTGGCGTGAGATTGCCGGGGTTGGTGTTCAAAATCACCTGCAAATCAGGTTCCCTGGACACTTTGATCGCCGACAACTTCATCACAAAGGGATCATGCCGTACCGTACCGATGGGTTTGATTTCAAAAAAGGCTTCTAGGAGCACCGCCAGATACAGCGAAAGTTTGTCGTGGTTCTCATGTATAGGCGACATGCGGATGACCTCTCCATCAACCCATTCACAAAAATTGGCTGCGTAATGTTCCAGGTAGTCCTCAAAAGACACACCCGTAGCGATGATTTCGCCGGAAATTTTTCGCTTGATGGGAGCATTTGTCGCCATATCAATCCCTCAACAAACTCTCTAAGGCCAGTATAACATAAGCAGCCCTTAGAAACGGCAAGCCCCGGAAGAGTATCCATCTTCCAGGGCTAAGTTTTACCGCCCAATTGCACGCGCCAACGACGTTTAAGTTTGTGGTTCAGTTCTTAGATCGTCGTGTTCTGCGATTAAACTACCGGCCCATGTAGGTGAGAGGGCCAGACGAGAGTTGCACTCGTATCCGACAATTCATGACCGCAAACACTTGATTTGGCGTTCGGCGGTGAATGCTGAAGCTGGAGCTATAGTCTGACTTTGGGGTGGCGCAGCACGCTGCCTCTGCCGAGATTGGGCTACCCCGCCGCGTGTCGATCTAAGAATGGCAGGGGCAGGATTCGAACCTGCACTGGGACGTGTGGCCTTCAAAAAGAGCTTGAGTTTCAGCTTGCACTCCTGTAGGCCATTATAGGATAGATCGGGGACGGAAGCAAGGCATTTCGAGGGCGTATAGAGGTCAGAAAAGGACACAGTGTACCGTGTCCTTATACACTGAATCGCCTAAGCGAACAGGAATTGGAAAATTTTCTCGCCGACCTGTTGATCGTCCACTTCCAGATTGTTGGCTTCCTCGCGGGCGAATTTGACCGCTTCTTGCAATCGTTCGACCCGATCCGCCAATTCGTTGACGCGCCGAGCCGGGAGTGCGCCGGAAAATTTCACCGTGCGCCAATAACCGACCACCACATCTTCGTAGTAAACCTCAACCTGCGCCGGATGATGCTCGGTGGCCTCAGCCTTCACATGGTTGCGCGGAATCTTTTTGGTGCGGCTGGTCTGTACCGGCTCGGTTGCCCAGGAGTCAGACGAGGTATCCATCGTCCAGGTTTCGGAGGCATCCAACACCGGCAGCTTTTTAATAAAGGTGTGCAAATCGACAAGCTGCTTTTCCAGAAAGAGCAAATAGGTGATCGGCACTTGCGTCAGCAGCGTTTGACCATCAACCACCACGTCAGCTTTTGCCAGCCCATTCGCCCAATCTTTGGTGGCGGTCACATCAAAAAGGCGCGTCAAAATATCGGCTGTGCGGCGGATTACTTCGTCGGTTTTCACCTGTACTTTGGTGGATTCCGGCGGAAGCTGTTCACCCTCTTCATCACGGGGGCGATAGGTGCGGGAAATCCCGGCGAGGAGCGGCGGCTTTTGCAGCAGTTGATGGGCGTCGGTGAGTTCGCGCAGTGATTGGCTTTTCACACCTTTTTCGATGGCGACAATCTGGTTGAGGCGCGGCATAATAACCCCTTTTTTGACCCTTTATGGTTCTTTATGATACAGTGCGTATCGGGATTAAGGTAGGGCGACTACCAGGCTTGATCTTCTTTGGCACGAATCCGCCATGCGGTTGGCCCCCACATAAATGAAAAACCCAGCGGGTTTACATCAAATTTGGCGCTGACTTCGCCGTTGTTCCAGATGATGACCGACGAACCGTAAGTCAAGTTCTGCGCATCATACTGCACAAAGGCCGCTGCATTTCCGCTGGGGGACAGCGCGACTCTCCCTTCGTAATTGACGTCCAGGTCAATCGGCTTCCCTACCGGGTTGCCATCCACATCCAGCAGTTGATAATCGACACCATTGCCTTCAATATCCGGCTTGAGCAGCATCGAAATGGATTTTTCGGGCGCAGTCAGGCAGTAGACTTCCGGCGCATGAGGCGCGGGCTGGGACTCGCCGGTCAGCGGGTCGAACAAATCCCATTCGTCGGTGTTGTAGAGGACGCCGATATATTCTTTTGCGTGATAGCGCACGACAATAAATTTGGTCATGAAACGCTGTTGAGTCTGGGTAATGGGGATGGTGGCACGGAGCGCGCCATTTGTGCCATACACTAGAAAATTGTCGTCAAAAATGGCTGGATTTTGCAGGTTCATCACGGTGCTGCGGACGATGAATCCATTTTCGCCCCAGGTCATTTCCATCGGCACGGGCACGCCCACCTGTGCCGGTAAATCCGGTACAACGGTTGTGATCGCCGCTGTGGGCAGGTCATACACAATGACACGGCTGACACCCACGCCGGGATAATCATATTCCGTCCAGGCCAACTGCTTGCCATCCGGCGACCACGCGGGTTTAGAGCGAATCACGGCGTTATCAGTCACGCCCTGTTTGAAAAAAGAGGCGTCGCTGGGCTGTGCGGCGATTACGGCTTCCTGTTTGCTGGTGACATCCAGAATTTTGATGTCCCCTGGAACTTCGCCGCCCGCGACTGCTCCTTCCCGCTGCAACGCATCAACGGTAATCGACGACCAAGCGATATAAGCGACGTGCTGACCGTCAGGCGAGAGTACAGGTTCCTGATTGTAACCCCAGTTGGTCATCTGCTGGAGACCGCTGCCCGACCCGTCCCATGTCCACAAATCGCCGTTGTTCAAAATGATGATGGGATCAACCGTGCTCGTACCCTGCGCGTGAGCGGTGTACGCAAACATCATACACAAGACGAACGTGAGTAGCCATCGAATGTTTTTCGCCATGTCTGATCCTTTCCGTTTGCGTTATTAAGCGTGTATTATACCCCCGAACGGATGCGCCAAGCAGTCGGCCCCCAGACAAATTCGGTCAATTGCTTTTCTTCGGGGATGACAATCGCTTGTCGTTGACCATCCCGCCATACCGTGATGTAAATGAGACCGCCGTCCGAAAATCCCTCGATAAAGGCAAAAGCCTTGCCATCGGGTGATGGGTGAATAGCATCAAGCGGCTGAAGCGCAAGTTCAACTTTTTCGCCCGGTTCACCCTCATGCGCTGGAACAATTTGCCCCCAATTTGAGAGACTAGAATCGAGATGTACCTGCATAGCATACGACGTTGCAGGTAAGGTTGGATTGAACACTTCAGGAATACCAGCTACGGGCTGCGCTTCCAGGGTGCTAAAGTCGATCAATTCCCAGTCGCCATTGCTGTACCACACACCAAGATAAGTTTTGCCGTCATATTCAATCGGCATGGAATGAACCATGACCTTATCAGCTTTGTTATGGACGATAAAGTCTCTGGAGTGGTGATTTTCAAAATCCATAAGCAGAAATGCGGTGTCGGCGCTGTTGGGGCTGTCGGCACTCGTGATGGCGTTGGTGATTAGGATGCCCGCTTGCGTCCAGGCGATGGGCGGTGGCTGTTGCAACTGGGGGATAGAATTTGAGCTAAAGGCCGTCCTGTAAAGCGGTTTCTCCGTCGCTTCAAAATCATAGCGCCAGAGCTGCGGCCATTTTTCGCTCTGAAAAGGGTAATTGATGTTGACCCAGGCTAATTTTTTGCCAGCCGGTGACCAAACCGGCGCGGAGCGCAGCATCCCGGATTCAAGTGAACTGCCGATGTAACGCGCGCTAGAGTCCTGTTCAGTAAGCTGCGTCTCGGTTCCGGCAGTCGTATCGAGCACAAAAATATCTTCCGGGTAGAACCATTCATCAGTTCCGCCTTCGGTTGCCAGCATTTCCCGCGCAATATCGGCATAAGCCCGGTAGGCGACTAATTTTCCGTCTGGGGAAACCGCCAGATCATGAATATAGCCGCGCGTGGTGATCTGGTGCAGCTTGCCGGTATCTTCCGCCCACGTCCAGATGTTACCGTCAATCACCAGGGCAACCGGCACAGATGTACCTTGCGCGCGAACATTTCCAGCGATGAGTAAAATACTAACGAGCAGAATGAGTATTCCCTGATTTTGTCTTTTACTCATCCCTCGTACCTCATCCCTGGAATCGGACGACGACCTTACCGCTGCTCTTACCACTGTGCAGATACTCGACGGCATCAACGACACCTTCGACGCCCTTGAAAACTGTCGGATCAACCGCGATCTGAAGCTGACCATTCTTGTAGAGTTCCAGTAATTTGGTCATGTGTTCGGGAACTTGCCGGATGAAATGCAGCAAAAACATGCTCCGCAGCGAGGCGGATTTGCCCAGCAATTTGTAGTAAATGCGCTCGCCAGTTACGACTTCCGGCTTATCCAGATATTCGGCGATGTAGCCGATGATGACCAGCCGCCCACGAATCGCCAGATGATCGACACAGGTATCGAACATTTGCCGCCCAACCGACTCGTAAATCACATCCATACCGCGCGGGTATTCGGCGGTCAGCACCGCGCCCAAATCCTCGGTTTTGTAATTCACCACGCGGTCACAACCGAGTTTACGCAGCAGGTCAGCTTTTTCGTCGGAACTGCATGTGCCGATCACGGTGTTGCCCGCCAATTTGGCAAGCTGCACTGCAAATTGCCCCGTGCCACCGGCAGCGGCAGTTACCAATACATTTTCGCCAGTTTTCATGTCGCCCGTCACTGACAGGCCAATCAAGGCGGTTGTGCCGCTGACGACCAGACTCAGAATTTCCGGCGAGGTGTCCGGCACGGGCATGGCGTAGCGCGCGCGGATGGTGTAATACTCGGTGTAGCCGCCCAGGCTGTTGGTGGCAACCCAATCCCCGACTTTGAGATCAGTCACTTTTTCGCCCACTGCCACGACCTCGCCCACAACTTCTGCGCCCAGGTCAATCGGCGGCGTCGCCCCCGGCGTATAGGTTCCGGCGCTGATGTTGACATCGGTGGCGTTCACCCCGGCGTAATGGGTCTTGACGGTGATCTCATGCGCGCCCGGTGGCAGCAGTTCGGCTTCAACAATTTTTGCGGCCTCGCGGAAGTTGTTGCTGAAATGCGCGGCGATGACTTTGCGGTAGGTCTTGGGGAGCATATATATACCCTTGCCTTTAGGCGCGAATAGATTAATGCAAAGTATAACACCCGCCTTCCACAGGCGAGGCGTTTTGAGTGCAGGATCAAAAACCATAATAAATCGCCAAGATGCTAAGTGCGCAGAGAGAAGAGTCAATGCATATATGACACAGGTTGTCTTGATTGGATTGTAGACTAAATCTGTCGAACGATTGAACGGGGAGTAATGATGAACAAAGTGGATTTACAAGGCAAAGTGGCACTGGTAGCCGGGGCGACGCGCGGCGCAGGCCGGGGAATCGCGTTGGCATTAGGCTCGTCGGGCGCCACGGTCTACTGCACCGGACGCAGCACGCGCGGCAATTTATCCGACATCGGACGCGCGGAAACAATCGATGAGACGGCAGAAATGGTCATTGCACGCGGCGGCAAAGCCATCGCTGTGCGCGTCGATCATACCCATCCAGACGAGGTGCAAGCCTTATTCGAGCGTGTGCGTGCCGAGCAAAACGGCCAACTCGATATTTTGGTGAATGATATTTGGGGCGGCGAGTCCCTGAGTGAATGGGGCAAGCCTTTCTGGGAACTCTCGCTCGAAAAAGGCTTAAAAATGATCGAACGGGCAGTGTTTTCGCACATCATTACCAGCCGTTACGCTGCGCCGCTGATGATTGAGCGTGGACGCGGATTGGTCATCGAAATCACCGACGGCGACAGCCTGAATTACCGCGGCAATCTGACCTATGATCTGGCGAAAAATTCCGTGATGCGGCTGGCACTGGGCATGGCGGAGGAACTGCGCCCCAAAGGCATCGCGGCGCTGTCGCTCACGCCCGGATTTTTGCGCTCGGAAGAAATGCTCGCCCATTTCAGCGTAACCGAGGCCACCTGGCGTGATGCCATCACCCAAGACCCCTATTTTGAAAGTTCGGAGACGCCTTATTACGTCGGGCAAGCAGTGGTCGCGCTGGCCGCCGATCCGAACATCATGCAGAAATCCGGCAAATTTTGGGCGACCTGGACACTGGTCGAGGAATACGGCTTCACCGATGTCGATGGATCGCAGCCTAACTGGGGCAAATTCTTCGCCGCTCATCCACTGCCGACGAAAGACTAACCGGTAAACGGCCTCATAGTTGTAGGGGCACGACATGTCGTGCCCTTGCCGCTTAGTAATAGTTGGCTCGTCGGTAAGTTCAACAAGGCGCTGGTTTTCAGTCAATCGACTGTAGTTGTCTTTTGAGTAAAGACTAGAAGCTAACGACTATTTCACATGCCGCTGGCGATGCGCACAATCAGGAAAGCAATCACAATCGACAGCACTAACAAAATCAGCAGCACCAGCCGGATACTGTCTTGAGCGACATTATTTTCGGACTTTTCGACAGTGACATTACCGAGAATATCGACGTAAAAATCCATGTTGACGCGCCCGCGTGTGAGCCGCGCCATATAATCGTGGCCAGTCACGCGCACCCAGCCCTTGTCTTCATCGTCCCAATCGTCTCCCAACCGTTCGCGGATGGCGTTGTCGAGGATTTCGCGGGCGCGTTCGGGCGGAATCGGGTCTATTTCATCCGGCATGGCATTCGTCCCATTATCAATCACGCTGTAGCTTTCATCATTATACGCTGGCAGTGTGCAGGGCAAAGACAAGGTTTCAGGGATAGACCGTGCGTACCATGTCCATCGCCAGATCGATACCACGCTGCGTGATTTCGTGGCCTGCGCCGGGGACGACCTCATAATTGAGTGGATAACCCAACTGCTGGATGCGATTGACCGATGGAGCGGCATAGGGGCGCACATCATCATTTTCGCCGTAAAGAATGTTGTAAGGCAGTCCCCGGCTGGATGGCGGCGGGTAAATTTCCGGCGCGGCTTCGACGGTGACTCCGGCTACCCGGTTGGGATACAAACCAGCGAAGAGCGTCGCGGCTTCGCCTCCGGCAGAAAATCCATAAACGACTGCGCCAAACGGATTCAGTGGATAATTTTTGCCAACTTCGCCGATCAACTTGTCCAACGGGGGCGCAACAGACTGCTCCCCTGGGCCGGGATATTGACCAAAAGTGGGCGCGATCAACACCACGCCCTCGCGCGCAGCAAAGTCAGCGAATAAGGGGAAGACATCCATACCGCTGCCGCCATAACCGTGCAAGGCCAGCAGTACCGGCCAGCCTTTTTTGGGCGCATCGCCACCCGGTACGAGCAGATAATAATCTAT
Source organism: Chloroflexota bacterium (assembly GCA_039933955.1). Taxonomy (GTDB): domain Bacteria; phylum Chloroflexota; class Anaerolineae; order Aggregatilineales; family Phototrophicaceae; genus CFX2. The sequence continues at coordinate 29,093 of JBDTNB010000053.1, forward strand.
GCCGTCCATATGGCGGACACTTTGCTTCCAACTGTTAATTTTATCGGCCTGACGATAACGATCCAGCGCGCCGGACGTGACAAAAAAGATGATCGCCCCGGCCAGTGCCACCAGTGCTAATCCCAACAGCAGCCAGCGCAAACCTCCGCGTGAACCTGCCTTACGGACACGCGGTTGGGCTTTCTCGAACTTTTTGCGGGCGCTTTTGTCGGTTAGGGTCTGGATGGCGTCGTCCGGCGCAAGTCCGGTGATGTCCCCCGCCAACAAACGGACAGCAGAATCATGGACAGCGTTCGGGTTGGATCGGATCAGTTTACTCAGTTCTGCTGCCGCTTTAGCCTGATCCTTACGCACGTGAAAATCGAGCGCGCGATCATAATGCCATTTGGCGTCTTTGTTGGTTTCCAGGACATTCTGGCTCAAGCTGGCCGGTGGCAAAACCTCAGTGACTTCCGGGATGCTGGGCGGTGTTAGGGGCGGCTGAGTCTGAGTTTTGATGCGGCGTCCGGCTTTGCGCGCCAATTCGCGCAGGGCGGGATCAGGGTCAGTGCGGTAGAGTTTGACCAGCAGGGGAAGCGCCTCGGCATCGGCGCTGCGTGCCAGGGCGACAATCCCGGCTTTGCGCTGCTCAGGGTCATCGCTGTCAAGTTGAGCGACGACCTGTGAATCAATTGGCATTCCCGCTCACCTTTCTGCCTACCCCTGAAATTCTACTGCCCAATATTATACCCTGACTGGTCGATTACGATCCGCGTGTTGTGATCAGTTTAATCCCCAACGCGATCCACATGAAGCCGATGAATCCATTCAGCCATTTTTCGAAGCGCAGGTACAAGGCACGCACGCGCGGGATTGAAAAAGTCGCCGCGACAATGCTGTACCAGGTGAAAGAAATCGTCACCAGCACCAAGCCGGTCAGGATTTTTTCGCCCGCCGGAGCCGAAGTGTCTACGAAAGTTGTGAACAAGGACAAGAAATATAACGCGGCGGTTGGATTTGAAAGCGAGGTTCCCACGCCGCTCAAAAATGCGCCGCGCGGTGAAAGTTCCGGTTGGGCGGACTCAGCGCGCTGGCCTTCCTGTCGCGGCGGATTGCGCAGCGAAAGCAGCGTTTTTGCGCCGATGTAAAAAAAGTAGATTGTCCCGACCAATTTAATCAGGTTGAAAATCATGGGCGACCCGGCGATGACAGTGGCGAATCCCAGCAGGCCGATGGTGACATAAGTCAGGCTGCCCAGGGCGACGCCGCGCGCGGTCAATAAGCCAGCCTGCCGCGTATAGCTGAGTGAATTGCGGGTGACAATCAAAAAATTCGCGCCGGGGCTGACCACCGCCGCGATATGGACAAGTGCAATCGCCAGAATCATACAGGCTCCTAGGAGGCGTTCAAAAGTCCCGTGTCGCGCAGCCATTGGGCGAGCGCCTCCGCCGTGACCGCGTGACCGTCGGGCGTGAAGTGCCCATCGTCGGGATAGTATAAACGCCCATCGGCATGTGCATATGTCCAATCCAGTAAATCGGGTGTGAGGTTCAAAACCGGGATTTTATTTTCGGTCAGAAAAGTTTCCAACTTCGTCGCGGGCATTGTTGGATCGGCATTTTGTAAGTCGGGCAGCACCCCGCCATAGTCGTCGATAGTTTTCTGCCAATCTAAACGGTGAATCGCGCGCCGATCCGGGATAATGAAAGCCGCGAAGGGCACATGCGATAATTTGACCACATTGCGGAATTGCAGCAGCAAGGCGTTGGTGATAGTCCAGGCATTTTGCCAATGCGCGTCTTCCGGCAAAAATACGCCGATTTCAACCGGATATTCCAGCGTATAAGGATTGGTGTCGGTGACTTTGGGATGATCCGGTAGATTTTCCGAGGGGGCGGCGGTTTGGGACGTTTGCAAACTCGTCAGCCATTGAAAGGTGGGCGAGTCGGGATACAGGGTCGGGTCAAGCTGGACGCTGTTATGGAAATCCAGCACGCCATTGTCCAGCGTGAAAAATGGGCGGCCTATGCGGTAGCCATAGCGTAGGGCTTCCAGGTCAATCTCATTGTCCTGAATGTCGTTACCGGGATAGACCGACAGCAGCACCAAATCCGGCTGGAACTGCCAACCCAGCATCGCGTACAACAGCAGTTCGCGGTCTGTACCGTAAGCGTCGATGCTCAGGTTGATGACCTCGACCTGTTTGCCGTTGATCTGTCCCAAATTTTGTTGCAGACGCCAGGGGAAGGTTTCCGCCGTATTGACCTGCATCCCCTGCGGGAACGAATCGCCAACGATCAAAATGCGGAATATGCCGGGTGGCTTCGCCAGCGAATAGGATGGCGCGTGCAGACCGAAATTGTTGAGTTGGACAAGGACATGGAATTCGTCGGTGGGCGCTGGTTTCCAATAAAATTCGGAGCAAGGATCACGCACATCAATCACGACCTGTTTCAGATAGTCCAGCAGGGCCGCCGGGGCAGGTTCACAGGGCGCTTCGCTCGTCGGCAGGGCGGGCTGTGGCGGCAGGAGATAAGGCCGCAGCAGCAGTGCCAGAATCGCCGCGAGGCTGATCCCGAATAATATGAGCAGAAGATTTTGCAGCCAGCGACGTTGCATCAGAAATTTTTAAACCGCCAGGAACGCCGAGAGTTTGTAGGGGTTTGTCGCCGACAAACCCTAATCAATGATATATCAACCCACCAACCCCTAAAAACAAATCCCTTATCGAATCGGATATTCCGCCGAAGGTGGCCCCATCAGGCCATTGGCATCGACGGCCATGACGACAACTCCGGTGAACAGGGCGGGATTGAAGCCGTTCCAATCGACGGAATTGCCCGTCCAGGGAAAACTTTCATTCAGGTTATAGGTCAGCGCGCCGGGACGCCGCAGCGCCACCCGATAGCTGACTGCATCCGGGCTGTGTTCCCAGACCAGCGTGCGCGTGCCGTTGCCGTTATCGCGCAACACGATATTTTGCGGCGGCTGCGGGCCATCGGCCAGCATCGTCACCGCCGCGAGAATCGTTTGCGTCGCGTGCGTCAGATAACTGGCCTGCACATCGTCAATCGTGTCATTGGGCGTGTGCTGACGCTGGCGGTCTTCCAGCGGTTCTATGAAGCGCACCGCCGGCCATCCCGCCTCGTTAAAGGACATATGATCGCTGTAACGTCCCTGACGGTCAATCAAATCCTCGACGCTGACGGTCATCTGCGGCGTGTACGTTGCGGCGGCGAATTGGATCGCGCGCGCAAGTTGGCGCGAGGTAAAACCGGTTCCCGGCGGGTCATTCGGGCCATCAGAAAAAACGCGAATCACGTTGTCCACGATTTCGCCGCTCGGCCCGGTTTGGCTGCCGATGATGTCCAGGCTGAACATGGCGTTAACCGGGATATTTTTTTCTTTCAAATACTGCACGAAAGCGCGGCTTCCTTGCCGCCCGACTTCTTCCGCCGAAAATGCCACCAGCATAATCGTGGCACGGTGCGGGCGCGCGCTCAAAATGCGTGCGAGTTCGATCATCGCTGCCACGCCGGAGCCGTTATCATCTGCGCCAGGGGCGTAATAGGTTCCATCGTTGGGGTCAATCGAGATGCTGTCATAATGTGCGCCGATGACGATCACGCCGCCGCCAATGGCCTGCCCGCCGATCAAGCCGACGATATTATTTTGCACGGTGTCGAGTCCGCTCCAGGTGAGCGGGAAGGATTGGTCGAATACCTGGAAATTGCCGTTGGAGTCGGCCTGGATTTTCTCAAGTTGGGTGTGGATGTAATGATAAGCGGCGTTAATGCCGGAATCGGGCAGATTGGGCGAATTGACATGGCGTGTCTGGAAGCGCTGTAAAGCGTCAATATTCAGGTACATGCGATCCGACTCAACCTGATTGAGTAATGCCGATAGGTTGCCCGCTACCGCCGGACTGCTGCTTTGCTGCTGCGACTGCGGTAACTGCTGTGGACTGAGCGTGGAATAAGCAATCGTCGGCAGTGCCGTATCCGTCGCCTTCGGCACGACGGTCACTGGCAAATCCCGATTATTTGTGATGTTACAAGCGGATGCCATTGCCAAAAGTATACACAGCAGGGCAAGGATGAGGGGGGTAAAGTGTCGTTTCATGTGCGTGATTTTACCACAGCCCGCCCATTATCTGCCCTTAAGCGTTGGTAAATCGTGGAGGAAGCGGTTAAGTCGAAAGCGGTAAGCAGTTAGCGATTAACTTTTAGCGAAATGCGCTTAGGTCTTCCAGCCTTTGCGAACAAAATAACACTTAGTTCTGAGGCTGATTTTGGGCGGAAAAATTTTGGCATTTATCTTTGCTAATGGCTAAACCGCTAAATGCTAGTCGCTGCTCAGGCCGATGGCATTTCAATCCAGAAAATCGAGCCGCCTTCTGGGGGTGAAATCAAGCCAACCTCACCGTTTTGCAGGTTGACGAGGTGCTTCACAATCCACAAGCCCAGGCCGGTGCTGGCTTCGCCGCCGGTTGGCCGAGGGGTTAATTTGCCGAATTCGGTGAAGAGCCGGATTTGATCTTCTTCCGGGATACCCGGCCCCTGGTCGGCGACGAAAATGCGAACGTTTTGATCGTCACGTTCCGTCCAGATGTGGACGACGGTATCGGGCGGGCTGTATTTGATGGCATTGCTAATCAGATTGCCCAATGCCTGCCGGAAGCGAAATTGATCCCCGTTGATTGTGCCGTCCAGGCTGCCCGGTTCAAGCGCGATATTCTTGCGGGTGCTGTTGACGCTGTGTTCGACCATCAAGTCCTGAATGATGGAACCGACCTGCATACGGCTCAGACGTACATCACCCGTGTCACTTTGGAGCGCCGCCGTATCCAAAAAATCTTCGATGACCTGCTTCATGGTATCAATAGAGTTATCAGCCGCTTCCATAAGTTCCTGCATTTTAGGCGGCAGATCGGCTTTTTGGGGCAGCAAACTGACAATCATGCGCAGGCTCATGAGCGGGCTTTTGAGATCATGGGAAGCCATCCGCACGAAGCGATTTTTCATTTCCTGGGCGGCTTCCAACTTGGCAATCGTGGCCTTGCGCTCATCCTGAAGTATTTTGAGGGTAATTTGTGTTTGGACACGCGCATGGGTGATGTCCAGATCAATCGGCTTGGTGATATAATCATTCGCGCCCATTTCCAGGCCGTTGGTAATGTCGCGGACTTCGGTCAGCGCAGAAATAAGAATCACGGGTATATCGGCGGTCTCCGGATGATGCCGCAGGACATTCAGCACTTGCAGGCCGTTCATACCGGGCATCATAATGTCCAGCAGCACCAGATCAAACGGGGCTTGTGCCAGCATATCCAGGGCGTCTTGCCCGCTGCCAACTGTCATGACACGATACTGGCTTTTCAGCAAACGTTCCAGGAGAACGAGATTGGCGGGTTCATCATCGACTGCCAGAATGAGAGGCAAAGAATTATTAGTCATCAAACCATTCCGCTTATGTCAACCCGACTTCAACACTTAACGTAAATATCGTAGCACATTACCCACAATACGGGAATTTAGGTGAAATGGGATTGATTATGAATCAGGTCTGTTCGCTCTGGCAATAACCGCCAAAAAACGATAAGCTGTCGATTTTAAGTGATCCGGTATCATGGGAGTGACTGCCGGAAACGAAAGACTAAAGTCGATGAAGCACTATCTCCTGTCCCACAAAATCATCCTGATTGTTGCCCTGGCACTGATCGTCCGGGCGGCCATTTTTATTGCTTTCCCGCAGGTCTTCGCGTTCGATAGCAGCGGCGAACTGCACGGATCGATTGCCTATGACAATTACGCGCAGAATTTGCTGCAAACCGGCGTGTATGGCCGTCTGCCGGGTGTCCCGGACAGTTATTTGCCGCCGGTATTCAGTTATGTATTGGCGGCGTTGTATGGCGCTTTCGGTCACATTGCCCTACCGGTAGCGGTTTTCCATATCCTGCTCGACTGCTTGTCGATTGCCATGTTGTATGCGATTGGTCGCCAGCTTTTCCCGGCCAACGAATGGGTTGGCTTGTTGGCGGCATTGTTCCATGCGCTCTATCCCTACCTGATTTTTCAAAGCCTCACAGTGGTCGATACCGCGCTGTTCATCGCGCTGTTTTATGCCTTCATTCTCATTATGCTGCTGCTGCGCGCCCGCCTCAAGTTGGATCGCGGAACCTGGCTATTGGCGGGGCTGGGCGGGGTCATCTTTGGCCTCAACCTGTATACCCGCTCGATTATTTTGCCCTTCGCTGCGCTCGCTGCCCTCTGGTTTTTGTTTCGGCTGTCGTTATGGCAAACCATCGCGCGCTTACTGCCAGTTTGGGTGATCGGTTTGGCGCTGCTGATCCCCTGGACGATCCGAAATTACGCGATCTACGGGATTTTCATGCCTTTCACGCCCAATACCGGCGAAAATTTTTATGCTGGCAACAACCGCTATGTCATCCCTTATTTGCAGGCTGGATATGATGCCCAATGGGTTCCGCCGCCCGATCCGCCGATCCAGGCCGCTGATGTGCGCGGGCCGGAAGCCAGTGCCGAGCGTATGGATCGCGCCATGACCTTTTTGCGCCAGAATCCGGACAAAATTCCGCAGCTCATCTGGACGAAATTCCTGTTTTACTGGAGCATTGATGTCGCGCCGCGCAATAATCCCCGTCCCGGCGAACAACTGGGCTTAGATGAAAATGGCGATTTCATCATCCGCCACGACGCCGGTACAACCGATTTGCGGCTGGGTGAAAAAGACCCGGTGATCCTGTATTCAACGCCACTTTTCGACCAGATTGGCCGTTTCGTGCATACTCTGTACTGGGGCGGGTTGTTTCTGGTAGGGCTGCTGGGAATTGGTCTGACGATCAGACAATGGCGCGACGTGTCGCTGTTGTGGTTCGTTCAGATCAGCATGACAGCGGTCTACATCTTTTTCCATCCGTCCACGCGCTACCGTGCGCCCACCGACCCCTTATGGTTTTTGTTTTCGGCTTATGCCATCGTCTGGGTGTGGGCATGGTGGCGCGCACGGCGTTCCCAGACCCAAAATTCCAGCCCTTTAGGCCAACTGGCTGCCGAAAAATAGGCCAACCGTACCATAAACGTGAGGCAAACACCGGTTGATTCCAGCCTGCATTTCTTTTATGCTTACAAGTTGGCCTATACACGGAGGTTTACCGTATGAAAAGTAAATTGATTGCATTGACTCTGCTCGTGATCGTGGGAATTTTCCCGGCGCTGGCGCAGGGCAGCGTCACCAATACCGTCCAATACAACGGTTTCGGATTCAGCTTTGATTCAACCATCGCCACCAATGTGGACATCTCGCAATATGCTGGCGATTCACCCGATGTGCAGCAGCCCGGTGGCCCGGAACCCCACTATATTCAGTTCAACCTGTATACCCGGAATCCTGCGCCGGAAGCCGGATTCGATGCGCCGATCTCGGTGCGGGTCTACAGCCTCGCCGATGTCGCGGCCTATCCCGATTCAATCGCGCAGGTACAGGTGCTTCAAAATCTGGTCGCTCAGCGGCCTGACCTCGCATCGTATATGACGGTCAACAGCGACAATACAGCCTCCAATGCGCTGCCGTTCCTGCCGGTGATGCCCGCCTCGCAAGTGATCCGCGCCCGTGCCCAGTATGTTGAAACACCGGTGTTAAAAGGCGTCAGCTATGTGACGGTCTACCGCCAGGATGTCTCGCCGTTCATCAACAACGAATTCCGTTACATTTTTCAGGGACTCAGCAACGATGGCTTGTATTATGTGTCGGTGATATTCCAGATCACCGCCCCGGATTTTCCAGCAGAAATTCCGGCAGACTTCGACTACGACACCTTTTCGAAGGAGTTCGTGGATTATCTGACCGAGAGCGTTGGCAAATTGAACGCCGCCGCACCCGACACCTTCGCTCCGTCATTGACTCTGCTCGATACCCTGACGCAGTCTTTTACCATCGACAACGCAGCTATATCGAATGGTGGCAGCGGAACCGTAGTTGCTGAACCCACTGCCAGCGATCCGACTTTGAGTGGGCTGGCGAATACTGTCTGGTCGCTAGTTTCTTATGGGCCTGTCGATGCTCAGACGCCCGCCGTCGCTGGCATTCCGGTCACAGCGACTTTCTCAGAACAGGGTGTGGCTGGCAGCGGCGGCTGCAACGGTTATTCTGGCCCCTTCCAATACAACGCCGGGGCGATCAGCTTTGGAGCGCTCATCAGCACCAAAATGGCCTGCGAAGACCCGGTGATGAGCCAGGAAACTGCCTTTTTCAACGCACTGTCTAGCGCTTCAACCTATGCCATTATCGACGGGCAGTTGCGAATCACCTATGACGGCGGTGTGTTGACCTTTGCCGGTGTCGTCCCAACCGCGTAAATCACAATTTGCATTGGTTTGTATGGGGCGTGCTCATGTAGCACGCCCTTTTTATTTTGCGCTGGCAGCGTAGCGGAATCGTCTGTCAACCGTTGATTGGTGCGCCGTCATCCGGGTCTAAAATGGTTATTAAAAATACAAATGGAACAAATAAAATGAAACGCTGGCTTTTTCTGCTGCTGTTTGTCAACCTGCTGGGATTTTCGCCCGCGCTCATGCAGGATAATCCACCGACATCGCTCACGGTCACCACACCACTTTTGAATGTGCGCAGTGGGCCAGGGACGAACAACACGATCATCACGCATGTCCAGCAGGGCGAAACCTATCCCATCCTCGGTCATAATGATGCCGAGACCTGGTGGCAAATTTCAGTGGACGATCAGACCGGTTGGGTGAGCGGCGCTTATGTTGATTTGGATAACGCTCAGCCCGAAGCGACGACAGCCCCCTGCCCGTATGGCACTTATATGATCTATCAATGCCCCGATTCACAGGTTAGTGTCTCGGTGACTGTCCAGCTTTTCCAGGGCGGGATGATGATCTGGCGCAGCGACACCCATGAAATCTATATTCTGTTCAAAAGCGGCGAATTCCAAAATCAACCGGATACCTGGACGGGTGAAACGCTGCCGCAAGAAACACCGCCTCCCGGTTTGCTCCAACCACAAATGGGATTCGGCGTCATCTGGTTAGATACGACCTATGCCACGATCCGGCAGGGCTTGGGATGGGCAACGGCGGGCGAAAGCAGCTACAGCGCACTCATTGAAGCAACCAATGGCACATCACCCGCACCATCGGACAACGAAGTATTTGTGCGCCTCGCCGACGGTAAGGTTGTCCGTCTATATTTTTACATTGATAAGTGGTCGTATTATCCGTAATGCGAATCTATATTGGGGCGCTTAAAGATATTTTACCGTGATTGCTAGTCAGAGATTTTGCCTTTATTGACCCCTCCCTAGCCCTCCCCGAATTCAGGGAGGGAACAAAACGCCGTGCGATTTTTAGCCCCATAGGCATCAAGTTAAGGAGAAGCGCGCGCCAAAAGCTGAAAAGTAGCAG
>JBDTNB010000054.1:0-38378 GCA_039933955.1 Chloroflexota bacterium
ACTTTTGCCTATACATTTCTGCGAGTTTTCAAAGAGCAGATGCGATAAATATAAGCAACAAAAACCCGGCACACGTCCGGGTTTTTGTTGGGAGACCTTATCATATATTTGGGGATACTCTCTTTTAGTCCCACATTTTTGAGAGTCGCATATGTGATTTACAGACTGCTCAAATAACGCTCACAATTGCATATTAATTAAACTGCATGAAATATTTATTTAGAACTTCATCGGCTGGCGCGTTTATAAGCGAGGGGTAGAATGTGTGATTTTGGCTCGTGAGTAAAATAAGTATGCACGAATAAGACAATGAAAGGAACGGTTACGCGCTATGAAAATCCGACGTGCGCTGCTGTTCATGCCCGGTGATGACCGCCACAAAATCGAGAAAGGTGCTGGCCTGGGTGCGGACAGCATCATCATGGATTTGGAAGACGGCGTGGCGCTCAACCATAAACCCGCCGCCCGTGCCACCATTGCCGCTGCCCTGCGCGAAATCAACTTCGGGCGCGCCGAAAAATTGGTGCGGATCAACCCTGTGGGGAGCGGTTGGGACGGTGAAGACCTCGCCGCCACCCTGCCCGCACATCCTGACGGTTATGTCATCCCGAAAGTGGAGACCGCCGCACAAATTCAGGAAATCGCTGCCCATCTGGACAATGCCGAGCGCAAATACGACTGGCCGACGGCTTCGATTCGCTTGCTGCCGATTATCGAAACCGCATTGGGCGTGGTCAATTTGAGCGAGATCACCAGCAGCAGCCTGCGCGTCGAAGCCTTGATTTTCGGCGCAGAAGACCTCGCCGGAGACATCGGCGCGACACGCACGCCCGACGGTTGGGAAGTGTTTTATGCCCGCAGCGCGGTGGTGATTCATGCCAAATCCGCTGGTTTGCAGGCCATCGACACACCCTTTGTCGATCTCAAAGACCTCGATGGACTCGCCGCCCAAACCCGCCTCGCGATGGGCATGGGTTACACCGGTAAACTGGCGATTCATCCGCGTCAGGTCGAGGTGATCCAGCAAATTTTCACGCCCAGCGCCGAAGAAATCGCCCGCGCCCAACGGTTGATTGACGCCCACAATACCCATCAGGCCGCCCAAACCGGTGTGTTCGAACTCGACGGCAAAATGGTCGATAGGCCGATGGTGCGCGCGGCGGAACACATTTTGTCGCGTGCCCGCGCCGCCGGAATCGAGGTCGATGAATCATGAGTGAAATAGATGACTTGATTGATCTGCTGTATACCGCTGGCTATCAGGCTAATGAGGCTGTAGATAAGCTGGTCATAAAAAAGGAAGCGGCCCTCGAACCTTTGATAGCTGTGCTGGAAGGCAAGCATCCGATACCCAGCCCCAAGCCGTCGATGGGTTTGATAGGGCAGGTCATCTTCTTCGTCCGCAGTATCGTGGATAGTGAACAGGTTGCAGCCAGTGCCCGTCGCAATGCGGTGCGGGCATTGGGAGGCATCAAGGGTGAACGTGCGATTGAAGCCCTTGCCAACAGTATGCAAACCGACAGTAATGTGCCCGTTCGCCGCGCCTGTGTCGAATGCCTGGGAAGTTTGGCCGACCCGCTGGCCGTTGAAGCCCTTGCTGCCATACTCGACAACCCATTGGCACGAGGTCTGCATGACACCGCCGCCTACAGCCTGATGCAGCATGGCGACCTACGCTGCATTCCGTTCTTCATTCGGGTTCTGGATAATCCTGACCGGATGAACTACAAACCGCTTTTGATCCAAAGGCTTTCCAAACTGCGCGATCCTCGGCTGGTCGATCCACTGATTAGGCTGCTGCGCCTCCCTGGCTTTCAATGGAATGTGAGCACAGAAGCCGCGAGAGCATTGGTGATTCTCGGCGATCCGCGCACGGTTGAGGCGCTGGTTGAAGTGTTGAATCATCCAGCGACATCGGGTGCTACGCAGGAAGCCTGTTTAGAGGCGCTCGCTAAATTTGGGGGACACCGCGCCGCCGAAGGCATCCTGCAATGGCTTCGCAAAATCATCCAAACACCCGCGCCGCGTTGGAGCGACTCTGAAGAAAATTATGGCGAAAGCGATTGGGGCACTCCGATGCATGTCCTGCGCTTGTTGTGGGGCACTGGACTCAATTCGTTGAAGCGAACAGGCGATTCAGAGGCGATAGCCGAACTCGATGAACTGTTGAACGCTGCCCCCGCTTATATTCCCCACGAATAAATGCTCCAATCGGTAAGAACTGCCGCTTCCGAATGCTCTTGCTAAAAGCACGCTGAATTGCTCAAATACATTTGAATAAAGGAATGATTTCTTATGCCTGTTCCCATCCCCGACTCACACCGCGATTTGTTGGAAAAGCCGATTGTCGTCACGTTGGTCACGATCACGCCGCAAAATAAGCCGCACGCTGTCGCCGTGTGGCAGCATTTCGACGGCGAATTCATCCGCATTTCCATCGACTACGGCACGGTCAAACACAAAAATGTGCTCAATAACCCGCAGGTCGCAGTGATGGTGCTCGACCCGACCAACCCCTACCGTTATATCACCGTCAACGGTACGGTTGAGGTGGTCGAGGAAGGTGCGCTTGAACTGCTGGATGTACTCGCCCGTTCCTACATGAATTACCCGGAATATTTTGGTTATAACGAACCCATCGAGCGTAAGGAAACCTACCGGGGAGTCGTCTTGAAAATAACGCCGGAGCGTATAATCAAAGTCGGCTGAAATTTCTTTTACCTATATAAAAACGATATACCCTGATTGGAGATTGATGATGGCGGTTCCGATTCCTGAGGCTTTTCGCGATTTATTGGATGAACCGGTGGTCGTCGCGCTGGTGACGATTATGGACGGTGGTCAACCGCAGGCCACACCGGTCTGGGTGGATTATGACGGCACTTATGTGCGGGTGAATACCGCGCGGGGTCGCCAAAAAGATAAGAATATGCGCCCGGATGCCAAAGTGACGGTGCTGGCGATTGATCCCAAAAACCCCTATCGCTGGCTGGAAATTCGCGGGCGTATCGCCGAGGAAACCGAAGAAGGCGCGCTCGAACACATCAACAGTCTCAGCCTCAAATACAGAGGCGAACCCGATTATTATGCGCCCAATCCGGGGATGCGCGGCAAACAGCAGCGTGTGACCTATAAAATTGAGCCACTGCGTGTCAATACTTCTAAGTGACGTTCCTATTCACGGAGAATTATTTTCACATCATGCGCGATTTGCATAGGCGACAGTCATTGTTGCATTAGTGCCTGACTCGCATCATGACCTGCTTGACCGCCTTATATTTGTGCAACCACGCTGATGACGGATGGCACGCCTCAATCCAGTGTCATATAGTGGGATTATGAGGGCGATTTAATCCGTATCAACACTGGGGAAATGAGACACGGTTGCTTATCAATATTCGCCCAGTGCGTGTGCGGGTTTCCTCGTAAACGCTAAACACCAAAAAATTATGAACCGCCGGGACGCCGAGCAAAATTCATCTTAAATCTCCGTGTTCTCAGTGTCTCGGTGGTTCATAATAAATTTATGGATTCAGGGCGAGGATGGCGAACAGTGGGCGGTGATCCGAGCCGCCGGACGATTCCCCGACGCGCGCCTCAATCGGCGTGAAAAAGCTGTTGTGGAACACGTAATCAATCCGTTGATAGCGCGGCACAAAAGATGGCCCTCGGCGCGGGTTGTCGTGCTGCCAATCGGGATTGGTGAAGCCCAAACCCCAGCCCACTTCGCGGAAGGTATCGGCGAACTGTGCCGTGATGCGCGCGTAATTTTCGTCCATGTCAGTGGTGTTGAAGTCGCCCATCATCAGCACCGCACCCGGCTCCTGCCTTGCCATGTCCACCAGATCGGCGATTTGCTGCTTGCGCGGGCCGATATCATATGACCCTTCGAAAATCGGCACGGATGGCGGCGCGTGCATGTTGAAAATCGTGACGCTCGTCCCATCCACATCCACCTCAACCCGTTGCAAACGCACCGGAATCGGATAGTCTTCCGGCCATGCGCGGTCATTCGTCAGCGGGTAGCGGCTGAGGATACCCCGGCCATGATAGGGGCTGGTCATCGGATGCAGCGCCCGATACGGGTAAATATCGGTCAGGGCTTCGTCCAGGCGCGCCGCCATTTTGGCGCTCATCTCTTGCAGTGCCACGATGTCCGCGCCCGAATCGCGGATGACCTGCACCATCGGTTCCAGCAAATCTTCTTCGGCCTGCATGTTATAAGTCAGCAGTTTGATTTGCTGTGCGTCCGGCGGGACAGTGATATTTTGCGGCAGGAACAAGGGCGCGTAGAAAAAAAGAAACGTCGCGACAGGCAGAATCAGCAGCCGTGAAAACCAACCTTTGCGCCGTACCAGACTGAGCGGCAGCAGAACCAGCGAAGGAATGAGCAGCAGTTCCAGGTTGTCGTTCATCAGGGAAATCGGCATGAATCGTTCGCCGACGACCCAGTGTAAAAATAAAGCTGCGAAGGTTGCAGCAATATAGGCAGCGGTAATGATCGACAACAGGCCCACGCGGGGTTTGCGCGTCGTCGCTGCTTGTAGGGGAAATGCGCTCGTTTGCATAACGTCTCGGTACATCCAAAATTTGCGGTGTCCTGAGTCTACAAACCCGCGCCATACGCCAACGTTACGAACAACGGGCGATGATCCGAGCCGCCCGAAGTCGGCCACACCCGCGCTTCAACGGCTTGAAAATCACGGCTGTGGAAAACGTAATCAATACGCGCCAGCAATATCTGCTGTCCCAAATCGGGAAATGAGAAGCCCAAACCCCAGCCCACCTCGCGATAACTGTCGCCGAATTGTGCTGCAATGCGCTGATAATCGCCGGTCTGGTCAGTCATATTGAAGTCGCCCGCGATCAAAATGGGTGTCGAGTCATGTGCCGCCCGCGCCAGCACATCCTCAATTTCTGCCGTCCGCAGCGCTGGATCGAAAAAGCCGTGCTCACGGATAAACGGATGAACCGGATGCGTGTTATACAGCGTGATGGTGCTTCCGTTTACATCAATTTGGGCGCGCTGGTGTCCCAGATTGATTTTCCAATAACTGTCGTCGTGGATCGGATAGCGGCTCATAATGCCTTGCCCCGGATAGGACTCGTCCGGGTGAAACGCGCGGTACGGGTAAACATCGGCGAGTTCGGTGTCAAACGCCGCCGCCAACACCGGATTCAATTCCTGGAGCGCCACCACATCGGCATTAGCGTCGCGGATAATCGCGATGACCGCATCTGCCGATGCATTATTTTTGTTCAAATTGTAGGAGAGCAGGCTGATGCGCGTTTTGTCTGGTGCAATTTGGGGCACGCGCGGCCAGAACATGAGGCCATAGGTCGCCAGAAAAACCGCTGCCGGTGCGGCTTGTGTCAGTGCCAGACGCGGACGGCGCAAAAGCAGACTCAAGGGCAGCAGTACAATCGCCGGTATCAACAGCAGGTGAATATAATTATTGAACAGTGTAACAATTTTCGAGGATTCGCCCACCAGCGCCCGCAGCAGCAAAAATCCTGACACACTCAGGCCATACGCACCCGTCATGGCGACATACAGATTCATCAGCACGCGGCGCAGGGAGTAAAGCGCTGCGGGCTGAGTAGCGGGTTCTGAGTTCATTACAGCAGGATTCGCCAAAATAAATTGTGCCTCATAAAGTGGTTTACGACTCCTATACACAGAATGATGGCAATTGGCTTAGGGTAATTTTGCTTACCCCATTTCAACGGTAGGTTGGGTTATAACCTGCAATCGTCAGCAGGATAGAGTGATGCCCTGCCGCTGTTGTCCATAAATTTGCCTGTCATCTGGCTCAGTTATTTTTCTGGCGGGCGTTGGAACAGGGTGATTTGCATCCCATCAGGGGCTTCTAAGCGCTGGTTAAAATCGCCCCAGGGCGTTATCACGCTGTCATGGACTTTTTTCGCGCCGTGTGCGACCATCGATTCCCCGGCCTTTTCGACATCCGGCACTTGAAACACCAACCTCACCGCGCCGCTGATGCGTTTACCGGCCTCGACTTCATCGACGGTTTTGACCATCGTTTCGTCGAGCAGTTCCAGCGTGGCATTTTCGATCTTCAAAATGATGCCGCGTCCGGCGGGTGATTCCCACTGCTCCCCAACCGGCAAATTCAGGCCATCCCGATACAGCGTCACAAACTTTTCAAAATCGCTGACGGAGACGGTCAAGGCGACCCGCATTTCCGACACTGTTAATTCAGGCATGTCATTCCTCCCTGGTGAATGTTCATCAATTCAGGTTGTAGATCGTTTTGTCGCAGGCTTTCTTACGGCTCGACGTTTTTACCCGCGCGGATTATGCTTGGGATCAATCTAGTCATCAACAAAGAGGTCAAAACATGGAATCAACATTTGTGATTGTGGCGGCGGTGATGGGTTTCCTGGGCGTGGCGATTGGGGCTTTCGGCGCACATAGTTTGGCAGCGCATTTCAGAGCCAACCCGGAAGCCGAACCGAGTTTCAAGACTGGCGTGCAGTATCATTTTTATCATACTATGGCGCTGCTGGGTGTGGCCTGGGCAAGTGGGCGCTGGACGAGCGGTTTAATTCCAGCGGCGGGCTGGTTATTTGTGCTGGGGACGGTGTTGTTCGCGGGCAGTTTGTATGCCCTGGCGCTGACCGGGAATCGCAAATTGGGCGCGATCACGCCGCTGGGCGGATTGGCCTTTCTGGCAGGCTGGCTGTTCTTGATCCTGGGCGTCCTGCAAGGTTAAACCGATGCTGGAATTCGATCAAAACCGGTTGACGCAAGACCTGCATTCGCTGGTTTATTTTGAAACGCTTTCACCTGACCAGCTTGCGTGGTTGGCAGCACAGACCATTCGCCGCCGCTTTGAGACCGGTGAAATGATTTTCCTGGAAGGGGAACCGGCTGCTGGTTTATGGTTCATAGAAGCTGGACGGGTGAAAATTTTCAAGCTGAACCCTGACGGCGAAGAACATATTCTGCATTTTTTAGGGACAGGCAACACCTTCAATGACATTGCGGCGCTGGATGGCGGACTAAATCCGGCCAATGCTGCCGCCTTGAGCGAGGTATCGGTATGGCTTGTGCCTTCAGGAGTGTTGGGCGATTTGCTGGTCGGCGACGGGCAGGTCGCGCTTAAAGTGGTGCGGATACTCGCCGGACGGGTACGGACGCTCGTGCAGCAAATCGAAGACCTGGCGCTGTATTCGGTCACGATCCGGTTGGCACGTTTCCTGCTCAAACAAACTGAAGACCCCGCACTCAGCGGCCCCGGCGTGACCCGCGCCGCCATCGCCGCGCACCTCGCTACCAAACCGGAAACCGTCAGCCGCGCCCTGCGCACCCTGGAAGAAAACCGCGCGATCCGTTTTGACCGCCACCGCATCCTCATCACCAACGAAAATCTGCTGCGCACGATTGCCGCACTGTAAATCTATTTTTCTCAACTTGATTTAGATCAAGGACACATCTGTCTGACAGACCTATCCTGTCCTATAGAAGCCGTTTAGGTATGGATCAAGTTCAATGGATGACCAGCACTGGTTCCCCCATATTAACCGCGATATATGTATTGGCTGCGCTGAATGCATCAACCAATGTCCGACAGGCGCGTTGGGCCGCCGCAACGGCAAATCTGCCCTGGTTCACCCCCAATCATGTATCTACTGCGCTGACTGCGAGTCAATCTGCCCCGTCGGCGCAATTGAGATTCCTTATCTCGTCTGTAAAACAGACACCAATCGAAAGAGCCTCTCATGAACCAAAAGCCTCTGAATGCCAATCTCGTTTCCGCTATTCTCATCGCCTTTGCGGCCTTGTTCCTGGTCGTACTGCCGTTCAAGCTGCAAATTGTCCCTAACAGCAGCAGCGCCCAATCTACCCCCACCGCGACAACCGTCGAATATACGCTGCGCACGGTCCTCGGCCAGACACCGCCGATGGCCTTCATCGGCGTGGGTGGCAGCATCGACGGCATCATCAACCCGGAACTGAAAGCCAATGTCGGCGATACCGTTAAAATTACGGTCATCAACGGCGACCCCATCCTGCACGATATGACGATTGATGAATTCGGCGTCAGCACCGGTCAGCTTACGCTAAAAGACCAGCAGGGGGTGATCGAATTTGTGGCGGATAAAGGCGGCAGTTTCAAATATTACTGCGCCACGCCCGGTCACCGGCAGGTGGGCATGGAAGGCACGTTGACCATCGCGGGTGAAACACTGATGCAAGGTATGAACATGCAGCCCGCCGCCCAAATCGCCCTGCAACCAAGCGTCGCGCCCGCAGACCCCAATGCAGTGTCGATTGTTCGCAATCCGGCAGACCTGCCCGCGCCGATAGGCAGCCGCGTCGCGCAAAACGTGCGTGTTGATTTGACTGCCCAGGAAGTCGTTGGGCAGCTCGCCGACGGCGCAACCTACACATATTTCACCTTCGATGGCAAAGTCCCCGGCCCGATGATCCGTATCCGCGTCGGCGACACAGTTGAGCTGCATATTCACAATGACACCAGCAGCCTGATGCTTCACTCGATTGACCTACACGCGGTCACAGGTCCCGGCGGCGGAGCAGTATATACACAAACGAATCCTGGCGAGGAGACCAGTTTCACCTTCAAGGCACTGGCTCCTGGTGTCTTTGTCTACCACTGTGCCACACCCAGTGTTGCCGAACATATCGCTAATGGCATGTACGGTCTGATTGTGGTCGAACCAGAGGGCGGGCTGCCTCCGGTGGATCGCGAGTTCTCTATCATGCAGAGCGAGGTTTATACCGCCGAGCCGTTTGGAACGCAGGGAAACCTGACTTTTGATTATCAGGCGATGCTCGACGAACGCCCCCAATACTACGTCTTCAATGGTGCGTCGATGGCCCTGACGACCGACGAAAATGCACTGCACGCTAAGGTTGGTGAGACGGTTCGTATCTTCTTCGGCGTAGGTGGGCCAAACAAAATCTCATCCTTCCATGTAATCGGCGAAATGTTTGACCGGGTTTATGACCTGGGATCGCTGACTTCACCGCCGCTTACGGACGTACAGACAACGATTGTTCCTCCAGGGGGCGCGACCATGGTCGAGTTCCAGGTACAGGTGCCGGGGCGCTACATCCTGGTTGACCACGCACTCGCCCGGTTGGAACGCGGTTTAGCAGGCTACCTGTACGTCGAAGGCGCGGATAATCCCGATGTCTTTCATGGCGATACAATCACTCCCGGATCAGGTCACTAAATAATTTTCCGTAGGGGCACGATAACCATATCGTGCCCCTACCCACCACAGGAGAAACACGACATGAATAATCTCAACCCGATAAAGACCACCGTCGATGTACGCTCGGTTCCACCGCGCGAACGCCATCCGCTCATTTTTCAGACTTTCGACTCACTCCAACCCGGCGAATCATTCATGCTGGTCAACGACCACGCACCCACACCGCTCTACTACCAATTTTTGCATGAGCGCGAAAACCAATTCATCTGGGATTACGTACAGGAAGGGCCGGAAGTCTGGCAGGTGCGCATCAGCAAACTGGCAGCATCATGATTCCTCCGACATCGGATACCTATTCCTGGTTTGAAAACCTGACGGATTTGATGGCCGATATTCCTGATGAGCGCATCGTCAGCCGCACCCTCTACAAAGACAAGACAGTCAATGTGGTGCTGTTCGGCTTCGCTGCCGGAGAATCGCTGTCGGAACATACAGCGGCGCAGCCTGCCATCATCCACATTTTGGATGGCGAAGGCACGCTTACGCTGGGCGCAGTTGTGAAAGAAGTCAAGGGCGGGGCATGGGTGCGGATGCCGCCCAATATGAAGCACAGCCTGCTGGCGAAGACGCCCCTAAAAATGCTCTTGCTACTGAGTGCAACGAGTGCATAATTATGAACTTGCGACGGTTACTTTCCCCGCTTCTGTTGATGGTTATGATTGCGCTGGTCATGCTTTGGGCTATGTGGGCAGGTTTAATCCGGCTCGGATGGGCGCTGCCTTCGCTACTGCCGGGGGTCGTTGCCAATCACGGCCCGCTCATGATCTCCGGCGTGATAGGGACGCTCATCGCGCTGGAACGCGCAGTTGCTTTATCGGCGCTGCGCAAATCACGCTTCCTCTGGATGTACGCCGCGCCGTTGCTGTCCGGGGCGGGCGGCGTGCTGCTGACTTTGCTGCCGTCTGGAATACTGCCCAAAGTGTTGATCCTGGCGGGCAGTCTGGGGCTGGTAGCGATGTGCGCCGTTATGTTTTATCGGCATCAAGCAGTCTACACGGCAGTGATGGGAATCGGGGCGCTGGGCTGGGCGGTAGGTAATTTTCTGTGGTTGGCGGGATGGCCGGTGTATGCCGTCGTGCATATCTGGGCGGCCTTTTTAATCCTGACTATCGTGAGCGAACGCCTGGAATTAGGTCGTATCATCCGCCTTTCGCATCAGATCCAGCACTTATTCGTCGGCGCTGTCGGATTATTCACAGCCGGGGTACTGCTCACGACTATCAGCTTGAACCTGGGCGTGCGTCTGGTAGGCTTGGGCGAAATCGCGCTGGCGGTCTGGCTGCTGCGCTACGACATCGCCCGCTTTACCGTTCAGCGTCAGGGACTGCCGCGTTTCATCGCTGTGTGCCTACTGGCCGGTTATGTCTGGTTGGGAATGGGCGGTGCGATTGGATTGATATTTGGCGATGTACGCGCAGGCGTCCAATATGATGCGCTGCTGCACGCACTGTTTCTGGGCTTCGTGATTTCGATGATTTTTGGACATGCGCCGATTATCATCCCAGCGCTGACCGGAAAACCCGTTGTCTTCCGCCCAACAGCCTATTTATACCTGCTCCTGCTGCACGCTTCATTGGTGCTTCGAATCGGGAGCGAGTTAGCGGGATTTATGGCGAGTCGGCAGTGGGGCGGCGTGCTCAATGTGACCGCAATCCTCATCTTCATGGGCAGCACTGCCTGGGGATTTCTTGCTTCGCCCAAAACCGTGTTCCCCAACAGCATATACGATGCATTCACAGATAAATAGATAATGTGTTGATTGCAAGTCCAGCCCCGCCCCGCTATCGTTGAATAATCATCAGATGACTGCGGAATGAATTCACATGAAGGTTTTGCTGGACTCCAAGAAAAGCAATTCTTGAACTTAACTCCTGGCACTATTGGCGGTTGAAATAGAATTTTCAAAGGAGAGGCATTATGCAGCCTTATTTTGATGTGATTCGGGAGTTATTGGCGCAGGCCGAGACGCAGAACGTCGAGGCGCTGGAACGGGCGGCAGACGTGATCGCCGCCTGTATGGAGCACAAAGGGGTGCTGCATACCTTCGGGACGGGGCATGGGCATATCCTGGCGGAAGAATTATTTTATCGGGCAGGCGGCTTGGTGGCCGTCAATGCGATTCTCGACCCCAGTTTGATGCTGCATGTCAGTGCGTTGAGCAGTTCGCACCTGGAACGACTGCCGGGATATGCTGAACTCGTGCTGGAACGCTATGTGATAAATGCGGGTGATGTGATGCTGATCGCGTCCAACTCTGGCCGCAACAGTGTCCCCGTAGAGATGGCAATCGCCGCCAAAGCGCGCGGTCTGATGGTGATCGCGCTCACCTCCCTGCAACATTCGCGAAGCCAGTCATCGCGGCATCCCAGCGGCAAACGATTGTTTGAAATCGCTGATATTGTGCTCGACAACTGCGGCATGGTCGGCGATGCGGCGCTCGAAATCGAGGGGATACCGGGGCGCATCGGGGCAACTTCGACGGTGATCGGCGCGGCTTTGCTGCACGCATTGGTCTATCAGGCAGTGCAAAAAATGATGGCGAATGGGATTGAACCCGACATCACCATCAGCGCCAACGTGGATGGCAGTGATGCCCACAATGCGCCGTTATTTGCGCAGTACCGGGATCGGCTGCGGCATCTTTAGCTGGATTGTTCACGGGGTTGATGATATCAGGCATCAAAGGCTAACGAGTTTTAGGTCGGGTCTACATCGAGGATAGGCAGGGTCACTGTAAAAGTTGTGCCAGTGCCGACGGTGCTATCGACATGAATCGTCCCGCCATGCGCCTGAACCGCACGTTTGACAATCGACAACCCTAATCCAGTGCCGGGGATCATCTCGGCATTTTTGGCGCGGTAGAAGTCTTCGAATAAGTGCTTCAAATCGGCGTCAGGAATGCCAATGCCTTCATCATGCACTGCAATGAGTATCTTGTCTGTTTCACACTGCATGTTGAATTCAATTTTGCTCCCTTCCGGCGAATATTTGACCGCGTTGGTGAGAAGATTGGTGATAATCTGCCGCAGCAATGTTTCGTTCAGCGCATAACTGGAATGATCGCCTACAGATGAGAAAATTATTTCGTGGGCTTTGCCGCTCGTCAGTCGAATTTCTTCAATCAGACCGCTGCAAAAATTCATCACATTGATCGCCAGCGGACTCAACGGTAAGCCAACCGTATCGGCACGGCTGATGGTGAGCACATTGGTCAACAGGGTGGTCATGATTTCAATATGGTCTTCGATTTTGTCTAATTGACGGTGCTTATTGGCTTCATCCATGCGGTCACTGTAATACTTCAACAATTCCGCCGACGATTGGATGACCGCCATTGGCGTCCGAAATTCGTGCGAGATGGTGGCGATAAAACGAGATTTCAAGTCGCCCAGTTCTTTTTCGCTGGCGAGTGCTTTACGCAAATCTTCCTCGCCCTCTTTATTCTCGATAATCCGCCCCAACAGTGAGCAAAACACCGATACAATTTCCTGCTGCACGGCGTCCAAAGGCGCATGGGTGATAGCCGTATCATTGAATAACAGACCTTTAAATCCACCGACGGCCTGAATCGGCGTGATGGCGATCCAGCCCTTTTTCAGGCTGATTGTCTCCTCGCCTGTCCATTCCATTTGCATATCATCTTCGGTGACGATCCACTGCGCATCATGGGGGTTGAGGCGGTCAATGCGCTGCTGCCAGATTTCGTTAATGGGGAATTGATTGGCATGTTCGTCGGTGGTCTGGTGCTGCATATCGGTTCCATATGTGCCGTGCAAAAAGCCATCTTGGGCGATGAAAATCGCGCAGCGTTCCACGTCTAAAGCATCGCGGATAGCCTCCACTGCTTGCCGTAAAGTGGTATCCAGATTGGGACAGGAAATCAGTTCGTTGGTGACCGCCAGCACGGTACGCAGATGTACGATCATGGCATCCTCGCGCTTGTCGGAAAGCTGTTCCTGATGTTCGCGATAGCGGGCAGGTTGCAACCGCGCGGCAAGCCGTGCGCGAAACTGATTGAAGAATGAGTTTGAAGTGCTTTTCGAGGCAGGTTGAGGGACAGGCATCAGGCTTTCAGGGTCAATAGATGGAATTAGCAGACTGTAAATTTTATTGTACGCTGACTAGGATACCATCCTTCGTTAAGTTTTCCACAAAAAATTATGAAGGGCTTGTCAGCCGGAAGCAGACAAGCCCATATGGATGCTGTTAATTACGAAGCTGGGGTAGCTTCCGTCATGGAGGACAGCGCGCTTTCGGCAGCCAGCGCGACATAAAATTGGCGCAGGTTGGCGCGCAGGGCAGTACATTGCGCCGCTTCACCCGCAACGTCACCTGTGGGCAGGGCGGTCATTTCGGTCATCATGGAGTCAGCGGGGGCCATCGCCATCATCGCTTTTTCCATGTCGTCCATGCTCATCGACATCATGCCGACCAGACCGGTCATCTGGGTTTCATCCGTCATACCCATGCTCATGTTCGAGTCCATCATTTTCATCATGCCATCGAACAGCGGGGTGAATTGGCCGTAGTCAAAATCGGCCAACTTGAAACCAGAGTCCATCATAGCCGTGTCGCTCGCCATGACTTTGTCCATGACTGCGGCATAATCGAAATGATATTCGGCGGTGTACAGGCTCAGGATCAGATCGGCATCGCAGGCAACCGTTCCATGATCCATCATGGTGGCATCGGGCATGGCGGTGGCATCCTGGGCGAGGACACCGCTTGCGCCAGCGACGAGCGTGAGGACGAACACCACTAAAGCCAGACGGGTTAAAGTACGCATATTCGATTCTCCTTGTAAAAATGAGACGTATTGCTGTCCTAAATTGGACATGCCCACAATAGGTGGAGAATGTGTCGAATTCATGACGAATAGATTACGAAAGTCTTACGGGGAATAGAGTTTATAGCGGTTAGCTTTTAAATGCAGGAGATAAATGCACGGGTTGAGGGAAAGAGGCTGTCGCAAACAGAGGAAATGTATTTACTAACAACCAATAACTAAAAACCAAAAACGACCTATTCATTACTCGCGCGGGAGATTAATCGTAAAGGTCGTGCCCTTTTCTGGCTGGCTTACGACGGTGATACTGCCGCCGTGCGCTTCGACGAAACCGCGTGCAATCGCCAGCCCTAAACCGGTTCCACGATAGCCATCTTTGCTCTGCATCCGTGAGCGTTCGCCCCGGTAAAAGCTGGTGAAGATATGCGGCAGGTCAGCCGAGTTAATGTAGGAGCCAGTATTGTGAATCGCGATTCGGATGGTGTTATTTTGCTGCTTCGCCAGCAGTGTCACCTTGCCATGTGGCGGGGTATGATGCAAGGCGTTGTCGAGCAAATTATACAGCACGCGCTGGATTTTATCGGGCGCGAGGCAGGCCGTGCTAACGGCTTCATCAACCGTGCCGCTAATTTCCACATCCGCCTGCGCCGCCCGCACACTCATGCTGCCCAACGTATCGGAAATCAGATCGCGCAGGGAGATGGTCTGGCGTTCCAGCGTCAGTTTACCGGTATCCAACTGCGCCAATTCAAACAGGTCGTCGATGAGATGGCTGAGGTGTTGAATTTCGTTCTGGATATTCTGGTGATAACGGCTCACGGTCTGGGCATCGGTCACGACGCCGTCGGCCATCGCCTCGATCATCACCCGCATCGAGGCGAGCGGGGTACGCAAATCGTGCGAGACCCAGGCGATCAGATCGCGCCGGGTTTGTTCCAGCAGGCGTTTTTGTTCATCGACAGTTTGCAGCGCGTAGGCCATATCATTGAAGGTTTTGGCGAGGTCGGTGAGTTCGTCGTTGCCTTCGGCGATAATTCGCGTCCGCAAATTGCCTTTTGCCACCTGCCGCGCGGCCTTCGCCAATTCCTGAATCCGGTCAATGATGACGCCGGAAATCAAATTCGCCGAGATGATGGCGATCACGCCCGCGAAAACCAGCAGCGCGGTGGTCAGGGTCAGGTCATGGTAGCTGATATACATGAACTTCGCCGTCAGGAACACGTTGACGAAAACCAGCACCACCGTCAGGACGATGGTTGCCAGCAGTGTCCAGCGCAGGCTGTTAAAACGCTGGATCGCGCGGCGGCGATACAGGAAATAAATGGCAGCAATGGTCGCGATTCCCGTACTGCCCATCGAGATGAACAGCAGTTTCAAATCGCCCATCGGCGGTTCGAGTTCCGGGACGATAATCATCATCGCTAAGATAATCGCCGCAATCGCACCCAGGCCCAAAAGCAGCAGCGGATACCAGGTTTTCATGCCGACACCGGATCGAATTTATAGCCCACGCCCCACACGGTTTTGAGATAGACCGGGTTGGCAGGGTCGCGCTCGATTTTTTCGCGCAGGCGGCGGATGTGGACGGTGACGGTGCTGGCATCGCCATAAAATTCATAACCCCAAACGAGGTTGAGGAGTTGTTCACGGGTGAAAACCTGTTCCGGATGGCGGGCGAACAACCACAGCAAATCAAATTCTTTAGCGGTGAGGATAATCGGCTTATCGTATACGGTCACGGCGCGGCGCAGCGGGTCAATGCACATGTTCTCAAAGACAACCGGTTTGTCTTCTTTTTCAATGCTGGCGCTGCTGCGGCGCAGCACGGCTTTGACGCGCGCCATGAGTTCGCGCGGACTGAAAGGCTTGACAACATAATCATCAACACCCAATTCAAACCCGGCGATACGATCCGCCTCGTCGCCGCGCGAGGTCAGCATAATAATCGGGATGTCGCCGTTGATGCTAAGGGTGGCATATTCTGGCGCGTTGCGCAGCGAACGAGTCACGGTGAAGCCGTCTAATCCCGGCAGCATAATATCCAGCAGAATCAAATCGGCAGGTTGTTCGCGCAATAAATCGAGCGCTTGCCCGCCGGATTCGGCTTCGACGACGTTGAAACCCTCGCGTTCCAGATAACGCCGCACGACCTCGCGGATTGTTCGCTCGTCGTCCACAATGTAGATGGTTTGCATTTTGCCCATATGAACCATTTTAGACCTACAACATTACAAAAACCTTATGAGATGTTTCAGTGTTGGCGTGATGACATCAAAAATAGCATAAATCGCCCGGAAACGCAGTGTATCGAGCCATCCGTTAAAAGGTTTCGCCTTCTGCACAATTGTCTTTCTTATTTCGACCCCTTGCCGGAAGTTTAATATGACAACCGTGGTTTAAGATATTTTTGAGTTTTGTGTTCTATAATGACCCCATGCCGACGCCAATTCTTGCCACTAAATTGTATGTCCCGCCGCTGCGGCCTAAAGTTGTTCTCCGCCCGCAGCTCATCGAGCGCCTGAACGCGGGGCTGAACGGTAGGCTGACTCTGATTTCTGCGCCCGCTGGTTTTGGTAAAACCACGTTGGTCAGCGAATGGGTCATCAATTGTGATCGACCCGTCGTCTGGCTGTCGCTGGACGAAGGTGATAATGACCTTCCTCGATTTCTCACCTATTTGATTGTGGCCTTGCAGACGGTAGCGCCGCATTTTGGCGAAAGTGTGCTGGGTGTCCTCCAATCGCCGCAGCCGCCGCCAGCCGAAACGATTCTGACAACACTGCTCAATGAAATGCTCAGTATCCCGGATAATTTCATCCTCGTCCTGGACGATTACCATGTGATCGACGCCAAACCGGTGGATAACGCCCTCATTTTTTTGCTGGAACACCTGCCGCCGCAGATGCATCTGGTCATCGCCACCCGCGAAGACCCTTATCTACCGCTGGCTCGGTTTCGTGCCCGCAGTCAACTGACCGAACTGCGCGTCGCCGATTTGCGCTTTACGCCTGCCGAAGCGGCGGGGTTTCTGAATCAAGTGATGGGGCTAACGCTCTCGACGGAAGATGTCGATGCGCTGGAAACCCGCACCGAGGGATGGGTTGCTGGCCTGCAATTAGCGGCGATTTCTTTGCAGGGACACCCTGACGCGGCTCGTTTCATCAAATCATTTACTGGCAATCATCGTTTCGTGCTGGATTATCTGCTGGAAGAAGTCCTGAACCGGCAGCCGGAAAATGTCCAGACTTTTTTGCTGCGTACCTCGATTCTGAATCGTTTATGTGGATCGCTGTGTGATGCCGTAATGCTCGACGGGGCGGCTTCCGCGCAGGAAACCCTGGCTTATCTTGAACATGCCAATCTGTTCATTATCCCGCTGGACAACGAGCGCCGTTGGTATCGTTATCACCACCTTTTTGCCGATTTGCTGCGGCAGCGCTTGCAGCAGCAAATCGGCGATGACGGGGAAACCATCGCCGAGTTACACCGACGTGCCAGCCTGTGGTACGAAGTGAATGGGCTGGCGGCGGAAGCCTTTTATCATGCGGTTGCAACCCAGGATGTCGATCATGTAATGCGCCTCATGGAAGGCAGGGAGATGCCCCTGACCTTTCATGATGTGGCTGCACCCATCGTCAGGTGGCTAGAGTCGCTGCCAACGGCGGTGCTGGATGCTCACCCGTCGTTATGGGTGATGTCGGCGAAGGCACTGCTGGTTACGGGGCAGGTCACCAACGTTGAACCGCATTTACAGGCGGCTGAAGCCTTGATGCAGGGCATCGAACTCGACGAAAAATCTCATGACCTGGTTGGGCAAATTGCCGCCGCCAGGGCCACGCTGGCACTCAGCCAGTATCAGGTCGAAGCGGTCATTGTCCAATCGCGACGCGCACTGCAATACTTGCATCCCGACAATCTGCCGATGCGGACTGTCGCGACCTGGACGCTGGGATTCGCCTACCAGCAGCGGGGCGAGCGGGCAGCCGCCAGAAGTACCTATTCGGAAGCGGTAGCCATCAGTGCGGCATCTGGAAATCGCTTCGTGAACATCCTGGCGTCTATCGGTTTGGGCAACATCCAGGAGTCCGAAAACCAGCTCTATCTGGCGGCAGAAACCTACCAGCGCTCCCTGGAAATGGTTGGTAATCAATTATTTCCAGCCGCCTGCGAAGCGCATCTGGGTCTCGCCCGCATCCTGTATGAATGGAACGACCTGGAAGCCGCGCAGCAACACGGACAACAAAGCATCTACCTCGCACGGCAGTATGACAGCATGATTGACCGCTATATTGTCAGCGAGATATTTCTTGCCCGCCTGAAACTGGCACAGGGTGATGTGATGGGCGCGGCTGCCTCTATAGCCGTGACCGATCAATCGGTGCGCGAACATCATTTCGTGTATCGGATTCCCGAAGTCGCCGCCGTTCAAGTGCTGATACTGCTGCGCCAGGGCAATCTGACAGCCGCCACAGAATTGGCTCAGGCGCACGACCTCCCCATCAGCCAGGCCCGTGTATACCTCGCCCAGGGAGACCCATCCGGGGCATTAGCGCTGTTGGAGCCTTTGCGCCGCCAGATGGACGCCATAGGTTGGGCGGACGAACGGCTCAAGTTGATGGTTTTACAATCCGTCGCGCTGTATGCACAGGGCAAAAGAGATGTGGCAGTGCAAGTGCTGGGTGAAGCCTTGATGCTGGCCGAACCGGAGGGCTTCATCCGTATTTTTGTCGATGAAGGGCCGCTGATGGCTCAACTGCTGACGGAAGCCGCGGCGCGCGGGATCATGCCGGATTATAGCCGTAAGCTGCTAGCGGCATTTGAGCTTGAAGCGCAGTCCAGCGACACAAAAATTGATGCCTCTGCTGCGAGGGCGCTCATCGAACCCTTGAGCCAACGCGAGTTAGAAGTGCTGCAACTCATCGCTCAAGGACTTTCCAACCATGAAATCAGCGAGCGGCTTTTCCTGGCCTTGAGCACCGTTAAAGGTCACAATCAAAAAATCTTCGATAAGCTGCAAGTCCAACGGCGCACCGAAGCGATTGCCCGCGCCCGCGACCTGGGTCTGCTCTAGCCTAACCTCGGTTCACACAGCCCTTAAGTAAAAAAATCACCCGCACAAACCTCACAACCCTACTTCAAACAATACTTTAGTAGCTATACACCCATACCCGCTTATCGCTATGCTACCTGTACATTCAGCAAGTGGCACAGACGTTGTAACAGCCACTACAGGTACAGGGTTATGTCAAATGAACGCAATCCCAAAACCGAGCCGGGGCAGCCATTGGTTTATCAAATCCGGCTCAAGGGGCATCTGGGTTCGCAGTGGGCGGATTGGTTCGGCGGTGTGACCATCACCCAGGAAGCCGACGGCGATACGCTGCTGCACTGTCTGGTGGTCGATCAGGCTGCGCTGCATGGCTTGTTACGGAAAGTACGCGATTTAGGAATGCCATTGGTCTCGGTCAATCGGGTTGAACCCGGCCAGTTCGATGTGTCGGATACCCAATCCTGACACATATCATTATCATTCAAAAAGGAAAATAACATGACTTCAAACGCATCCTATCGTAGAACAGCAATATGGGTAGCCTCTCTGTGGCTGCTCACCGCCTTTGGCGCTATCGCCGGGACTGCCGTGATGAACAGCGTTCTCACTGCGCCCGATTATCTGACCACGATTTTCCCCCAGAGCACTACCGTCATAAGCGGAATGCTCCTGTGGTTAATCAACGATTTTGGCATTGTCTTTATCGGGCTGCTGATGTTTCCGATTTTGAAGCAGCAGAGTGAACGCATGGCGCTCACCTATTTGAGCATGAGAATGTTTGAGGCCATATTCCTGATTGTTGGCGTGATCTTCGCCATGCTGCTCATCCCCTTAAGCCACGAATACATCAAGGCGGGGACGGCGGATGTCACCACCTATCAGGCAATCGGCACGGTACTCAAACAGGCCGAATACTGGTTTATGACTCCCATGCAGTTAATTCCCCTCGGCCTGGGTGGCGTTGTGCTGACGGCGTTCCTGTATCGCACAAAACTCGTTCCCCGCTTTATTTCCGTAATCGGTTTTATCGGCTATGCCTTGCTGCTGCCGAGTGGCATATTGACCCTCCTGGGAATTCTGGACACCTTGCCCGGTGCGCCCGGATCGGTTTTGGTCATCCCCGTCGCGCTTTTTGAAATCATCCTGATGCCGATCTGGTTGTATGCCAAAGGCTTCAATCGTTCGGCAATCGCGTCCGAATTTTCAGAAACCGCAGCGAAGAACCCGCTGCTGAGTGCGGCCTAGATACCTAACATGACGGTAATTGCTAGTCCGTCAATGAAATGGCGAATGACTCTCTTAATCCCCCCTCTAGCACGAAGTGGGGAGGGGGTTAGGGGGAGGGGATGTGAGCAAAGAAAACACAACTAGCAATTACCGTATAACGTAGGGCGTCCGGGAGGGCTGAAAGGTGCTCCCTCAAACCCTACCCATTCTCTCACCGTTGATTTTTGTCCTGGTCAATAACAGCAACCTATCTCAAATTAAGGAAGATTCAAAAATGAAAGCGATTGTCTACACAGAATACGGATCACCCGATGTACTTCAGCTCAAAGAAGTCGAAAAACCGACGCCGAAGGATGATGAAGTGCTGGTGAAGATAATCGCGGCCTCCACAAACCCCCTGGACTGGCATCGGATGCGCGGCGCACCCTTCCTGGCTCGTTTATCCGAGGGCTTTCTCAAACCTACGGTTCCGAAGTTGGGCGCGGACATCGCGGGGCGGGTTGAAGCGGTGGGCAGCGCCGTCACGGCGTTTAAACCCGGAGATGAAGTATTCGGTTCTATCGGGGCGGGCGGTTTTGCTGAGTATGCCTGTGCGCGTGAAAAATTATTGGTGCAAAAACCTGCCAATTTATCCTTCGAGGCTGCCGCTGCCGTCCCCGTCGCGGCGTTGACCGCGCTGCAAGGGCTGCGCGATACAGGCCATATCCAGGCCGGACAAACGGTTCTGGTGAACGGCGCGTCGGGTGGTGTCGGAACCTATGCCGTGCAGATTGCCAAGTCGTTCGGCGCGGATGTCACTGGGGTATGCAGCACGCGCAATCTGGATATGGTGCTTTCCATTGGTGCAAGCCAGGTGATTGATTACACCAAAACCGATTTCACCCGGACTGGGCAGCAGTACGACCTGATTTATGACGCGGTGGGTAATCGTTCCATTGGGGATTACCGCCGTGCCCTAAATCCGCAGGGAAGATGCGTCATTGCTGGGTTTACACGCCTGCCCCTTTTGTTCCAGCATATGATTTTGGGGCCATTGACCTCAAGGAACGGTAGGCAGAAAGTTGGTCTCATGCCGACGGCCAGCGTAAAAAAGCAGGATTTGATCTTTATCAAAGAACTGCTTGAAACCGGAAAAATCACTTCTGTTATAGATCGGCGCTATCCGTTAAGTGAAACCGCTGAGGCAATCCGCTATCTCGAAGCGGGGCACGCGCGCGGAAAAGTCATCATCACGATTGGGTAGTCGTATCAGCGCTTCAAGTTTACCCCGCACGACTCCCGGATCACCAGTTGGGTTTGTAAAATGACGGTGCGAAACAGTGCATTGGGTTCGGCGAGGCGGCGCAGCAGCAAATCTACCGCCTCCCGTCCCAACTCGTAGGTGGGCTGCGATATGGCTGTTAAAGGTGGACACAATTCACTTGACCAGGCCATATCGTCAAAACCCACCAGCGCGAGATCCTGTGGAACCCGCACATTGAGTTCACGCATGACTTGTAACGCGCCTAAGGTCATCAAACTGTTGCCGACAAAAAGGGCTGTAGGTGGTTCACCGGACAGCATCAACTCGCGCGCCAGCACATAGCCATCTTCTTTTTGTGAATCGCCCCGCTTAATCAACGCTGGATCAATGTTTTTGCCTGCGTCCTTGAGCGCATCTTCATAACCCCGCAGCCGTTCGCGTCCGGTTGATAAACTGGCGGGGCCGAGAATCGTCGCAATCCGTTCATGCCCCAAATCAATTAAATGTTTGACCGCCATATAAGCGCCCCGGATGTTATCGACCTGCACAATATCAGCATCCAGCCCTTCAATCGTCCGATCCAGAACCACGAATGGTAAACCCGATTTGCGCACATTGTTGAGGGCGGATGCTTCGGTAAACGGGCAGGGAGCCAGGATCAACCCGGCGACATTTTCGGCTTGCATGACGTTGAGATTGATCTGCTGGCGTTTCAGGTCTTCAGCCGTATTACACAACAGGGTGCTCATATGGTTTTCGTATGCCACCTCCTCCATGCCATGCACGACGGAGATGAAAAAAGGATTCTGTAGGTCAACAATCAGGCCAATCACGTCGCTGGAACCCGCCCGCAAACGCCGTGCTGACCGGTTGGGTTGGTAGCCAATTTCGTCAACAATTTTCAGGACGTGCTCGCGGACTTCAGACCGCACATGAGGCTTTTCGCCCAATACCCGTGAGACGGTTGCTACTGAGACCCCGGCGCGCTTGGCTACATCGTGAATACTGGGCATTACGCCACATCCTTTATTAAAAAATCTGCGCCAATATATCGAGATTCCTGCAAACGATTACAATCCTGAATCTGCGTTATGGCCCTAAATGAGACGGATAAAAAGTATTTTTATTATGAATTGCTGCGTAATTTTGGAAAAGTTGCCAACTTTCCTGTAATCGATTACACTGTTTCCAGGTCATTTTATCACCTTGTCGTTAAAGTAGGTAATCAGGAGGCAACCACCGACAAAAATACGTCTGAGTGCTGGAATTGCACCGTACTATTAGTTTCCATTAATATTTTTATGAGGAGCTAGTCAAATGGCACACATTCGCCCGATAAAGCCTTTTTTTCTGATCATTGCCGTACTACTCACCTTTGTCGTAACATCCTTTAGCTTTGCTGTTCTTGCCCAGGATGAGCCGATTAAGATTGGCCTCATCACCAAAACTGAGACCAACCCGTTCTTCGTCAAGATGCGCGAAGGCGCACAAGCCAAAGCCGATGAGTTAGGCGTTACCCTGCTCACCGCTTCCGGCCAGTTCGATACCGATAATGCCAGCCAGGTCACCGCCATTGAAAATATGGTGTCAGCGGGCGTGAAGGGTATTTTGCTCGTACCCGCCGACTCGGCTGCGATTGTCCCGACTATCGAAGCGGCGCGGAAAGCGGGCGTCATCGTCCTCGCGCTGGACACACCCACTAATCCGCAGGATGCAACCGATGGCTTGTACGCCACCGATAACCACAAAGCTGGTGTGTTGATCGGGCAGTATGCCCACGCTGCCCTGAAAAATCCCGATGATGCTATCATCGCTTTGCTGGGTTTGCCACCGGGAATCACCGTGAATGAACTGCGCCAGGGCGGTTTTCTGGACGGTTTCGGCATTAAACTGGACAGCAAGCAGGTCGTGTGCGTGCAGGACACCGAGGGCGACCAAACGATGGGCCAAACGGCGATGGAAAATTGCCTCGTCGCCAACCCGGACATCAATCTGGTTTATACGCTCAATGAACCCGCCGCCTTTGGCGCATATACCGCGCTCGATAACGCTGGTGTCGCTGATAAGGTGATGATTGTTTCCGTCGATGGCGGCTGCACGGGTGTCGGCGGCGTCATTGATGGCCGTATCGCCGCGACTTCACAGCAGTATCCCCTGTTAATGGCAAGCCTGGGCGTGGAAAATATCGTCAAAGCCGTTCAAGGTGGCCCTGTCCCATCGGGTTATACCGATACCGGCGTCGCCCTGATTACCGCCCATCCCGTCGATGGTGTGGACAGCGTTGGCGTGGTCGAAGGCTACGAAAAATGCTGGGGCGAATCCGACCCGGCTGTTCTGCAAGCCGCAAAAGACCTGGAAGCCAGCATGAGCGGCTCCCAAAGCGTAGCCGACATGGCTGCTGCCATCAAGGCGTTGGGTACAGAAGTCAAAGTTGGCCTCATCACCAAGACCGAAACCAATCCATTCTTCGTCAAGATGCGCGAAGGCGCGCAGGCCGAAGCCGATGCACTCGGCATCACCCTGCTGACCGCTTCCGGCCAATTTGATACCGATAATGCCAGTCAGGTGACAGCCATCGAAAATATGGTGTCAGCGGGCGTGAAGGGTATTCTGCTCGTCCCGGCGGATTCGGGAGCGATTGTCCCGACCATCGAAGAAGCGCGCAAACAGGGCGTGGTTATCCTCGCGCTGGATACCCCCACCAACCCGCAGGACGCAACTGATGGGCTGTTTGCCACCGATAACTTCAAAGCAGGGGTTTTGATCGGCCAGTACGCGCACGCAGCGCTGGAAAATCCTGACAAGGCAGTGATCGCACTGCTGGGTTTGCCGCCGGGAATCACCGTCAATGAACTGCGCCAGGGTGGTTTCCTCGAAGGCTTCGGCATCAAACTGGACGATCCCCAAGTGGTGTGCGTCCAGGATACCGAGGGCGATCAGACGATGGGTCAAACCGCAATGGAAAATTGCCTCGTCGCCAACCCCGAAATTAACCTCGTATATACGCTCAATGAACCAGCAGCGTTCGGCGCATATACCGCGCTGGATAATGCGGGCGTCGCTGACAAAGTGATGATCGTTTCCGTCGATGGCGGCTGTTCGGGTGTCGCAGGCGTCGTTGATGGTCGTATCGCGGCCACTTCACAGCAGTATCCGCTGAAAATGGCGAGCCTGGGCGTAGAAGCGCTGGCGCATTTTGCCCTCACTGGCGAAAAGCCTTCAGGCTACACCGATACCGGCGTGACCCTGATTACCGACAAGCCGGTTGATGGGGTCGAGAGTCAGGATACCAAGTTCGGCGTGGCAAACTGCTGGGGCTAACCCACTGATTTTCAGACTTTAGGTATGATGGTGCTAGAATATCTAGCACCATCTTTTCTCATAGGATATGGTTGCATGACCCCCATTGTTGAACAAAAGTCTTTTTTGAATTCAATTGTTAAACCGGTACTCAATATCCTTTCAACCCCCAGTGTGGGGCCTTTCGTAGCGCTGCTGTTGGCAGGGGCTTTTTTTTACAGCCAGAATGAGCGCTTTATTCAAATCTCCAACCTGTCGTTGATTTTGCAGCAGACCAGTTGGATTGCTGCCCTGGCAATCGGCCAAACACTGGTGATTTTGACGGCGGGAATTGATTTGTCGAACGGTCTGGTGATGGCATTGGGAACCGTCGTCATGACCAAAATGGCGGTGGTCAATGGCGTAGACCCGATGGTCGCCATCGCTATCGGCTTTGTGGTCGTGATGGCTTTCGGCTTGCTCAATGGCTTACTGGTGACCCAACTGCGCCTGCCGCCCTTCATTGTCACGCTCGGAACGCTCAACATTGCCTTTGCCCTGACCCGCATTTATTCCACAGCAACCATCAACGGATTGCCCGCCATTCAAAGATTTTTTGGTGAGCGGGTCGATTTGTTTGGAACGGGCTTCACTTACGGCTCGCTGTTTGTCTTCGTGCTGTATATTTTGATGTGGTTTGTGCTGCGCGAGACCGCGTTTGGACGGCACATATATGCTGTAGGCGATGATCCCGAAGCAGCACGTTTGATGGGTATTCCGGTGAATCGGGTGCTGATCCAGGTTTATGTCCTGGCTGGATTTTTCTACGCGATAGCCGGTTGGCTGCTGATTGGCCGCATTGGATCGGGTGATCCCAACGCAGGTCAAACGGCCAATCTGGACAGCATTACCGCCGTCGTGATTGGCGGAACCAGCCTTTTCGGCGGGCGTGGCAATATGTTCGGGACATTGGTCGGGGCGCTGATCGTGGGTGTCTTCATCAATGGTCTCCAGATCACCGGAGTTGACCCGCTTTATCAACGCCTCATCACAGGTGTACTCGTGATTCTGGCGGTAGCGTTTGACCGGTTAGTCTCAAAAAAGGCACGCTAATGGCAGCGGAAGACAATAAACCTCAACCCGTACTGGAAGCACGCAATTTAGTAAAACGTTATGGGCATGTCGTCGCTCTGGACGGCACAGACTTTGAACTCTATCCGGGCGAAATCCTGGCAGTGATTGGCGACAACGGCGCGGGCAAATCTACCTTGATTAAAGCGCTGTCGGGTGCGCTTCAGGCGGACAGCGGCGAGATATTTCTGAATGGTCAGCGGGTGCATTTCAGCAGCCCCAGCGATGCCCGTCATAAGGGGATCGAAACCGTTTATCAAACCCTGGCTGTCGCGCCTAATATGAACATTTACGAGAACCTCTTCCTGGGGCGCGAGCTGCGCCGTCAGAATATACTTGGCTCGGTATTTAGGATGTTGGATAAGAAGCGCATGTTGAATGAAGCGACCACCTATATGCAAGGGTTGAAGTTCAACATTCAATCTATGAAGCAGCCGGTGAGCACCCTTTCTGGTGGGCAGCGCCAGGGTGTCGCGGTGGCACGCAGCGCCGCCTTCGCCCAAAAAGTGGTCATTATGGATGAGCCAACCGCCGCGTTGGGCGTGAAAGAATCCGGCATGGTGCTCGATTTGATCCGCAATGTGCGCGAACGAGGTTTACCGGTGATTCTCATCAGCCATAACATGCCCCATGTCTGGGAACTGGCAGATCGGATTCATATCCAGCGGTTGGGCAAGCGAAATTCCGTAATTAAGCCGAGTGAATACAGCATGTCGGATGGCGTCGCGATTATGACGGGCGCAGCCGAAGTCCGTTAAAGAGCCGATTTTCATGGTTAGGTTGTTATCGAAGGTTTGCCTGAATTACAAACCTTTTTATATATTGGAGTGATTATGCGTCTTGAAAATTTGAAGGATAAAGTTGCCGTTGTCACTGGCGCAGGCCGGGGGATTGGCCGCGCCAGCGCGTTGGCTCTGGCAAAAGAAGGCGTCCATATTGTCGCCACATCGCGTACCGAAGCCGATTTGACTTCGCTGGTGAAAGAATGTGAAGCACTGGGTGTGAAAGCCATCGCTGTCCCGGCGGATGCCGCTCAACAGGACGACGTAGCTGAACTGAAAGGCTATGCACTGCGGACTTTCCCTCAAGTTGACATTCTGGTGAATAACGCAGGCGTCGCTAAGTATGCATCGTTTCTGGAACATACCCTTGAAGACTACGATTGGATGATGAACACCAACATGCGTTCGACCTTCCTGGTCACGCACGCTTTTCTGCCAGAAATGCTCGCCCGCAAAGACGGGACGATCATCATCGTTTCATCGCAGGCCGGGTATCGCGGTTTTCCGACAGAAGCCGTCTACTGCGCGACCAAATTCGCCCAGGTCGGTTTCGCCCAGGCGTTAGACGGCGAAGTACGCCCGCACAATATCAAGGTGAGCGTGATTGCTCCCGGCGGCGTGCATACCAGTTTTGCCATCGGAACCGGACGCACCGAAGGCGACCCCGTGCTCGACAAAATGTTGGAATCCGAAGATGTTGCCGACGCGGTGGTTTTCGCGGCCTCCCAGCCCATCAAGTCACGCATCCTGGTTGTCGGGATGCGCCCGATGTCCGAAACATTTTAAGGCTCCTAAACCGGCGGGACGGCACATTAACCGTCCCGCCACTATCCACGAACATCTGATAAAATAATAATTTAGGGTGGTGGCGGACGACATTCAGATCATGCGCGGTGTCTGGTATTCTGCGTCCCCTTGACAAGTGCGGGTAAGGTTTAAATAATGAAGCAGACAGCATCCGATAGCATGAATGCAATGCGTGCAATTTTGAGGAGACCGGCATCGTGGTCGGAACCGAATCACAACCATCAACCTATGTGACCGAAATCAACCGTTGGCGGCAGACCAAAGACGATAGTTTGCGCGCGGAGGACGGCTGGCTTTCGTTGATCGGCTTATTCTGGCTGCCAGAAGGCGCAAACACCGTCGGCGCGAATCCCAAATCTGATATTCCGATTGATGCAGCCGGTGTGCCGGATCAACTGGGCACGATTGAATTTCACGATGGGCAAGCGACCCTGCAAATTAGCGCCGATGCCCCAGTAACGGTGGATGGAGTGCTGAACACACACGCCGTTTTACGCGATGATAACGCTGAGGCTGGGCCGTCGCTGGTGAAAATCGGCTCAGTCAGTTTTTTTGTGATCCGGCGCGGCGACGCATTCGGTGTCCGCGTGCGTGATGCCAATAATCCGGCGCGGCTGACCTTCACCGGACGCAACTGGTTTCCAATCGCGCCGCAGTATCAGGTGAAGGGCACATTCGTGGTGCATGATACGCCGCGCACGATCCCAATTGTGAATGCCTCCGGTCAGACCGAGATGGTGGACAATCCCGGTAAAGTTGAATTTGAACTGGGCGGCCAAGCGTTATCGCTGGAAGCCTTTGCCGCCGGGAAAGACGAGTTGTGGTTTGTGTTCAAGGACGCGACCAGCGCCCAATCGACCTACGGCGCGGGTCGATTTATGTACGCGCCGGTGAATGCCGACGGTGTGGTCAGCCTGGATTTCAACAAGGCCTACCATCCCCCGTGCGCGTTTACGCCCTACTCAACCTGCCTCCGTCCGCCTAAAGAAAATATCCTCCCGGTTGAGGTGCTTGCCGGAGAACGGGACTAGCCGTTAATCAAAGAACTGTGGAGGCTTGTCTGCTTTCGGCAGCAGGTTCCGACTTATAGGAGTACGGGAGGTTCAACCCCTCCTGTTTGATTTCTCCTCCGCATCGCTACCCGGTTCTTCTGGCACTTTTCGGTGATCGCGTCGCTCATGTGGCGATCTTTCATGAATGCCTGGAAGGTCTTGAACACCGCCTGCGATACCGCTCCATATAATTCTGCCGGGACGAGCAGTCTGACTTTGGTTGGGCTTTCAAACGAGGGCATGGGATGCAAAACGCTGATTGCAAAGACCAGCCCCTGGGTGACTTCGAACGGGGAAAATTCCAGTTCATTTTCGTCGAATGTGTAATGTAAACGCTCGTTAATCACATTCGTGATAGCTGAACGTAGTGCCAGAACGTGGGAGCCACCCTCCGGCGTTTCAACCGTGTTCACGTAACTGCGCTCAACGCACTCCATATCGTCCGTATATTGGAAGGCGAAGTCAACCGCAGTTGTGTAAGGTGTTTGTGTTTTATCACTCCGGTATAGCGCAACCTCGCAGTTGCCATAAACCGGCTCGTGCAGCGCCTTTTTCCCTTCGCTCAAATGTCGCACCAGGTCAATCAGCCCATCTGCGCTGAGATAGGTCTCTTCGACAGCCGGATTCGCTCGTTCATCCCGCACCGTGATACTTAACCCCTTGACTAGATACGCAAGTTCTCGCCCCCGCTGTGTCAGTTTGGCATAACTGAATGCATTCGGTTCGAGAATGCTGAAATCAGGTTTGAATGTGATGCTGAAGCCACCGGATTCACCCTCGTCTATCGCTCGTTCCTGAACGACTTCACTGACTGAAATACCTTCTCGATAGAATTGCGTCCACCAGTGTCCATTGTAGGCTGTTTCGACCTTCAACTCAGCCGATAGCGCATTAACGACTGCCAGACCAACACCATGCATTCCACCAGAAATTCGATACTGTTTCGAATCAAGCCTGCTCATTCCGCACGCACCGTAGTGCCCAGTCATCGCTATTTCGAGTGTCGTTATCCCAAGTGTTTTGTTGAATTCGACAGGAATACCGGGGCCATTGTCGCGTATACAAACCTCATTGTCTGCCCGCAGCGTAATCCAGATATGGTCGCAGCGTCCCGCCATTGCTTCGTCAATGCTGTTATCCACCACTTCATAAATCAGGTGGTGTAATGCTCGTTCATCCACGCCCCCGATATACATCCCCGGACGCAACCGAATATGCTCGTTGGGCTTCAAAATACGGATGTTTTTTTCATCGTACATGGCTGTCCTCTTTTATCTTTTGGACGGTCTTGGATTTTACCCTTTTTGCCTCTCAAAAGCATATTTTCGAACCTTCATAATCCCTCCTGAACCCGTCAATTTTAAACAAAAATTTCAACCCATTTCATATTGGCAAACTTGCCTTTCTTCTCACGTTCCAATAACCCGAAAGGGTTTAGATGGGTAGTGCTGCCTATTGACAATATAGATTTTTTGTTCTACAATAGATGGTCTCTTATCCTCAGCCGGGAAATTTTATGCAGCGAGTAAAGCGGAAGCAGAGGGGTCAGAATCAAACGGCGGAAAGTCCCCGCATTTGTCGCCGCCGCCCACCCTTCGCCCGCATTTTTGGCGGGAAATACTCGGAGTTGTCGCCGTTTTGGATTTTCCCCTCATCCATCAACAAAGGGGGGTGAGTTTTGGAAAACAGCCGGAACATCCAAAAAAATTCAGCCTTTTCGGGGTATTTTTTTGGATGGGTTTTGAGAAACAGTCGTGACCGCACCATACAGGTATCTTTGCAGCACAACCCCCAGTCCAGCGTCAATCAGCGCAGTATCCAGACGGGTTTACTGCGCTGCCGCCAATCTTGGGCGGAACATAAGCGACGGCAGCCCGTCTCGCCGCCGTCGCCGATTGCTATTCAGTACATAGCACCTATTTTTGTTTAAGCTATCGACCAAAGACTAATGACTATCGACTACCCTTTCAACCCGCTGGAAACGGCGAGTCCCTGGATAATCCAATTCTGGGCGAAGAGATAAATGATGATGACCGGGACGAGCGCCACTACCGAAGCCGCCATCAACAGTTCCCAGCGCACCGAATACTGCCCCTGGAACGAACTCAAGCCGATGGGCAGCGTCCACATGGATTGGGTGTTGGTCACCACCAGCGGCCAGAGAAAATCATTCCACTGTCCGAGGAAGGTGAATACCGCCAGCGCCGCCAAAATCGGTTTGGAGTTGGGCAGCATGATATTCCACCAGATGCGCAGCGAGGACGCGCCATCCATACGCGCGGCATCGTCATATTCGATGGGCAGGCCGCGATAATACTGGCGCATCAAAAAGATGGTGAAGGCCGAAAAAGCCGGGGGCACGATCAGCGCGAAATAGGTGTTGAACCAACCCAACTGGCGGATGATGAGGAAATTGGGTAATAACAGCACCGGAAAGGGAATCATGAGGCCGATCAGATACAGAAAAAACAGCATGTTGCGGCCTTTGAAACGCAGACGCGCAAAAGCATAGGCCGCCAGCGAGGATGTGAACAACTGAAAAATGGTCACTGACCCGGCCACGATCAGGCTGTTGATATAAAAGCGGCCAAAAGGCAGGGATGTCAGCGCCGTCGAATAATTGGAAATCATGAAGGTCGATGGAATCAGGCGCGGCGGAAACTCGCGCATCACATCGGTCTGGGTTTTCAGCGAGGTACTGAGCATCCAGAGGAAGGGCAGGATCATAATACACGCCCCGATAATCAGCACAATATGCAGCGTGAGATGTCCCCATTGCAGGCGTTTGGGCAGTGACGGACGGTTACGTGTGATGGTTGCCATAATCGTTAACCTCTATTCAAGCTCGTAAAAGACCCATCGGCGCTGCAAAATAGTTTGTAAAATCGTGACCGCAAAGACGATGATGAACAATACCCAGGAAATCGCCGAGGCTTTGCCCATGCGCTGGAAGTCGAAGGCATTCTGGTAGATATAGGTCACAATCGAGGCCGAGGCTACCGGAATCTGCCCCTGCGTATTGGCGGAAATGATGAAGGGTTCGGTGAAAATCTGGAATGCGCCCAACATCTGCGTCACGACCAGGAAAAAAGTCGTCGGACTCACCAGCGGAATCGTCACGAAGCGCAGGAGTTGACGCCAGTTCGCGCCATCCACTTTGGCCGCGTCCAGCAGCACATCCGGGACGGCTTGTAACGCTGCCATATAAATCACGAGCGTGAAGCCGACATTTTTCCAGACGGTGAAAATGGCGACGCTGATGAGCGCCCATCCCGGCCAGATGCCCTGGCTGGAGCCATTGAGGAAATCGGGTGGTTTAATCGCGTTGACCTGCGCCAGCAAATTCGGCGAGGATTCGACCAGGGGCAGGTGTAGCAAAAAGCCTTTGATCTGATAGATTCCGGCGGCGATCACCCCGCTTTGCTGGTTGAACAGAAAGCGAAACACAATCGCGGCGGCGACCACACTGGCGACTACCGGCATAAAATACAACAGGCGGTAGAGTTTCAAGCCGCGCAGTCCCCGGTGGAGCGCTAAGGCCAGCAGAAAACCGATGCTGATCTGCACCGGGACGATAATCACCGTGTACCAGAAAGTGTTTTTGAGGACATTGCCAAAAATCGGGTCGTTGGTGAACAGCTCAATATAATTGGTTGTTCCGATGAATTTGGGCGGCGTCAGCAAATCCCAGCTATGGAAACTCAGCACCAGCGAAATCACAATCGGCAGCAGCACAAAAATCGAAAATCCGATCAGACTGGGGAGCAGGAACAGATAACCCTCAAACTGCTGATCGGAGCGCCACACACCGATCCCCAATCTGAACGCCATTTTCTGTCGGAAGGAGGGCGGCGGGCGCTCGGCCACTTTTGCATCCGATGGACGTGCTGTTCGTTCCATAAAGTTCAACCCCGCTCACCTCTATCTAATTCCTGTACTCTTTTAACCCCTCCCTAACCCTCCCCGAATTCAGGGAGGGGACAAAATCCTGCTGTTTTTAGCCCCTCTCCCTTGAATTCGGGGGAGAGGCTGCCGCAGGCGTGGGGTGAGGGGGTAAATCACCAGTTAAATAATAACGCGGGGAAGAGTTGCCTCCCACCCCGCGTCATATACACTTCAAAACGTTCCGAAAGCGTCAATCTGGCTAACTGCTGGCTGTATAGCCCTTGTCGGCCAGGAATTTATCAACGCTATCGCACAAACCGGGCAGCACATCGGCGGGCTTGGCGTCGCCCGACCAGATGGTCGCCAATGCTGGGCTGATGAGGGTGCTGTT
This sequence comes from Chloroflexota bacterium, assembly GCA_039933955.1. Lineage (GTDB taxonomy): Bacteria > Chloroflexota > Anaerolineae > Aggregatilineales > Phototrophicaceae > CFX2. Next base: position 32,901 of record JBDTNB010000054.1, read on the forward strand.
CATTTCGTTGTAGTCGGCAAACCAACCAAAACCGTTGGTGTTAGCCGATTCAGCATCGGTCAAAAAGGCCTGCTTATTGGCTGGGCCGCGTGAATCGTCCATGAACACGGGCGATTCGGCACTGGTTTTGGTTGGCGGGAAAATTTCCCCCGTCGAGAAGTAGACCGCCGCGCCGCCATCCGGCGCTTGCAGGAACTGCATATACGCCCAGGCCGCATCCGCTTTGGTTGTGAGGGCGCTCATCACCCAGGCAGCGCCGTTGGTGCTGCCCGCCTGACGACCACCGCTGGGAGCTTTCGGCACCGCCGCAACATCATAATTAATCCCAGCTTCATTCAAGGCTGGAATACGGCTGGCATTCTGGATGAACATCGAGGCCTGATCGGCCAGGAAAACGGATTGATCGCCGCCCGCCTGTCCCAGGTCAGCATCACGCCATGCCACGCCCTCATTCATGAGGCCGGAGAAGTATTCGATGCCCGCAATCGATTCGGGTGTGCTGAGTTTGCACGAGGTCGGTTTGAACACATCGTCGAGGATCGCGCCGCCATTGCCCCCGACGAAATCAAAATATTTTCCGCCTTCTGCCGCCAGACCATAGCGCGAGATACGCCCGGTGTCATCCTTGACGGTCAGCGCTTCGGCTGCTTTTTGCAGGTCGTCCCATGTCCAATCATCGGTGGGGTAATCCAGCTTGGCCGCATCGAAGTCGTCTTTGTTGTAGTACAGCACTTCGACGCCGCTGTCGCGTGGCAGACCATAAACGTTGCCATCCCAGGAGGTGCTTTCCAGCGCTCCCGGCCAGTAATCCTTCAAATCCATGCCGCTCTTTTCGATCAGCGGGTCGAGGTTCTGGATCAAGCCGCTGGACGCATATTTTTGCACCGGCGACATGAAGAACACATCCGGGATGACCGAGCCGTCACCGGCTGCGAACAAGGTGTCTAACTTGGTGAAATAATCGCCCCAGGGCTGCGACCAGATTTCGATTTCGACATCCGGATTAGCTGCCATATACGCATCGGCAACCTTCTGGTGAGTCTCAATTTCTTGCGGGCTGCCCCACATGCCCCACAACAAGTGAGTCTTGTCCTGGGCGCGCGCGACGCTGCTGAACAACGCCACGACAAGCACCAAAATAGTCAGTACAGAAAGATGCTTTTTCATCGATTTACCTCGCTCCTTTAAATAAATATGAACTGGCAAAACGGTTCTTAATCTGTTGGAAGTATGCATTATATCGCCCTGCGCACAGTCGTCAAATGGTTATGGGTTGGGATGGTTCTGCCTATATATGCCGTCAGAAATATTAGTGTAAGCGTAATATTGGTTCTGGCTGGCGTGGTGCTCGAAAAGTTTTCAGACGGTGCTATCATCGAGCCATTAGCGGTTAGCTGATAGCAATTAGCAAAGACAAAAAGTTTTGCAACGTTGGGTCTTTTTCGTAGGGGGTCTGAGACCTTCCTCTACAAACGAAACCTTTCGAGAAACGACTGAGTTGTTGAATTGAGCAGCAAAAATTTCTTTGTCGTAGGTTTGATAACCCTCTTATGGGCAGCGCCGGTGGTTGGGCAGGATGCATCTGAAATCCCACTCAAAGTTGAAACCCAGGCCCTGGTTGAAGGCGCATGTTCCGGTCAGTTTGTCGCCCATGATCTGGATTACACCTCAACTGTCCCCGGCGGTGGCAAAGTGCGCATGTTTGATGCCAACGGCGGCGGAGTCGCGATCAACGACCTGGATGGTGACGGTCAATTGGACATCGTGTTCGCCAACCAATCCGGCCAGAATACTATTTTGTGGAACACGGGGGATTTAAATTTCCGCGCCGATCCGCTAGGGGTTGTAGGCCGCGAACCGGGAAATTCACGTGCAGCGGAGACGGTAGATGTGGATGGCGACGGTTTGCTGGATATTGTTTTTTCGGGCGTGAAAAACCCGCCAACCTATTGGCACAATAACGGAAATCAGCATTTTACGCGCCAATTTCTGAGCGGCGTGGGCAAACCGGTGTATGCCATCAACTGGGCGGATTTGAACGGCGATGGCTCGCTTGATCTGGTCGGCGCGACCTACGACGCAAGCCTCTTGACCGATTATGGTCAGGAATTTTTGACCAGCGGAAATGCTGGCGTTTTCTACTATGAAAATCACGGCGGCAAATTCCGCTTGAACACGCTGGAGAGTAATGCGCAGGCATTGGCGGTGATGCTGCTCGACCTGAACGGCGACGGTCATCTCGACATCTGGATTGGTAATGATTTCGGCGTGCCGGATATGATCTGGTATTGGAGCGACTCCGGTTGGCAGCGGGAACAACCGCTCAGGCATATGAGCTACAGCACCATGAGCCTGGACTTTGGCGACATCAACAACGATGGCGTGAACGAAGTTTTTTCGAGCGATATGCAACCTTATCCCGGCGATGACCAAGGCGCAACAGTGATGCCCCCGATTCTGGATGACCTGAACAATGGGCGCGATTTGACGGCTGATCCGCAAATTACGGCCAATGTCTTGCAGTCTATCGGCGGCTTTACCGACAGCGCCGCACCCGCCGGAATCGACGCGACGGGTTGGAGCTGGTCGGGCAAATTCGGCGACCTGAATCAAGACGGCTTTCTGGATTTATATGTGGTCAATGGCTTCGACGAAATGGGGACGTTCCCCAATTTGCCGAATCATGAATTGGTGGAAGCCAATCAGGCGTTTCGCAATATGGGGAATGGAACCTTCACCCACGCGCCGGAATGGAACCTCGGCTCGATTCGCGGCGGGCGCGGCATGAGCATGGCTGATCTCGATGGCGATGGCGACCTCGATATTGTGGTCAATAACCTGAACAGTCCGGCGCAGCTTTTTGAAAATCAACTGTGCGAAGGCGCGAGTTTAGAAGTTGATTTGCGCTGGTCGGGAAGCCCTAACACGCGAGCGATTGGCGCGACTCTGATTTTGCATACTGACAAAGGAACGTATTACCGCGATGTGAAAGCTGCTAGCGGCTATCTGTCCGGCGATCCCGCGCGGATTCATTTCGGCTTCCCGCAGAATGCCGATCTGCAACTATTGGAGATTCATTGGCCGGATGGGGCGATGTCGCGGGTTGAAAAGGTGACAGAAAATATAGTGATGAAGGTTACGCGCGAAGAATGATTTTACGGGTTTGTCGGCGACAAACCCCTACGAGAAACCCACGATGCTGGTCGTTTGTTCGCGAATACCCTCTCCGAGGATTATGTATATGAATGAGAAAAACATCATCGAGATTACGTCTGAAGGTCTGACATACATGGATGAAAACGGAGAAAGACAATTTATAGATTTTGCTGCTTGTTACCAGAGATACGCAGATCAATGGAGTGAACCGGTTTATTTGAAGAAATTTAAAGAAGCCAATCCCACCAGAAGTGATGAGGAGTTAGAAGCAAGTATCGAATGGATGAGAAAACATAAAGAGGTTGGCGGGCGAGATTTTACAGTGCCTTTCATCGAATTCTATACCGATCCACCCACAAAGTTTTATTTCGCTAGCCGAGATGAATACGACAAAGTTGTATATCTCGTCAGGAAAGCGAAATGGAGACTATTTGATTGGGCTTAAGTGGGTTTAGAGTTTACATATATCAGCCTGCTTTCAGTCAAGCGCTTAGATTCGCTACAATACAAGCCAACAAATATACGCTTCGGACTCTCGCACTGTGTCTGCTCCCCTTCAGACTGAGGATTTTGTAGCGAATTCGGCAAGACCAAACAGGCTATAATGTTCACAAAACGCACGCAGCGACGAAGGCTGTTCGAGAACAGCCCTTACGGATGGAGGACTTGATGGTCGAAGTACACCTTTTGGACGGGTCAGATAAAGTTGCCATTGTGACGGGCGGCGCATCCGGCATCGGCGCAGCCACCGTGCGCGAATTCGCTTCGGTAGGGACTTCGGTTGCCATCTTCGACATCAACCAGGTTCTGGGGCAGCAGGTAGCCCAGACGCTGCAAGGGGCAGGCTTCCGTGTCGAATGCTTCGCGGTTGATGTCTCCGATTCGGAAGCCTGCCAGCGCGGCGTTAAGGCGGTTATTGAACGCTGGGGAAGGCTCGATTTTCTGGTGAACTGCGCCGTGAGTTTTATCGGCAAAGGGTTAGATGCAACTGCCGCCGATTGGGACCGCAGCCTGGGCGTGAACATTCGCGGCATTGCCAACATGGTGCAAGCCTGCTACGAACCACTGTGCGCAGGCGAGGGCAAAGCCATTGTCAACATTGCCAGTATTTCGGCCCACATCGCCCAACCCAATCGCTGGACGTACAATGCCAGCAAAGGCGCAATTGTCGCCATGAGCAAATGCCAGGCGCTTGACCTTTCGCCAGAACGAATTCGTGTCAACATCGTGAGTCCCGGCTGGATATGGACGCCGGAAGTCGCCAGAGCCGCCGCCGGAGATCGGGAACGCTGGGAGCCGGTATGGGGGCGCTATCACATGCTGCGCCGTCTGGGCGAACCGCGCGAAGTTGCTCGCGCCGTGCTGTTTTTGTGCAGCGCGAACGCCAGTTTTATCACTGGCGCTGAACTCGCCGTGGATGGCGGGTATAGCGGTCTGGGCAGCGAAGGACTGGGGGAAACATCGGTCTTTGCCGGGTCAGAATGATCGGTGACTGTTCTGTAGACAGAATATTTTTACGCACTTTGCCCGCCGAGATAGGCATCCTGGATTTCGGGGCTGTCCAATAATTGTTTGGCAGCGCCTTCCAGGACGATATGTCCGTTTTGCAGCACATAACCGCGATGGGCGATTTGCAGGGCGAGGTTGGCGTTCTGCTCGACCATAAAAATGGTGATGCCCTGCCCGTTGATGGTCTGAATCAATTCCAGCACGCGATCCACGAACGCCGGGGAAAGCCCCATCGTCGGCTCGTCCATGCAGATCAAACGCGGGCGACCCATGAGCGCGCGCCCAATCGCCAGCATTTGCTGTTCGCCGCCGCTCAAAATCCCGCCGCGCTGCCCAATACGCTCTTGTAAACGCGGAAACAATTCCAGCATCCGCGCGTAATCCTCGGCGACAGCGGCTTTATCATTGCGGTGATACGCGCCCATGAGCAGATTTTCGCGCACAGTCATGTTGGCGAAAATGCGGCGGGCTTCCGGCACAGACCCCATGCCCAAGCGGATAATTTTGTGGGCGGGCATTCCAACAATATCGACGCCGTTGAAGCGCACCTGTCCCGCACGCGGTTTGACCAACCCCAGGATCACTTTCATAGTCGTGCTTTTGCCGCTGGCGTTGCCGCCCAACAAACAGACGATCTCGTCCGGTTGGATATGCAAGTTGATGCCGAAATGGACTTGAACCGCACCGTAAAAGGTATCGACGTTTTGCAATTCAAGAAGAGGCGGGCTGGATTTTGATTCTATGGTCATTGATATTCCAACGTCTGATGTGAATTCAAATGGCAAAAAAGGGAAACGTCCGTCAAGATAGGAG
>JBDTNB010000055.1:0-38117 GCA_039933955.1 Chloroflexota bacterium
ATTACTCTCCAGCCAGCATCTTTCGCGCGCTGGATAACCTGTTCTCGATCCATCACTTCCCCTGCTTCTGCCGTGCCAGTGCTAGCCGGATACCGCCAGCGGCATTCAAGTCGGCAGGATGCAGCCCTGAGAACTCACGCCAGCCAGCGTACTCAATCACCTTGTCGCCGTACCACTCCTTCAGGTGCGGCATCACTAGCGGCGCGTTCCCGCCGATAATGAGGATACCCTGCACGTCGCGCAGTGCGTCGAACCGGGTATCCAGCGCATTATTCGCCAGCCAGTCGGCGTATTGATTGCCCAGGTAATCCAGCATCGGTTTGAGGTCTACGCTAGCGCGGCCAAAGTTCAAGTTGTAATCGCCGCTGACTGAGCCAGAACGAATCACTTTGTCCAGATCATCCACCGTCGCGCCGCCCAGGTCGCCACCGACCTTTTGTATCCATTCGAGCAGCGGCAGACGAACATGCGTGTTTCCGCCGCCATTCGGGATACTGGAAAGCGGCAGATCGGCGGGATTGAATGTGCCATTGTGGAGTCGGAACACATTGGCGGTATATGCGCCCACATCGAGCAAAACCACGTCACCGGCCAGCTTTGCGGCCAGCGCTGATTTTGTGCCGTTGCTGTCGAACATAAAGCAGCCAACAGCCGCGAACCCTTCCGGCCAGACTGTGACGGACTCATAGCGCCATTCACGCGGCTTTTTATCGCCCTTGAGTGTGATAATCACCGGCTGCTTGGTGTAGGCATCAATCAGCGGTTTTTTCATGTCGTTGAGCATGGCCGGTGGCAGGGTGAGTGTGAGGTCAACCGAACCGGATTTGATGCCCAGGCGTGCCAGCGCATAGGCCGTGAGGAAACGGTGATGTTCCCCGCCGTAGCGTGCCGCACCCATATGCCGATCTATGCCCTGCCTGTTCAGCGTCAGGGCATCGTCGCCGACGGCGTAGCGGTTGCCTTCCCATTCGCACCAGGTGTAATCGAGTTCAAAGCCTTTGCCCATCTTAAGTTCCTGGCTAGTGACGCGGGCGCGGATGCTGGGAAAGGTAATGGTTTTCCTCGCCTTAGCCAACATCGCATTCACGTTCCCATTGCCGGTGTCTGAAGCTGCGATCTGCGGTGTATAATCTGTCATAAGTAACCCACCTCCAACGTGGGTGAAACATCGAAAGTGCGCTGCCCCCAGCGCGCTTTTTGTTACTGAATAAAGGCTAAAAAGTTATCTGCGATTGCCCCTGCGTCGGCTGCTGGTGCGTTCTTAGGCGTGACTACTGGCGGTGCGCCTATTTGCTTCATCAGGGGATACCCTGCTGATGGCACGCTGATACTCCCCTGTTGCAAAATGATTTGTTTTAGGTCAGCAATCTGACGTTCCAGGTTTTCGGTATCAGGTGCTGGCGGAATGAGCGCAGCTTGGGTTTGTAGCCACGGGAATAGCTCGTATAATATCTCTGTGTTGCCCTCCCCTAGTGACCACATAAGACGAATACCGTTACGCAGCACCCGCGCTAATTGGCGAGTTTGCTTGCAATATTGCACAAAGTCGATCAATCGGCTCTCATCAGCCTTGTCCCGATAGAGCCACATTTTGATTTCTTTACGCGGTCTGTACCGTGCTTTTGCCATAACAGTTATCCCTCTTTACATTAATGTGCTTCGCATTAATGTGCTATATTCTTCTTTTCCATAATACATCGTCTAATCGTCATAGTCTAGTGGTATAATGGAATGATAACACGAATATAGGACGACTTAAAGACAAAGAGGGTGGTTGTATGAAGAAAGCTGGAACAATTGCAGCGCGTTTAGGTATCCACGCAGATACAGTACGCGATTGGGCAGACCTTTTTGAAGAATTTTTCAGTGATGGCGCGCGGCGCGGTGCTGGTATCAGACGTACTTTCACACTCGGAGATGAAATTATCCTCAATAGTATCTGCGAATTGCGGAAACAAAACGTCGAGTTTGAAGAAATCCGTGCTCGATTGACGAGTGGAGAACGAATTGAAGTTTTGCCCGCTTTGAATGAGCCTGTGCCACCGGAGTCGGCCATCGAGCTATACGGGAAAATTAAGACCCTGGAAGCCATAATCGAGCAGAAAGACGAATTAATTGAACAGTTGCGCGCCGAACTTGAGGCTGCCCGCCAGCGCGCGGAGCAGGCAATAGAACGCGCCCACAGTATGCACCCGCAAGAGATTATTGCTCTTAATCGCAAGATTGCGGTGTTAGAGTACCAGCTTGAGCAGCTTCAAGGCAAACGTGATAAAGAGTAACGCTTATATCGGTAGCAATGGCTATATTAGAAACTCCGCGAAATTATTAGGATCAATCGCCGAAAAGTACAGCTTTCATAACTGTTATGGAAGCTTTTTTGTTTGATTTCCCCGAAGGATCGACCAGGATGTGGTGGCTATACACGGTAGTACCTTTCCTCATCATGTGATGAGAATTATAAACGAATACAAATATAAAGATTGTGGATTCTGTCTCAAGGGTTGTGAGGGAGATTTGGGGGAAGGAAGTAAAGAGTGCAACTGAAGCTGATAAGCGAATAAGTCGTGGCCTAAAAGCCGCTGCTTATATTACCGGCTCTTGCGGAGTTTCGACTGCGCATTCGTATCCCCATGCAAACATGAAATATAGCTACGTCTTCTGTGCTCGTTTTTTCGCCTGCAAGCGTTTGCTGGTGATGCTGGTGGCATACAGCACGATCCCGGCGCTTTGAGAGTCATAAGCACACACGCCCTCGATGATGAGGGCATCCTCAGGATCAGCAGCAGCTTCTTCAACCCGTTTCCACTGCTTCGTGTCGACATACACCGTGCAGGTGCTGGGTGACGGTTCAGGTCGGGGAACGCCTTTGGCAACGGCTGGCATGGGGGCGATTTCGGTCAGTTGAAAAGTCACGTATTCTGACTGACGTTTTATATGCTCAGGCGAACCGATCAAGACAGCCTTTACCGTCGCAACCGTTCCGGGCGCTTCCAGCAAGGGCGCGACGATCTGCTGCCGGTCAGCCCAGGCGAATGCAGAAGTCGAAACGGTGGGTTTGGAAGTGACTACCGGGCTTGAGGCGGGCTTTTTGGGAAAGAGTTGATAGCGGATTTTGGCAGGTACACGGTTGCGAACCAGATAGAAGAATACACCGCCTGGTGTGCGACGCCGTGATCCATCCGGCAGCATCATGCCGCCCTCAGCCTCAATCGCCAATGTTTCCTGGAGAATGGTCTGAGCAAATTCCAGACCCATATCTTTGATGACAAATATAATCTGACGACGGGCTTGCTTTTCAGTTTCATTCAGTTGGTCAGCCATCTCATTAGCGGCTTTCCACTCATGCGCTGGCAGCCAGTTTTGCGGCCTCTTTTTAGCGGGTTTATCGGATGGTTCAACGGCTGTTTCGTCCGGTAGAGTTGGGGGCATCGTAGTATCTCCTGGTCAAGTATAGGGGAAGGTTAGCATAGAATGAGGGAGGGGCAAAATCAGCAGCGATGGACAGGAATCAAAAAGGCGTTGGTTAATCGGATTTACATAGCTTATTTGAGCGCTATCTTCCCTCAGTTTCCCATCTTCTTGCTTCGCCTTCTTTTGCCAAATTGCATAGCAACCTCAAACTGAATTCGAACTGTTCTGGGGGAAAGGCCAGAGGCATTGGGACAACTGCCGCTGGCCCTTCGCACATGTCAGAAGGGATCGTTTCCAGAAGCCGTGCCGATGGTGTAGGGTGTGTATAACTTCGGATATTCCAGCATCATATCCATGCCCTGCGCGTCGTGGGCCAGGATATGGCAGTGCAGCATCCATAATCCTGGATTATCAGCCAGGAACGCCACATCATAGGTTTCGCCGGGATTCACGATTAGTGTATCTAAATGAACCGGGCTGCCGGACAGCGGCTTCCCATCACGCGCCAGCACCGTGAAAACGTGACCATGTAGGTGCATCGCGTGGGGGATCGGAATACCGCCCGCGCTGGTAATGTGGATTTTCACCAGATCGCCTTCTGTGACCTTGATCGCGGGAATGTTGGGGAAAATCATATTGTTGATCGGGAACGTGAGCGTGAAATGGCCGTTGTAAAAGCCGGGGACGCTGCTCAATCCCATGTCATACTCGACTGTAAAAGGCGAATCCGGTGTGATAGGGTCTGCCGCTGGTGCGCCGTAGGTCGAAAAATCGAACAGGGGCAGATTCATGGGATACGATAGGGTTGGCTTTCCCGTGCCAATTATGGCTATGGGGTGCTGATTGGCTAATGGTCGGGCGCGCGGTGTGCCGTCAATGAGGGCAACCGGCCCTTGCTGCGGCATGGTAAAACTCAAATCATAGCGTTGGGCAGTACCGATGGGCAGCATCACATTGGTGAGCGGCGTCGGCGCATTTAGATCATGTCCATCGAGCGCAATCACCTGGAAGGGCGCGCCGCTGAGTACCGGGTAATGAAATTCGTCACCACCTGCGATGATACGTAGGCGCACCGTCTCGCCCGGTTTGGCATCGAATGTGATCTGGTCAATGCGATCATTCATCATCAGGGTTTCATCACACTCCTGGGCGCAGTCGCCGCCATCGCGCCACTCGTGTAGAACAAGGGTGTAGTCGTGGTCATAATGAACCGACGGGTCTTTCGGCTCGACGATGAATGCGCCATACAGGCCGAGGGGAAGCTGATTGGAGGTTTCCTGGTGCGAATGATACCAATATGTCCCGACATCCTGAGCAATAAACTCATAGGTATACGACTCGCCGGGTTTGACGGCATCCTGCGTCAGACCAGCCACGCCGTCTTCCGCGTTGGGTACGCGGATCCCGTGCCAGTGGATTGACGTGCTGACTGGCAGTTTATTGACCAGCGTCACGGCAACCCTATCCCCTTGCTGCACACGGATTTCCGGGCCGGGGAGCGTGCCATTATAGGTATAGGCATCAACCACTTTTCCACCGCCCAGATCAATGGTCGCGGTTTGCGCTGTCAACGTAAATGTTTTGAGGGGCGCATCACTCTGCTTTTCGACCAGGGTGGTGATGGAGGTTGCGTCGGGGTCGGGCGTTGCCATCGCCATGCTCGACATATCCATCCCCTCCATAGATGAACTCATATTGAGGCTATCGGGGATGACCGAACGGCGGGCAGCGACATACAGAAAACTGCCACCAAACACCAGCAGCATAACCAGTGCGATACCGATAATTTTGAGAATTCTGACGATGATCCGTTTCATAGTGTTTGCGGCAACAATGCCGCTGTTTCCTCTCTCTGAAATCACGAACATCGTCAGGATAAGAGCGAAAGATCAACGATTGCGGTGGGAAATTGTCACAACTTTCTCAACAGACCGTCCGAGTCTGGTCACGAAAGCCTCCACTGGCTGGCAGCTTCGCTATAATCAAAATGGTAGCGAGGTACTTGTCCCTGATTATGAATTCGCTTAACGCTCCCTTCATCGAATGGAAAAGGGAGTCGGTGGGAACAGCCATGACCGAACTAAAACTCAATGTACTGGTTGTCGATGACGATGCCGCCATAACGGAACTGATGCGCGATTTCCTGGAAGCTGAACACTTTGGCGTGGAAACTGCCCACGACAGCCGGGAAGCCCTCACCGTCCTGGAACGTTCGCCCATCGACTGCATCCTGCTGGATGTAATGATGCCCGGTCAGACCGGCTTCGACTTATGCCGCCGCATTCGCGAAACGCGCGATGTGCCGATCCTATTCCTCAGCGCGCGAGATGCGGACATGGATAAGATTCGGGGTCTGGGTCTCGGTGGGGACGATTACATCGTGAAGTCGGCCACGCCCGCCGAAGTCGTGGCGCGTATCAAAGCTGTACTGCGCCGTTACCGGGGTGGCGAGGCGCTTCCCTCGGTGCTGCTGGATTTTGGGCGATTGGTGATTGATGTGCGCGCCCATGAAGTACAGGTGGATGGCGAACCCGTAGCGCTGACCGCCCGCGAATTCGAACTACTCATTTTGCTGGCCGAACATCCCCGTCAGGTGTTCACGGGCGACCAATTGATTGAACGCTTGTGGGGCGATGTTGGCGATAAGCACACTGTCACCGTTCACATCGGGCGCATCCGCGAGAAAATTGAACGCAACCCCAATCGACCCGAATATATCGTCACGGTGTGGGGAGTGGGCTACCGATTCGAAGGAATAAGACGATGAGAACACTGGCACTTCGTTACTGGCTAATTGTGGCCTTAGCGACCTATTTTGTGGGTTCGGTGATGCCATTCGCCATACTCGGCATCTGGGTTTGCACTTCGGAGACCCTCTCGCAACAGGCTGCGTCCATGAGCGATTTATTAAGTGCTAACGTCGCACATTGGGCTGAACCTACCTGGCAGCAAGCATTGAGTGAAAAACTCTCCCCCGATTTGGGCTTGGTGCTCCTGGATAATGCCAACCACGAATTGTTCCGCAGCGGCAAATATCCTTTGAACCGCACCGATGCAGGCCGTGTCCAGATTGTCGTCATGGAGGGTACACGTGAACTGGGCGTTGCCAATCTTTATGATGTATCCCCCTGTGGCGGTCTGATTTATGGGACGATAGGTATACCGGCTTCGCTGCTGCTGCAAATCACTGTCGGCATATGCATCGCCCTGATATTGAACCGCTATCTCCTGCGGCCCCTGTCAGCCATGAGCAAAGCCGCCCGCCAGATTGCCGATGGTGATCTGGATTTCCAGATACCGCGCTCACGGGTGCGCGAGGTCGCCCAGGTTGCCAGTGCCTTCAGCACAATGGGAACCGCTCTACGCGGTTCGCTGACGCAGCAGGCCGAACTCGAACAGGATCGCCGCTTTTTCATCAGCGCCATCGCCCACGATCTGCGCACACCCTTGTTCGCCCTGCGTGGTTATCTGGCAGGTATCGAAAGGGGTTTGGCAAACACACCCGAAAAAATGAATCACTACATCGCCGTCTGCCAGGAAAAAGCCGATGCGCTGGAACGCTTGATCGCCGACCTGTTCGCATACTCACGCCTGGAATATTTAGAGCAGTTGCCCCAGCGCGATTTAATGGACTTCAAGAAATTGGTGGAGAACACGGTAGAGGATATTCGTTTCCAAGCGCAGGCCAGGGGCATTTCGGTTACTGTGGATCACGCCAATTCATCGGGCGATGTGAAAGCCGATTGGTCACTGCTGGCACGGGCGTTAGGCAACGTGCTGGACAATGCCTTGCACTATACCCCCGATAAAGGCTCGATCCAGGTATCGTGGCGCAAAGAAAACCACCTCGTCAAGTTCGTTGTCGCCGATTCCGGGCCGGGGATCGCACCCCACGATTTACCGCATGTGTTCAATGCCCTGTATCGGGGGGAAACCTCGCGCAACCGCGAAACTGGGGGGGCAGGTCTGGGATTGACGATTGCCCGCCGTATCTTACAGGCGCATGGTGGTGATTTGGTGGCGACCAATCTTCCCGGCGGCGCAGAGTTCACGGGTTCTATTTCTGACATTTGAACTCGCGACGAGACGCGCTTCAAACATGAGCGGGCATTAGCGCCTCAAATAGATAAGGCTTTGAATAGGCTCATTTGCATAGGCTAATTTAGGTTTATTTCCCCTTCAACCCCCCATATAGCTGTCCTCGTTTCCTGCCGCGAAATTGCAAACCATCCTCAAACTGGATTCGAACCGCTTTGGGTATAGAACAAAAATTCTGTTCGGTGTATGATAATACACTAGATGTTGTCAGCAGTTTTCAAATGAGGAAATAGACAGCGATGCAAATAAATGATTCGGTATATGGGATCGGTATTAAAAATCAGCCGTTAAGCGAACGACAGCGGGACATCCTATGTTATGTGCAGGATTATGTCCAAGAGCACAAGCATCCACCCTCGATACGGGAGATTGGTAAAGGGGTCGGCATTTCATCGACCTCCAATGTGATCTATCACATCAACCAGCTCGTCGATTATGGCTATCTGGCTAGGCAGCGTGGAACCAGCCGGACAGTTATCGTTTTGGCAGCCGGTTACGAGCAGATTGACGAACCGCTTGTCCGTGACTGGGCAGCAGAGTTAGCGGCTCTACGGGTCGAAAATCGGCGCTTACGCGAGTGGTGCAGACAACTGGAACGCGAACGGGTCTGGGAGCGCGAACAGCGCCAGACGGCGCAAGCCGGGTAGGGCATTCAATCGGTTATTTTGTGGTGAAGGCGGCCTTCCGTGTTTCACCCTTTTTTTGCCTTCAATGGTTAGAATTCTGTTACATCGAGCGTGCGTGAATGCAGCATCAAACTACCAAGAGCGTATATGCCTTCGTCTGGTCGTATTACCAGGAACATGGCTTTTCACCGACGCAGGAAGAGATCGCCGAAGGATGCAACATGGCACGTTCCGGGGTTTCGCGCCACCTGGACAAACTGGCACGCTGGGAATGGCTGACACGCGAGGATGGCAAGGCGCGGGCGATCCGACCCCTTAAGCCGATGGACGAGATTGACCCACAGCTTCGGCTACCAGGGTTTTGAAGTTCTAACCGAAATGTCAGACATAAAATACACCTTTGAAAAGAACAAATGTGCTAAATTTGAGGCTAATAAAGTGAGTGAGCCACCGGCATGGGGTGATCTTTGAAGACTGGAATAATGCATCATAGACGGATCAACGGGGGAATTACCAAGCGCGTCACACGACCTGGGTAACAGGGAACCGCCTCTTTTTTCACTTCCATCTATACCAAATCCATTATTGAGCGCGAGGAGGGCTTCCATGCGCCATCAAACCACGAGAGATGTCTATACATTCGTGTGGACTTACTACGACCAGCACGGGTTCGGCCCGACACAACAGGAGATTGCCGAGGCTTGTTTTCTGGCGCAGTCAAGTGTGTCGCGCCATCTGGACAAGCTGACGATCTGGGGCTGGATCAGCCGCGAAGACGGCAAGTCGCGCAGTTTGCTGCCACTTAAGGATGAAGGGGAGGTGGAAAAAAGCGATAAAAAAATTCGATAAAATTATCGCCTTTTGTAAGAACAAGTGTGCTAAATTGATATTCAAGAGTACGGGTGCGGTTCACGCCCTAACGTAAAACAAGAAATCAATTGAAGCGTTTGAACTGCACCCTCTTCTTGAATACTTAGACTTCTTGATACTTAGATTTTTACTGCGAGGTCGGACAAAGTGAAAGGAGTTTTGTTGGAACGAATGCGTGTTTTGAATGTCGAGGAGGGTAGGGGATCGACCTGGACGATCTGGCATAGTGCCAGCTTGCTCGGCATCCTGGCGGCAGTGTTCATTGTTGAGTTGCTGCTGCCCGCGCCGCTCCGTTTGTGGACGTGGTTGAGCATCCTGGCGCTCCTGGGCATATTCGCGGTGGTGGCTGGTCACGGTGTCACGGGCTTGTGGTTGGGACTGCTCATTGATACGCGCAACAAGGTGAGCCTGTCTCGCTTACAAATGGTGCTGTGGACGATCCTGATTTTGTCGGGGTTCTTGGCGGCGGTCATCACCAACATCGACAGCGGACAGCCTGAGCCGCTGGCGATTGCCATCCCACCAGAGTTGTGGCTGCTGATGGGTATCTCCACCGCATCGCTGGTCGGTTCGCCTCTGATTGTGGGCATCAAGCAGAGCCGTCCGTCCAGCGAAGATGAGAAGGTGCGGGCGCTGGATCAATTGGCGCGGCAGTCGGTGGATACGGATAAGGTCGCCATCCGGGGTCAGTTGGTGGTTAATCAACACGCCGAGACCGCCCGGATCGCCGATCTATTTCAAGGGTCGGAGACCGGGAATGCCGGACAACTCGACCTGGGCAAGTTGCAGATGTTCTTCTTCACGCTGGTGCTGCTGTTTGCCTATGGCACGGCGCTGGCGGCGTTGTTTAAGACCAGCGGTGGCAACATCCCAGCACTACCGGCTATGGATACCGGAATGCTGGCTTTACTCGCGATCAGCCATGCGGGATACCTCGTCAACAAGGCGCTGCCCCACAGCGAGAGTGCCTGACACCCCGATGAAGTTTGCTCATTCAATGTAAACAGCCCCGGCCTCTCCAATTGGAGAGGCCGGGGAGGAGGGATCGCGGCGATCTAAAACCAATAAGTATGTAGTGAATTCGACTGAAATAAACGTTTGTTAAAGAAAAACTTTTAAGGAGAAAACATGACTCAGACAACTTTTACTGATAATGTGCTGGTTGATGGCAGCCAGGACATCAAGCAACTGCGGGTGCAAGGACACACGACACAAACCCTGCCCGTACAGACCTGGGAAGATAGTGCAGGCAGTACACTGGCACAACTGACGGGCGATGGGCGCTTTATTATCGGCGATGACGTAACTCCCGATTCGCTGGTTGAAGCGCATCGGCTGGAAACTTCGACCTCTAAGCCCAAGCGCGGTATCCACTCGCTGGGCAAGATTACCAATACTGTTTTGGACGTGATTACCTGGGCTGTTGCCGAATTGGAACTCCTGGGGAGCGCTGGGGTAAGCGGCCTCCAGACCGCGCTGCGCGCCAAAGCGACTCATAACAACACCGGTACTTCAACCAGTGCCGAAGTCCGCGCAGGTGATTTCCAATCCATTAATCAGACAGGGTTGAGTGGCTCACGGGTAGGACAGGTGACTGGTGTGCGGGCTACGGCCAGTAATACGCCAAGTGCATTGAACGCTTATCTTGCCAAAGCCGTTGGTGTTGAAGCCGCAATCACCAATGCTTCAGGTGGCGATGTGACCGACGCGGTTGCGATTGATGTCGTCCCGCCAGTGAATGCCGGAATGATTGCCAATCTGTACGGCCTGCGTATTCCTGATTTGACGCAAGGTGGTGCAGCCAACGTTGCCCTGCAAACTGGCCTGGGTAAAGTGAGCTTCGGTGATTTCATGGACGTGAAACGTCCATCGGTTGTGCCTGGGACACCCGCAACCGATTTTATGCGTTTGTATCCCAAGTCAGATGGTAAATTGTACGCGAAAGACTGGAACGGTAAGGAATATGAAGTCACGATTGGTTCGATCCCCAATGGGCGCAAATCGTGGCGGATTAACGCTGCTGCGGCCACAGTCGATGCTGTGGGTATCGCAGCACCGACTGTTACCGGCGCAACGGCCAGCAACGATGTAGACAGTACCTACATCAACTTCGCTACGACAGCAGTCATTGGCAATATTGCTGGTCTGATTTCTGCGACCTTTAATCTGGTACGTCCGGGTTATGATCCGACATTCATCGCGGTTATCCGCACCGGCGCGGATATTACCAACCTGCGTCTCTTCGTCGGTTTGTTTGCGACTGCGCCCACTAACGCTGATAACCCCCCTAATAACAGCATTTGTTTCCGCTATTCTGCTCCGGCAGCCGACGGTGGTTGGCGTGGGGTAAGCCGCGATGCGGCCGCCCAAACGGTTAGCGCGCAAATTGGGTCGAACCTGGCCGCCAATACGAAATACACTCTCAAATTCCGCAAGCAGGGGAGTACGGTCTATTTCAGCGTGGACAACGGCGCAGAAACAGCCATCTCAACCAATCTGCCAGCCGATGCAACCGACCTGGGTGTAGGGGTGCGTGTCATCGCGACAGCCGCAGCCATTAAGAACCTGAAATTGAGCCGCTTACACTGCGATTTTAATTGATGTTCTCTCAGGATCGCAATTCTTAATATCAATTGTGTGCTGAGCGGCTTGAACAGCCCTCAGCACCATCCGAATATTGTCTTAGGTTAAGTGCATCACGATTTCAAGCTTTTCAAGTGATCCCAAAAAAGATAAGTAACCTGATTTTTTAAAATTAAAGGAAGAAAACAAATGAAGGAAAAAATATTTAAGCTGAATCCTGCTGTGATCTGGGCGGATACAGGTATGACTGTGAATCCTGGACAGCGATTGACAGTCACAGCAACAGGCAAAGTGAATCCTCATACCCAATATGACGATGAAATTTTTTGGGTTGGGCCGGATGGTGGCTACAGTCTATTTGGCTGTGGGGCAATGGTTGGCTCATTACCCCAAATGATGTTGCTTGGAAAATTGGGAACCAGTGGGAGTGCTTTCCCCATCGGCAAATTTTATGACAACCTTGAAGCTACAGGGGGTCGCCTCTACGTCGCCGCCAATGATTGTCCTTCGTGGTTTGGCGATAATCGGGGGTTTTTCAAGCTCCGTATCCAGGTTGGTGCGCCGGGCAAACCCAATCACAACTCTGAATGCAGCGATGGTATGGCGAATGACGGAAAAGACAAATCCGATAACCCGATTGAATTGGATGAAGGCAATAAAGTGCTTGCCTTTACCGACATCGGTGTCCAAACGCCTGCTGGAGCATTGACCTTTGAACGCCGTTACAGTCAGGCCATGCGCAATGACGTCCATTATCGGTTTATGGGTTTGGGCTGGTCACACAGCCAAATCTATAAATTGAATATTAACAGCACTGTCGCCCAAATTTTTCTCTCGAACGGTGGTGTTCTTAAACTGGATGATATTGGCACAGGACTACAGTTTATTGCTCGACCTGGTTCTACATCAGTTCTGGATAAATCGGGCAGCAATTATATCCTCACAGCCCAGGATAAGAGCGTTTTTACCTTTGAACCCAGTGCAATTACATCCGGTGAATATCGTCTGAAGTTACGGACTTGGCCCAATGGAGAACTGTGGACATACAGCTATTTACCATCCAGCGACAATCTCAGCGAAATTGGAGATAGCTATGGACGAAAATTGCAGTTCAGTTATATCACTTCGGGCAGTTTTGATAACGGGCAGCTCTGGCGGGTAGGCGACCAAACGGCCAGTGGTCTAGGTACAGGTATACCCAGCGGGCGCTACGTTGAATTTGGCTACAGCCAAGAGAAAAATGGCGGGGTATTGGTCAGTGGGGGTAAGGCACTGCTTGCCAGCGTGAAGGATGTACGCGGTTATGTCTGGGCATATAAATATTATGGAGAAAATGTTTCTGAAACCGATTCGGCCCAACTTAATTTTCTGACCAAACGTCTCTCGCCGTCTGTGGATGTGACCGGCGATGGTCTTGCTGATGGTGCGGTAACGTTGGAAGAGGTGAGCTACACCCTGTCGGGTTCGACCATCACCAACATTAATCAAAAACGCGGCAATGGCCTGATCGAAACCGATTTTGCATTCCAGCCGGGTGGACAGAATAAAACGATTGAAACCCCTAAAGCAGGTGGCACGGCTATTCCTGCCGCAGATACAACCCATTATTTTGCCAATGGCGTGTATATGGGTATAGGCCGCTATGATGGCAAAGATGATTTGTTGAATGTGCAGATTGTGAATGACGATTATCGACCGGTGGTGCAGGTTGATGGGCGTGGCAATCAAACGAACCTGGCCTGGGGGCCGAATGGTAAACTCCTCAATGGAGTCACCGATGCCTCAGGTCATGATACGACGTTTGCCTATGATACCAGTGACCGTCTGCGCGCCAACGTGGATGCAGAGGGGCGTCGTGCCCTGTATCTGTATGACGCCAACAACCGTCAACCCACGCTAATTCTGGTCGAAAACCCGAACAACCTTGCTGTAAATGGCGGGATGGAAGCCGATAGTGATTGGTCGGCCATTTCAGGGGCCGTACCCACAACCAATGAACGTTCCACTACTCAGGTTGAGAGCGGCAGCTATTCGCGTCGGGTGGTAGCGGGTGCTGCCAACCAGGGGATTGAAGGTGTCGCCTGGGCTTTGGTCGCCAATCGCACCTATTTCATCACAGCGCGGGTGTATGTGGTCACTGGGCAAGCCAAAATGAAAGTGACCACAACGAGCGCGTTCGATGCTGTTTCAGGCGATTTTGAAGCGTGGGAAACTCTACGTGCAACATATACACCCACTGTCACATCCTCCGGGGTGAAGGTGCAATTTGTTGCCGATGGTGGGTCAGGGGAATTTTTTGTTGACAGCGTTTCTATTAGCGAGATTGGGGCTGATCTAGCGGTCAACGGAAGCATGGAGTTGAACAGTGATTGGACGGCCATTTCAGGGGCCGCACCTACCACGAACGAGCAGTTCAGCACTCAGGTCGACAGCGGCGATCATGCCCGTCATGTGGTTGCCAGTGCCGCCAATCAGGGTATCGAGGGCGCAGCCTGGGACTTGGTAGCTAACCAGACCTACACGATCACCGCGCGCGTATACCCGGTTAGTGGGATCGTGAAGCTGCAAGTGCCGGGCATTGCCGCTTTTGATAAAACTACGACTGGAACGGGAAAATGGGAAACGTTAAGCGCAGTTTATTCCCCGCCTAGCGTTGTGACTGGCAAGAAACTTCAGTTTGTGGCCTCAGGTGCGGCAGCAGAATTCTATGTTGATTCGGTATCTATTGTTACTACGAGCCAGTTGGTGGTCAATGGGAGCATGGAAGCCGACAGTGATTGGACGAATGTCGGTACACCAACGATTAATCAACGTTCCAGTACCCAAGCAGATAGTGGCAGCTATTCACGTCGGGTGGTGGCCTCAGCAGCCGGACAGGGCATTGAAGGTAATACCTGGAATCTCGTGGCTAATCAGGCGTATACCATCCGCGCACGGGTATTTCCGATTAGCGGAACTGTGAAAATGCAAGTGCCTGGGATCACGGCCTTTGATGTCAGTTCCTCAGAACCCGGCTCCTGGCAGACCTTGAGCGCAGTCTATACACCCAGTTCGGACATCACGGGCAAGAAACTGCAATTCGTCTCATCGGGCGGTGCTGCCGAATTTTATGTAGACAACGTTTCCATTAATCTGACTCGTGATTTGGCGACCAACGGTGACATGGAATTGGACAGCAATTGGACGCTGGTCGGTACGCCAACAACCAATGCCCGTCGTCCGCGTGTCGATAGTGGCAGCTATGTTCGTCATGTGGTTGCCAGCGCCGCCAACCAAGGTATTGAGGGTGCAGCCTGGGACTTGGTTGTCAATCGCACATATCTGGTTATGGCGCGCGTGTACTCAATCAGTGGTGTGGCGAAGCTGCAAGTGCCGGGTATCACTGCTTTTGATAAGACTACGACTGGGACGGGCGCGTGGGAAACCTTACGCGCGGTATACAAGGCAACTTCAGGGGCTACCGGCAAAAAACTTCAATTTGTGGCTTCTGGTAGCGCGGCAGAATTCTACGTTGATACTGTGCATATCATTGATCTAGGTATTCTTCCGGGGAATATCGAAGATACGGTGACTTGGCACGAGTTCGCTTACGATACACGTGGTCGCCTTTTGGAAGATGTCAGTGTTAATCCGAAAGACTTGACCCCTATCCAGCAGATTCAGCGCAGCTACTATGCCAGTGGTGAGGGCAGTGGATTGCTGAAACAAACTGTTCAAAAGGATGTTGGTGGATCGAATCCCATCACGAATATCTATACCTACGATAGTGCTGGGCGCGTTATCAAGACACTGCAAAAGAAAGCTTTTGGTGACTGCTGCGCGACCCTAACGGAATACGATACCGCTGGCAACGTCATTACCACCACCAGTGTGACTGACCTTACGCTGACCAATGACCCAACCGCCAGTTCTGTGACCGCCTATGCTTACGATGCACTGGGCCGGAAGATACGAACAACCGTGAACAGCCGCACGGCATTTTACCGCACAACGCTGACATTCTACGATGCGATGAGCCGTGTTGTACGTACCATTGACGGTTACACCAACCAGAGCAGTGGGGCAGCGGAAGAACCAGCCTTATGGGTATGGAGCGATGTTCGGGCGCGCTGGGAAAAAAGCGCCAGCAACACTACCCCCATCTCGCATGGTTCGGATAATACTCAGAATGTCATCACCGATACCCTATACAACGCACGCGGGTTCATCCGTCTCCAGCGTGATCCGCTCGGCAACGTGACCCTCTATGGTTATGATACTGCGGGCCAGTTAGTGAAAACTATTCAAAGTGCAAGCCGTAAAGATTATAACAACGACTACACTGGCAGCACGCCCAATCCATTTGACCCCGATTTGAGCGACTATGGTACGGTTTCCTATCCCTTGAGTGCTGCACCCGATCAAGATATGGTGACGACCCAACGATATGATACGGCAGGCAATCGGGTTCAAATAGTCGATGCTGTAGGTAACATCACTTACATAGGTTACGATGCCCTCAATCGCCAGATCAGGACGGTACGTAATGCGAAAGATACTGCTACGATTGACATCCACGACGGGGATGCAAAGCTCTATAACCCTGCTAATGATCCCGCATCGTTTGGCTATGCCCCTATTTCTGATGGAGATCGTGATCTCATTCGGACTACGGAATATGATGCGGTAGGCCGTCTCTTCCGCCAAGCTGATGAGATGGGCCGGATCCTATACACGGCCTATGATCTTCAAGGGCGTGTCTCACGTGACATTACCAATTATGTCTCTCAAGGGACGACCGATCCCAAAGATTGGTATTGGTATGAAGCTGCGCAACAGTGGCAGCGCAGTAGCATTGATACTACTGCTATCGTTCATGGAGCAGCTAACGATCAGAATATTGTGACACTTACTGTTTATGACAACAACAGCCGTGTTCTGTATACCCAGGATATTCTGGGACGCCGTACCTGGTTTAAATATGATGGCTTAGGACGGGTGGTGAAAACCGTTGCCAATGCCGTTGGTACAGCAACCGATAATGGAATCAATGATCCTCGCAGCGCCAGCTACGTCGTGAGCAGCAACTCGGATAAAGATCGGATCTCGATTACGACTTATGATGGCAACGCACGGGTGCAGTGGACACAAGACCCACTGGGACGTAAAAACTGGAATGTCTATGATACACAAGGCCGGGTCGTCAAAACCATCCAGAACTGCACCTATATCTCCGGTAGCCCTGCGCCCGAAGATCCCACTTATGTAGGGAGTGGCAATCCAGATGATGATCGGATTTCCCGCATGGAATATGATTCTCAGGGACGGGTGTTCAAAGTAACTGATCCGGCAAGTGTCGAGACCCGCTATGAATATGACATTCTAGGACGCCGTACCAAGACCATTGCCAGCTATCAAGATGGCGTCTACGATCCGCTCAACCCTGATAAGGACTTGATCCAAACTATGTCTTATGACCAGTTGGGACGGGTGGTCAGTACCGCTGATGCACGTGGAACACAAACCGCGTCCACATATGACCGGCTGGGACGGCATTTGACGGTAACCCAGGCGGCGAATAATCCTCTCGCAAGCGTGTCCTATGTGTGCTACGACAAAATGGGACGGGTACGGCGGGCCATCCAGAACTGGTCAAATGACCCGAATAAGCCAGCCCCGGATGGACAAGATGTTAATGGGAATTGGTTGTTTGTCCCAGAGCATAATGGTGCTTACAATGACCATGATCTCATAACCCTTTACGAATATGATCGCGCTGGACGCATGACGAAACCGACTAACGCGGTTGGCGACTTTTCGATGACCAGTTATTTTAAGGACGGTCAGGTGCAGTTCGCGACCGATCCTGAAGGCACGATAACGCAGAATCGCTATGATGGGCTGGGGCGGCGCAATCGTGTTGTCCAAGGCTATGTCGCCAACGGTGAAGACCCTGGCTTGTGGATTTGGAATACTGGCTGGAAGAAGAGTGATGGCACAACTGCAATTCAACATACCGATGGTATCACAACCAATGAAGATCGCAATGTCATTGTTGATGTGACCTATGACAAGGTTGGCCGGGCTATCAGCTTCCGCAATCCACGGGGTGTGGTCACTACCAATGCTTACGACCAATTGAATCGTCGTACCCAACGGATCATGAACTATGTGGATGGTATATTCAATGCGGGTTCGCCAACAGAAGATGTGATTCGAACGGTATCTTACACTAATCCGGCTGCTGGCAAAAGTCGGGCAGCACTGACGGATCCTAATGGCATTACCACCCAACGCGATTTTGATCGCTTAGGCCGATTGGCGAGCATTGCTTATGGCAATCCTGCCAACACAGCCGATGTCGTGTTTTCCTATGATAATGCTGGCAATCGTATGAAGATGAGCGAGTACAGTGCGGCAGGGTTCACCAGCCGAATTCGCGAAACCACTTATGGTTTTGATGCAGTACATCGGATGACTAGCGTTGGTTTCGACAGCAATGGTGATGGCGCAGTGGATGATACCGTGAGCTATGCCTATGACGCTGGTGGCCTGCGCACCAAGCTGACCATGCCTGGCAGCTTGAATATCACCTACACCTATGACCAACGCGGGCAGCTTGTTTCACTGACCGATTGGGACAGCCAGAAAACCCAATTTGCTTATGACTTGAGTGGACGGCATATCGCCACCGAAAGCGCCAACGGCCTGCGTTCACGTTACGAGCATGATGCAGCGGGACGGTTGAAACGGCTGCGGCATACCAAAGATTTCCGTACCTTAGCGCACTTTGAGTATGAGACAGACAAACGCGGCAACCGTGTCCAGGCATTGGAAGCACTTGCTTATGCACCTACGACTACTGACACCATCATCGCTTACAATGACAAAGGGCTGTCTCTGAGTGGGATATGGTCAGAGGTGAGCGGCTTCAAAGAGAGCAGCCAATTTAATGCCTCGCTCAAGATGATTTTTTTGGGCGATGAGGCAACCCTGACGATGGGTATAGGCCCAGATCATGGCATCTACGATATTTACTTAGGTGGTTCGCTATGGCAGAGCTTCGACGGCTACGCCGCCTCTGCCAGTCAGCGCGACATCGTGATTAGCCTCGGTGTGGACAGTCGCAAGCTGCAAGGTGAAGGCCCGCACCTGGTCGAAATCCGCAACCGAGCCGAGAAGAACAAAACCTCCACCGGGTACAAGGTGCGCTTCAATCAACTGCTGGTGGTGGATAGGATTTGGACACTACAAACTATCCGGCATAGTTATGATAAGCTGTCGCGGCTGTTAGAAGCCCGCTATGCGCCGGGCGCAAATGCGGCGGCTGTCGATACTGATCTGCTGCGCCGTCACTTGTATTCCTATGATCGAGCAGGCAATCGGCTGTCACAGTCTACCGCCCTGAATGGCGGTTCGCCATTTGGCACGAATTATACCTACAACGCACTTAACCAGCTTACATCGGGAAGTGCAATTTACGATAACAACGGCAACCTGACCAACGATGGTACGACAACCTACACCTGGGATCGGGCGAATCGCCTCATGACCTCTACTTTTTTCGGTAATGTCATCAACTATGCATACGATGGGGTCAATAATCGAGTTCAGACAACTGAAAACAGCAATGTCACCAAGTATTTGCTCGATCTACAGCCTGGTTTGGCTATGGTGCTCGCTCAACAGACGGGTAGTTTCACCCAACGAAATGTGTTTGGCCCGCGTGGTATTCATGCCCGTAAAGGGAATGTAGGCTGGAATTGGTCACTACTGGATGGTTTAGGGAGTGTTCGACGAGAAGTCAATGGATCACTTACTGTGGATAGTATCCAAGACTATGATCCTTATGGAGTGACCATAACCGGTGGTGTCGCTGACTCAATGCCAGTTATTTACAACTTTGCAGGTGAACCTAGAGACAACCACAACCTGCTATACCTGCGGGCGCGGTACTTCAATCCGACTATAGGTGTGTTTACGGCGCTTGATCCGTTTGAAGGCGCATGGGATGACCCTATGTCGCTCAATGGCTATAACTACGTGCATGGCAATCCGGTCAACTGGACTGATCCTAGTGGGAAAATAGGTCTAGAACTGGTGCTGGCACTAGCAGCATGTCCTGAATGTGTGATAGTGGGGATAGTGGGGGCGGCTGTTATCTTGGGTACATTATTTATTCTAAATCAGTTAAATAATGCCGATAACAGTCGGAGTTTAGGGCAAACGATTGCTGATGGAGCAGAAAATCTATGGAATAATGTCTGTGTTCCGGCGATTAAGTCAGTAGCGGAAGTTCTTGGGCAAAGCGCATCATCATCATTTGGCTCACAAATGTCGCAAGTTGCACATGATTCTCAGCTTGAAAACGATAGACGTCTTGTTAATTTGCGTGCTAGAGCGAGAGACTACGTTGATGAACACAAAATGGATGAATCTCAAGATTGTTTAGGAGGTATGTCGCCCCCGGTGGCTGCAGACTACTTTGCACTGGTAGCCCAAATGTATTGGGCGGCAGGCTCTATTTCTGCAGGAAAAAATGCTCCAATGGCTGTGGCAGTGACGCGCGGAAGGGATGAAGGAACAGGAAAGTGTCGTGAATTTGTGGCAGTAAGCAATGAACTAAGTAGCCGAAAATTTGATGAGCTTAAGGTAGTATATGACTTGGCTTTACCCGGTATAAAATGGCTTGCGAGTGGGCGCAGTCTTTTGCCATTTGCCAACACGTCTGTTCCTATTTTGGGTGGCGTACCTCAAAAAGGCGGAGGAAGCACAGGTCATGCCGAACAACTGCTATATCAAAGAATTTCACCAATGCGGGCGATGGGCGTTTCACGAGAGTTATGCGATGGGTGTAAAGATTTTTTTGCAGCGCAGCCATCATTCCCTATCTCGTATTGGATACGGCCATTAGAAAGTGAATATGACGACGGTGGTCCTAAATCATGGCCATAAATAAGTGATTGAATCTAATCTTGGATCAGCTATGATGTATTAGCTGATCCAAGATAAATAAGTTAAGAGGTAAAATATGAATGCATCTCTACTTGAACGAATAGCATCAATCGATTGGACTAGTAAAGGATTTCCAGATGTTCCAACTTGGTTGAATAACCTGCTTTCAAATGATGAAAATATGGTCCTTTCAGCCTACACTCAACTGGATGAATATATTATACAGGGCGGAGTCTCGGATGAGAATTTTGATCTTGGTTATCGAATAGAGGAAGTTTTACGCACAGATGCACCCGATATTTTGGCTGAGTTCCTGATTGAACTATTGTCTGAGACCCAACCGTTAGGTCTTTCCAAAATATTGACATTACTTATTGGACAGAGCACTTATATAAATTTCAGATTGCACGATGATAGTTTGAGGCAGCGAGCAATAGTTATCTATCGGAAAATTTGGGCTGCCCGAACAATATATGTTCCCTTTTTAATGCACGTTGATCGTACAGTGCGTCGCAAGACTGTTTTGCTCTTATGTCAATTTCGGGACAATCCTAATGAAGTGATTCCACTTGTACTAGAAGCGACCACTACGGAGAATGATTCTTACACAGTAATGTCAAATCTCCAGGACTTTACTATAGATTTCCTAAGGCAAGTGCGAATAGATGTGGTTTACGAACATGCTTATTTGACCTTACTCAAAAATTTATTGGTTTCCCCATTGGGTTTCGTAGTCCAAGTCGTGGCTGCTTATCATATTGTCGAACAATTGCTAGATGATGCACCCAAAATAGCGCTGGATCGATTAGTAGAAGGAATGATAATTGAATTCGATCATGAGGTCGTGTTAGGCATTATGGCGGCGCGTCCGGAAAAGCAAAATCGACTATTGATGAAACTGCACCCGAAGACAGCTATTGACTTAGCCTTGCAAGTTCTCAAGAGAACGTTTCTTATTCAAAATGCTTTGTGCGCCTTGGTGACAGCTTTAAGCGTCGCTTGTGAGCCTCCTGCTTTGGAAATCGATGGTTTTTTCTTGCAGCCAGTTGTAGTTGATGACAAGGTATATTATGAGTATTCTGTAAATAGGTTTACATTACCCGAAAAATTCGATTTATCGGCCCTTACCCCGAGGCAAACACAAGTCATTCAAGCGGTGGTCGAGACTAATCTCATTTGGACTGTAGTCACGAATTTGTTTGATTTGTTTGGTCTTCCGTCTAACCGAATTGAGTTAGAGAGCTTATTGCATAGAGAGTGATTAGTTGTTCTTAGTCGGGATACTAAGCCAGACACGCGCATATGCTTATACATCTTATGTAATTCAGTTACTTTTCCAACCTTAGTTTCCAAACATTCGTTCTGACAATTGGATTCTAATATATGCGTTGATGGTGATGAACGACGAATTTGTTCGAGGCGTCCCAGGTAGTTTAGTTGATGGCGTTAAGAACGCGGCGATCTGGATTTGCATAGGCCCTTTTGGGCATTGTTTTCCCTCAAATAACTTCATAGAATAGGCAGTATACGAAGTAAAATCCAACGATCATTCGACCTAAAACAAGCTGTTCAACAGCCTGTTTTCTTGCTAAAATAGGATATGACAATGCTAGTTGTCGAAACCTATTAGGATGCAACCCATGAACGCCATTATCACGGCCACCGACCCCGAATTGACGGTACTGGAACCCCTACCCCTGGATCAGAACCCGGCTGCTGTGTATCTGGCTGGACTCCCCAGTCCGAACAGCCAGCGCAATCTGCGGCGGTATTTGAATCAGATCGCCCATTTGCTGAAAAGCGACTCGGATGCCTTTTCGATCCAGTGGGGTAACATGCGTTATCAGCACACGAAAGCGATTCTGGCCCGCCTGTCGTCGGAAAATGCACCCGACTCGGACAAGCCCTACGCCACGCGCACGGTCAACGGCATGTTGTCGGCGCTGCGGGGCGTTCTGAAAGAAGCCTGGCGCTTGGGCCAGATGAGCGCCGAGGAGTATCAGCGGGCGGTGGATTTCAAAAACCTGAAGATTGAGACGCTGGCCGCAGGCCGTGATTTGAGTAGCGGTGAGATCATGGCCCTGGTGAATTTGTGCTTGAGCCTGGACAGCGCGGCGGGCATCCGCGATGCGACCCTCATTGGCGTGTTGTACACTGCTGGCCTGCGCCGCTCGGAAGTGGTACACCTCACCCTGGCCGATTACACGCCTGAAACCGGCCAACTGAAGATCATCGGCGGCAAGGGCAACAAAAGCCGCACGGTCTACGTCACCAATGGTGCGCAGGAGGCGTTACAGGACTGGCTGGTGCTGCGGGGGGACACCCCCGGTGCGCTCTTTACGCCGATCAACAAAGGTGGACGGATTATCCTCAAACCTATGAGCGCCCAGGCCATCTACAATCTGCTCGAAAAACGCGCCGCCCAAGCCCAGGTCAAAGATTTTACGCCGCACGACTTCCGGCGCACCTTTGCAGGCGAGATGCTGGATGGGGGAGTCGATATTGCTACGATTGCGAAGATTATGGGCCACGCCAGTATCGACACGACTGGACGCTATGACCGCCGCCCGGAGACCGTCAAACGGGCTGCCGCTCAAAAAATCCACTTCCCCTACACCCGCCGCCGCTTAATGGACTAGCAGCGACCTATCCTAAGCATTTACTTCGCATATCGCCCTTTGCATAGTTGATCGAAGCTATAAACACGATTGCCGCCATTACTGGGCCACCCGCGCCAGCCGCAAAGGAAGCAATCCATTCGCACTCCAGGAGGCCGGTGGCTGGAATTCGCTGGCGATGCCGCGCCGGTATGTTGAAAATGCAAAGATTGCCAATGCGAGGGTGAAGCTGGACTAAAACAAACCAGTGCTATAATTCGTTTGCAGGAAGACTCTGCGAGGTAAATGAAAATGAATCTCGAAAAACACCGCCGCATGACGATAGATGATTTTGAGCGATTTATTACCCAGCCAGAAAATGAACAACGGCGCTGGGAATTCATTGATGGTGAGGTGATTGAAGTGCCGTCAAATCCTCTTTCTTCGCAGATTGCGGCGCTTATCATTGCCGCTCTGGTGGTGTTTGTCCGTCCACGCGGTTTGGGCCATGTCACGGGCGAAGCGGCGGGCTATAAGATCGAAGGCAGAGATTTTTCTCCAGACGTAGCCTTTGTATCGAAACAGCGGCAATCCTCCCTTCCCTATCGTGAACAATATAATCCGGTAGCACCCGATTTGATGGTAGAAGTTCTCTCGCCATCCAACAAAACGGATAAACGAGAACGCGAGGTTATTGAGGACAAAATCCGAGTTTGTGCATATGCCCGTATTCTGCTTTGGATTGTCGATCCTGAGCTGCGCTCAGTGAAAGTGTACACACCAGGGCAGCCCGTGCGAACCATTGAGTTTGATGGTGTACTCAATGGAGGTGATGTTCTCTCTGGCTTTGAACTGCCAGTGAAAGACATATTCCCTGAATGATGCTCGTTTCTGTTCCCCTCGTCGATACCGGCCAGGACTTCGATTTCACCATCCTGGGCATCAGAGTGTTTTCATGCTGAAGGTGCTGGAGGTTGTTCAAAACCCTATCCCCTACGTGACCAGCCTACCAAGACTTAAAATTCCCAAACCGCTTCGCCATTCAAAATTCGTCGCAGTTGATCTGGGAAATTCTGCAAATTCACAGGTTTACCAATGAAACTATCGAAACCTGCCTCACGGACGCGATCAAACTCGCCTGTATGAACTGAATAAGCAACAATGGGTATGCGGTTAAAGCGGGTGTCAGCTTTCAAATCCTTTAGTAATCCAAAACCATCTCCATTGGGAAACTCAAGATCGAGAAAAATGATGTCGGGGTTACCGACTTGATCCAATGTTTGTTCAATATGCCATAGAGATTGGACAGCGACATAGGTTGCATTCTCTTTGGTCAAAAGCATAGCAAGAACCTCAATGTTGTTGGGATTATCGTCGATAATCAGCGCGTGCAGTTTAGACATATTAGGCTCCTTGCCCTAAAGGTAGATTAAGCGATGTGCCAGACAGATTCACCACGAAGAATGGTGTCAATCTGACTGGCAAATAAACGAACATCTATCGGCTTACCGATAAACCCGGCAAAGCCTATTTCGCGGGTTTTGGGAATTTCGATCTCTGGATCGGAAGCGGAAACGGCGACGATAGGAATAGTTATAAACTGAGTCTGTAAGCGCAGGGTCGTATAGACATCATAGCCACTGATCCGACTCATAAGCATGAGATCAAGTAGGATCACGTCGGGATGAAATGCCTTTATTTTTCGTAAAGAGATTTCCATGAAGCCGCAGTTATCAAACTGAAGCGTTGCTCCGGCTGCTTCGAGAATGGTTTGCACGATAGCGCGGTTATTACCATCATCCTCGATATAGAATACCCGCTTCCCTCGCAATAAAGTCACGATTACTGTTCTCCTCTTAGCTAGAATGATCTGACGATGACGATTGGCTCTCAAGACGGCGTAAAGCCGCCTGGGCGCGTTTACGGATATGGTGATTTTCATGGTGCTGGAAGCTACGGATCAATTCGGCTGCACGAGCATCGCCCAATGCGCCAAGTGTTTGAATAATCGTGTACTGGAAATCAGCCGAGTCGGCGGTACTCAGGAGATCCATCAGGAGATCAACACAGCGACGATCTCCAATCCGCTCCAGAATTCCCACAATCTGCATCTGCGTCATAGCGCGACATTTAGGCAACGCATCTATAAACGTGCCTACCACACTTTCGCCAAAACGCTCTAACGTAGCTGCCGCTATAGATGCAATAATGAGATTAGAAGCCATGAGCATGTTTTTCATGGGTTGTATCCAGCGTGGATCATCAATCTGAGCCAGAATAGCGGCGGCTTCCCACGCTTGGCGTCCTTTCTGACGCTGCATCGCGGCGATCAGCGGTTCAACGGCCCCCGCCGCAGCGGCAAGCAAGTTGTCGATTGCCGATTGGCGAATTAATATTTCGTCACTGTCTAAATCGGCAATCCAGGTCTCAATCAGGTTCTGCTCAGTCATTTTTTAGTCTACTCAATATGCCACACGGCTTCGCCAGTCAGTACGCGGCTCAGCAGGTCAGGGAAGCTTTGAACGCTAAGGGGTTTCGCAATCGCCCCGTCAAAACCACTTGTCCTCAGTTTTGCAACTTCTTCATTCATAACACTCGCAGTAACCGCAATGACCTTCGCCTCTCGGTAGTCTGGGTCGGCCTGGATGAGGCTCAAAATCTTAAAGCCATCATACGGTGCGACATGAATATCCAGTAGAATGACGTCTGGTATACGTGGCAGCCGCCGGAGCCGTTCGATAAAATCCGCGCTATTGTCGAAAACGGTCAGATTACGGACATCCATCGCATTGCTCATTATCATCTGCATGATTTCCCGGCTGAGCGGGTCGTCTTCTACGTAGAGATAAGCGTAGTTATCGAACATCTGTCCCTCACTATGAAACTTGTTGTAACAGTTCAGTCGAACGAATAGGCAGGGTCACAAAGAACGCGGAGCCACTCCCATCTTCACTTTCCACCCACAGATTACCCCCGTGCGCTTCTGCCAGGCGGCGCGAAATCGGTAATCCCAGACCTGTACCGCCTGCGTGTTTGATGCCATGATCTGTTTGGAGGAATGGCTCAAAGATGATGTTTTGATCTTCTAAATTGATGCCTGGGCCGGTATCGATGACGGCGAACAAGATTTCTTCGCCTCGACTTTTGACGCTCAGGGTCACGCTGCCCTCATCGGTAAACTTAGCGGCGTTAGAGATCAGGTTGAGCAGAATTTGTCGTATGCGGCGTCGATCACCAACTATCGTGGGCAGATTGTTATCAATATCTTCAATGAATTGCACCGACTTCTCTTTTAGGAGGGTCTGAGCGGTAGCAATAACAGGTTTGAGTTCATCCAGAATATTGATATTGTCCTCCACAAACAGCTTCATCATGCCTGCCTCAATTTTGCTCATATCAAGCACATCATTAATGAGCGCTAACAAATGTCTGCCACTCTCCACCGATTTGGAAAGTGCATCCTTTTGCTTGTCATTAACCGGCCCCAGCATTTCTAAAAGTACAAACTCACTGAAATTCAGAATGGCATTCAGCGGAGTACGCAATTCGTGACTCATGCTGGCGAGGAACTGGCTTTTGAGATCATCAAGCGCTCGTAATTCCTCGGCTACTTTCACCTGTTCGGCGTACAGTCGTGCATTCTCAACAGCGACGGCCAATTGGGCAGCGAGCAAAGTCAAAACTTTGACTTCATCTGTACCAAAATGATGCTTCTGTTGCGATTGAAGATCAAGGACGCCCACTACATTATCAGCAACGATCAAAGGCAGAGACACCTCAGAAAGGGTTGCCGGTAAGTATGGGTTAGCAAAGTAATGTGTTTCCTGGGACACATCATCGACCAGGACGGGTTGCTGAGTTCGCGCCGCCTGGGGCACAAGACCTTTTGCGTCAAGCGCGAAGTGCTTTCCATCCTGTTTCATGGATTGCCCGGCCTCACCCGTACCCGCTTTATACTGGAGATTTTCCCCTTCCAATAAGAAAATGGAAACATGGTAAAGGTCGAAAGCAGAACGGGTGCGTTCTACCAGATTGGGCAGCAGCGCGCCGAGGTCTAGAACAGTGGCGACTTGTTTAGATATTTCGGCAGCGACTTCCAAATCATGTGTGCGCCGCTCAACTCGTTCTTCGAGTGTTTCGATGAAATTTTTAAGTTCCCGACGTTGGGAAGTAAATTCACCATACAGATAAAACTGTATCCCTGCCGCGACGAAAATAATGATGGCAAAAATGATTGAAGCAGTGAGAGGGGTGTTAAAGCCTGTGCTTACGTCCAGGGGAGAAGTTCTTCCATGAGCCTGCATCCAGAATGCTGAGGCGACGTAGATGACGATCAGTATAAACGGTATTTTGCGCGCGCTCTCAAGCGGCAGCAGCACCGCAGCAAACAGCAGCGTCAGGATCGAAGTCGAATACACACCCGGTACCCAATATCCGGCCTGCAATAAGCCAGAAATGAATACCGTACTGACTAACCCTACCATGATCCATCCGGCCAGGTAGACGCGCCCTTTATGAACGGCAATGCCAGCGACAAAAGCGAGGGAACTGATGAGGAATGACTGAATTAAGCGCTGCGGCGCACCTATAGCGAGCATAACGACAGCAAGCACAATTGCTGCAAAAAACAAAATGAGAACCATGCCACGAATGGTACGTTCGCGGAAAGCAATATCACGATCTGTCGCGCGTGGCTTCAGCCATCGTTGTAGGTTGTACCAAAGCGGAAACGTAAAACCCGGAAGTCGAGACTGCGTTTGCGTCGCCATATTTCCCACCACTAATCTTCAAATTGTGCTGATCGAACTTTATTCAGTCTATAGGATGGGTTGAATTGAGAATAGCTGTCGAAACGGGGGGTTTATTTTAAGGGTATTACCTGTCCAGTCGGATAGGTTGTGGAGTTGTGGTCAGACGAGGTTGTTTCGAGCCGCGAGAACAATCGCTTCAACCCGCGTCTGAACTTGCATCTTTTGGCACAAGTTGGTGATGTGAAACTTCACTGTGGATGGACTGATTATCAGCTTTTGGGCAATTTCGCCATTGTTTAGCCCTTCAGCCACCAATTTGAGAACTTCGAGTTCACGCTGCGTGAGTCCAAAGTCACGCTGGGGTTTCAATTCTGTAGGATGTAAAACAAGCTGAGCGATTTCCCCAGACAGTACCGTACTACCGAGATAAATAATCCGAATCGTGTTTACCAGATCTCTTGCCAGCGCAGTTTTGAGAATATAACCCACCGCTCCTTCTTTCAATAAATCGCGCACGATTTCATCATCGTAAAAGTTGGACAAGACCAGTATCTTGATGTCAGAGAATTGCTGGTGCAACCGCTGCGTCGTTTCCAGGCCATCCATCACGGGCATCATAATGTCCATCAAGACAATATCGGGTTGATGCTCCAAACAGAGTAAGAGGGCTTCATGCCCATTACTGGCCTGCCCAACCAGTTCGATGTCGGCCACAGCGGAAAGCAGGATCATCACTATTTGGTGGATATGACGGTGATCGTCAACCAAAAGAACACGAATAGGCTGCATGTTCATTATTAAAAACGGCCCTTGAACTCAAAAACAATAGCTATGATGACTATCAGTGTAACATAGCTTCATAAAGCTCTCAGATGCCAAAAAAGAGGATGAGGAAAGTTAAATCTTCCCGTATCTACTACCTAGCGGCCCTACCCCGCTTACCGCCTCCGTCGCTGGTCTGGGATGCGCCACAATGATGTGCAGTATTACGTTTTCGATTCCCCGCTCTACACTTATCTTCATGAGCAAACGTGACGCCCGCCGCTGGGCCATCCCGCTCAAATTTGGCATCATTAAATGTTTAACTGTTACTCAAAATACACTCGAAACACAAGCTTGCCTAAAGCTACTTCATCTCCGTTTCGCATGAGGCGGGGTTGATGAGGTAACAAACGATAGCCATTAAGATGAGTTCCATTATTGCTGCCTAAATCAACCAGAGATAGCGTATTACTGATCTTGTAGAGCGAGGCATGACGACGGGAAACGCCTTTTTCATAGGCACTATAGGGAGTTAAATCAATATCGACAAGTTTCATATTGTTAGGGTCTTGGCGACCCAATATCACGCGCTCGTTGAGTTGTACAGGGAATCTAATCTCTGATCCGACTAGAGCCAAAATAATCGTGTTATTTGGCTTGAGAATTGTATCTCCAGTGGTAACTTTTGGATCAAAAGTAATATTTTTCAGATTTACCGTTTCAGTTTTTACTGACTTAGTAGCAATTGAGCCAAGTTCATTACTTTGTGCAGCCATAGTTCCTCTTTTAAAAGATTTTACGCTATTTATAAAACCGTCCATTTTATGAGAAGGTTACTAGTGTCAGTATAATTCTTAACACACTCAAGTTATAGTTGATTTAATAGCGGATACGAACACATACTTTATGAACTTAAAATCGTAAAAACGCTACTCTATAAAAGTGTTAAAAATATGCTCTCAACCGACATGGTCACCGGGTGTGACAAACAAGCGGCCACCGCTGCGCGCGAACCGGAACGCTCGAAAGAACCTAGTGCCGGTGGCGATGTGCCGTGCTTGCAGATCGCGCCGAGGGTATACCTAGTTGCGCACTTCGACTTTCTCACGAAACTGCTCAACAGATTTAATAAGCTTAAGCGCTAGAGGTACGGTCAGACTGGATTCATGGCTATACTGGCTAATGCGGATGATTTCCGCTGCATCCGTGTCACCTTTGCCTTGTGCTTCGGTAATCGCATCAATGTAAGTGTCACGCCAAATTAAACACACACGCAGTTGGTTAAAAATAGTCTTCATATGCCCCTCTACTTTCCCTTTGCAAGCGGTTGTATCACGACCAGTGATGCCGACAGGGTGAACACAATGCAGTTCGCCGCACACACCCTTTTAGCAAGCCTATAGGGTGTTGGGCGTCATCGCACTAAAAGTGCATACATTAACGACAGGATGGCGACAGTAACCACAATGCCTGCTGCAACTACCTCACTACAGGTATTCTTAGAATCGTTCATATCGCACCCAAAACAATTACACCGAAATAGCTTATAGCAATAATAAACAACCTTAGAGCTACTTTTGCGTAGCTCCCTATTATTTCGTGTAGAGTACAGCATTCATGTATTAAAAAGTATAAGAGTCTTCGCTTAGAGCGCTCCAAGAACCCTACCGGCGGGGCGTATTATGCGGGTGCGATGTATGGTTACGAAGATTGCGCCGATGATTTGGCGATGCTGCTGAAAGAAGTCTTAGTATCCCATTTCGCGCGGTAGATATGGCATCTTCTTTATCAACCCTCTACAGAATAAACTCGCTCCGTATTTCAAAAATGTAAACCAAAATTAAATATGATATTTACACTCGCTTCTTAACATGATTTTAAATAGCAATTTATGGACTTAAAACTATGTCTGAAGCGCATCCAATCCGTGTTCTAGTCGTCGATGACCACAAAATCCTCCGTATAGGATTGGCGGTCTTTCTGGAAAATTATGATGACATGATTTTGGTCGGTGAAGCATCCAATGGGCAGGAAGCCGTTGATTTATTTGAACAACTTCAACCCGATATTGTCCTGATGGATTTGAGGATGCCCGTGATGGACGGAATAACGGCGACCAGCGTTATTCTCCATAATTTCCCCCTCGCCCGTATTATCGTTTTGACCAGTTCCTTTTCACCCGAACGCCAACAGGAAGCTGTCGATGCGGGGGCATTCCGATTGCTCAGAAAGAATATTTCAATAGAAACACTCGCTTCGGCTATTTGGGAAGCAGTAGATGGAACGCGGTCATAGATAAAATTTCAAAAAGCGATATACTCACAGACTATCTAATTAAGGTTGTACAAAGGGCATCTGCTCGAATGATTCGAGTGATGATTGTCGATGACCATGAAATGGTGGCCGCAAGCCTTGTAATTGCGCTTGAGGATAGTGTTGGTATTGAAATTGTTGGACAGGCTGCCAATGGCTCTGAGGGCATAGAAATGGTGGGCAAGCTATTGCCGGATGTCGTGCTGATGGACATTCAAATGCCCGTGATGGACGGCATCACCGCAACCAAGCTTATTCACCAGAAATACCCACAGGTTAAAATCATCGCTTTGACCGCATCAACCTCAACAGCCGATAAAGAGGCTGCCCTAGCAGCAGGCGCACACCGCTTCTTACAAAAAGAAGCTCACTTTACTGACGAGATTTTGGAAGCTATTTATAAAGCATTACGATAACCCCATCAATAAACTGTCTTTCTAACCAGACGCATATATTGAGAGCGTATACTGCATTTTTTATCGTGATTAGAAATGACCAGTAGCGTGAATGAAAAAGAAATCTGGATAGTAGGACGTAAGGCCGCAAAAGAGGTCGCTAGCAGGTATCTTAGTCTTCAAATTAATTTCACGGCATCACCTGTACCAGACAACGAAGCCACCTTTGCCGAAGTATTTATAGCTTCCAAAGGCGCAAGAAAAGAACAGCTTTATCCGCTAGGTATTCTATTGCATTCGGATGTAACCCTGAACGAGGCAAAGCTTCAGCGGAAACTAGAAAAAATCATGGAACAAAAAGTTCATGAGTTTTTGAGCATGAAATAACTGTGATTGGCGGGCAACGCATCAACCCCGCCTTCTGCGTGAGAGCGGTGAAGTCCATTTTGGGAGTATGCGCATTCATATCTATTTTGACCATTCTATCCCTCAATAAAAGAGATTTGACAAACAAAAACCCGTTTAGTAAGCGGGTTTTTTGGTAACGGAGGCTATGGATTTTTCTGTATTCTTATTTTAAGAATAGCATTTGTGTGTAAAAATCACGTAGGCGCTCCCCTCTGAGAGAAATTCCTTCTAGCTGGGTCAAATCTAAGCTCTGCGCACCGCCCGTAATATAGCGATTAAAACCACTGCGCCGATGAAGGCGGTTAAGATACTGGCGATATTAAGGCCGCTGACACCACCACCCACACCCAGGACATTCAGGATAAAACCCCCAATAAATGCCCCGACAATACCAATAATGATGTCTTGTACGAGTCCCTGTTGGCGATTGGTTTTCATAACGATGCTCGCTAACCAACCAGCGATTGCACCTACAACAATCCATACGATAATATTGATCAGATCCATCTTGCTTCCCCTTGTTATTCAAAAGAACAGAATAATCCAATGTAAAAACGGATGATCCGTTAGTTAACCGTTACCACAAAAAAGCCGGGTATACCGGACTTTTTATAATACGAATCAACTATCACCGTTTTTAATGTTATTCCAAGATAGCACGCCTATGTAAAAAGCACGTATGCGTCTTACAGGCTCTGTCTGACACTGGCACGCCCTCCCCTGCTACCCAATGCCCTAAGCTAAAACGCTTGCTACGTCTATCGCTGGTGGTGGCGCGCTGGGTTGGAGGTTTATTGTGATACAGGCATCATTTTAACCTTGCTGCACAGCACATTGATGATGTCCCCCTCGCGCTGTAGCTTGCCCTCGACCACGATTATCGGCGCGTTACGAATGATTCGCCGATAGGGAGCGTGGGCATAAACCCCTGGACGGATAATCACATTCATCATGCCGTCTTCATCCTCTGAAGTGAGAAAGTGATAGCCCTTCGCGGTGGGCGGCGCTTGATGCATCACGGTCACGCCTGCGATCCGCACCCACTCGCCATCTTTGCACTTTGCCAGCGCCGCGCTCCCCAGGATATTGTGTTTAGCCATTGTCTCCTGGTAAAGAGACATCCAGTGGTCACTGGTGAGCAGCCCTAAAATCTGATGCTCGATTGCCAGCGTTTCAGGATGGGTGAGCGGCGGCAGTTCTACGCCGTCATCGGGGAAATAAAGCGGCAACCCATTTTCAAAGTTGTTGAACTGGCCCAGTTCCCAGATGAGTTTACGGCGGGCGATACCCCACTCGTCCATCGCGCCCACCTGGATTAAGTTCTCAACCAAGCGGCGCGGTAAACCGACACGGCGCTGAAAATCGGCGAGGCTGGTAAAGCTGCCTTGAACACGGGCCGAGTCGATCTGAGCGCTGCCTGCCTCGCCTAAACCGTCCACATAGCGGAAGCCCAAGCGGATAGCCTGGTCGCCCTCTACGCTACATTTCCCCTGGCTGCGGTTAATGTCCAGCGGCAAGATACGGATGCCATGCCGACGAGCATCATTGACGATGACGGCTGGCGACCAGAAGCCCATCGGTTGATTATTCAATAAGGCGGTGTAAAAAGCAGCCGGATGATAATATTTCAGCCAGGCCGACTCCCAGACCAACACCGCGAAGGCAGCAGCATGAGATTTTGGGAATGAGTAGCCGCCAAAGGCTTTGAGACCGGTAAACACATCTTCGGCAACACTTTCCAGGACATCTTTCTGGGCTGCACCCTGTAGGAAGGTGTCGTGCAACTGTTCAATGCGCTCCGTACTGCGTTTGTTACTCAGGGCGCGGCGAAGCTGCTCCCCCTCCCCCGCCGTGAAGCCTGCCAGATCGCGCGCCACTTTCAAGACCGTTTCCTGGAACAAAATGACGCCCAGCGTTTCTTCAAGTGCCGGTTCGAGTAATTCATGGGGATACATAACCGGTTCTTGACCGGCGCGTCGGCGCAGGTAAGGATGCACCATGTTGCCCTGCACCGGCCCCGGACGAATGAGCGAGATACTGATGATGATGTCGTTGAACGTGCGCGGCCTGAGCTTGGGTAAGACTTGCGCCTGGGCGCGCGATTCAACCTGAAACACCCCCACTGTATCGGCTTGTGTCAGCAGGTCAAACAGGGCGGGATCATCAAAGCTGAGGCGTTTGAGGTCAGGGTATATGCCAGTGGTTTGCCCCACAATCTGTAGGGCTTCAGCGACAGCCGAGAGCATCCGCAACCCCAATAGGTCGATCTTGATGATGCCTGCCGTTTCCAGCATGTCTTTGTCCCACTGAACCACAAAACGCTTTTGCTTGGTGGCGGGTTCGGTGGGCAGCCGATCAGCGAGCGGTTGCCCCGTAATGACCATGCCGCCACTGTGGATACCCAGATGACGGGGGAATCCGTCGATTTGCTCACACAGTTCCCATAACGGCTGGTGGCGGCTGTCCTTTGCCCCATCCACTGAGCGCCGGTTGACCAGATCGTCTAATACGATAGGAGGATAACCGAGTGCTTTGCCGACATCACGGATGGCGCTGCGCGTCCGAAAGGTGACAAAGGTGCAAGCCATCGACGTGTGTTCCAGGCCATACGTGCTGTATAAATACTGGATCACTTCCTCACGCCGGTCAGCCGCGAAATCAATATCAATATCCGGCACAGCTTTACGCTCATCCGAGAGAAAACGCTCGAAGACCAAATCGTGGGCAATGGGGTCAACCGGCGAGATACCCAATAAGTAGGCGACTAAGGAGTTGGCGGCTGAACCCCGTCCCTGGCACAAAATACCGTTTTCTCTGGCAAAGCGCACCAAGTCCCAGACGATCAAAAAATAGTTGGCTAATCCGCTGCGTTCGATGACCTCCATTTCATGCTGGAGTTGGGCAATAACCGTGTCGGGCTGATCGGGATACTGTTGGATCAAGGCCGTCTCACAGAGGAAGTGCAGATAAGTCCGGGCTGTGACCCCCGGCGTGGGAAACAGCGGCAAATCTTGCAGTCCATAACGCAGTTCAAAGCGGCACTGCGCGGCGATGCGCGTGGTGTTGGCAAGCGCCTCCGGGTAATCGGCAAAGAGGCTTTCCATCTCGGCTGCGGATTTTAAATAATATTCAGTGTTGGGGCGGCGCACATGATGGGACTCATCCAGGTTGGTTTTATTGCGGATACAGACCAGGACTTCTTGCAGGCGATAGCGCGCTTCAATAGCATAATGCACATTGTTGGTCGCTACATAACCGATACGCAGTTGCCGCGCCACTGTGACCAGGGCTTCGACGAGCTGCTCATCCTCCTCCAGCAAATGCCGTTGGAGTTCAATAAAGAAATGCCCAGGGCCGAACAGCGCGCGGTAATGCGCACCGGCGGCCAGCGCCTCGTCCCACCGTCCCTGTAAAACTGCCTGGGGGATTTCTCCCTGACGACAACCCGACAAGGCGATTAATCCCGCAGTATGGTCTATAAGGGCGGCGGCTGGCAGGAAGGCCTTGTCTTTCTGGGCATTGTGCCGCGCACGGGTAATCAGATAACAGAGATTGCGCCAGCCCGGCTCATTTTCAACCAGCAGCGTCAAATGGTGGCCGCCTTCCAGGGTCATCTCTGCGCCCACGATGGGCTGTATACCGGCTTTTTGTGCTGCCGTGATAAAGGGGATTACACCATACACGGCGTTATGGTCAGTGAGTCCCAGCGCATTCATCTCCAGTTCGGATGCCCGTTGCACGAGGTCTTCGGGTGAAGACGCTCCGTCGAGCAAACTGTAGTAGGAATGACAATGCAGTTCAACGTAGGCGGCCATCAGTCGTACAACCGCTGCACACACCAGGAATCCGACAGTAGATCATGAAAAATGGTCAGCAGGAGACCGCTATCGGTGATAAGTTTGAAATAATCCCGGCGCACATGCTGAAGCCACCAACCGTCATCAACCCGCCAGCGGTTGGCGATTTGCTGGACACGATGCTTCCGCCCCTGCCAGGTCATGCGCTGAGGAATCCCCCTGGCATCGGTTTCGACCTGCACCGGATCGCCTTCTGACCACAGATAGGTCATGCAGCTTCAACCCGTTCAAACTGAAAGCGGCGTTCAATCAGCCGGTGCTGGGCATCAATGACCCGGATGCGATAGAAACAATCCTCGCCGAAACGTTCAGTCAGACTCAGCAAAAGTCCTTCCAGGCGTTCCTGGGCGCTGGCCGGTTTGGGGAACAATTCAAGCTGCCGCCAGATGACGGGCTGTAAATCGTCGGCGACCATCTCGATCTCCAACACACCCGACGCGAGGGTAAGTTTGGAGAGCAAGCGAACGAAGGCACGCCCAAAGCGGCTGCCCTCCTGGGTCGGCTGGCGCAGCACCGTTTCTTTGTGAAAAGTGCTGCCATCGGCTGTCCGTATCCACAGCTCTAGCTTTCGCGCGGCCACCCCTTTGCCATCGACCTGATGGGCTAACTCAGCCCCCAGCGCGTGCAAGATAGCCTCAAGCTGAAGCCGATCCTCGACCCCGCCCTCCAGATGCACCGTTAAGCGCTCCACCTTGCGCGGCGGCTGTGGCACGATGGGCCGTTCATCCACGCCGGTTGCCAGTTGATGCATCACCCGCCCGGCCTCGCCAAACTGGTCAACCAGTGCTGCACGCGGCAGCGCCGCGATCTGGCTCAGGGTGCGAATGCCCAGCAGGTGCAGCCGCCGGATGACTTCAGCCTTCACCGGGAGCAGCGTCACCGGCCAGGAACCGAGCAGCTTGGTTTCCTGCCCTTCCGGGATCATTTTGGGGTGATTGGACTTGGCACTGCGGGCGGCTGCCGTCGCCGCAAATTTACCGCTGCCTAAGCCAATAACCGGCCATACCTGGCAATGCTGGCTCAGGTCTTGGCCGATCTGCTGCGCCAGTTTGAGACTCTGGTTCGCTTCAAGACGGCCACTATCCAGATAGAAAAAAGCGGCGGCGGGATGCGTTTTGTCCCGCTTGGATGCCTTACGCCGGGTATCCCAAAAACCGGGTGTCAGTTCCACCTGATCGCTAAAGTCGGCCAACTGCTCTAAAACGGCATCTGCCGTCTCGCGGTAGGGACGCGCGTCAAACATTCTCCCTTCAGCTTCCGGGCAAAGTGCCTGGGCTTTGCCGAGACGCATCCCACAGCGTACCCCGCTTTGTGCTGCTGCCCGTGATGCCCCCTGGACAACGGCTGAAGGATCGAGCAGCAGCAGCGCCTCGTTGATCGTGGGCGCAAGTTTTCGCTCGACTGTCGTCACATAATCGGGAATCACAACACAGGCGATCATAGGCCATCCTGCGGCTGATGACCGCCCAGCAGAATATCAATGCTAACTTCCTGCTCCCCTGCCCCGCCCGAACGCTTCAATACCTTTACCGATGCCTGATAACCGCGCACATCTTTTCCCTGCCGAATCCAGCCTTGATGCTCCACCCGCAGATGAAGTGCGGCGAGTGGCAAACGCTCTGGTTGTGGATAGGTCAGCACCAGCAGCACACATTGAGAAGCGGTCAGTGTGGACGCAGATCGGTGCAGCACCGCTTCCAGTTTGACTTTTGCCTTTCCAGGAAGACCGACAGCATTCAAGACCACCACGCCGGGTAGATGGCTGTTCACCACATCGAATAAAATACCCAACGCTTCATCGGGTGCAGCGGAGCGCACGATCAGTAAATCGGCGACATTGACCCCATAACGGACAGCGTGATCCGGGTCGAACGTGGCACGGGTATCCAGGTAAATCACCGGTTCGTTTTGGCGCTGGGCAACCGCCATGATATTGAGCGCCAGGGTCGTCATGCCGGATGTCGGACGACCTTCAAGATGCGTCAGCCGTCCGCGTGGGACTCCCCCATTTAAGACCGTATCCAGGGCTGAGAAGCCGGTAGCCAGATAGACGACCTCATTCCGCGCTAATCCCTGGCGTAACGCCTTAGCGCCCCCTCGCTTCTGCATCTTTGCGATCACGTCTTCCAAAGTTTGTTCTTTTTCAGTCTTCAATGTCGGCCCCGATGACCCTAAAAAGTTTGTATTCTGTAATGCCTGTAATAGAATAGCACAAAAGTTCTTTTGATGGCGAAACATTTGTTCGAATTTTCGGTACGAAGATGGTTATAAAATGGGGTATTTACGGTTGATTTCGAAATTGGCCTATGTAAATCCTGGCAAATTTACACAGGTAAACAGGCTTTAATCATAGGCCAATCACCATGTTGAACGCGCTAAAACACGCTATTGTACTAAGGGTTGACCACCATTAAGGTATTCGGTAT
Source organism: Chloroflexota bacterium (assembly GCA_039933955.1). Lineage (GTDB taxonomy): Bacteria > Chloroflexota > Anaerolineae > Aggregatilineales > Phototrophicaceae > CFX2. The sequence goes on from JBDTNB010000055.1 coordinate 38,032, forward strand.
GAAGCAATTTTGGAAGCATTTACAGTGGCGTATTCTATTACTCGTTTGTCTCTTTAGCCTGGTAATTGGTTATTCAATTGGCAACC
>JBDTNB010000056.1:0-37825 GCA_039933955.1 Chloroflexota bacterium
TCCTATCTTGACGGACGTTTCCCTTTTTTGCCATTTGAATTCACATCAGACGTATGTCTCGTTATTGCCAGCTTTGTGTCAGGGTTGTTGGCAGTGTTCGCTGGACATTCTTTCCCAAAACGTATCATCGCATTTGTAGCGGATAGTGATCGCAATGTTCATAATATTTACTTGATGGATACGGAACGGCGCTTGACCAGTAAAATCTCGGATCATCCCCCTGTGGCTTGTTGTCTTGCGTGGTCGCCCGATGGACTTTGGGTCGCTTTCACGTCCGCGGAAAGCCAACAAATTTATGCAATAAATGTCGATTCGCGCGAACCGCGCCAACTTACAGACAACCGCGCCTACAATTTTGATCCTGTGTGGTCACCTAATGGACGCGAGATTGCCTTTACCAGCGCAATACCGGGAGAAACTCATTCAGGCATTTATGTCATCAATATGCTCGATAATCAGATAAAGCGTATGACTGATGATTCAATTTACCCACATAGGCCGATATGGTCGCCAGATGGACAGCAAATTATTTTTGCTTATGGTTCTTCAGCCAAACCTGACATCTATGCGGTTGGTAAAAGCAGCGGGCTTATTACTCAACTCACCGATAACTATGACGATGAAAAAGACCAACTTACCTTTTCGCCGGACGGACGCTATCTGGCCTTTGCAGAGACGTGGGATAGAAGTGATGACATTTATGTCATTAACGTGGATGGCAGTAACCCACAGCGGCTAACTGCTCCTGGAACAGCCAATTATTTTCCTGTTTGGTCGCCCAACGGAAAGCAAATTGCTTTTGTTTCCTACCGTGATAGCGACGGCGATATATTTGTCATAGATGCTGACGGCAGCAACGAACATCAGTTGACGTTTAACAATCGGATAGATGAGTCTCCGATGTGGTCGCCGGATGGACAGCAAATTTTATTTTGGTCACAGCCAGAAAATGAAAAGCGTTTTGCGCTGTATGTGATGGATGCCGATGGCAGTAACTCCCGCCGCCTCACAGAATACACTGCTCTTAGCCTCTATGCCGCTTGGCAGCCGTGAACCGCGAATCAAAAAGGGCATATCACCGATATGCCCCTACAGAAATATTTGCTTTTACTCGGTACTCAGAACTCAGCACTCGGAACTTTCTTTTAGCTAGCTGTCATATGTCCCGCTGCTGTAGACGTAGACCGCCATGCCCAGGTCGTTGGGGACACTGTAGTCAGACTCGTCGGCGCTCCAATCATAGAGCCATTTGGCGTCGGTGATCGACATATTCACGCAGCCGTGACTGTGGCGGTAGCCGAAACCATCGTGCCAGTAAGTTCCGTGCAGGGCGATGTCATGGTCAAAATACATCGTCCAGGGGACTTCCTGCAAAAAGTAGAAGTCGCTCTGCTGCTGCGCGCCGCTCATGGTCGTCCGCGCATAGCGCAGATAGACGTGGAACAGCCCTTCGTTGGTCGGCCAATCTTTCAATCCAGACGAAATTAAGGTAGCGAATACCGGCTTATCATCTTCATAGGCGATGAGGGTTTGCTCGTACAAATCCACGCCGACCCATTTATGAGTATCCACACCTGCGGGTTTGGCAATCGGTGTCATTTTGGCGAGGTCATATTGATGCACCCACTGATCCGGGCCGATCTGATACCAGCGTTTGCCGTCCACTTCGACGTAATCATACAAGTTGACGCGGGTATAACGGTACATGAACGGGTTGTCCGGCCAGGGATCGCCACCGGGGGCAGTGCTGGCGTGCAGATGTTTCATCGTCCAGGCCATCGGGTAGGGCAGCGGATCATCGGGCAGGAACACACCCGAATAGCGCGAGATGGTCACATCATCGGTCAGCACATTGGAGGCAACCCATTGGCTGTCGTCGATTTGAGTCCAATCGCCCTGGGTACTGTTGACGGTGATATAAGTGAACCCTGGCCCCATCGTTTGCAGCAGATTGCCGCCGGGGGCATCAAAAATTTGCGCGCCGCCCGCCATCTTCTTGTAAATGCGGTCATACAAATCACTGTCTTTAATCGGCAGCGGATTAACATTTGGTTCGGGATAAGCGGCCATCACATCGGCGGGGAGGCCAGTGGTCAGGCTGCATCCGGCTACATCCGCACAGGAATCCTGGGCGAAGGTCGCCATCACCGGCAGCGACAAGAGCAATAACAGCGCAATGTGAACAATAGAGCGTGATTTCATCGGGGTGCTTTTCTACTTTGAATGTGACTTTCTATTTGTAACTCTAGTATCGCCTAGTTGCCAAAAAACTTCATTGTGGTTAACCTACGCAAAGCCAACGGTTGCTAGGCTGTTACAAACGAGATGGCAAAATCGCTTCCTATACAACGCGCCTGGATGCATATGACGGTCATGCTGACCGGGTTGATTCTCGGCGGCGTGCTGCTGGTGTTCAGCATCGGGCGGTTGATGCAGCCCCTACCGCGCATTTACTTCATCCCCGCCTTCTTTGATAAACCCGATAAAGTAACCCTGGACTCGCAGCGCATGTTGTTCGTGCGTCAACTGTGGCGAGCGGATGTCCCGGCCTTCAGCGATTGGGCATGGTCGGCGGACGGCCAAAAAATGGCTTTTTCGGTGCGCCATAACGACGGCTATGACCTGATTGTGATGGATGTAGATGGGCGCAACCAGCGCGGACTGATTCAGGATTTCAACCAGAACCGCGACCCAGCCTGGTCGCCGGATGGCAGCAAAATCGCCTATGTGTCGGATCGGGACGGCGTGCCGGAAATTTATGTGATCGACAGCGACGGCAGCAATTTGCGCCGTTTGACGCAGCACCGCACGATTGATGATACGCCCGCGTGGTCGCCGGATGGGACGCGCATCGCTTTTCAATCGTGGCAGGAAGGCAATTATGAAATCTACCTCATGGATGCCGACGGGAACCATCAGCAGCGCTTGACCCACAACAGCGCCAACGACAATGCTCCATCGTGGTCGCCGGATGGACGGCAAATCGTTTTTTCATCCAACCGCGACGGCGTAAATTCTACTATTTATGTGATGGATGCTGACGGCAGCGATCAACATTTGCTCGTCAGCAGCGGCGGACGCGATTATAAGCCGCTGTGGTCGCCCGATGGGGCGCATATTTTATTTCAGTCGTCGCGCGGTCAGGATGCGATTTTCACTTATGTAGTCGATGTGGATGGCAGCCATTTGCGCCGGTTGCCGAACGCCGATCAGCCGTTTTACAGCCCGATATGGTTTGCACCCCACTCATGATCTGGCGCTGGGTTATCAAGAAAGTGCCGCGCATTTTAGGCGTGTTTATGGCTGTGACCGCGTTGACCTTCATGATCGGACGGATTGCGCCGCCGCGCCATCTATTCTACATGCTGGCACGGCAGATGGTTGATCCAGTCTCAGTTATGATGCTGGATGTAGACCTTCACATCCGCGTTCGCTTTCTGCCGCAACCATCCCTCGCCGGAAATGCTGTGGGCGGTTGGGCGCTGTCGCCGGATGGCAAACAGTTTGTCGTTAGTAACAGTCTGGATTTGATGGTGATGGATAATCGGGGTCGCTTTCAACGCTGGCTCACCCAGGATAAGACGAATAATTACGCTCCAGCTTGGTCACCCGACGGGACAAAGATCGCTTTCGTATCCAACGGCGATAAAGACTCTGAAATCTATGTCATAGGCATTGACGGCAGTAATCCGATACAGTTAACACATAATGATGTCAATGATTTTACGCCATCGTGGTCGCCCGATGGGAAGTCTATTATTTTTGTAACGTATGCTGAGGCTGACTCCGGAATATCCGTCGAAATATACGTCATAAACGCCGACGGCAGTAACCCAAAACGGCTGACCGACAATAAATTTCCCGATGTGTCACCGTTATGGTCGCCGGACGGAAAGCATATTCTGTTCACTTCGGATCGAGATCAAGATGCCGCAGGCTATCAACTGTATATGATGAATCCCGACGGCAGCGATCAACATTTGCTGGTTGACACACCCGTCAATGTGATAGCCCCACGCTGGTCGCCAGACGGACAATTTATTCTGTTTCAGACCAATTCCCGCGATCAGGTTTATATCGTGAATGCCGATGGCAGCGGCTTTCGCCAACTTGACATTAGGGAACATCCTTTGTTCGGCGCTGTGTGGTTTATGCCCGACCTATGATATGGCGCTGGCACATAGGAAAAATCCACTTCCTGGTGGCTATCTGGTTGGTGATGACCGTCCTGGTTATGCTGTTCCTTGGCATCGGACGGATTGCCCCGCCAAGCCCACAGGTTTACATTTTATCGTGGCAGCCCGGTGATCCGCTGTCGATCAGGGTGTTGGATGTCGATCTCAATATGTCGATCCACTTTGCCCCACAGCCATCGCTGCCCGGAGCCGCCGTCAGCGATTGGGCGCTGTCGCCGGATGGGGAGCATTTTGCGATGAAAAATGCCTATGACCTGATGGGGATGGACAATCGGGGTCGCAACCAGCATTGGCTCACCCAGGACGGCACGAATAATCACAATCCAGCCTGGTCGCCCGACGGGGCAAAAATTGTCTTTGTGTCCGAGCGCGATAATAATTCCGAAATTTATGTCATGGACGCTGACGGGGGCAACCCGACCCGTTTGACGCATAATGATGTGTACGACGTATCGCCATCGTGGTCAGCAGATGGGAAATACGTTGCTTTTACGTCATATCAGGATGGCGATCCTGATATTTACGTCATGGACGACAATGGCGACAATCTACATCACTTGACCGATAATCCATTTTTCGACGCGCTGCCAGTCTGGTCGCCGGACGGCCAGCATATCCTGTTTTTGACGAATCGGGGAAGCGAATTTTTCCAACTTTACGTGATGAATGCAGATGGCACTGACCAGCATGTTGTGACGAGTGAGGTACAAAATATTACACCGCCGTCATGGTCGCCCGATGGACAGTTCATCATGTTCGAGGGGGTCGTCAATAATTCGATTCAAATGGTTGTGGCGGACGCGGACGGGAGTCGTTTGCGTACCGTTCCGGGCTGGAATCTGCCTTTGATGACACCGTTGTGGTTCAGGCCGTGAGGTAAATAATCGTGTCCGGTTTTATTGTCAAAATGGCCGCGTGGGTGACAACGCCGATCCTGGCGCTGCTGCTGTTGATCGCCCGCGTGGGACAGTCTACCCCGCCCGCCGCGCAAATTTATTTCATGCAGTCGGGGACAAATCGCCCTGGTATGGTCGCGCTTGATGTGGATCGTAATTTATTTGCGCACATGAACTGGAAAAATCCCATCCGCGCGGCAGGGGATTGGGCGTGGTCGCCCGACGGTCAACATTTGGTTTTAAAGGTCACGCGCAACATCTCGGTGGATTTGATGGGCATGGACGCCGACGGGGGCAATTTTCACTGGATTACGCAGGACGGACGCAACAACCGCGCACCAGTGTGGTCGCCAGACGGGACGAAAATTGCGTTTGTGTCCGCGCGCAATGACAACGACGATATTTACGTTGTGGATGCCGATGGAACCCATACCCGCCGCCTGACTGACAAACATGATACCGATGATGCGCCCGCGTGGTCGCCGGACGGCAGCCAGATTGCGTTTCATTCCCGGCGGAATGGCAATAATGACGTTTATGTGGTCAATGCCGACGGCACGAATCTGCGGCGGCTGACTGATACACAACAGTGGGATGGCGATCCGTCGTGGTCGCCGGATGGGAAACAGATTGCGTTTATCTCCGGGCGCGATGGCAATTATGAAGTCTACCGGATGAATGCTGACGGCAGCAATCCAGCACGGCTGACGTGGACGCGCGAATTTGAATTCAGGCCATTGTGGTCGCCGGATGGCAAACGGATTCTATTTGAAGCCATGACCACCGGCAGCGATGTCATGACCTACATGATTTACTCCGATGGGGGTGATTTACGCCGCCTGACCACGATTGATATGTTCCTGCACGATCCGTTATGGCGCACACCGTGATATACGTTTTGCGGAAATGGTTTGCGTATTTGCCGCTAGAGGCTGAAAGCCCTCTAGCTACGAAAAGATCATAAGCCCGCTCGAAGCAGGCTGAGAATGCAGGTGTAGCAATATTGACCGTTAAAAATTTAATGCGGTAATTGGGAAACGGACGAAATATATTTCGTCCCTACAGACGCCGAATTTGTAGGGACGAGATACATCTCGTCCGCTCCGAACCGTTTACTGATTTTATTTTTGTATTTCGCCTTTAACCGGTGGTGGTGAAAAGGGTTTGCAAAACACAGCCCCCCGGATGCAAATCGCAGTCGAACGGAATCGAATAGAGCACAGGGTGGTTGGTGAATTCGGCGACGAAACGCAGGGTTTGACCATCGCGTGACCAGGACAGCGCCTGGGTCGCGCGGACGCCGTGCGTGAGTTGGCGCGCGTTTTGCTGGATGCAGCCCGCCGTCGTATCCAGGCAGGTTGTATCCACGATATAGACATCGGTATGCCCGCCGCGATCCGACAAAAAAGCGATCCAGTGGCCATCCGGTGACCACGCCGGTAAATAATCACCGCGCCCGCTGGAGGTAAGCTGGCGCACATTATCGGGACAGCGGCGGTTTTCAGTTAAACAGGCCGTACCGGTGACGTACAAATTGACCGTGCCGTTGCTGTCCCTGGTTCCAAAGATGATCCGTTTACCATCTGGCGACCAGGCCAAATCCGATTTTAAATCCAGTCCGCGCGATAACTCCTTAGCGAGGCCGCCATTCACTGCGATGCCGAAAATATTTGTCCTGCCGCCGCGATCCGATAGCAGCGCCAACCACTGCCCATCGGCTGACCAGGCGGCCTGTCCATCGTAGCCGGGGCTGTCGGTCAGGCGGTGTGATTCCCCGGTGAAGAGATTCAGGCGGTAGACATCCCAGTTGCCGCCAGGGTTATCGGCATACGCTGCCCAATCATGGTCTGCCGGATCGAGGGCATAGGCCACCGTCTCGCGGTCATCCACCGGATAGAGCAGCCGATGCCCCACGTCGAGCAGGTAAATACCGGGGCTGAATTTTCCCGGCAGCTTGAGCAGCAGTGTATCGCTGGGCGGCAGCAATCGCCCGACGAGTCCCGCTGCGAGCGCCAGCATGGTCGTCATAATCAACAGCCCGAAGCCGATTCGCAGCACTATGCGCATCAAAATTTATTTTGTCCAGTTTTCTGCCAGATGTTAAAACGTCCGGCTGCCGTGTTCCGGCGGGAAGTCGTCTGAAGACGACTCAAACGCGCCGGGAAGTGATCGCAAGTGGTCGCAAGTGGTCGCGTTTGCCATCTAAATAGTGCCTTCTGAAATAAGATTTGGCTCCTGGGGATTTTCCCGTGATTTCCTTTTAATTTTTACCTTTCAACTTTTAACACCCCGCACGATTTCACAAAGTCTACGCATCCGCCAAAAGTTAATCCCGTTATAATGGTAACTGTTCGCATCGTCCAATTAAATCGTACTATACACCCACCATGTACCGTCGCCAGCGCCAGAGCGCAGCCTCTTCAATCCTGACTTTTGTATTTTTAGGGATCGTTTTCGGCATCGGATTTCTGTTGTATCAACAGTGGCGGAATCCTGCGCCTGCGGCTCCCTCAGTTTCGACAGCATCCCCCGCGCCGCTGCCCACACTCACGCCATCGGCTGCGGCGGTTGCCAGCCTGCCCAGCCCCACGCCGCGCCCACAGGCCAGCCTGTTTTTGCCGACAGCCGGTGTGACCGCAGCGGTGATCGAAGTGTATCTCGATGGGCAAAGTTGGGACGTAAAATACCTGGGTCAGAACGCCGGTCATTTGCAAGGGACGGCCTGGTTCGGACAGCCGGGGAATATCGTGCTGGCGGGGCATGTCGAAATGCCAGATGGGCGCGCTGGGATTTTCGCCGGGATGAGCAAGTTGAACGTCGGCGATCCGGTGATTCTGACGTTGAACAATCAGCAGCAGCGTTACAGCATCGCCTCGATCACGAAAGTTCAGCCGGATGATTTGAGCGTGTTGTATCCCAGCACAAAAGATCAAATTACACTCATCACCTGCGACGCTTACGACTTTTTGCAGAACACTTATCAGGATCGAGTAGTGGTTGTCGCGGATCGGGTCACGTGAGCCGGATGAACACCACCCTCAAGCAGGTCTGGTATGTCTATCCGCCCGTCGCGGTGACGGTGAAGGCATCGCGCATGGAGTGTTTGCGCGCGTTGGCAATGGCTTCCAAGCCGGATGTCAAACGCCTGCATCTGCGTAATCTGTTCACCGATGGACGCCGTTATTATGTGGAGCAGCGTAAGAGCGGCTTCCGCCTGACGAGCAACAGCACCATCCCCTGGCGGCGGCGCGCACGCACGGCTGTCGCTGCTGTGATTTATGCTGAATTTTCTGACGCAGGCGAGGGCGGAACTCGTATTTTGATGCGCTCGCGGATGCGTCTGTTTTACCTGGGCGAGGCGCTGCTAATCCCCGGATTCATCACCTCGCTGCTGGTGTATACTCCCTGGTCAAAGGCGCTGATCCTGGCCTTGATTCTGACTCTATTCGGCCTCTCCTGGCTGTCGCATCGCCTGACCGCCACCCTGCAAGCCACCGAGATGGTCTACTTTGTCGAGAAGGCGCTGGAAGACATTGCCCCGGTGGACATACCGATTCTGGGCGCGACCACCGAACCAGAATATATCACCCAGGATCGCGCCTTCCGCGAACAATGGTCAAAGTTCTACGAAGCGCATAAGGGCGAGGCGGAGGGCGAAAGGGATGAGGTACGAGGGATGCGGGATGAGTGAAAGACAGTACGGAGTTCTGAGTGCGGGGTACTGAGTAAAAAACAGTTCCTACGTGCTAGGTTGAGGCAAGATGGGATGGAGAAAGCAAAAGAAAAGCGCCAGCATCCGCTTAGTGATGCCCAATCGAAGCTCATGAATGCCCTTCGATTTACCGAAGAGGATTTACAGGCCAATCGCGACGGTTATCTGATGAAACAGCAGCGTTCAAAGCTCAATGGAATTCGCACATCATGGCTGCTCTGTTTCATATTGACACTTATTGTTGTTCCTTTTCTCGTGGCCTGGACAGTTATCGACGGTGTTCGCATCCATGATACTGCCGTAAGCCGACTGGGAATTATCGGCCTGATTTGGATTATAGCGTCAGGCACATGTGTATATTGCTGGTTCAAAAAACGCCGTTTGGATCACGATCTGCACAAAGGTAATGTTCAGGTTGTGAAAGGAACGGCACAGGTGAAATATGGGACTATGAGGCAAAAAGGCACGTCGCCCTATGATCTCATTATAGACGGCCTCACCTGGAATATGGGCTATTTTGCCTCTTCTGCTTTCACCAATGGCGACCCGTATGCGATTTACTATGCGCCGCACAGCAAGCAAATCCTGTCCGCGGAATGGCTGCGCGAGGGATGAGCAAGAATTGAAAATGTGATTGAGAGGACGATGTATTTTTAGCCAATAATAAAATGCGATACACTTATATTATTATTTGCAAATTTCCCAGAAGACTTCATAGCCCCTATGCAACTTGTGGAGGTTCTAAATGAATGCTTCATCCCCAATTCACACGCTCCCGGAAATCTTCGGATTTACTCAAAACGATGTGGTTGCAAACCGTGAAGGTCACTTAGGCGCAAATCAGCAGAAACGACTTCGGCAGGGGCGTCGGTTATGGCTCATAGGTATGGTGACAGCTTTGGGGTGCTGGGTCGTAGTTCTCTTCAACTCTCAAGAATTGAGCGAAGTGGTTGTTGTATTAAGGGTAGGCTGCATCCTGGCCGCGTTGATTCTGGGATACAAAGCTTACCAGATGCATCGGGATTTAATGGATAACCATGTCTCGGTCTTCAGCGGGGAGATTAAGCTTGTGGTGAAAACTGGAAAAGGTCTTTTGGGACAGAAACATGATCCCATGTATTTCTTAAAAATGGATGCTCACACGTTTAAAGTGACTCATCAAGAATATGACATGCTCGTTGACGGGGCAAACTATACGATATTTTATCTGGCCCGCTCATGGGTAATCCTCTCTGTTGTTCCGAGCTGAATAACTAAACCTCAGCTTTTAACGCGCGGATGACTTTGGGCGAATGCCAGAATCGCGTCGGCAGCACGGGCATAACCGCCCGCTGCCCGGAATGAATCGCCCAGACGGACGGCGGCTTGTTGGTAAGGGGTGCGGTCTGCGAGGATGCGATCCACCGCCGCGCGCAGTTCGCTTGCCGTGACGTGACCAAATGGCGGCTGCATCCCCAGCGCCAAGCCCGCACCCTGTTTTTCAACCTCGTGCGCAACAACGGCTTGCTCAACCTGATGCGGGATGGCGACCAGCGGAACGCCGTACCACAACCCCTCGCTGACGCTGTTCATGCCCCCGTGCGTGATGAACACATCCGTGCGCTCCAAAACTTCTAACTGTGGCACGAAATTGCGGACGATGAAATTCGCTGGGATGTCGCCCAACACTTGGAGATCGGTGCGCTTGCCCGCCGACAAAATGAATTGACCGGGATGGTCGGCGAAGGCGGCAAAACACTGGCGATAAAAATCCAGGTTGTCGTTGTGGATTGTGCCCAGCGAAATGTAAATGACCGGCTGGCGTGTGATTTGCTCGAAGGGGAAACCGGAATCATCGGGGCGCGGGCTGATGGATGGGCCGACAAATTGGAAGCGCTCATCAAAACGACTCGCACCCGGTTGGAAATCCCTGGAGGTGTAAATGATGTTCATCTCGCCCGTGTTCATGACTGCGCCCAATAAACCGATATTTTTCACACCCAGGTTACGGCGGATGCGGCGTGCTGTACGCATATAACGCGGAATCACGGGGAGGAACTGTCCGATAGTTCTCAGCGCCAGGGTTGTGGGGATCGGCATTCGATCACCAGGGATGAGCACGAAGGTCACGATAGAAGCCAGCGCCGGGATGCCGAGCACATCTGCTGCTTGTTTGCCCCAACCCGCCAGCGAGTCGAAAATCACATAATCGGGTTGTTCGGCGCGCAATAAATCGAAGATAAATGGCAGCAGTCGTTCGCCGATTTCCACCAGGGCCAGGGCATTGCGTGGAATATTGCCCGCCGAATTCTGAACCAAAGCAATCAGTTCAGGCATGGCTGGATAGGGGCGGAAGACTGCCCCTGTCGTTTCCGCCAGTGACCGTATTTCCTCAGCGTTCACATAGATGACCTGTTCGCCGCGCCGGACGAGTTCGGCGGTGACCGGCAGTGAGGGGTTGATATGCCCCTGCGCCGGGATATTGAAGAAGACTGTTTTGGTCACGGGTTGATTCCTTATCGCTAATGGGTATAGATGTGCTGCGGAGCGTATTGTAAGTGGTTTTACGACGGATAGCATCCGGCTTTATGTGAAGAACGGAACATCACTTCGCAAAGGGGGAGGGGGTAGGCTAGAATTATAGTTCGGATTTGATACAGTTTAAGAATGGGTCATGGCAACTTATACGATTCGCAGAGCACGCCCCGGCGATGCACCCCAAACGCGCGCCCATCTGATGCGGCTGGCACAGGAACCGGAGAGCGGCGTGCTGTTCGGGCCGGATGATGTGCCGCCCACGCTGGAAGAAGAACGCAAACTCATCGCCGATTATGCCAACGCGCCCAATTCAATTTATCTGGTGGCGGAAGTTGAAGGCCTCATCATCGGCAACTGCACCGGGCGCGGTGGAAGACGCTTAGCGTCCGGCGGGTCGGTGGGCGTGGGCATCGCGGTACATGCGGATTGGCGCGGCAAAGGGGTAGGTACGGCACTGCTGCGCAATCTGATCGGCTGGGCACAGCGAACCGGCGCAATCTGGCGCATCGAACTCGATGTCTTCACCCACAACGCCCAGGCAATCCATGTCTACCAGAAACTGGGATTTGAGATTGAAGGCCGCCGCCAGAAAGCCTATTACAAAAACGGACAATTCGTGGATGCCTTTATGATGGCGCTTTTGTTGGAAAGTTGAGGCTGCATTTTGAGGAACATATTTGGGCGCATCAGCGCGTTGGAAAATCCGCCGCCCTGGAGCACATTAGCAGCCCTGGGCGGGGTTGTCGTGTCGTTCGCAGCGACGGTGTTGGGCAGTTTTATTGTCCTGGCGCTGCTGGGCGACAAACAATATAAAGAATTGGCCGCCTGGACGATTGGTGCGGTGCTGACCATTATTTTTGTCTATATCCGTTTTGGCAAGCCGGAACAGCGGGCTGCACTGCACCTGGGCGGGGGCGGAAATGTCGTTATGGTGCAGCAGGCTTTTTTGATGTTGTTGATCGGTGTAGGATTGTCGGTTGCGCTGGATGTGGTTTCCGGGCGGGTGACGAGCGGCTTTTTGCCGGAACCTGAATTGACCTATCTGTACAACGCAGTCACGATCAATCGGGGGACGATCACCGTTTTAAGCTGGATTTTCGCTGTGCTGTTCATGGTCATTGCCCAACCGATTGCCGAAGAGCTGATTTTCCGGGGTGTCTTGCTGTCGTCCTTGCGCAGCATGATTGGCGCATGGCCGGGATATATCCTGTCGGCACTGTTGTACGCGCTCTTTCACCTGATCGCTTACGGTTCGTCGATCAGCGATTTTAACGGCTTATGGTATGGGCAGGTGCTGCCGTTCGTCGGCGGACTCATTTTCGGCGCGGTGCGGCTGACCACCGGCTCGACGCGCGCGGCGATTCTGGCGCATGTCGGATTCGGCCTGTTCGCGGTGGTCAAAATGCTGACTCTGGCAGGGTGATTTTGCTTCAAGTCAAAATCTGGCCTGTCAGATTTCGCCCGTTTTAGCGACATACCTGATGTACGAGTCTATAGTATTTGGGCATATCAACGATGTGCCCTGATAAGCTACCTGATGCTGTACAATGCCTTTAAGCACGGCGAAACTTATGTGCAGATGATTACGTACATCATTAATGGGATAACCTCGCCGCAGGGCACGCTGTTAATTGAATAGTAGAAGGGAATGGATGATGCATCCTGAAACATTTTTGAGACATCCGCTTAAGATCGTGCGTTATGCAGTGTTCGGTTTGCTGCTGGCGCTGATAGCACTACCTTTGTCCGGCATGGGCGCGCAGGCACAGGATAATGTGACGATTACGCTGCTGCTGCCGCAGTTCCTTGAGACCATCATCACGCCGGAAATGCTGACCGATTTTGAAAGTCAGAATCCGGGGGTCACGGTGAAGACAGTGGCCGGAAATTTTCCGGCGTTTCCGTCACCGGTTAATGCCATCGACGACCACTTTTCCGAAGTCGAAAAATACATGAGCAGCGCTGATGTCGTTTTGATGTCCAGCAGCAATCTGTCGGAAGAAGCCACCCAAGCTGGTTACTTCCTGGATTTGACGCCGCTGGTCAGCACCGATTCGACAGTGAATACGAATGATTTCTTCCCTCCGGCATGGCAGTCGGTGCAGTGGGACGGCAAGGTGTGGATGCTGCCGGTGTCTGCCGATGTGATTACGCTGGCCTATGACCCGGATGTTTTCGACAAAGCAGGGCTGGCCTATCCCAACGGCGCATGGACGCTGGATGATCTGGACGCGGCTGCTCGCGCTTTGACTGAAAAAGACGCTAATGGTAATGTCACCAAACCGGGTCTCGCTCTGGGCGGCGATTATACCGGGCTGCTGCTGCGGAGCTTGTTGGGCGAAGGCTTTTATGACGCGGGTTCTCTGCCCAACGCCCCGGCTTTCAATAAACCGGCGCTCGAACCCCTGTTGACCACGCTGGCGAAAATGCAGCTTGATGGCGTGGTTTCGACCAACGGCGGCGGACAACTGTCGGACACTCCGATGCGCGTTGTGGGCAGTTTTGGATTATCATCGGTGTTGAGCGGCAATAAAAAAGTTGCTGCATCGCTGCTGCCCGGCGGCAAGGCGGGGCTGGACACGCAGGGCTTCGCCATCAGTCCGGGGACACAGCACCCCGATGCGGCCTATGCGCTGGTCAAATATCTGAGTTTTAATCCCGCGATTGCCAACAACTTCTTCAGCGCGACGCCTGCACGCCGGAGTTTAGTCGGCGCACAGGTGCAATCGACCAATGACCAGCAGGCGGCTATTGCTGCCTTTACCAAGCGCACGCCGGAAACCCAGGCTGTGATTGACGAAGCGCTGGCGAATGCGATACCTTCCTCAGAAGTGCGCTTCGGCGATTATCTGAACGAAGTCATCACGCGCATGAACAGCCAAAATCTGGATGCCCATACTGCGCTGCAAGATGTCGAAAGTGTCGCGGTCTCGAATCAGCAAGCGGCTGTCGATAAACACGACAATCTGACGGTGAATGTGGCGACGCCTGTGCCGGATGTAGCCTTGAACGGTGGCGAAGTCAACCTCAAGTTTGGGATGCTGTCGTTCGTGACCCCGCTGCCCAATAAGGATCAATGGGATCAGGTCATCAACGATTTTGTCTCCAATGACGCGCAGGTCGGCAACATAGAATTGGATACCGGCCTGAACCAACCGGGCGATATGGCTAAGAAATTCGACTGCTTCTATGTGCCGCTGAATTATGTGCAGCAGATCGACATGACGAGCATTTTGAATCTCGATCCGTTCATGGACGCCGATCCCACTTTTGACCGCAATGATGTGGTGGGCGGGGTGCTGGCACAGATGCAGCGTGACAATAAAACCTGGGCGCTGCCGATTGTAATCCAACCCGAAGGCCTGAAATACGACGGCGATGCCTTCAACCGCGCCGGAATTCCCGCGCCGGAAAACGGCTGGACAATCAACAACTTCAATGATGCGCTCAAGACCTTGAAGCCGACGGCTGACGATAAAGCGCCGTTTGCGTCCACCAGCATCGGCGATACTTATCTGCTGCTGCTGATCGCGGCTAATGGCGGCCTGCCGCTGGACTTCCGCACCAAACCGCCGACCATCAACTTCTCTGATCCGGCGACGGTTGCGGCGATTCAACAGGTGCTTGACCTCGCCAAAGACGGTTACATCAAGTACAGCCAACTTGCCGGGGACAGTCTGGTCACGGCGTTTGGCGGGGCAGGTGGCGGCGACCTGACCAGCATTTACACCCAATCGTTGAGCGGATTCGCTTTCGGGCCAGGGGGCGGCAACGCTGCCAGCGGCGCGAGCGATAATTATCACCTGACACAGTATCCGACGGGCAGCCAGTTTAACGGCGCAACTTACAGCATCGGCACAGCCTATGTCAGCGCGACTTCGCAAAACGGGGAAGCCTGTTACCGCTGGCTGAGTACGCTCTCACGCCATCCCGAATTGTTCACCGGGATGCCCGCGCGCCGTTCGTTCCTGGATGATCCGGCTGTCACCGCGTCACAGAAACCCGACGAAACGGCTTTCTACAAACAATATGATGCGCTGCTGAGTGACCCGAACACGATTTCATTCCCGTCACTGCTGTCAGATGGATCACCGCAAAACTTTTTGATGCAGCGCTGGCTGGACAAAGCCTTCGACGATTATGTGCTGCACGATGGCGATCTCGCGGGCGATCTGGCGACGGCGGAAACCTATGTGAAAGCCTTCGTTGATTGTACGGCGAGCATTCCGCCTTATGATCCGGCGACCACCGGGCAGTTGGCGTATGTCCAGCAATATCTGGCGTGTGCCACGAAGGTCGATCCCAGCACCAACGACGTTTTCGGTGCGCTGGTCGGCGGGTCGTAGGAAACCTCACCCTTGCCCCTCTCTACACGTGGAGAGGGGAATAAAATGTGTTTTGAAGCCCTGGTCAAAATTGATCGGGGCTTTTTTAGTACAAAAGGCAGAGTGCAAAGTTCAGAGTAAATACAAAGAAAAAGTGCAGTAACCCCGGCTGTTTACTGCGGAAATCCGGTGAAAGGCGGGGTTGTGCTGCAAAGATACTCGTATACTGCGCCGAGGATTATTTGGGGCCAGCGACGCCGACCAGATGGCCTTCGGGATCGGTGAAGTGCCCGACCCAAAGGTCTGCGCCGGGATTTTTGACGGGGCCGATCACGCGCTTGCCGCCGAGGCTTTCGGCTTTTTGGAGCGCGGCTTCGACATCCGGCACGCCGACGTAAAAAATCGCATAACCAGTGTAGCCCGCGCCGCCGCCGATTCCGCCGGGAATGCCAACCCCATCAGGAGTCGCGATGCGGTTGATGAAGCCGTAATTCCCGGCTTCGGAAACGGCGGGCGCAACTGGCGCGTCGGTGTCGAACTCCCAGCCAAACAAGTCGCCAAAATAGCGCCGCAGTTTGGCGGGGTCTTGGCCGGTAATCTCGAAATGTACGACGGGTTGTCCCATGATGAGTCCTTTTTAGCGACTAGTCCAATGGCGGCAGTTTCGGCTATTATCCGCCGAGCAGGGTGGGCGGCGGTGGCAATTTAGGGGAGAGGCTGCCATTTTTTGATGCGTGTGAAGCCCTGCTGCCGCTATAGTCGCTGTAAAATGCCGTTGGCTGCACAGCCGATATTTGAGGGTTTATTTTAGCACAGAAGTTCTATGAAGTCAAGCGTGGATATTTGGTAGTGCTGCCGGGGGCTGAAGCCACCCGGCTACCTGTAAAGACAAGCCCACTGAAGGGGCTAGAAAGCGAGGGTTTGTCAGCGACAAACCCCTACGGAAGCAGTAGTTGAGGCTATCCTCGTTTGATCCACACAGATGCACTGTTGGAATGGCCGAAAATGTCGGTGCTGGATTCTTGTCCGTCGTGAGCAATGAGGTCTTTAAATTTAGAAAGGGTTTGGGCTAGCTGACGATGGACGGCCTGGAATGGTGCATCGTGATCGGCATACTGCGCCAACGCCTGAATGTAAAGCCCCTGATGTTGATGTGCTAACTCAAGAATAAATTGAGGGGCATTGAAGCGGTTGTTCATCTGCTGAATAGTTTTCGGATAATGTCGTTCGAGTGCTTCAAAGGGATTCATATTTGACCTCCTTGAATATGGGAGTTAGGGCAATAATAATCAGCCAAATTAGTTTCATAGGTATCATCTATGAGAGGTAAATTATCCCGGCGCGACACCTTGAGCATCTCGTGGAGATGACGACTGTGATAAGGCTACGGGCCGACGAAAAGTAATCACCGCGTAGGTAACGAATAAGCCTCTCGACCCTAACCAGATACCCAAACAACCTTGCTTCTTTGAGACTTGGAGATGATCGACCCGATGAAATTCCCACCCTTCTTTAGCATATTGATTGACTGCGTTTTCGAGGTATTTAGCCGCTGCTACCGATGGCTCCTCTTTTAGACCGGCAACTAGGTTTGGGGCAATACTGACCATCTTATAGCGATAACCATTTGCCATTTTCTCACTCCTTTATGGGATACATATACAGTTGCTAAGGACGATTTGAAACATATGAACCAATACGAAACATCTTTGAAGTGAATTTCATCTGTCTCTGATACAGGAACTTACTATCTGGTCATATTTGCTTAGTATAATGTCCTTAATTCAGTAAGACTTATAAGATTGTTTATGTTTACGATTGCTAAAAATAATTTTGGCAAACAAAAAGCCCCGCATATCGTGAGGCTTCTGTCTGGGATTTTGGTGGCTACCCTTATTTTTAGACGCATATTCCGGTAGCGCGAAGGGGATAGGAAACAGTGTTCTTCATGCGCTCTGGTTGGCGTCTATAGCGTTGTGCGAGGTTAAATTTTCTGAATCGCTGAATATTTGGGGGACGCAAAGCAGGCGGCGGATTTCACCACGCCGCATTTTACCGGCGACTCGGTTTCAGACGGTGCTGAATAACCGAGCAGTCATTTTATGAGACGAATCACTTGGGGCGGGCGATGGTGACTTTCAACGCCTGGTTGCCTTTGATGTTCTGGAAGACCGGGCCGTTGATTTCCGTGCCCATTTTCATGCGATGGTTGCCTTCAAAAATCAGGCCGCCGCTGGTCGCATCTTTGACGCGCAGCCAAACCCAATCATCGGCTTTCAAACCCAGTGGTTCGAGGACATCTGTCGATAATGAAAAGCGTTTGCCGTCGGTCTTAGCCGTGATTTCGAGGGTATGTTCATTTGCCATGTATTGTCTCCTTAGTTTTCTTTATGCGCCGCGCTTGAGTCCGCAATTGCACCGGTTGCATTCAGAGTGGAGACAAGTTGCGCTATGGCATCGTACATAACCAGTATAGTCGCTTTCGTCTGCTAAACCTATAGGCGACCTGGTTTTTGTGCGTGATTTGTCACACGGTGATGATGAGATTGCCCTGTTTGTGTCCAGCTTCGGCATAGCGATGGGCGTCGGCGGTTTGTTCCAGTGGAAAGCGGTTTTCGATAACAGGCTTGAGTTTTCCGGCCTCAACCAGCCCCGCGAGGAACAATAAATCTTCACCCTGCGGATTGGCTGGCCCGACGATAATTTTCTGACCGTTCGGCCCCAGCGTGCGTGTGCCGCGCAGCATTTGCGAAAACGATGGATTGGCGCACATAAAACGCCCGTTGGGATTCAACGCTTTGATACTGCCGGGAAACGAACTTTTGCCAACCACATCCAGAATTACATCATAGGTCTCGCCCGTCTGGGTGAAATCGGTTTTGGTGTAATCCAGGGTATGATTCGCGCCAACCGCACGCAGCATATCCAATTTTTCGGCGCTGTCGACGGCGGTGATGTCGCCCGCGCCAAAATAACGCGCCAGTTGAATGGCATATGTGCCGATGCTGCCGCCCGCGCCGTAAATCAACACTTTTTCTCCCGGTTGGATTGCCGCTTTGCGCATAAAATGCAGAGCTTCTGTGCCGCCCACCGGAAGGGCAGCCGCTTGGTCGTAGGTCAGATGGGCGGGTTTGATCGCCAATGGTGTTTTTTCAGACAGCGCGACATACTCGGCGTAACCACCAAAATGCAAACCCGTGATGCCAAAAACGGGGTCGCCGACTTTGAAACGGGTCACATCTTTGCCGATGGCTTCGACATCCCCGGCCAATTCCTGGCCTAAAATTTTGACTCTGGGTTTTGTGATACCGACATATAAGCGTAAGGGAATGGCAATCCAGCCCGGAAACTTCAGGGCGCGAATCTCACAATCCCCGGCGGAGACAGTGGTTGCGCGGACGCGAATCAGGATTTCGTTGTCCTTGATGGTTGGATTGGCGACCTCCTGGAATTCAAGGCCGTCGGGCGATCCAAATTTTGTCCAGATGATTGCTTTCATGCGTTCTCCCCAAAATAGCGATTGGCTTTTAGCGGTTAGCAATTAGCCAAATCGAAAAGCACGTTTTATCTCCCCGCAGCCTGGATTACGACGGAGTATAGGCGAAAGTTGTACAGGTGTCTATTTTTTGAGCGCATATTCCGGCGGGGCGAAGACGACCAGGATATGCAGGTCTTCCTCGATGCCGTGGAAGCGGTGTTCTTCGTGCGCTGGGACGAACAAAATCGATCCCGCCTGCACGGGAACATCTTCGCCATCGGAGACGAATCGTCCGCGTCCGGCAGCGACGTAATACACCTCGTCCTCGGTATGCGGCTCCTGGCCGTCGGTTGCGCCCGCAGGCAGCACATATAAGCCCATGCTCAGGGTGCTTTCGCGCAAAAATTCCAGGTACATCTGGCCTTTGGAAACGTACATCTGCTGCTGCTGGAAGAGGGTGGATAGCTCAAAAGTTTTCATCTGAAGGGTCTCCTGCGAGACAAAATAGGTTGAATAGCGATTTGCAGAACCATAGCACACATTTTCCGCCCTGTGCCACAACCTGTCGGGGCGGAATTGGGTATGATCGATGAAGCTGTGCGTCATGTTATACAAGCGGATTTTATCGCTCCCAGACAATATGAACCATTTTGACCCTTTAAAAACCTTAAAAATCTGATAAGGTTGTATACGTAATTGTTACATACGAGCGCTAAAATGGTACAAAACGCCAGATGAGCGGAGGCTGAGGGCATTGTCAAGGTTCTGACAAGGGTGCTACAATACAGGGTAATGACAACCTATCTAGGCCATCACCTGAATTATTTGGACACCCTTCTGTCATCCGCGACAGCACCCTCCTGCGTGCATAAGGCCGCTGCAAGGCGGACGGCAGTATGCTGTATGCAACCTTTGACTGTGAGCCAATCTGGCGAAATTGAGGTTCAACGTGTCGATTCGTGATACGGCTGAAACCCGCGCGGCGACCCTGGTGGATATTCCACTGGTGCGGCGCCTGAGTGAACAAGGAACCGTCCTGGACAGCGAGTTGTATTTCACCCGCGACGCAGGCGGGGCGCAGGGGTCGCGCTTTTTCGCGCTGCTGCTGCCCTATCGCGGTGTGCATACGATGGTGACGCGCACCGATAAGTACCAGGTTGTGGGGCAGTTCCGGCTGCGGGACACGTCTTACGCCCATATCGCTTACGTCGCGCCCACCCTGGAAGAAGACGAAGACGACACCGCCTGGATGCATATCCTGGATTCGATGGCGGTTGAGGCGGGCAAACGTGGGGCGCATATCCTGGTGGCGGAAGTCGATGAAATGGCTCCGTTGTTCAGGACGATGCGACTGGCGAGTTACTCGATCTATGCGCGCCAGGAAATCTGGGAGCGGCCTCCGGGCGATTACAGCGCTTTCGAGCCGTCGGAACGGGCGGAACTGCTGGAAACAAGTGAAGCTGATTTGCCGGGGATTCAACTGCTGTACAGCAATGTTGTGCCCCGTTTGGTACAACAGATTACCGGACTGCCCAACCCCGGACAGGGATTGGTTTATCGGAAGGATGACCGCGTTGAAGGGTTTATTGGTTTAGCACAGGGCAAAGAAGGGGTCTATCTGACGCCGCATTTGCACCCGGACGTGTTCAGTGACGCGCCGATGATCCTGGCGAGCGCGATTGCGTTGGCCGAGCGCAGCACCAAAGTGCCGGTTTACGTCCGTGTACGGCGCTATCAGGATTGGGTGGACAGCGCGTTGGTTGACCTAGGATTCGAGATTTGTGCGCGGCAGGCCGTGATGGTCAAACACATCACCGCCGGAGTCCGTTCGGCGACTTTCGCGCCGCTGCACCGTCGCATGGAAGCTGTGCCGAGTCCGGCCAAACCGCCGACGAATAACACGTCGGATGACAGAGGACAAATTTGAGCATTTAGAGATTATGAGCTACGAATCACTCGACACGCCCAAGCTTCAAATGCTGGCGCGCGATCTGCGTTATGACAGCCAGCACAAGATGGAAGCGGACAAGCGGGCGCAGGCCAAAACCGAACTGGAAAAGGTCGAAGCCGAGCTGCGGGAGCGCGAGGGGATTCGTGGATTAGTCAGACAGGTCAAAACCTTGTTGGGGAGTCGTTAAAAGCTAACGACCATAGACTTGAACGCATCGACTAACAAAAGGAGCAAGAGTTATCGCTTATATGGAACGCCGTATCACTGACGACATACACGAACTTAAACAAGTTTTGCCACCGCATTTAAACGCGGCGCTGGATCACATTGGTAACACCGACGAACTGCTGGAAATTGTGCTCGACCTGGGCCGCGTGCCCACCGCCCGCTTTGTAGAGGGCGAGGTCGTGCTGCTGGAAAACGAAGTGACGCGCGACGATATTGACGCGATTGTGTCCAATATTGGCACATTCGACGCCGATAACCGCGCCGGTCTGGAACGCACGCTGCACCGTATCTCGGCGATCCGCAACCGCCGGGGCGACGTAGTTGGGTTGACCTGCCGCGTCGGACGTGCGGTCTACGGGACAATTGACATCATTCAGGATTTGATCGAATCCGGCCAGAGCATTCTGATGTTAGGGCCACCCGGTGTCGGTAAGACCACCATGCTGCGCGAGGCCGCCCGTGTGCTGGCCGAGACCAAGCGCGTGGTCATCGTCGATACCTCGAATGAAATCGGCGGTGACGGCGATGTGCCGCATCCGGCCATCGGTAAAGCGCGCCGGATGCAGGTATCGCATCCCGAACGTCAGCACGAGGTGATGATCGAAGCAGTTGAAAACCACAACCCGGAAGTCATCGTCATTGATGAAATCGGGCGTGAGTTGGAAGCCAACGCCGCCCGGACAATTGCCGAGCGCGGTGTGCAGCTCATCGGCACGGCGCATGGTAACGCGCTGGAAAACCTGATGCTCAATCCGACGCTGTCCGATCTGGTCGGCGGGATTGAGTCGGTCACGCTGTCAGACGAGGAAGCCCGCCGCCGGGGGACGCAAAAATCCGTACAGGAACGGCGCGCGCCGCCGACGTTTGATGTGTTGATCGAGCTGCAAAACCGCAACAAGCTGGCGGTACATGAAGATGTATCCGCTGCGGTGGATGCCCAACTGCGGGGTCGCCCGCTGCCTATCGAAATCCGTTCGCGTAATGCTGGCGGTGAAATCGAGATCGAGACGGTGCAGCCGGAACGCACTGTGAACGAACGCGGGACTCGTGACCGTGATCGGGATCGGAATGCTGCGAACGGCATCACCAATGGGAACGGTAATAGTAACGGAAACGGCAATGGGAATGGCCGCCGCGCCGCTAACGGTAAGGGCAGCGCCCATGACCATGAAGAAGACACCGAACCGCGCAGCGCCGCCGGAACCAAGCTGGAAGGGCTGAGGCTCTACGCTTATGGGGTGGCACGCAACCGTTTGCAGCAGGCTGCCAAGCGGCTGCGTGTCCCGGCGGTCATCGTCGAGGATTTTGGGCAGGCCGACGCGATTGTCACGCTCAAGAATTACTACCGCCGCCGTCCCAAGCTGATCGTGGACGCGGAACGGCATGGCACGCCCATCTATGTGCTGCGGGCGAACACCGCCTCACAGATGGATTCGTTCCTGATGGATTTGTATAATCTGGAGGACGAACGCGACCCTTTTGGTCAGGCGGTTGAGGAGGCGAAGGCCGCCATCATCCGGGTTCGCGGTGGAGCAGAGTACGTGGATCTGTCACCGCAGCCGCCACCTGTCCGCCGCCGCCAGCACGAAATCGCCCGTGACGCCGACCTTCTCTCGGAAAGTTACGGCGCTGAACCGGGGCGGCATGTCCGCATTTTGCGGGACTGAAACCCCTCCCCCTAACCCCCTCCGCGTGTACGGAGAGGGGGAATAAGAGGAAAATGAAATCAAATCGAGGGACTGGCAGCCATAAAAGGTTGAAGTCCCTCTTTCATTAGATGACTACTACGCCGAGTGTTTGTTATGCGCTTTTGAAAAGAGCACGAAATGGAATCAGTACACTTACTGGACAATCCCGTCTGGCACAGTCTGACGGGGCCACATGCGCATCTGGCAATCGGGTCAACACTGGCGAAACGCTATCTGCCGGAGGTGTCGTTTGGGGTGGGAGTGGCTAATCAGAGCGATGCAGCTTTTGCTGAACTGGCGCAACTTATTCCCGCAGGCGAAGTGATTGGGATAGGGCAAATCAAGCTGCCGGAGTCTTTTCCCGGCTGGCAGACACACGAAGTCTTTATGGCTGACCAGATGGTCTGTCAGCAGAATATATCTGAATCGTTCCCAACCGAGGACATCATTGCGCTGACCGCCGCCGATGTGCCGGACATGGAACGACTCGTTGATATGGCGCGTCCTGGCCCGTTTACGCCGCGTTCGATTGAAATGGGGCGCTTTTTCGGCATTCGGCAGGGTGGGGAATTGGTGGCTATGGCGGGTGAGCGTATGCAGCCGCCGGGATACCGTGAAATCTGCACGGTTTGCACGCACCCGGACTGGCAGGGTAAAGGTTTTGCGCGCCGGCTGGTCGGTCTGCTCGTCCAAGAAAACTGGCAAGCGGGCACTGTTCCGTTCCTGCACGTCGACCCCGAAAATACGACGGCTGTGCGGCTTTACGCGCGTTTGCACTTCAGCCGCCGCGATGCCCTGAAAATACTCTTCCTCAGCCACGCATAAATTCCAATACCATTCCTATCTAAAGTCCGTAAAATAACCTCGTTTGATCACTACTATCAGCAAGAGTCGGATACTGGCTGTCTGATATAATCCCCATAGCATAAATGTTCGGATTGTGGAAGTGGTTTTGAGATGATCGTTATCCCTGAACAACGCCTTGTCGAGTCGCCCTATATCGAGTGGGTTGGTCATGGCTATACGGCTGCCGATGGTCTCGAAATGCGTCCGGCAGAATATAACTGGCATCTCATCTTCACGCGGCAGGCGGGTGTCCTGCGAATCTTAGTCGTCGGCGCATTAGAAGCAGCGAGGCCGCTCAGTTATATTGCGGGCGGGGAGAGTCTGTGGATACGTTTCAAGGTCGGGACGTTTATGCCGCATGTGCCCGCGCCAGCCATCCTCAACCGGGAGATTAATTTGCCCGAAGGCAGCGGCGACAATTTCTGGTTGAAAGACAAGGTTTGGGAAATCCCAACTTTCGAAAACGTCGAGACCTTCGTGGAACAGCTCGTGCGGGCGGGCGCGCTGACCTGCGACCCCCTCATCGAAGCGGCGCTGCGTGACGAACTGGACGATGCATCCGCGCGCACCATCCGCTACCGCTTCCAGCACAGCACCGGCTTACGGCAAAATTACATCCGCCAGATTCAACGTGCTCAACGGGCGATGGAACTCCTGCATCAGGGGAATCCTATCATCGACACGGCCCACGAATTGGGTTACGCGGATCAACCACATCTGACCCGCTCCCTGAAACGCTTATTGGGTTATACCCCGCGTGAACTCTTGATTCCGACCTTCTAAACTGGATAGGTTGCCGTTTTTTTCAAGACTTGCACGCCCACGCTGGCGTATGATGCAGATGTCGTTGATAACGGGTCTCGATCTCATCAAGCGAAAGGGTATGTGCTATGTTGCTGGAAAATAAAGTCTGTGTCGTCTATGGCGGGGGCGGTTCTATCGGCGGTGCTATTGCACGCGGATTTGCGCGGGAAGGAGCCAGGGTGTTCCTGGCAGGGCGCACCCAATCGAAACTCGACGCGGTAGCAAATGACATTCGGGGAAAGGGTGGTCGCGCCGAAACGAGTATCGTGGATGCGCTGGATGCAAAGCAGGTCAATGCCTATGTGGATTCGGTCATTGCCGCCGCCGGACAGATTGATGTCTCGGTGAATGTGATTGGCATCGGCGATGTTCAGCAGCCCTTGATGGACATCACGCTCGACGATTTTTTGCAGCCAATCACGATTGCCATGCGAACGCAGTTCATCACCACAAAGGCGGCTGCACCGCACATGATCGCGCGTAAAACCGGCGTGATTCTCCAATTTGGCGGCGGCGGGCCACAAACCCAACCAGGATTGGGCGGCTTCAAGATTGCCCTGGATGCGATGGAAGGGCTGCGGCGGCAGTGGTCATGGGAATTAGGCGAGCATGGTATCCGTGTCGTGACCATCAAAACCGGCGGCATTGGCGAGTCGATCCCTCTTGATGCTCCTGAACGCGACCACATCCTTAACCAGTTGCTCCCGACGACCCTCTTGCGGCGGTTGGCGACCTTTGCCGATGTGGGCAATGTCGCGGCTTTCCTGGCTTCCGATCTGGCGCAATCCATCACCGCCACCGAGGTGAATATCTCCTGCGGCGCAATCGTGGATTAGCCGACGGGGTAAGTGCCACCAGATTGCTTTAGCATCTGGTGGCCTTTATTGGAAATCAGGGTCAGGGTCAAATTCTTCCGTCAGTCCGGCGTGATACTTTGCCAGCGCATTATCAGCTAATTTGTCCAGTACATCTTGCGACGCCGCAAACTGCTCGTCCCACAAGGCATGATCGGCGGCGAACTCTTCTTCGGATGGCCGCCGCACAATCATTAACTCACCACTGGCGATTTCCTCTAATAATTCGGAGGTCGATACGCCAAAATCCGCAGCGATTTCGTCCAACTTGGCCGGATAGTCGATTTTGCGTCTGGTTGCCATATCCCCTCACCACTTCATCTTAGGGTAGATTATATAATGAGTTGGGTCATTTATGGAGACTTCTCACATGATGGTAGGCAAGATTTGTCTGGTCACAGGCGCAACCGATGGCGTGGGCAAAATCACGGCGCTCAGATTGGCTCAGGCGGGCGCGACGGTCATCGGCGTGGGACGCAACCCTGAGAAGATCAAAGCCGTGTTGGACGAGATTGGCGATGTCCCCGGCTCGCTCGAATTCCTGACCGCCGACCTGTCATCGCAGGCCGAGGTTCGCGGGCTGGCTGACGAGTTCAAGCGCAAGTATGACCATCTGGACGTTTTGGTCAATAACGCGGGCGCGCTGTTCACAGATTACCGCGAAAGTGTCGATGGGATTGAGATGACTTTTGCCCTCAACCACCTGAGTTATTTTTTGCTGACGAATCTGCTGCTGGATACGATTCGCGCCAGCGCTCCGGCACGCATCATTAACGTGGCATCCGACGCGCATCAGGGGAACATCATCAACTTTGATGACCTGAACCACAAGCGCAATTATCGGGAATGGACGGCTTACGGGGCGTCAAAACTCGCCAATATCCTGTTCAGCTATGAGTTGGCGCGGCGTTTACAAGACTCAGATGTGACGGTGAACGCGCTGCATCCGGGTTTCGTCAACACAAATTTCCAACGCGCAGCCGGATTGAATATGCGCGGCCCCTTGACCCCCGAAGAAGGCGCAGACACGCAAATCTGGCTGGCACAGTCGGCAGAGGTTGAGGGCGTGACCGGCAAATATTTTGTGCGCCGGAAGGATACCCGTTCGTCAGATGTATCTTACGATCAGGCCTCGGCACGACGGTTGTGGGAAACCAGCGCCGAAATGGTCGGGTTGCCGGTCAGCGATTGATATTTTGGCTCGCAGGTAAAACCGAATCAACTCCCGACAGCATACAGCCGCACGCGATTTTCGCTGACCACGTACATAATTTTGCCGTCGGGGCTGAAGGCCACTTGCGTGACGGGTTTATCACGATCCGGGCAGGCGGCCAGGATGCGGATCACGCCGCGTTGCAGGTCTGTCGCGTCATACAACATCGTTTGATGGGTTTGATGCACCGCCAACAGCCGACCATCCGGGCTGAAAGCGGCGAGGCCATCGCTGACGGGTAACTCGACCATTTTTTTATTTGCCGCTGTATCCCAAAACTCCAACGCGCCCGTCGTCAGCACATTTTCAGTGCTGCCGCCCGTCGTGACCGCCAACCATCTGCCATCGGGGCTGAAAATTGGCGCGTGAACATCTGCGATGGTTGTGCTGAACTGCTCGCCGAGATCACTTTCCGACATCAGCAGCCCAACATCCCAGGATTTTACAAAATAGTCGTAAAAGCAGCCGTCACCGCAAAATGGGAGATAACCGCTGAGAGCCAAACGATTGTCTTCAGGGCTGAAAGTCAGATTGGATACAACCAATGAGCTGCCGATATTGGCGTGATTGATGGGGCGGATAATGGGCGATTTTTGACTGAGGTCGCCCTGCAAATTCAGGAATATGATATACCCGTCATAATCTTTGCTCGATGCCAGCACTAACCACTTTCCATCGTGGCTGATGGTCATGGCCTGGACATTGCCAGGTAACATCCATTCCGCGATATGCGTGCCGGTCTCGACATCCCGGAATTCCAGACGGTTAGTCGCGCTAAGGTAGCCCAGCATTTTCCCGTCGGGTGTCAAAAAGACTTTTGTTTCTGGTGTCACAAAATCGCCTGCAAACCAGGGGGGATTGACCGCCTCGGTAACGGGTTCCTGAACATAAGCTAATGCTTGACGGCTCTGGTTAAAGGATTCCCGATCTTCAACCAGCAGCATACGTCGCCAATCGGAACTGAATGCAAAATCCGGCAAAGGGGAATCAACATAAGTTTTAAACAGGACATCGCCAGTGGGAGTATTAAATGCCTGTCCCCCGAACAAAACATGACCCGAAGCCGCGTCGAACCGCCCGATTTTACCGAGATAATTGTCGAGCACCTGGAGCAAGCGTGTAGGCTCTCCACTGGGAAGCGCGAGAATTTGAACGATGGTCACGTTATACTGCTGGGCAGCGAATGTCCAGTCAGGATTGATGGCGAAGTTTTCCTCAAAATCCATCAACCGCTCACCCGTATGGGCATCCCACAATGCAAAGTGCGATGTATCCGTCCGCTGCGCCAGAATCCATTGGCTGTTGGGGCTGAATTGTAATTCTCCGGTGATATTGGATATGACGACTTGAGACTCGGCGGTTTCCAGTTTCCAGACGCGCACCTGATTATCATACTCATTGGCTGCCAGCCATTTTCCATCAGGACTGATCGTTACGCGATCAATAATTTTGCCTGTCAATACTTTATCTGGAGAACCCAGTTTCAGCGCGTTGTTGATGTTCCAGACATTAATGATGGATGATGCACGGTTGACACCTGCTATCAGCCGTCCATTGGGGCTGAAAACAGGTGTCATATACTCGCCTTTTAAGAGGCCCATTTCATGGTCGCTCCACAGGCTTATGCCTTCCCAAGTCGCAAAAGCGGTCAACTGATCGTCAGGGCTGAAAACGACAGGAATATCGCCAGTGTGGGGATGACTTAATTTTTTTGCGGTTCGACCATCCCATATTTGAACGGTAATGGTACTTCCATCTTCGCCATAGGAATAACTCGACATCACCAGTAGCTTCCCCCCGGCATGAAATCCGAATGTGTCAATGGCATCGTCGTAAGATTGTTCTAGTTCGAGGTTATCAATCAGGGTTCCGGTTTTAGCGTTCCACAATTGGGCTGCTGGAACTAGGCCATCATTGGCATCGGTGTGCGCGCTCATTTTCAGCGCTGCGAACTGTTCGTCGGGACTGAAAACGACATACTGGATTGTGCCGCTCAGGCCGGTATCGAGCAAGGTTTGTTTGTAAGTCGCCACATCGGTCAGGATCACCGCCGCGTGACTGCCCACCTGCCCATAGGCGATTTCTGTTTTGCCGCTGGGCGTTTGATGAGCGCTGTCGTCGCTGAGGATGTCGCCATTGTTGGGGTCGATCACCTTGCCATCCGAAATCAGGTTGCCCGCCGCGTTAAATTGGACATCTTTCCAGCCAGGAAATTGGCGTGGCGGCGTGTCCCAATTGCTGGAGTCAAAAACGCGGACGCCGCCAGTTGTGCCGACAGCCAGTGTCTTGCCATCCGGCGACCAGGCCAGATCACCGGGCAAATCGCCGCCAATCGAAGCCCATTGCCCTAGTTGGGAAACATTATCGGGACTGATGACCTGGAGCGTGTCCGGCAGGGGATAGCCGTCAGTATTTTGTGCGGCGGCGGGCGTCAGCGTACACAGCAGGAAAATGATGAGCAGGAGGCATAAGCGGCGCATGGCGATGACTTTCGCTGAATTGGGTTGTGTATCCTCATTATCAGGCCATATCATCCGCGCGAACCTGACGCCTTGTCTCTGATTGGCGCACGCTTTCGGTCTAAAACAAGCAGGGACAGGGTAGCGCCTTGCCCCTACAAAACAAAATCTCCGAATGGGAGCCTTGATGAACATGCAGCGGGCGTTCAACTGAACGCCCGCTGCTGGTTGCCCAGAGCATTTTTATCACTGTGCTTGAGGCGACTCCCCCGCGAAAAGCTTAGACTTCCGCTGTGGTCGGATCAATGATGCATTTGATTTCGGAAACACGGTCAGCCGGGAACCCGCCTTTGCGGGCGTGTTCGTACACCTGTTCCGGGTTGGGTGCGATGTAGACACAATACAGTTTGTTATCGGTCACATAGCTTTCCAGCCATTGAATCTGCGGCCCCATTTCCGTCAGGACACTGCACGACTTCTTCGAAATCGCTTGCAACTCCTGCGCTGAAAATTTGCCCAGGTCAGGGATGTTGCGTTCGGTGAGGTACTTGGGCATGTGAATGACTCCTTATAGACACTTCACAGTTCAGCGAACGATAGGGTCTAGGATTGGGTTTTCACGTTGGCTGGGCAGAACACAATCGGGTTGTAGTCGGTAAACAATCCCAGGGTGTTATGTGACCACAGCCAGATATGCAGCGCCCAGACCGGCGGGGTGTTGGGGATGTCGGTCACGAGGTGGAAGTCCTGCCCGAACGCGGTGGGCGGGTCGCTCTTCGTCCATTTATCGGCGAAAACCAGATATTCCAGCGCGACCAAAATCAGTTTGCCGTCCTCGCGCGGTTCATAGACCAGGGCTTCCGGCTTGAGCGGATCAACCACATCATCGCCCGCCAGATCGCCGTTGACATAATGCTGGCCCATGCCGCCGACACCTTCTTCATTGAAGCAGTCCTGGAAAATCGCATAACCGGCTTTTTCCGCTGTTTCGACATCGCGGAAATCGGCGGTTGCGCCGCGCACATCGTCGATCAACTGGCGGGTTTCCAGCGGCAGCTTGCTCTCATCCTGCATAGCGGGCATGTCGTCCTGATGAGCCTGATTGGCCTCTGCCACCGGCAACCGGCTGACGAACCATAAACTGAGCGCCATCGCGCATACGAACACTACACGTTTCAACAATTTCGAATCCTCCTGAATACTTACGATATGTATGAACCAACGTTAGTTCATGGGTTAGGATATGGAGATGCGGACAGGGCTGTCACCTATCAAAAGACAGGTATTGGCTCCAAAATTGATGCTACAATGAACCCGTAGCAGCAAAGGTTTGATGGGATGCTCAAAGGGATAACACTCACACAACGGGAACAGGATGTTCTCAAATTGATCGCTAACGGGCTGTCGGACGGGGAAATCGCCGAAGCGTTGGTGCTCGCTGTCGGAACCGTGAAATGGTACAACCGCCAGATTTACAGCAAGCTTGATGTGCCCAACCGAACCCAGGCGTTGATTCAGGCGCAGCGGCTCGGTTTGCTGTCCAGCGAAAAGCCGGATGTGGATCAGCCGGTCATATACCACAACAATTTACCTGCGCCCGTGACGCGCTTTATCGGGCGCGCGGCGGAATTGACAGCCTTGCGCGAACTCCTGCATACATCGCGGCTGCTCACCATGACCGGGCCGCCCGGAACCGGTAAAACGCGCCTTGCGCTGCAAGTGGCGTCCGAAGTGCTGCCTATTTTCAAGGATGGCGTATTTTTCGTCTCTCTCGCGCCAGTACATGATCCGACATTGGTGCTGAACAGCATCGCCGAAGCGCTGGATGTGACCGAAAGCGGCAAATTAACCCTGCGCGATGCCCTGAAACAATTTTTGAGCAGCAAACATCTGCTGCTGGTGTTGGATAATTTTGAACATCTGCTACCGGCGTCGTCGCTGGTGTCCGAGCTTTTAGGAGCCGCGCCGTCGCTGAGTATCATCGTCACCAGCCGCGAAATTTTGCACCTGTACGGCGAGTACGAATTTTCAGTACCGCCGCTGCAACTGCCCGACCTCAAAATGCCGACTCCGCCTGACGCGATTCGAAATTATGAAGCGGTGCAGTTGTTCGTGCAGCAGGCGCAGGCTGTCGAAGCGAAATTTGTGCTGGATGCCGATAACGCTGCCGCCGTCGCCGCGATTTGCGTGCATCTGGACGGCCTGCCGCTGGCGATTGAGTTAGCCGCCGCCCGCGCCAAAATTTATGCGCCGCCAACCCTGCTGGTACGTTTGGGCAGCCGTTTGCAAGCTCTGACTGATGGCCCGCGTGATTTCCCGGCGCGCCAAAAAACGCTGCGCGATACCCTGGCCTGGAGCTACGATTTACTCGAACTGGATGAGAAAATGTTGTTCGCGCGCTTCGGGGTTTTCGCCGGAGGCTGGACGCTGGAAGATGCGTCTGCGGTGTGTGGCGATCTGGCGACGCTCGACGTTCCAACCGGGATGGAGTCGCTGCTCAATAAAAGTCTGCTGGGGCGTGAAAAAGGGTCTGCTGATGAGCCGCGCTTTATGATGTTGGAAACCATGCGTGAGTATGCGCTCGAAAAACTGGCTGAAGGCGGCGAAAGCGACCACATGACTGAGCGCCACGCCCGTTATTTTCTGGCGCTGTCAGAAGAAGCGGCAGCCACTTTTTCTACCGCCAACGAGGGTGTCTGGCTGACACGATTGGACTTCCATCATGATGATCTGCGCGCTGCCTTTCGATGGAGCCTGATGGCGGATGAGAGCAGCGAGACCAGCTTCCGTTTCATCAGCAATCTGGCGCGCTTCCTGGCGCTCAAGAATCATTCCAGCGAGGCGCGTGCCTGGTTATCCGAAGCGCTACGCCTGCCCGGAGCGGGAGCCGGGACGAAAGCCTGTGCGGACGCTTTGCAATGGGTTGGTGAAATCGGCATCATTCAGTGCGATTACAGTGGGGCGCAGGCGTTGTTTGAAAAAGCGCTGTTGATTTATCGTGAATCCGGCGATCAACGGAATACCGCTACCAGCCTGATTAGTCTTGGCGAAGTAGCGATGGAAACCGGCGATTATGAAATCGGGGCAGCCTACTTCCAGCAGGGTTTTACGATTATGCATGAATTCGGCGACCTGCGCGGGAGCGCCAGAGCCTTGACCGAACTCGGATACGGTGCGCTGCGCATGGGCGATTTTGACCGCGCGCAATCGTTTCTTGAGCAAGGGTTAGAACGGTATCAGGCTGTTGATGATCGCTTCGGTACAAGTCAAGCCTACAATGGCTTAGGCGAGATTGCCCTACGTAAAGGTGAGTTGGATGAAGCGAACCGGGTTCTCGAAGCCAGCCTGGACATCCGGCGTGCGATCAATCAGAAGTGGGGTATGGCGGTTTCTTTGGGCAGTATAGCCTGGGTCGCCATGATGCAGCAGGATTATTCACGCGCTATCGATATTCTGAGCGAAAGTCTGGCACTGCGCACAGATATTAAAGATTGGGGCGGGATCGCCTGGTGTCTGGAAAAATTGGCCGAAATGGCGCACCTGCGCGGCAAGCATACCCGTGCAGCGACCATTTTTGGCGCGGCGGCCTCGATCCGCGAACGGATAGGCTCGGTGATTGACCGTGCCGATCAACCGCACTATGCGGCGCTGATAAACACGATCCAGGCTGAACTCTCGCAAGCCATTTTTCAGGAAAACTGGGACGCGGGCGGCAGGCAGTCGGTGGAGCAGGCGGTGGCTTTTGCGCTGCGCCCAGCCTGAATCAGCAGTGCAATTACATCAAAATTTAAAAGCAAAGATTGAACCGCCATCCCAGGGGAGGCTTCGCACAGTGGCAGAGAACGCCAAGAGCGATAAGAAAGGGACAGCTATATTAAAAAAGTCGACTGGCCTATTGTCAGCGCTTCCAAAAATTTTGATTTCTCTCTGCGTTCTTGGCGTCTCAGTGGGCTTTACTTCGTTTAGCAACTGGCGAAAGATAATGCGCGCCTCAACCCCCGGCGACATAACCGGAAAACCATCACGTTGCCCTTCCGCCGCTAACCTTGAGGGGGACGCTCCGCAGTCAGCGACGGCAGTCTCATCCGACGACGCCAACGCCTACCGAAAATCGGCGAAAAATTCGCCTGTCGTCATCGTCGCCAAATAAAAAACGGGAATTGCTTCCCGTTTTTCTGTCTTTGCCTTTTAGCTATCGACTTGCCCACTCAGCACTTCTTCTCCCTACATCCCCATGCCCTCGCGGACGCTTTGCGCCAGATAACGCAGCACATCCAGCAGGCGCAACTGCCAGGTCTCGTCGGTCTCGTCAATCGGTATCATAATCGCTGTGCGTGTCACGCGGGCATCTGCGCCTAAAGTGGATTCCAGCTTCTCGCGGTTCACCTCGACCAGATAGGGCAGCTTGATATTCACCACCTCGTTCAGGTTGATGATCGCCGTCGCGCCCGCCGCCTGCGCCATCAGCTTCACGTCAATCTGGTACAGCAGGCCATCCACCGCCGGAGGCAGCGGCCCAAACCGATCCCGCAGTTCTTCGCGCATCATGTCCACATCTTCCGCGCTGGCAAGTCCACCGATGCGCCGGTAAATTTGCAGGCGCAAGGATATTTCCGGTATCCAGTCATTCGGTAAATAGGCTGGAACCGGCAGGTCAATCGTGATATTCGACTGTGGCACAGCCGGAACCGCCGGGGTCGTGCCGTCCACCGCAGTGGTTGTGCCTTTCAAGGTCTGCACAGCCTGCGTCAAAAGTTGAGTGTATAAATGCAGCCCAATCGCCGCCACATGCCCGGTCTGGCGCGTGCTCAGAATATCACCCGCGCCCCGTAATTCCAGGTCACGCATGGCGATTTGAAAACCCGCGCCGAGTTCGGTGTTTTCTGCCAGGGCTTCCAGGCGCACACGGGCATCATCGGTCAGGCGGTTGCTGCTGGCGTGGAAGAAAAAAGCATAGGCCTGCTGGGCGCTGCGCCCGACACGCCCGCGTAATTGATACAACTGCGACATGCCGAACCAGTCCGCACGATCCACAATCAGCGTGTTGGCGTTGGGGATGTCGATGCCGTTTTCGATGATCGAGGTGGACAGCAGCACATCGTATTCGCCGTGCCCAAAACCGACCATGACTTTTTCCAGCAGGCGTTCATCCATCTGCCCATGTCCGGCAATGACGCGCGCTTCCGGCACGATTTGTTCCAGTTTGTCGCGCACGGCGTCCATCGTCTGAATGCGGTTGTGGACAAAGAAAATTTGCCCGCCGCGTTCCAGTTCCCGCAAAACCGCCTGCCGCACCAGTGCTTCATCAAACGGGCCGACATGCGTGATGATCGGCAGGCGTTCTTCGGGCGGCGTCTGGATCATGGTGATGTCACGGACGCCCGTCAGGCTCATATACAGCGTGCGCGGGATGGGCGTAGCGGTCAGCGTCAGCACATCAACTTGCGTCCGCAAAGCTTTCAAATGTTCCTTGTGCGTCACACCAAAACGCTGCTCCTCGTCGATGATGACCAGCCCCAGATTTTTGAAGCCGATGTCATCTTGCAGGATACGGTGCGTGCCGATGATGATGTCCACTTCGCCGGAGGCCAGCAGTGGCAAAATCGCGCGCTGTTCCTCTTTGGTGCGGAAACGCGAGAGCATTTCAACTTTGACCGGGAACGGTGCAAGCCGCTGCGTAAACGTATCAAAATGCTGCTGCGCCAGCACCGTCGTCGGCACGAGCAGCGCCACTTGTCCGCCGCCCATCACCGCCTTGAACGCCGCCCGCAGTGCCACTTCCGTTTTGCCGTAACCCACCTCGCCGCAGATCAACCGATCCATCGGGAAAGGCCGCTCCATATCGGTTTTGACCTCGCGCACAGCCCGCAGTTGATCGTCGGTTTCAACAAACGGAAACGAGGCTTCGAGTTCATGCTGCCAGGGGGTATCCGGCGCGAAGGCGTGCCCCGGCGTCGCCACCCGTTGGGCATAGAGTTCGAGCAGTTCTTTGGCTTCGTCCTCGACAGCCTTGCGCGCCTGACTGGTCACGCGCGTCCAATCCGGTTTGCCGAGTTTGCTCAACGTCGGCGGGCGATCATCCGGCCCGACGTAGCGCGTGAGGCGGTCTGCCTGATGAATCGGCACAAATACCGTGTCCGTCCCGGCGTATTCGATGACCAGATATTCGCGCTCGTTGCCCTCGACGGTGCGGCGTCGCATCCCGGCGAAGCGGCCAATCCCGTAGTCGATATGCACCACATAATCCCCGGCGTGCATGTCGGCATAACTGGATTCGGGCAGGCGGGCGCGGCGTGCCGTTTTGCGGCGGCGCGGTTCCGGGCGATGCCAGCCAAAAATTTCCGCATCGGTCAGCAAATGGACGCTGCCCGTCGGCAAATTCAAACGCCAACCTTCGCCCAACGCCCCTTCGACCAATTGCAGCGATCCCGGCGCTGGTGGAGTCAGTATATCGCGCACCGTCGGGACGAACGATTCGCCCTCGCGCCAGATGTCCGCCACGCGCGCGGTTTGCCCGGTGACGACTACGATCCGGCCATTGTCGCGGCGGAAATTCCGCAGCCGCCCGACCAATAATTTCAACTGCCCGCCGAAGCGTTCTTCCGGCGAAAAGAGATGACTCACCTCACGCCCCAGACCACCCTCGCCAACCAGAGTCAGACCATCGCCAGAATCGCTGTCTTCTTCCGGTTCGCTCATGTCCGTGCCATAACCCAGGCGCAGCGTGTTGCGGGTTTCGAGTTCATCCGCCAGCGCATCCCAGGTGATGTATGGCAGCGGATGATCGGGCGCGAGCATATTGGCTTCAATTTTTTCGTCGCGGGTTTGGATCGCCGCCTCTTCGATCCCGGCAATCGTGTCGCGCAGTTCCACCCAATCCTCGACCACAATCAGCGCATTTTCTGGCGCATAATCCAGCAGGCTGATGGGATTGGGATACAGATAGGGTAAATAATGTTCCAGGTAGGGGAAGGCCGTACCGTTCGCCAGCGGTTCAGCATCCGACGCCGGATTGCTCACATCCTGACCGTTCGCCTTAATCGACTCAAACCATGCTTCAAGATGTGCGCCGATGGGTGGAGTCTGCTCCGGCAGGGCTTCGCGCGCGGGCGGGATAAACAAGGCTTTGACGACTTCTGCCGAGCGCTGCGTCGAGGGATCGAAGGCGCGGATATGGTCAATTTCGTCGTCGAAAAATTCAATGCGAACCGGTTTGTCGACCACACCATCGGCACTGCCGTTGGTCGCCAGTGGGAAAATATCGACTACTCCACCCCGGCGGCTGAAGGTTCCCGGCTCGATCACAATGGCCGCCGGTTCGTAGCCCATCGTCAGCCAGCGTGTGAGCAGGGTATCAATCGCATGGCGCTGCCCCGGCTTGAGGGTCATCGAGGCTTTGCGGAATTGATTCACAGGCAGTGTCCGCTGCATGATCGCCCGCGCCGAGGTGACAATAATCGGCGAGTGTGATTTGCCTTCGGTTTGCGAAGAGTCGTTATCCGAGACTAGCGCGGAAAGCGTCGCGATGCGGTTGCGGACGGCGGTTTCGCCCCAGGGTGCGCGTTCGTAAAACAGCGGCGTCGGCTCGGCGAAACGGTAGACAGGCACATCGCCCAACCATGCCGGGATTTGCTCGGACACATTATAGGCGCGGTCAATACGCGCAGTGATATACAGGATCGGGCCGTCCCAATCGCGGGCCAGCGCCGACAGCAAAAAGGGTCGCGCGGCACGCAGGATGCCCAAATCCGACAGGGAAGCGCCACTTTTCAGGGCGTCGGTTAAATTATGATAAGCGGCGCTGTCGCGCAGCACGTCAAGCAGGCCAGTCAGTTGCATATTTTTCAGACTTTGTTTCGGAATTCTTTAGGCGAATTGATATACGATAGGTATAAGGATACGGTGACGCCTTGTTCGAGCGGTGTGTAATCGGCAACACTTTATTATACGACATTTTCATCAGGATTGAGTAAGAAGGGGTGGGATTATGGAAGAATATTTCCTGTTATGGCGCGTTTTCCTGGCAATTGCCGGGTCATTCGCGACGGCTTATATTCACCAGCGCACCGGGCGCGACGTAACAATGGGCGGGTTGATCGGCGCGGCAGTTGGTGGGATTGGCGGCATCTGGTTTTTGCTGATCCTGTGGGTCTACATCTACTATTTCGCCTCCTCGCCGATTGGCCGAGTCTATGGCCCCCGGCGCAAAGTCTGGTATCGCTGGTGGGATTAAATCCATACACGCAGAACTGACATAAAACCTATCATGAGCGCTTATTCGGGCGGATGTTTGCCTTTCATCCTGCCCGTTTTCGCTTATGGCCTCTCCAAATCATGCGAATAGTTGAAACTACGGTATCTCCAACTTTTCTGGAAGCTCAGGGGGTAATCCATACGTTTCCATGTATTGTTGGACACTGGAAATTGATAGATTACTAAGCCGGATTGCTTCCTCGAAATCCCTGAACGCTTCCTCGTTTTGACCAGCCATATAATAAACACTTCCGCGCCATATATACACAGTGCTTAGATAATTTGGATGATGTTCTTCGTCTGATGTTATGATTTTTGTGAGATCATGAAGAGCATGGTCATATTGTTTAAGATACGTCTAATGTGAATTCGATAGGA
The DNA here is from genome assembly GCA_039933955.1 of Chloroflexota bacterium. Lineage (GTDB taxonomy): Bacteria > Chloroflexota > Anaerolineae > Aggregatilineales > Phototrophicaceae > CFX2. The sequence continues at coordinate 37,799 of JBDTNB010000056.1, forward strand.
GAGAAAAAGACTGAACATCAATGGCAA
>JBDTNB010000057.1:0-37418 GCA_039933955.1 Chloroflexota bacterium
CTCCTATCTTGACGGACGTTTCCCTTTTTTGCCATTTGAATTCACATCAGACGTGTGTTTATAAAATGAATCGTTTGACTATCTGACAGAAAGAAAATATGGCATCCATCCCAGTGACGACTCCTGCCCGTCCACCCTTGCAAGTTTATATTGTAGTGCTCATGGGTGCGGTGGCGGTATCCTTCGCTGCAATTTTCATCCGTCTCGCGCAGGCCGAGCACGTCCCGTCGTTACTCATCGCCGCCGCACGACTGACGATTGCTGCCCTCGTCCTCACACCGGTTGTCCTGCGTAATCATCTGCCGGAGATTCGCGCCCTCAAACGCAGCGATCTGGTATTGGCGTTGGTTTCGGGACTGTTTCTTGCGCTGCACTTTGCCACCTGGATACTCTCGCTCGAATACACCAGTGTATTGATTAGCGTCGTCCTCGTGACCACTAATCCCTTATGGGTCGCCCTTCTGGAAGTGATTTTCCTGCGCGCCCACCTGGGACGAACGGTCATCATCGGATTATTGATCGGGTTCGCGGGCAGCCTCGTCGCCGGATTATCGTCGAGCGGTGGGGCGTCACTCGGTAAAGACCCGCTGTTGGGCAGTGTGCTGGCGTTCACCGGCGCAGTTTGTGTAGCCATTTATCTGGTGATTGGGCGCAAATTACGCGGACGCCTGTCGCTGCTGCCTTACATCTGGCTGGTCTATGGCTGTGGCGCGCTCATTTTATTGGCGGCGGTAATCCTCACCCACATTCCCATCACCGGATACAGCTCGCAAGGCTATGTATGGTTGATAGCGCTGGCCTTGATTCCGCAGTTGATCGGCCATTCATCGTTTAATTATGCGCTGAAATATCTGCCAGCGACCCTGGTCGGAATCGTCAATCAACTCGAACCGGTGTTGAGCGCCGTCGCCGCGATTTTTGTGTTTCAGGAAATCCCCGGTCAGTTACAACTCGCAGGCAGCGCCGCCATCCTCGCCGGGGTCATCCTCGCCAGCATCGGGCAAAGTTCAGATAGCCGTCGCTAGCCGCCAGTTACGTGAATAGTCGAAGTGACAGCATCAAAGGCGAGATGGGCGAGAAAATTCGCCAATTGCCGCCGTTATTGCGGGCGGGAAGCACAGGGAACGCCGCCGAATTGCGAATTTTGTGGCGCAAAACACGGCGGTTGGCAGGAGAAGCGCCGCCACGTTTGCGCATATGCGGCGGGAATAGGCGTGGCACTGCCGCTGCGCGAATTTCGCCACTGCTCGGCGGGTATCAGCGAAAGTGCTGCCGCAGATGTAACAGAGATATCATCACTGTCGTATAGAGACGAGCGCTCAAAAACGCTGCACAGCAAGACAGTCTTTTTAGGAACCATCACCGCATTAGGCAAGAGTCGCGTCGCATGAGAAGGTATTTTCATTATGGGTTCCCGTTTAGGAATTTCCTGCAATGTCATTTTACAGCCATTTACGGTTCAAAATCGAAACAAATGTTCGAACATTTGTTTCGATTTTGAGGGAAGGCACGTTTGAAAAAGGTTTGAAGGGTCTAAAATTACGCGGGACAACATCACGATAGGTAAAAGTCATCCCTCAAAAGAATAGACCATCGTAATCCGCAATCAGCCGCAACAGCGACGTGAACATATCAACCCACCAGCACGTTGGTATTATCGAGTTGAATGCCCAGATAATTCGATGACCCCGGCCAGATGTCGAAAGGCGGAATATCCTGCGGCTGCATAACTGGGCCGAGCAGCCCGTTGAGCGTGCCGTCACGCGCCAATTCTTGCAGCGTGTAATCGACCAACAGCCGGAAATCCAGGTCATTACGCGGGACAGCCGCCCCCACATAAATCCGCGTGTACCAGGGATCGGGTGCATCGCCGCGTGTCGTAATCCGCAGTAAGCCGGGATTGGCTTCGAGCTGAGGAATCAATTTCAGGCTGTCGCCGAAAACCACATCGGCATTATTTTCCACCAGCATATACGAGGCAGCATCCTGGTCGCGCACCACCGTGAAAATATCGACCTTCGATTTCACACTGTCGGCGAGCGCATTCACCTGATCGGCCATGCCTGGTTCGCTGGCAAAAATACCAACCCATTTGCCACGCAGATCGGTGAACGTTTCAAATTCGCTGTCCTGTTTGACCATCAAGCGCTGCCCATGCAGGAGGTAAGGTTCGCTCAAATCGACCCGATCCGTCACGTTCCAATCCAACGGTGCGCCAATTGCCATATCGGCCTGCCCGCCCGCCACCAGATCAGCCGCATTGGCCGCGCTGTTGGGGATATACTCGACACGCACACCCCAGCGTGCCGCCATTGCATCCATCACGGCGCGGTTGAGTGCGTCCAGCCGTTTATCGCTGTCTGGCCCATCGGCGGGCACATCCGTCACCCCAGCCACCCGCACCACACCCGCCGCCTGAATGCGTGGGATAGCGTACTGAGCCGGGTATGGAATGTCCTGCCCAAATTGATCTGGCTTGGGCGCATCCGTACCCAGCCCTGCCCACAGAGGAACTAGGCTGATTGGATATTTTGTGCCGGGGAAATTCGCATTCTGGATTTCCTGCATCTGCCCCTTCTGGACAATATATTGCACGGTTTTATTGATGAGGTTGCGCCAATTCACATCCTGGCGTCGGAAAACCACCGCATACGGCTCGGAAGCAATTCCTTCATCGAGAATCTTCGCCAATCCCGGCGTCGATTGAATTCGCGTCAGTTGGACGCGGGTATCGACAATGCCATCCACTTCGCTGTTGAGCAGTGCCGCAAATGCCTGGTCGATAGTCAGATAAGTTTGCACCGTGATCGGAATTTGTGTCCGTGCCTGCCACGCGACCAGAGCGGTTTCGCTGGGTGTGCCCATGACCACGCCGATTTTCCGGTTCGCCATATCGGCAGGGCTGGCTGCGCCATCATCCGGGCGCACCAGAATCGATTGGCTGCCCGCATAATACGTCTCGCTGAATTCAACATCCGAACCCAGTTCGCGCTGGTGAACCTGTGAGGCCACCAGCATATCCACCATGCCGCTTTTGACGGCATCAATCGCCGTTAAACGGGTCACCTGTACCGGCTCAAACGTCACACCCCAGGCATCCGCCATGCTCCGTGCCAAATCAGCATCAAAACCGGACACTTCGCCGCGAATATTCAGTTCACCAAACGGTGGGTTGTTGTAGAGCAAGCCAACCCGCACCTTGCCATCGCGCACTATCCGTGCAATCGCTGACTCGGAGGGCAGCGCATCGCCCACGCCTGCATCTACGGTTGGGACAAGCGTCGGCTGAACGAGGGTTGGCGCGCCTTGATTCGCACCTTCAGCGGATACGATCAAAGAAGCGGACAGGCCAATGATGAGCAGCACAAATGCTGCCGCGCTCAGGAGGATTCGTTTCATAGGATTATTGGGTCTCGTATAATCGACATTCGAGGATATAGGCCAGCACTGCGTCTGGCACGAGGTAGCGGGCGCTGTGTCCCGCGCTAATACGTTCGACAATCATCGTGGACGAAATGCCCACCAGTGGCGCGTCAATCATGACCACGCGCTCCGCCAGACCGGGGAGTATTTGCTCATGCATATCCGGTTGGATAGTCTCATCAGGGCGGCGCATCACCGCCATTTTACACAATTGGATGAATTGCGCCGGGTGATACCATTTCGGCAGATCGCGCAGCGAATCGCCACCCATCACGAAATACAATTCTGCATGGGGATAGGATTCGGCGATGAGGCGTACCATATCTACAGAGTAATGCGGCCCAGGCCGGTCAATATCGACGCGGGAAATCTGAAAGTATTCGTTGCCCTCAATCGCTCGTTCCAGCATGGCGAGACGGTGCTCGATAGCAACCTTGTTCTCATCACGTTTGTGCGGTGGATCGGCTGCTGGAACGAACAATAATCGTTCAAAATCGAGTGCGACTCTGGCATATTCCGCCAGGATCAAATGCCCGATATGCGGCGGGTCAAACGTCCCGCCCAGGATGCCGATCCGCCGCTTCGACACTATTCAGACCACTCCAGTTCATATTCGCCGATATAAACGGTGTCGCCGACCTGAACACCGGCCTTTTCCAATGCCTTCGAAACGCCCAGGGTTTCCAGGATATTCTGAAAGCGCAGGATCGCGGCATCTTCGTCCCAATAAGTCATGGCCGCCGCACGCTCAATTTTCTTACCCGAAACATGGAAACCATCCGCCTCGTGCGTGATATTGAATTCAATTTGTTCTTCTGGTAGTTCGTACACCGGCAGGCTGGCATCCGGCGCAAGAATCGGTTCATCTGGCAGGGACGCAACTTCCTGGAACACGCGCTGGATGAGCGCCCGCACATTCGATTGGGTCGCGGCAGAAATAGCCATCGGCTCGACACCGCGCGCTTTCAAAGCGGCTTCAACTTCCGGCCAGCGCGCCTGGGCATCCGGCAAATCCATTTTGGTGAAGACCACAATTTGCGGCTTCTCCGCCATACGCTCGTCGAAAAGTGCCAATTCGCTGTTGATCTGGCTGAAATCCGCAAGCGGGTTTTCACTCGCACCATTCAACAGGTGTACAAGCACGCGCGTCCGCTGTACGTGGCGCAAAAATGAATGCCCCAACCCGACCCCCAGATGCGCGCCTTCGATCAATCCGGGAATATCAGCGACGACCAATTCCTGATCGTCAAAAGTCACCACGCCGAGATTGGGTTCGATTGTTGTAAACGGATAATCAGCGATTTTGGGTCGCGCATTGCTGATGACCGATAACAGCGTCGATTTTCCAGCATTCGGCACGCCGACCAAACCGACATCGGCGATGAGTTTCAATTCCAGAATCAGCCAGCGTTCTTCTCCCGGCTCACCTTTTTCGGCGATGCGCGGAGCCTGATTCGAAGACGACGCAAAATGCTGGTTGCCGCGTCCGCCACGTCCGCCCTTCACTACCGTCACGCGGTCAGTCGGGCGCACAAGATCAGCGATAATCGCGCCGGTTTCAGCATCTTTGACAACGGTTCCCGGCGGCACATCGACTTCAATCGATTCCCCGCCCGCGCCCGACATATTTTTCGCCGCACCGCGCTTTCCCGACTCGGCCTTAAAATGGACTTTCTTCTGAAATGGAGTCAGCGTATTGATCCTGGGATTCACCTTCAGGATCACATCACCCCCACGACCACCGTCACCGCCCGACGGCCCACCGCGCGGCATAAACTTCTCGCGCAAAAACGCGATGATGCCATCACCACCGTTGCCGCTGCGCACATAAATTTTCACTTCATCAAACATCAGCTCACATCCATCAGGACACAAATTTATCGTGTCCGTTCACACTAACATTCTAATTCAGGCAGCATATCAGGCTGCCCCGCCTTGTACCAGGCGATGGTCTTGCGCGCACCCTCGCGGAAATCTGTCGGCACGAAACCCAGTTCGCGCCGCGCCTTTTCACTGGATACGCGCCAATTATTATACACATAAGAACGCAAATTAAGCGGCCAGAACGGTTCGGTGCGCGTGATTTTGGATAATCCTTCCAAGACACGCGCCGTATTGATGCCTAACCAGCCCGGAATCGGCAGGCGCGGCCAGTGCAAATTCGCTTCCTGGCATACGATGTCAAAAACATCCTTGTGCGCGATCCAGTCGCCGCATATGTTATAGACCTCGCCCACCTTACCGATTTCCAACGCCTTCATCACCCCCTGCACCACATCAGCGATGTAGGCCGGAAAAATCACATAGCGCCCGCCGTTGACCTGCATGATGATTCCGCGCATTGGGTCTTTGAAGAATAAACGGTTGAAAGCGTATTGACCAAGCGGCCCATAGTATGCGCCGGGTCGCAGCACTACCACCGGGAGTTGATAATCCGCCAGATAGCGCATCGCAGCTTGTTCAGCCTGCCATTTGCTGCGTTGATAAGCGTCCGCCGGATGGGCGGGATGGGTTTCGTCAACCAGACGACTGGGGTCAGGCTCACCGATCACCGCAATCGTGGAAATGTGAATTAACCGTTGAATATCCGCATGGACAGCCGCCGCTAAAACATGTTCCGTACCCAGTGCATTGGTCTTCGCGAACTCGCCCTCGTCACCCCAAAAGCGAAACATCCCACCCGCGTGGATCACATATTTGCAGCCCTGCATCCCTTTGGTTACGGCTTCGCTGTCCAGCAAATCGCCAGCAATGATTTCGACACCTGGATAACGCCCCAGCCACGCATTCTGTTCCGGGTGGCGCGTCAAAACGCGAACGCTTAACCCAGCGCGGCACAAAGCAGGCACAAGATGGCGTCCGAGAAACCCGGTTCCGCCAGTCAAGAAAATCATTTTCACTGCCTCAGTTCAGTTGTATAAGTTCAAATGTATTAATCGTCGCGCCCCATCGTCGTGGGTAAGGTGGATAGTAATCGAACTCGGTTGGAACGCGGCGTATCTTGCCATCCCGCCGGGAGTTCCTGGATCATCGCCGCCAGTTTCCAGCGCCGCAGCAGCGAATCGTAAACCATGCTGCAAACCAGCGTTCCGTCATCCAACAATTGACTGTTCAACAATACACTGTCGCGTTCGTCATACGTCAAAATCTGCCGCTGGGTCTGGCAGTCAATAACCAGACATTGCATTCCATCGTCCGAAAAATGGCGTACCAAAATGGTATGCTTGGCAATCAGGACTCCGGTAAAACGGATCGGAATCGCATTCAAGCGCTGGTAACGGCGTAAATATTCTCCGGTCAGGTATTCAGGCGCACGATGCCGGGGATGATCCAGGAAAGGAGCAGTTTCCAACCACTCGACCATGTGCAGATAATCGTGCCGCACCTGCTCCACAACATCATCGGGAGCCATCCACTCCGCTTGCCGTGCAACACCCGCATGTAGCCGCCGCAGTTTCCGCCCCCAGGGAGCATCATGCGTTCCCCGCCACGCGAGTAAGCCCATCATCACCAGAAAACACAGGATCAATGCCCAGATCATGGTCTTTGTCGATTCCTAACCGTGAACCAACGGTGGATCGAATGTACCAATCCCGGCACTAAAAGGCAATGCGAAATTGCGGTTAGGGACGTTTGAGTTTAACGGGCAGCGTGATTTTTGAGGGACATCCAGATATTTTGGCGCAGGCGCGCCTTACTGACCGGTTTTACTAGATACAAATCAATATTTGCAACGGTAAAAGCCAACGACTGCCGGTCAGACGTAGAATGCTTGGCGACGACAATAATCGGCAAATCGCGCAGAGACCCAATTTCCTTGAGCTTACTGATGAGCGCCCAACCATGTATATCGGGGAGTTCCAAATCCATCAGAAAAATGTCGGAGTGACCATCTTCCAGCAATTGTATGGCTTCCCAACTGGCCTCGGCTACCCGGACATCCATTTGCATTTCCTGGCACAACTCGCAGATGGCATTGCGTTCCGCCTCGTCAGTCACCAGCAAAACCATGCGCTTGCCAAACGTAAGCGACGTATCCGACTGACTGGCAATAATGGTGGCGAGGTCAGTGTTATCTTCAGGCCGCTTCACATCCTGGTTGTTATCAACATCTTCCTGTCGCATTTCGATGAACGCAATCGCCGAATCATGGAACATATCCGGCGCTTTTACAGTTAACTCTTTTTGGATTTGTTCGGCCTCTTTGAAATGCAGGAATGGATTTCCATCACGGCCGGCAACCGCGACCAGACCCGCCCGCCCCATTACTGAAAAATCCTCGCCCAATCCCAGATTTTGCAACAGGGAGCGAATGTTCTCAAGTTGAGACTTGGGGAGTGTCGTATTCAAATAAAACGCGCGAACACGATCCGCCACCCGCTCTTGCGTTTTGAGTTCGGTCTGAAAGCGATTCGGCTCTGGCAGCGCATACAGCCATACCCAGGCGCGATTATAAAATTCAACCCGGCCTGCGGACTTAAGCTGATCCAATTCATAATCGCTGATGGCATGGCCGAAACCATCGTCACGCAGGGGAAGATATTGTCCGCTCAGAAGATCCTGAACACGGCTTTCATCCCATTGGACAACGAATGTGCCATCGGACATGATAAACACAAAATGGCGTGGAACCGCAGAGCCACTGTAAGATTTGCTCATGAAAATTTAACGCAATCAAACCCCCTGCGTAATCATGCCGCAGGGGGTTAACCAATTCACGGAGTTACAGCTTGACAAAGTAACCGGCAGCGGCCCGATCAATCATCTCTTTAGTGAGCGTGGGCGGTTGGTTCAGGTAGGCTGCAATATCAACCACCTGATTGAGCAAGTCACGTGGATGCACCGCGCGCAGCGGACGGTCATGGTTGATATACCATTCCTTCAACAGGTAGGCGAGCACATTCTCATCGTAGCGGATGCGCTTTGAATCGCAGACGCGCTTGAAGATTTCGCGGAATTCTTCATATGATGGATCGGTAATTTGAATCTTATGGCGGATACGGCGCAGGAATGCGTCGTCCACCAATTCGCGCGGATCAAGGTTGGTCGAAAACACAATCAGCACGTAAAACGGAATTTCAATTTTACGACCTGTCGCCAGGGTCAAAAAGTCCGACCCTTTTTCCAGGGGCACGATCCAGCGGTTGAGCAGATCGCGCGGACGTACCTGCTGACGGCCAAAGTCATCGATCAGGAACATACCGCCGTTGGCCTTCACCTGGAATGGCGCTTCGTAAAACTTGTTGATATCGTCGTAAACCAGATCAAGCCCCGCCAGCGTCAACTCACCGCCGACCATAATCATCGGGCGCTTAATGCGTACCCAGCGTGGGTCAGTAATAACGCCTGTCCCCTGTTTGACCGCGCCCTTATCTGACAATTCGTGGTTCACATCATCGAATACGCGGATAACCTGCCCGTCCACATCAATCGCGTATGGTATCCACATGTCGTCGCCCAGGATCAAACGACCAATGACTTCGGCCACAGTCGTCTTACCATTTCCAGGAGGGCCGTAGAGGAAGATTGAACGTCCGGAGTTAATCGCGGGGCCAATCCGGTTGAGCAATTCTTCTGAAATCACAAGATGCTGGAGAACCTGCCGCAGTTCTTGCTCGTGGACGACGAGACGGTCACGATTCTGCGATTTCAGGGAGGCAACGTACTGGCTAAGGGTCACTGGCGCAGCGCCCGCGTACTGAGAGCGTTCAAGGGCTTCACGCGCTTTTTCCGAGCCTTTTGACGAAATGACGTATTGAAACGAAGCATCGCCAAAGCCACCGGAACCCCGTACCTCAACAAATTTTTCGCGCTTTAAGAAGTCGATAATCGAGTCAACGACGCCGGTATACGGGAGCTTGATGACTTCTGAAATGTCATGTCCGTCCATCACCCCGCCCAGGTACAAAACCTTGAGCGCCAGATCAGCAACCGTCAACTGGTTCAAACCAGTGTCTTGGATACTATTGATGGATGGTGGATTCCATACAGGCATCTGCTGGGCAGGTTGTGGCGCAGGCGCACCACCCAATTTCTTGATCTGCAAATTCTTAGTCTGGTCAGACATTGAAACCTCCGCTATTTGCCTCGCATCTACAGTTTTTCATGTGCCGCTGCCACGAAGCTACGCAATCCGATGAAACTGAGGCGGTTAGCTGCCTCAGCGATTAGAAACAAGTTTCTCCAGGAAAGAAATATGCTGGCTTAAAGTGAACATAAAACGGTGATGTTCGCCATAGAATCTTACACTTCATTCCAAGTAGATTATATAGTACAGTCGTTGGGCGGCACAAGCACATACCAGTAAGATTTAGACTCTGGGCAGAAGAGCTACCGGATATAAAGTAAATTCAAATAATTTTCATACCAGAGCAGGCAAAATTGAGGTATAGTTAGCGATTGGTGCGGCGCAAACCCAGGCTTACCACTTGCGAATGACCGCATACGCTCAACTTTCGAGGGAGATTTACCAACCTCTATGTTAGATAATATTCAATGGCTCGGTCATGGCAGCTTTTTCATCCAGGGGCCGCCGCTCATTTACATCAACCCCTGGCGCGTCGCACGGCACACATTCCACGCCGATGTGATCCTCATCACCCACAATCATTACGATGCCTGCTCGCTGGCCGATATAGATAAGCTGCGTGGCCCGCAAACGCGCATCATCGGCAATGAATTGGTCGCCGCCGAAATCGAGGGCTGCGAAGTGCTGCGCCCCTGGCAAAGTGTGACCCTTGACCGCGCCCGCATTAATGCCGTCCCGGCTTACTCCCCAAACAGTTGGCAACATCCGCTTGCAGAAGGCGGCCTCGGTTTCGTCGTGTCGGTCAATTATTACGACATCTACTATGCCGGTGATACCCAGATTATCCCGGAGATGTCGCGCATTCGCCCCGATATTGCCATCCTGCCCATTGACGGCAACGGCACGCTCACGGTTCAAGACGCCGCTGAAGTCGTCAAGCAGATGCGCCCGCGTTGGGTGATTCCCAGCAATTGGGGGCCAGGGATGGAAGTCAACGTGCGCATGTTCAAGCAAGAAGTCGGTGGCCGCGCCGAAGTCATCATCCCGAACCTAGCATAGCCTACACCTAGCCGCCATGATTGATCTCAACGATTACTTTTCTGGCGGCTATTTCCTCCTCCGAGCCGACAAACCCGGCTGGTCTCAACTCAAAACTGATTTGCTGCCGGAAAAACTGGTCAGCATGTCCAGGTGTATTTGTCCTCGATTATCAGTTCATTGGGGCTGGAATCTAGGCAATCGAGAAGCGGCGCTCAAATTTGGTATTCCTGAGACTAAATTAGATGAGTTTATCAAATGGTGTAGTGGTGATTATCGGACTGACTTAGATGTTATGTCTACGTTTTATTCGACAGATTCCGCACGCCGTTTTGTCAAACGATTTGACTTAAATATCACTGATCTATATTTGATTGGTGCAGGCTTGCCAAAAGAGCTTGAGGAAGCAAATTGGCGAATAAAAGCTGACGGAATAGTGGAGGGTGTCGAAAAGCAAATAGAGCAGCATCTAACTTTAGAAACCAGCGGGACAATTCTAGGCTTTGATGTAACGAGCTATGCACACCATGACTTTGACTGTTCTTGGTTTTGCAATTACCTGCACCAAGACGTGTTTGATTTATATGGCATCCGACCAAACCAATTTGGACTTATTGAGACAAATGTGGAGGCAAAAACAGTCTACAACTGGATAAATGACGACGACATCAATCGTACACGCGCAGAATCTCAGCTTTATGATTTCTGGCTACTGGTTTCGTATCCGCTGGAAGGAATTTGAATGTTGCATAGGCAAACAGTTTGAGTTACAGAATCCTATTGCTGATTGATTCTGTCGTTGCGAAGTTGCTACATGCGGTTCGCAAACATTGGTTAGCAATTCTTCTGCTTTCACCAATATTTTTATGTATGAGTAGCATCGGCTATATATATGCTTACGGGCAAATTGGCCGTCTTACGGATTTTCGCCATTTCTCTAGTGAACTTCAATTACCCGACACACATTACACCATGAATGTTACAAAAGTAACCGACAACCATGCAATCATCTTGAGAAATATGAATAACAATTATGAGCTAAAAATCACGAATGGTAACATTAGCGCAAATCCTGAATTTTTCACTTTCTTGTCTGAAGGTAAAACATATTTCATCTTAAAAACGGAAGGGCTTTTTGAAGAAGGTGCAATGTATTTGCAAATCTACAATCTAGGCGAAGATCATATCACCCCAGTTGTGTCATCTACAACATCAGATCCTACACTTAACAGGTCATGTGTTTATCCACAACTGTATGATAATAAACTATTTTTTGAAGACGCTTTGGATTGTGAGATTTATCCTTTTTTAGTTGAAAACCAATATTTCTATAGCGTCAACCTATTTCCATAGCAACAAAAAGACGGCTCATTTCAGAACCGTCTTTTGTATTTTACTCAGCACTCAGAACCAAGCACTTAGCACTTGTTTTAAGCTGCTGGATTCAGTCGCCCGTCATCCGACCACTTGAGTTCTTTGCTATTTTCGCTATAGATACGAGGACGAGTTTTGCCGTTGATCGTATCGGCGTCAATCACGATACGGCGAATGTCGTCGCGGCCAGGAATTTCGAACATCACATCAAGCAAACGGCTCTCGATGATCGAACGCAGACCACGCGCGCCTGTGCCGCGATGCATTGCCAGGTCTGCCGCCGCACCCAATGCCGACTCTTCAAATACGAGTTCAACATTATCCAGACTCAACAGATGTTGATACTGGCGGGTTATAGCATTCTTCGGCTCAACCATGATTTTCATCAGCGCATCACGGGTCAGCGGATCGACATTCACCAACACCGGCAGCCGTCCGACGAATTCGGGGATCAATCCAAACGCCATCAGGTCTTCCGGGCTGACTTCACGCAGCAGCGCGGTTTTGTCCATTTCGGTTGCCCGATTGGCGGCATGGAAACCCAGCGACCCTTTCAGGCCGATGCGCTTACCGATGCGTTCTTCAATGCCGTCGAATGTTCCACCGCAGATGAAAAGAATATCGTGCGTGTCGATTTGCAGGAATTCCTGGTGCGGGTGTTTACGCCCACCTTGAGGCGGTACGTTTGCCAGCGTGCCTTCGACAATTTTCAAAAGCGCTTGCTGCACACCTTCACCAGACACATCGCGCGTGATCGACGGGTTATCGTTCGATTTCCGCGCGATTTTGTCAATTTCGTCTATGTAAATGATGCCTTTTTCGGCGCGGGCAATATCGCCATCGGCGGCTTGAATCAGCCGCAGCAGGATATTTTCCACGTCTTCACCCACGTAACCGGCTTCGGTCAGGGCGGTAGCATCGGCGATACAAAACGGAACGTCCAGAATACGTGCCAGGGTTTGCGCCAACAGCGTCTTGCCGCTGCCTGTCGGCCCGACAATCAGGATATTGCTCTTTTCGAGTTCCACTTCGTCGGACGATTTGTCCGCCTGGATGCGTTTGTAGTGGTTGTAGACCGCCACGCTCAAGACGCGCTTGGCCTGTTCTTGTCCCACCACATATTCGTCCAGGTGCGCCATAATCTCGCGTGGAGACAGCAGGCGTTCAATCTGGAAGCTGTCTTGTTGCAGTTGGTAGGCCGTCGAAATGTTGGCCTCCAGCAGTTTCAATTGGCAGCGTTCAACACAGCGATTGCAGATGAATACCCCATCCGGCCCGGCCAGCAGATGTTCCACTTCCATGTGGCTGCGGCCACAGAACGAGCAGCGTTGATTCCCTGGCAGATAACTCACTTCCCATTTTCTCCCTTAGAGGCTGCTCCTCCCAAAACCGAGTCGATCAGGCCGTATTCAACCGCCTGGGTCGCGCCAAAATAAATGTCGCGATCTGTGTCACGTACCAGAACATCACGATCCTGGCCGGTGTGCTTGACGAAGATGTCGTTAATACGGTCTTTCAAACGCATAATTTCGTTGGCCTGGATCACGATGTCCGACGCCTGCCCCTGCGCCCCGCCCAACGGCTGGTGCATGTGGATGGTGGCGTTGGGCAGCGCATAACGCATGGCATGTTCACCAGCGGTCAGCAGCACTGTACCGAAGCTGGCGGTCAGGCCAATCGCTACCGTGCTCACTGGCGCGGAAATTTGCTGCATCGCATCGTAAATCGCGAGGCCAGCATAAACCACGCCGCCGGGGGAGTTGATATACATATTGATCTGGCGATCAGGGTCTTCGCGCTGGAGGTACAGCAGTTGGGCCACGATCAGGTTTGCGACTTGATCGTTAATCGGCGTTCCCAGCAAAACTATACGATCCCGCAAGAGCAGCGAATAAATGTCGTAGGCGCGTTCGCCCCGACTGCCCTGCTCGATGACCATTGGGATCACGTTATAAACTTCGTTCATGTTAGGCAGATTCTCCTTCTTGTGAAACCTCAGTCGAGGTTGCAGTTTCTGTTGATTCTTCAGCAGCTATAGTTGCATTCAGTTCTGGCGCTTCGCCTTTGGCAATGGCGGCGATGCGGTCTAACACAGACTGTTCCAGCAAATCGTTTCTTACGTTTTCGCGCATTGCAGGTGTATCCAGCATGGGGCGCAGGCTTTCGGCCTGTTCGCCAAACTGTAACAGCATAGTATCAATCTGTTGGTTGATTTTGCTGTCCGGCACTTCAATATTTTCAACCTTCATGACTTCGCGCAAAACCAGCGAACGTTTCACATTACGCATGGCAACATCGCGGTAATCGTTGCGGAGGTCATCTTTGCTTTTGCCGGTGACACGGACATAATCTTCCAGGGTCAAGCCTTGCTGGCGCAGATCACGATCCAGCCGTTCCATGTAGCTGTCGATCTGATCTTCAACCAGGGCATCGGGATAGCCAATCGTGGCCTTATCGACCAATTTATCCAAGACTTCGGCGGCATAATTCGATTTGGCCTGACGTTCGGCGTTGGTCTGCAAATTTTCGCGCACGCGCATCCGCAGTTCGAGCAGCGAAAGTGGTTTTTCTTCTTTTTCGGTCACGCGCGCGGCCAGTTCGTCATTCAAGGAAGGCAGCGTCATGGTTTCAATTTTCTTGACGGTGACTTTGAATTTGGCCTTTTTGCCAGCGAGTTCCTCGCCCCACTCTTCCGAGTCTTCAGGGTAAGTCACTTCAAACTCACGAGTTTCATCAATGTTCGCGCCGACGAGCGCCTGCTTGAAACCGGGAGCAGGTTCTTCATTTTCTTCACCCAGCGACAGGACAGCGTTGTGCTCATGGATGAATTCGTTACCGCCTAAACCATGATCGTGGTCGTGTTCTTCACCTTCGCCGTGTTTATGATCGTGGTCGTGCTCATGTTCATCATGATCGTGATCGTGTTCCTCAGCCGATGCTTTAGCTATTTCGCCGTTTTCATCGACAATCGCAGCATACATTTCGACATTGACACGGTTGCCCAACACCACTGGTTGATGGCTTTCTTCGACAACCGCTTGCTCTTCCTGAAGCGCGCGCATAGCCTTGTTGACCTGATCGTCCTCAATCATCGGCTCGGAAAATGACTGTCGAGTCGAGCGATAATCGCCCAGGTCTACCGTTGGCTGCAAAGGCACGACAAAAGTGAAGGTCGGCTGCGGCTCAGCTACAAAATCTTCCAACTGCCCTGGCCCATAGGGGTCAACGCCGGATTGGTCGAGTGCTTCCTTATAAATATCGTTGCCCAGAATTTCGATGGCATCTTCCAGCAGCGCGCCCTCGCCCACATAATTGAGGAGGATTTTGTAGGGGACTTTGCCTTTACGGAAACCGGGGATATTCACACGCTTCGCGATTTTCTTCGCGGCAGCCTGTTTAGCCTGTTCCAAACGATCCGTGTCGAGTTCGACAGTAAAACGGGCCGTATGGTTATCAAGTCTTTCAGTTTGAATGTTCAAGAATCTATCCTTGCAGAGGGAACCTCTAGCACGTCTATATTATAGCACCAGGAAACTGCGCCGAATACAAATGATTTCAAAAACGCGGAATGGACGGCGCACTACGCGCACTAAAATCGGATGGGGAAGGCGGGACTCGAACCCGCAAGGTGTGAACCACATGATCCTAAGTCATGCGCGTATGCCAATTCCGCCACTTCCCCGTGAATAGTCAATTATATGCGACGCTAAACACGGTCACAAGGGCGAATCATTCCTTCTCGCGATGAGAAAATACTTCGACATCCAAATCACCTGCCCGCGACAGGATGTTGGTAATCATGGCCTGAGCAAAACGGAATAAGGCTTGCATCTGCGCCATACGTTCCAGGTATAATTCCGCCAGCTTTTTTTCATCCTCGCTCATGGTCGCCATCGACTTTTCCAGCCGCACGGTGTTATCGTCCATTACCGTCAGCGCCCGGTCAAGATCACGCATTTCGCGTCCAGCCAAAATGTTCGAGATAATCTGCCAGAAATCGGTTTCGGCCTCGTAGAACTTACGTCTGCCGCTCTGCCCACGTACCCAGACCTGCCGCACCATGCCCATATGTTCAAGCGTGCGCAAGTTCATACTCACGCTAGCCTTCGAAATATCCAGGAGTTCGACCAAATCATCCAGGCTCAACGGGTCGGCACTCAGCAGCAGCGCGCCATAGAGCTGCCCCATAACCTTACTAAAACCAAAGTAGGCCGCCAGTTGTCCCAGTCCATCCAGCATACTTTCCTGGACAGCGTACAAATTTGTATCATGGGGAGCATCCCCATTATTTATTGGCCCACCATCCGGCATAGCCCACCTCAGCCCACTTCTTATTTCATGCGGTATGTAAACTTTAATGAATATAGAACTATCGTATCACCTTTAGGGTGCGACAGCAACCGTTCACTCGTAGCGCAGGGCGTCAATCGGGCTTAAGGATGCCGCACGATTCGCCGGGTAAATGCCAAAGAACACGCCGATAAAAACTGAAATTGCTGTCGCCAGGACTACGCCCCCAGGCTGCACATGTGCTTCCAGATCGGGCAGCAGTGCGGTCAACGCGGCGGTTCCCCCAGCGGCGATCAAAACGCCGATCCCGCCACCGACCAGCGAAAGAGTCATGGCCTCGACCAGAAATTGGAACAGGATGTCGCGCTTCTGTGCGCCGACAGCTTTGCGCAGGCCGATTTCGCGCGTCCGTTCAGTCACTGTAACCAGCATAATATTCATGATGCCGATGCCCCCAACGAGCAGCGAAATCCCAGCAATCAATGACAGGAACACAGTCAACAATCCAGTCACGTTGCCCAGGCTCGCCAGCAAATCACTCTGCGTAAAAATCTGAAAGGTATCTTCATCACGAAAGCTAATACGCCGCTGTTCGCGCAGAGTTTCGCGGATTTCCTGTGATACGAGCTGCACACTGTCGGCATCGCGCGCCTGCACCACGATATTGCTCAAGGGGCGCTGCCCCGATACATTGCGATCTCCGACGATCCGCGCCTGTACCGTCGACAGCGGCACAACCAATACGTCATCATCGTTCGGCCCAAAACCCGCGCCACCTACCCGATTCAAAACGCCGATAATCCGGAATGTGACCCCGCTGACACGAATACTCTGGCCTATCGGATAGGTTCCATCCGGGAACAAACGCTTGATGGTTTCCAGGCCAATCGCCGCAACCCGCGCCTGACCGTCCATATCCGTCTGATTAAAAAATTGCCCGCTGACCATGCTGCGGCTGCGAATCTGCAAATAATTAGGTGTGACACCCAAGATACGCACCGTAATTTCTTTGCTTTCGAAGATCACGGTTCGATTTGTCCCGCGCTGTGGCATCACCCCAGAGGCATCCGGCACTTTAAAGGGGTCGGCCAAGACCTGCGCCTCAGCCAGGGTAAGCGGATGGCTGATTCCCTGAGAGTCCTCCTGTGCAAACACAATCAACAAATTTGTGCCGATGCCCAAGAATTGGTCACGCACAAAAGTATCGACGGCCTGCCCAATCGATACCAGCACAATCACCGCCGCCACGCCGATGGTGATACCCAGCATCGTAAGCGCCGCGCGCAATTTATTGCTGCGCAAGCCGATGAGGGCCACCCGCACATTCTCAAACATTAATTCGAGTCTCCGGCTTCGATGCACCCTAAGGGTTCAGGAAGGATGTCGGACGAGACATGTCTCGTCCCTACAAATAATCTCATCATGTTATTCAAATCGCAGCGCATCAATCGGTTTCATGCGGGCGGCGCGGCTGGCGGGATAGAGACCGAAAAATATTCCGATAAAGCTGCTGACTGCTGTCGCCAGGACAATCGCATCGATACTGACTGAGAGGGTCAACTGCGGCACAAGCGCCGTGCCCAGGATCGTCGCAATCCAGCCCAAGCCGACGCCAATCGCCCCGCCAATAATCGACAGCACTAGGCTCTCGATCAGAAATTGAGTCAAAATGTCGCGTCCACGCGCCCCAACCGCCTTGCGTAAACCAATCTCGCGCGTCCGCTCTGTGACCGAGACGAGCATAATATTCATAATGCCGATGCCACCCACGAGCAGCGAAATCCCAGCGATCATCGACAAAAATACGGTCAGTACACCGGTAATCCGACCCAGCGAATCCAGCAAATCAGCCTGATTAATGATGCTGAAATCTTCTTCACCCTGGAACTCAATATTATGAGCGCGGCTGAAGTAATCGTTGATTTGCTGGGTAGCTTTTTCCATCGCAGTTTCGGACGCGGCCTGCACATACAATACATTGACGCGATACCCGCCGTCTTTGGTGCGTGCCTGACTCAAGCGGGTCTGGGCAGTGGACAGCGGGATGTAGACGACCTCATTTTCATCGCCAAAAAAGCTGCTGGCCTTTTCTTCCATCACACCGATGACCGTAAATACCCGGTCATTGATGCGGATGGTTTGCCCAATCGGATCGAAATTTTTGTCGCCGTAGAGGCGTTTCACAATGGTTGTACCCAAAACGGCTACACGCGCCGCTGTGGCTCCATCCTCATCGCTGATAAAAGCCCCTTCACCGCGTGGATACCAATTACGAACATCCACGTAATTGGGCGTGATGCCGCTAACAGCAAGTTGAGTCCGTTTGGAACCGGCGACTACCGTAGCGCCAATCTGGTATTCCATCGCTACCTGACGGATACTGGGCGCAACCCCTGGGGATGTCAGCGCGTTGGCTTCGATGGTGGTGATGGGTTGGATAGTTGTGCGCGTGCCGGAGGTGGGCGCAGATGGGAAAACGAACAACAAATTCGAGCCTAAGCCCTGGAATTGTCCCGCGACATAGTTCTGCACGCCGCGCCCCAGGCTCACCAATCCGATGACCGCCCCTACCCCAATGATAATTCCCAACGTCGTCAGAACGGCGCGCAGACGGTTGGTCGCCAAACCCGTCAAGGCAATCCGTATAGTCTCAAACAAATTCATCGTTCAACAAATTCCCAGACAGACGATAAAAATCGCCCATTTCCCCTTTTACCAACAAATAAACCAGGGCGATAGTATTGTACTACCGCCCTGATGATTCGCTCATGAGAAATTGTGGACAAAAAAGCAGAGGCAAGCCAGTGGATTGCCTCTGCAAAAATTACTCAGAAAACATGCCACACGTTTTAGCTGGCGGGCTTCACGGCAACGGTTTCAGCCAGTCCATCAACTGTACCTTCGATATTGCCCAGTTCACCTTTGGCGGTGACGCCCATCACCAGCACATAGCCGACGTCCCCGGCCTTGATGACGATAATTTTGCCGTCGCCAGCATCGCTGGTTCCGGTGGCTTTGGCCGCAGGATTGCCGCCAACAGTCGCCTCAACCGGATCACCAAATTTCAAGCCGTTATCGCCGCTGGACATGGCCGGAGCCATTTGTTTCAGCAGGTCAATCGGCGCGGTAATCGTAGCGCTAATCGCTTTGAAGGCATCGCCAACGAACGGATAGATGATAATGGCCTGTTGTCCGCTCTCGGCTTTGGTTGAATTGCCCGCACCCAATACATCTAAAGTAGCCTGATTATTGCCCAGGGTAATTGGCCCACCGGGTGCGGCGGGTTTTTGAACCACCCAGCCCGTAGGATACTTGAATGTCACGCCGTCAGCATCATAACTCTGGTCGAGCGCCGCGCTGCTTGCGTTGCCATTTGTGCCTGTGCCGCCGCCCCCACCGCACGCGGCCAACATCAATGCGACCATACCAATCAACAAAAACGATAGTTTGCGTACCATCTTGGAAATCACTCCTTCATGAAGTTGTGCAGGATCAAAGCTGCGTGTTCATTGTTGCACCACTCCTGAATCCTGTCGAGTCAAGATAAATGAACTATAAAAAAATCTAGATAACTTTTTACATTTCAACAGCACCTAAACAGGCGTTCGATATACAGGCTCGGTTACTGGACAGGTAATAAGTTTTCCTGGAAGGCCGCGTGGTTTCTGGAAATTGGGCGTCAACTGTCGGGCGTGTGTCTGATACCTTCGCGTGGTTATTGGAAAACAGTGTCCGGTATACGAGTCGCAGCAATCAGCAGAAAAGGCAAAACAGATTTGTTGCGGCGGCGGCGGCGACGTTGAACCGATTTTGCATTGTCAAGTCAGGTGGATCATGCTGCTACACGCAGTACATCCAGAATCAGAATAGCACAAATGATCTTATCTGTCAATTAGAATCGGGTTTGAAAATGAGGGACGCAAATCAAAGATTGCATAGAAGGAGAGACGGACGAGGCGTGCCTCGTCCCTACAAAAAGATACGACAATTCCGAAACATTATCCCTATCTTTTACTCTGCACTCTGTCCTGTATTTCTAGTTATATTCGTCTTCCTTGCCGCCGTAGTAAACATCGCGGAACAAGCCTTCCATCTCTGCTGCTTCCGAGGGACGTTCAGCCTCACCGGCGATAAGCGGCTCGGCCACCTGTCGATCCGCGATAATTTGCCCGTCACGCAGCATAATGACGCGCTGGGTGTGGCGTGCAATCCAGGGATCGTGGGTCACAAAAATGGTCGTGATGCCCTGATCGCGGTTCAAGGTCTGGAAAATTTGCATCACTTCCGTGCCACTGCGCGAGTCCAGGTTGCCGGTGGGTTCATCGGCGAGGATCATGGCTGGTTCATTGACCAACGCCCGCGCAATCGCCACCCGCTGCTGCTGTCCGCCGGAAAGTTCGCTCGGTAGGTGATCCAAGCGCTGGCCTAATCCAACCGATTCGAGAGCGGCTTTCGCTTTTTTGGAACGGCCAGCCACACCGCCGTAAATCAGCGGGAGTTCGACCTGACGCAGCGCCGTTGTCCGCTTGAGGAGATTGAAACTCTGGAACACGAAACCGATTTTCTTGTTGCGGATGCGCGCCAAAGCCTGTTCATTCAATTTGCTCACATCTACGCCGTCCAGCAAATACTGCCCGGATGACGGTTGATCGAGGCAACCGAGAATATTCATGAGCGTGCTTTTGCCTGACCCGGAAGGCCCCATGATCGACACAATCTCGCCCTCAAAAATTTGCAGGCTGACGCCGCGCAGCGCATTAACCTCGATGTCGCCCATTTTGTAGGTCTTAGTGATGTCGCGGATGTCAATGACGGCGCGTCGCCCCTGAGCATCGACAGTTGCCTCGGTTTTCTTGTCCTGCCGTCCAAACAGCTTCAGCATGATGGTGTCCTATGTCCTGTGAGGGACTTGACGAACATTTTGGTTTCCAGAAAATATGATTAGCCTATCGGATTGAAACTGCCTCGCGGTAGCAAAACCACTTTCTGACCAGCCTCGATCCCGCCCAAAATCTGGCTGTCGGTCTCGTTACGCACGCCCAATTCGACAGGAATTTCTTCGAACGCGCCGTCCGCCCGCCGGATGGTCACATAGGCCTGCTGAGTGGCGCGGTCAATACGGATGAAGCGATTGGGCACGGTGGGCACATTTTTAAGTTCGTTCACGACGATCGTCGCCGTTGCGGTCATGCCCACACGCACACGCTCGCTGGTTGAGTCAAGTGTCACGCGCACCGTATAGGTCACTAACTGCCCTGTGCGCACGGGCGTTACGGCTACACGCGACACGATTCCAGTGATGTCAGCGTCGGGGAGCGCATCCAACTTGAGATTCACTTTTTGACCCACCTGTAATTTCACGATGTCAGTTTCATCTACAGCGACATCCACATAATAACCGGATGGATCGATCAATTGCATCGCCGCGTTGTTGGTCGGCGGGGCCTCGCCGACAACCAGATTATTGGTGGCGACAACGCCGTCAAAAGGCGCAGTCAAAACCGCACGATTAGCCGCCGCTTGCGCCGAGTCTAAGGCGAGTTGGGCAATCTGAAGCTGAGTATCGGCGACCTGTAACTGTAAATCAGTTGGGCCGTTGACGAGGCGGTCAAGTTGGCTCTGCGCCGCCACCAATTGGGCATTCGCCGAAGCCAGAGTCGCCACGTCGGCTGGTTGGTTGGCGACACCCTGGGCGTTCACATCGGCCAACTGGACGCCGTTCTCGGCCTGCTTAATTTGCGGCGTGACATCATCGGCGGGATTAGGCGGCTCCCCCAGATGGCTATCAATACCCAGCGCGGCGGCCTGGGCGCGAATCTGCTCAATCTGGGCGGGGCCAGCATCGCGTTGAAGCTGTGTCTGCCACAATTGATTGCGGGCGATTTCGGTTTGAAGGCGCGCGATTTCCAATTGATCGGCGTTCGGGCCTAATGATGCTGATCCGGCTTGTGCCTTCGCGGCATTGACGGCGGCCTGAGCAGCAGCAATATCGACTTCGCGGGCGGGTTCGGTTAAGGCTTCATAGGAAACCTGCTGCGATTGGAGCGCAATCTGAGCATTCGTGAGTGCATCATCGAGATCGGTTGTATCCAGGCGCGCGAGGACATCACCCTGCTTGACGGCCTGACCTTCCTTGACCAAAATCTCGCGCACTTGAGCCGACAATTCAAATGCCAGCGCCACCTGCCGCGCTGGACTCACCGGCCCGGTAGCGCTGACCGTCACCGACAAATCCTGTGATTCAACAGTAGATTCGTCCTGCACAATATTTTGCGCGCTGCTGGCATCCTGGGCCGCCGTCCGCTGAAACTGAATAAATTGAATCGCGACGATAGCCCCAAGTGATAACACCAGCACCGTTAATCCTATGCGAATAATCCGGCTCATCTGGCTAACTCCCGAAAATCGAAATACGGTCACTGGATAGGTCTACGGCGATGACATCCCCTGGATTGAGGCCGGATACAATTTCGCTGCTGTCCTGCCCTTGCAAGCCGAGTTTCACTTCAACTTCGGCTAATTTGCCGTCGGGCTGTACGATGTTCACGAACGCCTTATCCAATTCACGATCCAACCGGATATACAGGTTAGGGACGATCAGCACATCAGCGCGTTTTTCGACAATCACTGAAGCATCAGCAGTCATGCCTATGCGCAGGCTTGGATCGCTCGCGGCAAGAGTCACTTTCACGTTGTAGCTGATGATGCCATTGTCGTTGGTTCCAACCAGCGCGATCTGGTCAACGGCTGCTGGGAATTCGATGCCAGGGAGGGCATCGAGGCGCACCTGAGCAGGCATTTTTTCCTGTATCTGGCGGATGTCCACTTCATCCACCTGCACACTGACATACAGTGAATTCACATCGGTCAATTCGACGGCGGGCTGCGCGGGCGTGGTCAGTGCGCCCACTTCTACATTGACGGTGGATACAACTCCGTCAAACTGCGCGACAAGATCAGTACGATCCAATGCTTTTTCAGCCTGATCCAATTGTGCCTGTGCCTGCTGGATGCTCACATCAGCTTTATCAATATCGGCCTGAGTCGGCCCCGCTTTCACCCGATCCAATTCTTTTTGCGCTTGAATAACGCGCGCATAAGCCGCGTTCAACGGGCCAGAATTTCCATTTTTGAGCGAGTCGAGCTGCAAACGGGCAATCTCCGCATTAAAAGCTGCCTGCCCAACCTGGGCGTCCAGCAGTTGATACGCCTGATCGACCTGACCACCATCGGCATGGGTACGATCAAAAATAGCGTCGGTCTGGGTTTGCTGTGCTTGCTGATATTTGAGTTCGGCAGCCTGTAAATCTTCGGGGGTTACGGCATTCTGGATGCCCAGGTACGCACCCCAGGCGCTGGTCACATTGGCTTCAGCAATCTTGACATCGCTGCCGTCAGAGGGTTGGAGTAAATCCTGCTTTTGCAACTCAGCCAGTTGCACTGACAGCGCCGCCCGGTTGTATGCAATTTGCTCGGAGTCGCTGGCCTGCCGCGCCAGCACATCGCCTGCGAATACCGTGTCTCCCGGCTGCACCAACACTTCAACAACGCGCCCCGGCTGCGTGAAACTGACGTTGGCAATCGTCTGCGCTTCGATTGTACCAATGGCCGTTACATCGACATCCAGGCTACCTTTTCTTGCAGTGTAATATTGGAGGTTCTGGGTTGATGCGCCCGCTTTAGATTGGCTGGCACGCACCGAAAAAACCACATATGGCAGCGAGAGCGTCAAAATAGCTAAAATAACCAGAGAACGCCGAACCAGCATATCGCTTCCAACCTTACCCACAAACCGCGATTTTAGGTACATCCATCACCCAGATCATAACACAGGTGTGGATGACTTTGGATTTTTCTGTCCAGATTATAAGGGCAGTGTACGGCGAAAAGTCATCTGGCGTTAACACTCACGCGGTGGTATATTAAAATGCGTTATCTTTCACAAACAAATTCGGCGGAGCTTTATCACCTATGCCTTCAAATATCCCCGATATTGTTATTGGGCGACTGCCTGTTTATTTGCGTGCGTTGACCCGCTTGCTCCAGGAAGGGCAAGAAGTTACGTCATCGCATGAATTGGGGCAGCGGTTGGGTATCAGTTCCGCGCAAATCCGCAAAGACCTCTCGCATTTTGGGGGCTTCGGCAAGCAGGGGACGGGCTACCAGATTGCGTATCTGGTGGATCAACTTCGGCAGGTGTTGAAGGTCAACCAGGAATGGCAAGTTGTCCTGGTCGGCGCGGGCGATCTGGGACGCGCACTTGCGCATTACAAAGGTTTTTCAGACCGAGGCTTTCAAATCGCCCATGTCTTCGACAACTCACCGAACAAAATCGGCGAGGAGTTGGGTGGCTTCAAGATTCAACCGATGGGCGAAGCCCAAAAAATCATCCAGGATCAGAGCATCAAAATTGCGATGATCGCTGTACCGGCTGAAAAAGCCCAGGAAGTCGCTAATTTTCTGATCGACGCCGGTATCCGCGCCATCCTGAATTATGCGCCGATCAACCTCAATGTACCCTCGAACGTGCATGTGCAATATATTGATCCGGTACTCCACATGCAGCGAATGACGTATTATCTGACTTAAGTCTGGAGAATCCGGCGCAAAATGGCCGGGTCTTCCAGCGCCCTACCTGCTCCAACCGCTACTGCGATCATGGCATTATCCGCCCGATACACCGGGACACCGGTTTCGCGGGTCAGAAACTGATCCATCCCGCGCAGCAGTGCGCCGCCGCCGGTCAGGACGATACCCCGGTCAATGATGTCCGAAGCAAGTTCGGGCGGGGTTGTCCCCAATACCGATTTGACAACTCCAGCGATGATTGCCAATGGTTCAGCCAGTGCTTCGACTACCTCACCGGTATTAATCGAAACCGTTCGCGGCAATCCGCTGACATTATCGCGTCCCTGGATTTCCATGGTCATGGTCTCGCCGGTATCGACTGCCGCGCCGACCTGAATTTTCACCGACTCGGCGGTAGGTTGGCCGATACTCAGGTTATATTTGCGGCGCACATAACTGATAATCGCGTCGTCCTGACGCAAACCGCCCACACGCCCACTTTCGGCGCGGACAATATTGTTCATACTGATAACAGCGGCTTCGGTAATGCCGCCGCCAATATTCACGACCATATCACCCGCAGGCGTCCCCACCGGAAGCCCAGCGCCAATCGCGGCAGCCAGCGGTTCCCAGATCAGATGGGCTTCGCGTGCGCCCGCCGCCAAAGCAGCCTCATGCACCGCGCGTTTTTCAACGCTGGTGACACCATAAGGAACAGAAATCATCACCAACGGCTTGAACAAGCGAATACGTCCGGCCACTTTATCGAAGAAATGGCGCAGCATCGCCTCGGTAACTTCGTAGTCGGCGATCACGCCATCGCGCAGCGGACGGACAACCTGGATGTCTTCTTCGTCCACCTTACCGAGCATTTCACGCGCGGGTTGGCCGATTTCGACAATGCGCTCATCTTCCGCCGTCAGCGCCACCAATGACGGTTCTTGCAGCACAATCTGGCCGTTCTCGTAAATCAGAACGTTAACCGTTCCCAGGTCAACACCCAGGCTTTTGCTAAATAATCCCATCGGCGAACTCGTTTCCTAGCTACAGACACAATCAGGGACACAATTGCTTGTGTCCCTATCCAAAAAATCAGCCTATTTATACACCGTGTAGGCAACAAATAGCAACGCCCGGACAGAAACCGTAGTCCGGGCGTTGACTAATGTGCCGTTATCGTAGAACCGGATTAGTCAGGTTCCGTCGTATCTATGATGCGTAACACGGGCGAACGCGACTTCAACTTGCTCTTGATCTTCAGAGCCAGTTCCGCGCGGCGGAGTTCCAGGGCGGCAGCACGGTTGACCGCTTCCGGCACACCTTCAGCCATCATCTTCTGGGCGCGTTCACGGGCGGCCTCGATACTGTGCTCGTCCAATTCAAAAGACGACTCGGCCATATCCGCGAGGACAACCACTTTGTCCGGGCGAATATCAACCACACCGCCGTAGATTACGAAGCGCTCTTCAGCATTCGCCTTACGGATGACCAACTCGCCAAAACTCAGTGTTGTCAGCACGGGGGCGTGATGCGGCAGGATGCCCATCTCGCCTTCCGAGCCGGGAACAACGACCATATCGGCTTCGGTTTCTTCAAAGACTTTCTTTTCCTGCGTTACAACTTCTACATGGAGTGGCATACTACATCCTTTTTCCAGGGACTGGTTTTCCCAGTCTCTAGTTCTGTGATTGCTCGTAACGCTGGAGCACGTCTTCGATTGGCCCAGCCATGTAGAATAACTGCTCCGGAATATAATCGAGTTCGCCGTCCAGGATCATGCGGAAACCATGTACGGTGTCTTTCACCTTGACATAGCGGCCTTCACGCCCCGTGAACTGGGTCGCCACGAAGAATGGCTGGCTCAGGAACATTTCGATCTTACGGGCGCGCGCCACCAGCAGCTTGTCGTCGTCCGAAAGTTCGTCGATACCGAGAATGGCGATGATGTCTTGCAGGTCTTTATAACGCTGCAACACCTGCTGCACTTCGCGGGCGGTGCGGTAATGTTCTTCACCGATGATGAGTGGGTCGAGAATTTTGCTGGTGCTCGCCAACGGATCAACCGCCGGGAAAATCGCTTTCGCGGCAATCGAACGTTCCAGCGCAATCGTCCCGTCCAGATGCGTGAACACGGCCACAGGTGCGGGATCAGAATAATCGTCGGCGGGCACATAAACGGCCTGCATCGAGGTGATTGAACCCTTATTGGTGGAGGTGATCCGTTCCTGCAACTGTCCCATTTCGTCAGCCAATGTCGGCTGATAACCGACTGCCGAAGGCATACGCCCCAGGAGCGCGGATACTTCCGAACCGGCCAGCGAGTAACGGAATATGTTGTCGATGAACAGCAGCACATCTTTGCCTTCATCGCGGAAATATTCGGCCATCGTCAGGCCAGACAGCGCGACACGCAAACGCACACCGGGCGGCTCGTTCATCTGGCCGAAGGTCATCGCCAATTTATCGAGTACACCGGCTTCTTCCATTTCGTAGTACAGCGCCGTACCTTCACGGGTACGCTCACCGACACCCGCAAATACCGATAGACCGGCGTGCTGGGTGGCAATCGAGTTAATCAATTCCTGAATAGTGACGGTTTTGCCGACGCCCGCGCCGCCGAAAATACCAGTCTTGCCACCTTTGGTCATCGGCGCAACGAGGTCGATAACCTTCATGCCGGTCTCAAACACTTCAATGTTAGTCGATTGTTCCGAGAAGTCCGGCGCAGTCGCATGGATAGGACGACGGGGCGTGCTTGCCGGAATCGGCGCACCGCCATCGACGGGGATGCCCAGAACATTAAACACACGCCCCAACGAGGCTTCGCCCACTGGAACCGAAATCGGCGATCCCGTTGAGTAAGCAGGAACGCCGCGCTGCAAACCATCGGTGGTATCCATCGCGACGGTGCGAACACCGTTATCACCCAGCAGAATTTGCACTTCCAGAATTAGATCATGCGATCCTTCACGCGGCACACGGATCGCTTCGTTAATATTGGGGAGTTGGCCTTCGGGGAACTGCACGTCCACCACCGCGCCCAACACCTGGGATACACGTCCTTCAACTTCAGCCATTCTTTATGTTCTCCTGTAATCCGCACAGCCAGGGTATCATCTGACTGTTGCAAAGTCTTGAATATGACCCTATATACGCATACTCAGGGTCTAGTTATTGCTCGCCGTTTCGCTCTTTTTCGCCCGCGATTTTTTGGCGGGTTTGGGAGCGCTGTCGCCGTTGGCCTTGACAGCGGGCTTGGCGGCACGGATGGTTTCTTCCATCTGGGCTTGCTGGAAAGCCGCCAGCGCTTGTTCGCCAACATGGTCAATAGAGGCTTGCAAGGCGTTTGCGCCACCCACGATGTCCAGAATTTCAGCGGTAATCGCTGCCTGACGTACTTTGTTGTAAATCAGCGTGTAATCGGCCATGAGTTGAGCGGCATTGTCAGACGCATTCCGCATCGCGACCATACGCGCCGAGTGTTCGCTGGCCTGACTTTCGAGCAGTGCCTGATAAAGCTGCAATTCGGTGAAACGCGGCACAATTTCTTCGAGAATGCCCGCTGCACTGGGTTCATATTCGTAAACCGATTTACCCGCGCTAACTTCCGGCACATCCTTAATCATCTCACTCATGATCTGATCGTTGGTGTGATACGGAATCAACGGAAGCCAACTGAGCACAACGGGTCTCTGCGTCAGCGTATTCACGAAATCGGTGTAAGCGATAAAGACCTGATCCACCGCGCCGCTCAAAAATTCATCAATGGCAAGTTTTGCGACGGGTGAAATGGTCGCAATGGTCGTCTCCGACGGCAAATCGCTGAATTCTGCGATGACGTTAGCGCCTGTGCGGATCAGCGAGTCGCGTCCTTTTCGGCCTACGGTCACATAGCGCACAGGTTTACCCAGGCGCTGTGCGAACCGTTCCGCGACGCGGATGATGTTCGAATTGAAAGCCCCGGCCAAACCACGATCTGACGTAATGAGGACGATCATGATCTCATTGACGGTATCGCGCGAGGCGAGAAGCGGATGCAGCGCAGGGCCGGTTGTGGCGGTACTTTGCACGTTCAGCAAAATTTCCCAGGCTTTTTCGGAGAACGCTCGGCTCGCCAACACGCGCGCCTGCGCCCGACGCACGCGGGAGGCGGCAACGGTCTCCTGCGCACGGGTGATCTGGGCAATGTTCTTCACGCTGCGGATACGATTTTTAATATCGCGTGCTGATGGCATGTGGTAATCTCCTTAATTTGCAGGGACACCATCGCTGATGCCCCGATGCAAAATTAGCTCCAGCTCGCGTTAAAGGTTGCAAGCGCGTTTTTCAACCCGGCGTCAGACTCGTCACTCAACGCATTGCTTTCGGTAATCGCGCTGGCGACGTTCGAGAACTGGCTGTTGAAAGCACGCAGGAAACCCGTCTGCCATTCCTTCACACGAGCCACCGGCACATTGTCAAGTGCGCCGCGCGTACCCGCATAAATCAACGCGACCTGATCGGCCAATGAAAGCGGCTGATATTGAGGCTGCTTGAGCAGTTCGGTCAGACGCATACCACGATCCAATTGGTTCTGGGTCGATTTATCGAGGCTGGAGCCGAACTGAGCGAACGCGGCCAGCGAACGGAACTGCGCGAGGTCAAGGCGCAAACCGCCTGCGACTTTCTTCATCGCTTTGGTTTGTGCGTCACCACCGACGCGGCTGACGCTGATACCGACGTTGATGGCTGGGCGTGTACCGGCGTAGAACAATTCCGGTTCGAGGTAAATCTGGCCGTCCGTGATCGAAATAACGTTGGTCGGTACATACGCCGACACGTCACCGAGCAAAG
This sequence comes from Chloroflexota bacterium, assembly GCA_039933955.1. Classification (GTDB taxonomy): domain Bacteria; phylum Chloroflexota; class Anaerolineae; order Aggregatilineales; family Phototrophicaceae; genus CFX2. Next base: position 29,555 of record JBDTNB010000057.1, read on the forward strand.
TTTCAATAACGGGGAGCGCGGTCAAGCTGCCACCACCACGCGCCTCGCTCAACTGCGCGGCACGTTCCAGTAAACGGCTGTGGAGATAGAACACGTCGCCGGGATAGGCTTCACGTCCCGGCGGGCGGCGCATCAGCAGCGACACCTGACGATACGCCCAGGCATGTTTGGACAGATCATCATAAACGACCAGCGCATCCTTGCCATTTTCCATGAACCACTCGCCAATCGCGCAGCCCGCGTAAGGTGCAATGTAGTTCATAGCGGCAGGGTCAGAGGCCGACGCGACGACGACGGTGGTATATTCCATCGCGCCGTGTTCTTCCAGCAGCGCCACCAAACGAGCGACTTCACCGCGCCGCTTACCAATCGCGACATAAATGCAGTTCAGACCTTTGCCCTTCTGGTTGATGATGGTGTCGATGGCAATAGCCGTTTTACCGGTCTGGCGATCACCAATAATCAACTGACGCTGACCACGACCAATCGGGGTCATCGCGTCGATGGCAATCAAACCGGTCTGTACCGGGCGACCTACGTTTTTACGTTCGATAACGCCGGGGGCAATACGCTCGATGTTATAGAATTCTGTCGCGGCGATAGCCCCTTTGCCGTCAATCGGATTACCAAGCGCATCGACGACGCGCCCGACCATGCCCATACCCACTGGAACCGACGCGATACGACCCATCGGGCGCACTTCGTCGCCTTCCTGGATGTTGTCGTATTCACCCATGATGATGATACCGACATTGTCTTTTTCCAGGTTAAAAGCGATACCGGCAGTGCCGTTGGAAAAACGTACCAGCTCGCTAAACCGGATATTGTCGAGACCGCCCACGCGGGCGATACCATCACCCACATCTTGAACATGACCGACTTCAACTGCTTCAATCGTCGGATCGTACTGCTCAACCTGGTCGAGAATAGACTTGAAAATGTCGATGGAGATGTCCGCCATTGAGTCCTCCTGGAACTTATCCTTTATATGTAACAGAATGTGTTATCAGCGGTTGCCGCTGGATTGAACCGATAAATATGTGAGACCATTTGTCTCATCTTGGGAGCTTACACTATTTTAACTGATAGAAGCTCATCTGTCCACTTTTTCACAAATGAAATACAACTATTTTGTATACCTTTACCAAACTACGCGCACCCACCCTGCTTGCACCCTAGCGTTCGTCGTCTAATTTGTCGGTGTTGCGGACGGGCGTACCACCCCCTAGCGATACAGAGCGTTGATAAGCCGCCCAAATTGCGCGCGAAATCATGGTTCGCAGGCCCCCTTTTTCCAGATAATAAATCGCTTCCGCCGATGTCCCACCAGGACTGGTCACCTGATTGCGCAGTTGTGCCGGATGTAAACCGGAAGCCGCCGCATATTCGACGGAACCGCGCATGGTTTGCAGCACCAGACGTTCTGCATCCCGGCGCGAAAAACCCATATGCACACCGCCGTCAATGAGCGCTTCCATAAACATGAACACATAAGCTGGGCCAGTGCCACTCAAAGCTGTCGCCATATCGAGATAACGTTCGTCATCCACATATAATTGTTCGCCCAACGCACCCAGCAGGGCTTCGGCCTGTTGGCGTTGTTCGGCAGGTACTTCAGGCGTAGCAGTCCAGACCGTAATCCCCTGCCCGATTTGCGCGGGCGTGTTGGGCATGGAGCGGACGACGCTGGGATTGGCAAAGCCATCGACAATCGTGCGGATGGTCTGCCCAGCGATGATGCTGAGGATCAATTTTACAGAATGAGTTGCACGCTGCATTTCGGGCATCACATGACCCAATACCTGCGGCTTAATCGACAACACAACAATGTCGGCGGCCTGAGCAGCCTCAACATTGCTGGTCGTGGGGCGCACACCGTACTTTTCAGCCAATTCGCGCACACGCGGCTCATGCACATCGGAGGCGATAATTTGCTGGGGCGTCACCAACTTTTTGTTGAGCATCCCCTTCATCATCGCTTCACCCATCGCGCCGCTGCCGATGAAGGCTACCGTCATTTTCGCTAGTGACATATTTGTCCCCCTACCCCGCGTTTTTTCAATGGATACTGTTCATTTGATAAATCTTTTGGCTAATCGCAATTCACTAAAGACTGCTGCTATACGGCATTTCAGATTTCCAGAGGGCGACAGCCTGTTCCACGCGATCCCACTGCACCTCAACACCGATACCGGGAGCCGTCGGCGCGGCAATTGTACTCTTTTCGCCCAACACAAACCGGGGTTCAGTAATATCGGGATCAAAATAGCGATCAGTCGCCGAAATATCACAGGGCAGCGTCACACCGGGCAGCGATGCGAAAGCTAAATTCGCCGCGCGCCCTACCCCAGTTTCCATCAAGCCACCAATCCACAGCGGAACGCTGCGCTCGACGCAGACTTTGTAAATTTCCAGGCTTTCGGTGTATCCGCTAACCCGCGCGGGTTTCAGATTAATAATCCGGCACGCGCCTAATTCAAGAGCCAGACGGGCCTCATCCGCCGACAGGATACTTTCATCCAGGCATATTGGCGTTTTCAGGCGCGGCTGGAATTGACTGTGCTGATAAATGTCATCGTGACCGAGGGGCTGTTCCAACATGAGCAAATTGAATTCATCAAGCTGCGACAGATGTGCCGCGTCTTCTACCGTATAGGCGCTGTTGGCGTCCAGCATCAGGCTGATGTCGGGATAAACGGCACGCACGGCACGCGCCAATTCCACATCCCAACCCGGTTTAATTTTCAACTTGATACGATCATAGCCCTGCCCCAACCGCTTTTCGATTATTGCCAGGGTTTCGTCAATTGTAGGCTGAATGCCGATGCTGACACCGACGTGGGCATAGCCGCGCGGCTGGTCTTCAGGCGATAAATGTGCGGCAAAAGCCTCGGCCAATGATTGTTCGTTGGCTTTTGCTAATGCATCCCAGACCGCCGCCTCGATGGCATGTTTCGTCAGCGGATGCCCACGCACTTCACTCATTAAAGCGGGCATTTCCGTAGCATCATTGATGGTTTTGCCCACCAGGGCTGGAACCAAAAATTCCGACAGGATATGGAGTGCCGTGCCAATCGTCTCATAACTGTAGCCGGGGGTGATTTCGGCGGAACATTCACCCCAACCCGACAAACCATCATCGGTCTGAAGTTCGACGAGAATACCGGCCTTAAAGGGTTCCACGCCGTAGCTGGTGCGGAGGGGTTCTACAAAGGGCATCGCAATCGGATATACTTGCAGGGCTTTTATGGTGATGGAACGCATAGTATCTCCCTGGGCTAATTGCGGCTAAAATCAAGTTGGTCGGACTGTGTGCCGGAATGACTCAACAGGTAAAAAGCGCGGTCACGACCCTCGTAAGGTGTGTGCAGAAAATCGGTCACAATATAGCCGAGGGTTAAAAAGCGTTTGAAAAGATCGCGAGTGTGTAACCGCCATACGCGCGCCAAAATCGGATCCGTCTCGACAATTGCCGTAAAGTTTACCGGGATTTCCAACAGCACGAAAAGCCCACTTGGCATGATATTGGTTTCCGCAGGCCAGGGCGTACCATGTGTATCGGCGGTGGTGGCATTGGCGATGGGGGTTTCCGCGCCCAGATAATGCTGTAAGCTCAGGTCGCCGCGATTACCGGTGAGGCGCTCTTCGACGCGGCGATTGGTCACCCACCACTCAACTTGCAGCCGATCCGATGATCCCAACGTAGCCAGACCGCCTTCGTCTGACGTTCCATAATAATCTTCATGATAGCGATGGCTGACTCCACCCAGTTTGCGAATATTCAAATGGGCATTCAACGCCATTAATGGATCGAACGTCCATGTCACCATGCGGACGCCCTGCTTGACGGTCAGATCACGCTGCGCGAGCTTGAGACGGTAGCCAATTCCCATCCCCCGATACTGCGGCAGCACGACCATCCGTTTGGACACCATCTGCAAATTCGCCATCGCGGGGCGGTCGCTATCCTCAATATTCGTCCCCAAGAAGCCAATCAATAACCCAATCATTTGTGCGCCATCGAACGCAGCCAGGATATGTCCGCCGTAAGTCGCGATTGAAAATAACATATGCGCGGGAACCACCGACTCAAGATCGTTGCCCCAAAAGGACTTTTGCAATTCGACGGCGGCCCGCATTTCGCCAAGCGCGGTCAGAGGTTTTATGATTATTGAGTTCATAAATCATCAAATTCCTTTGGGTCGGCGGCGCAACATGTAACGGAAAGTCGGCCAGAAATATCCTTTTCCGGGCATATAGGTGAGCAGTGTATCCTCAAAGCGCCGGGGTTGAATGCCAAAATAATTAAAAGCATTTCCGAGCGGCGCAGTCCGGTTGGTCGCCAGAATGTCCAGCCACTGCGGTGTCACCAATGAGCGCCGGAAAATGCGGCTGTAAATGGCGGCGATCCAACGCATCGCGTAAGGGGCGACAGGAATAATAAATCGATAAATTCCAGAAACCCGCATCACCGTGCGAATCAGGTCTTCCAGCGTAATATATTCCGGCCCGCCAAAATCGACAGTCGTGTCCACAATATCAATCGATTCCAGGCTGCGGACAATGGCTTCGATCAAATCATCAATATATAAGGGATGCAAAACCACTTCACCGCGCCCCGGCATGAGAAAGATGAACGGCGTCGTCCGCATGGTCATGGCGATGTGGTTTACAAATGCATCATCATCGCCGAAAATCAATCCCGCCCGAATGATGGTATAGGCAAGACCGCTGGAACGCACCTGCTCTTCCACCATGCCCTTGATCCGCAGCAGCATATACGCTGATGAAGTGGATGCGCCCAGTTGGCTGATCGTCATGATGCGCCCTACACGCGCGGCACGCCCTGCCGCGATCAGGTTGCGCGTCCCCACCAACTCGATGCGTTCCAGGTCGCGGATGCGTCCCCACCATTGGCCGCTTTGGAGATGGATGATGGTGTGGACACCGGTCACAGCGCGAAACAGTGCTTCTTCATCGAGGAGATCACCAATAACCACTTCCGGCGGATTACTCCAGGGAAGATTGACGGCCTTTTCTTCCGTCAATAAGCAGCGAACATGGCGTCCATCCGCCATCAGCCGTTCAATCAGTTGACGGCCAACAAAACCCGTTGCGCCCGTGACTAATATCATGAACCCTCCATCGGGGGCGCATTATAGCATCAGGCAAACCGAGACTAAATCCCGAAAACCTGCAACCATCGCACCTATGAGGGGTTAATTCTAGCAGATATAATGCGTCTAATTTGTAGATTGAATTTTGTGGGCAGGGTTACATAACCTCGCCCAATTGCTGGAGGACGATTGTGGAACGACGACGTGTAGTCGTAACGGGAATGGGCATCATTTGTCCCACAGGTAATACTGTGGAAGAAGCATGGGCCAATGCCGCTGCGGGGAAAACAGGTATCCGAACGATTGAGCGCTTTGACACTTCCCACCTGGAAAATCACTTCGGGGGTGAAGTACGCGATTTTGATCCTAACGAAGTATTGGGACGGCGGGAAGCGCGGCGCACAGACCGCGTGACACAGCTTGGCTTGTTTGCGGCGCAGCAAACGATTAAGGACGCAGGTTTAGAAATTACCGACGACAACCGCTATGATGTAGGTGTCATCATGGGCAGCGGCATCGGCGGCATCGGCTCGATTTTCGAGAGCGTCAAAGCATTTTTGGAGCGCGGCGCGAAAGCCGTCAGCCCGCTGATGGTTCCGATGATGCTGCCGGACAGCCCATCGGCGCGCGTTTCGATGACTTACGGTTTGCGCGGCCCGAACTTCGCGATTTCAACCGCTTGCGCCACTGGCAACAACTGCATCGGCGAAGCCACTGAGATGATCCGCCGAGGCGAAATCAAGGCGGCGCTGGCGGGCAGTTCAGAAGCCGGTCTGGTGGATATTGCCATCGCCGCCTTCAATAATATGACGGCGATTTCGCGGCGCAACGACGCCCCGGAAAAAGCCTCACGCCCCTTCGATGCTCAACGTGACGGGTTCGTCGTCGCGGAAGGCGCAGCCCTATTGATGCTGGAAGACCTGGATCACGCCCTGGCACGCGGCGCGAAAATTTATGCCGAAATCCTGGGTTACGGGCAGACATCAGATGCATATCACATCACCGCCCCGCTGGAAACCGGCGAATCGGCAGCGAAAGCAATCCTCCTGGCGCTGGAAGATGCCGGCCTGAAACCCGAAGACATCGACTACATCAACGCGCATGGCACGAGCACTCCCCTGAACGATAAAAGCGAAACCACCGCTATCAAGGAAGCGTTGGGCGAGCAAGCCTACGAAATTCCGATCAGCTCAACCAAATCCGTAACCGGTCATTTGATGGGTGCTGCTGGGGCAGTCGAAGCCGTATTCAGCATCATGGCGCTGCGCAATAATTTCGTCCCACCCACTGTCAACCTGGAAAATCCCGACCCGGAATGCGACCTGAATTACACCCCGAACGTCGGCGTGAAGCGTAACATTGATGTGGTGATGAGCAATTCATTCGGTTTTGGCGGTCATAACGCCGTATTGATTTTTGGTAAGTATCATCAAAATGGTCACGCCTAAAAACGGGCTGTTCCCCCCAGCGAACAGCACCGGCATTTATGCCCACATCATCGGTTGGGGAATGGCTGTTCCCGATACCGTGTTGACCAACCAGGAAATGGAAGCCATCGTCGAGACTACCGACGAATGGATTCGCGCGCGCACTGGCATCCATGAACGCCGTATCGCCGGTGAACGCGAGTCCACAGCCAGCCTGGGACTCAAAGCCGCGCAGCGTGCCATACAGGTCGCGGATATTCTGCCAGCGGACGTGGATTTGATTATCGTTGCCACGTCCACACCTGAAAATATCTTCCCCAGCACTGCCAGTTTGATCCAGAATTTACTGGGGGCGACCAAAGCCGGGGCATTTGACTTAAGTGCAGCCTGTTCCGGTTTCGTCTACGGGGTTGATATGGCGGCGCAGTCGATTCGCTCCGGCAGCATCCAGACGGCTATCGTCATCGGCGCAGAAACCATGACGCGCGTGATGGATTGGCAGGATCGCGGAACCTGTATCCTGTTTGGCGATGGCGCGGGTGCAGTGGTGCTCAAGGCCAGTGAGGTTGAGGGTGGAGTCCTCTCGGCAGTCCTGCGTTCGGATGGAGCAGGAGCGGACTTGCTAGGGATTCCAACTGTCGGCAGCGAAGACCTAACCAATCCGGAATTTTCCACGAACGGTCATAAGATGCACAAAATGTTCATGAACGGCGGCGAAGTCTTCAAATTTGCCACGCGCGTGATCGGCGAGAGCATCGGGCAGGCATTGGATAAAATTGACCTCACGCTGGACGATGTGTCGCTGATTGTGCCGCATCAGGCCAACACACGGATTATCCAGGCGGCGGCGCGATCAATGAAAATTGAGCCGGATATGTTCGTGAGCAATATTGACCATTACGGCAATACCTCGGCGGCATCAATTCCGCTGGCGCTGTGCGAAGCGATCCAGCAAGGGCGCGTCCACGAAGGCGACAAATTGGTATTCGTAGGCTTTGGTGGCGGTCTCACATGGGCGTCTATGGTCGTACAATGGACAGGCGCGAAACAGGTTCAGGCCAGCCCCGGCGTCCTCAAAGAACAGCGCCGCCAGATCAGCTACTTCCTGGTGCGCATCCGTTCGCAGCTCCGCCGGACATCGCGCCGCATCAACGAGATTTTCAACCGCGTCCGTCCCAAGCGTGGGCGTATTTTACGGCTGCGTGATCAGATGGAACGGTTAGAATAGCCGCGTAAATGTAGTGCTAAAATTTCACCTCTATGACAAGGGCGCTCGCTGGAGCGCCCCATAGGCATCAAGATAAGGAATAAAGGGCAAAA
>JBDTNB010000058.1:0-36520 GCA_039933955.1 Chloroflexota bacterium
ATTTACGCCGTGAATCCCTGGGCGATTTTATACAGCCGCAAAATCTGGGCGCAGGATTTCCATACGCCAATATATTTGTTCGCAATTGCGTTAGGGTTGTACGGCTTTGTCGAAGGCAAACGCTGGGCGCAAATCGCTTGTTTGCCCGTGCTGCTGATCGCCCTGCAAATCCATTTTGCCGCCTGGGCGTTGTTACCCCTGTATCTATGGTTTTTATGGGCAGGGCGCAAGCAACTGTCGTGGAAAGCACTCGCGATAAGTGTTTTTCTAGGCGTGCTGACCGCTGTGCCTTTTCTGATCGGCCTGTCGAATACCCTGGCGCAAGACCCCAACCGCCTGACCAATGCCATCCATCCGAAAGGTGGCGGATTGAGCCTCAGCATCGATGCCTTGCGTATTGGCGCGGATTTCGCGGCAGGCTTGGATGTGGAAACTCAAGTTGCCCCACAGCAGATAAACGATTTGTTGGTGAATGTTCCGCGCGTCAATGGCCTATGGTGGATCATTGGCGGTCTGACCCTCATGGGTTTAGTGATTATCGTCTGGGGGCGTCATCCCCTTGCTGGACTATTTTTGCTGTGGGCGTTGCTGCCGATACTGATTTTTATCCCAAGTTGGACAGCGATTTATCCGCATTATTTCATTGCCAGCATTCCAGCCTTTTGCCTGTTAGCGGGCATTGGCGGGGCATTTCTAATCGAGCGTTTGCCGGTCAATCACGTCCTACAATATGCTGCTTTAGCTGTATTGGGCGTGATTTTGATGAGCCAGGTTTTTTGGTGGCGTGGAATGCTGCATTATGTCGATACCACCAATATACCGGAGGGTTTTGGCACACCCCTGCATTTCCTGATGGATATTCGCGATCATTTGTCGGATAGCAAAGATGTGGTGGTCATCAGCAATGGCATGGATGTGCAGCTTGACCAGGAAGCCGCCGTCTGGCCGGTGCTGTTGCATCAGTCAGCCGATTGCGTCCGAACATTGTCTGGGCAAGAGATGGCGGTTTTGCCATCGGGCGGATATACAGCTTTGACCGCCCCTAATGCGCCGGAAAACGCACTCTCTAATCGCTATCGCGCGTCGAATGAAATCGTTTTTCCACTGCGCCCCCGCGAAGGCCAATATACCTTAAGCTTTTTCTCAAATACGGTGGTTTGGTCTGACCCTCTGCTAACCTCTATTCCACCTGCACATTTTGGCAGCGGTGCGGAATTAATCGGCTATCACCTAGACCCGACCCTACTCTATCTTGTGTGGCACTTGCCGGGTTCAGTCGCCGCCGATTACCATTATTTCGGGCATTTCCTGGATTCAACTGGCGAAAAACGCGGTCAAACCGATGGCCTGATGCTGCCGGGGCGTTCCTGGTGCAAAGATGACCACTTGACGACATGGGCCGCCATTGATTTGCCGCCGGATATAACCGCGCTGCGGGTCGGCCTGTATATACTGCAAGGTGGGCGCTTTATCAACGATTCGCTGTTGGATGCGGATGAGAATCCGGTGAGCACCTGGATTGACATTCCCCTGTCAAATCGTTAACATCCCCTATAATAAAGGTCATATTCGATAACTGGTAATATGTGGCGATGATGGCTGAAGACGAAAACGATTCACAGGGTATTGGTATCGAGCAGGTGCGGGAAATCCTTGAAAAAGGGGCGGTGGAGACGGAACACGGCATGATGCGCTGGAGTTCCAATTACACCTTTCTGGTTTCCGTCAGCTATGCCGACACTACGTTAATGTCAGTCTACAAGCCGCAAAAAGGTGAGCGCCCACTGTGGGATTTCCCTGATGGGACACTCTGCTATCGTGAAGTAGCCTCGTATCTGACCTCGGAAGCGCTGGGCTGGCAAATTGTCCCGCCGACGGTGCTGCGGGAAGGCCCGCGCGGTTTGGGATCAGTCCAGTTTTATATCGACCATGACCCGGAGATCAATTATTTCACCTTTGATGAAACCCTGATTCCGCAGTTGATGCGCCTCTCCGCTTTCGACTACATCGTTAATAACGCGGATCGAAAAGGCGGTCACTGCCTGCTGGATGGTATGGGGCATCTGTGGGGCATCGACCACGGCATCACCTTCCACACCTCGCCCAAATTACGCACCGTCATCTGGGATTTTGCGGGTCAAGCCATCCCTGATCCGCTCCTGACCGATTTAGACCGTCTGTGCGGGCAAACCGAAGATTCAGCAACTCCGTTCCGCAAGAGTATAGATGGATTGATTACCGAGCGCGAAATTGCCTCTTTTCAGGCGCGCCTGCGCCATCTGCTGCGTACCAAAAAATATCCGCAGCCCGGTTCTGGCCCAAACACCCCCTGGCCTCCCGTGTAAATACTTTCACGTCGAATCATGCATTTTGTAGGGACGAAGCACTGCCTCGTCCGAACATAGACAAATTATGCTTATCGTTCCAATTTCAGTAAATCTATACAACATCCTGTTCACTAATTCCTGTTAGCCGAAGTTGCCTGTTTCTTAACATTCCCTTAAACTTTTTTCAGGCATTGTGATAATCATTGTTCTGCATGATTCACGCTCGAAATCAACATTTTATGGGAGGGAATTGATGTTACGGAAGAGTAGTTTATGGCTTTGTATGCTGCTGGTCATTGGGTTGTTCGCCTCGGTGGTATATGCCCAGGATGACACTTTTAAGCTGACGATTATGCACACCAACGATGAGCATTCGTGGCACGCGCCGCAGAGCAATGGTAACGGTGGCGCGGCGCTGCTGGCATCCGTCGTCAAGCAAATCCGTGCCGAAGGTGGCAATACCCTGCTGCTCGACGCAGGAGACCGTTTCACCGGCACGTTGTTCCACAGTGTCCATAAAGGCCAGGACAGCGTACAGATTATGAATATGCTGGGTTATGACGCCATGACCCTGGGCAACCATGAATTTGATGGTAACAAAGACAATCCCGAAATTCTGGAAAGTTTTGTCGCCGGATTGAAGTTCCCGGTAGTTTCAGCCAATATCACTTTCCCGGCGGCCTCACCGCTGGCGCAGGCTGTGAAACCCTATACCGTGCTGGATGTGAACGGTCAAAAAGTTGGCGTGATCGGCCTGACCACGCCCGAAGCTGAAATTCTGTCCACCCCCGGCAAGGACATCGTGTTCCATGACAATCTGGCTGAGATCACCAACAAAGCGGTTGAAGATTTGACCGCGCAGGGCGTGAATAAAATTATCCTGTTGACTCATATTGGCATCGATGCCGCGATGGAACTCGCCCCGCAGTTGCACGGCGTGGATGTTTTCGTCGATGGTCACAGCCACACCTTGTTGAGCAATGCCAACGCGGGAGCAGCGGGCAAATATCCAATCCTGGTTGCGGATGCCGACGGCAAAAATATTCAGTATGTGCAGGCGGGCGAAAAGAGCATTTACCTGGGGCGCCTGGATGTTACTTTTGATGCCGATGGTAATGTGACTGCGGCTGCGGGCGATACCATTTTGCTCTCGCGCTATATCACCCCCGACGCCGATATGCAAACGCTCGTCACCACCTTGCAAGAGCCGGTGAAGGCCCTGGAAGAACAACCCATCAACGCTACAACCGATGTCGTTTTGGTCGGCGAACGTGAAGTTTGTCGCATCGAAGAATGCAACATGGGCGATGTGATCGCTGACGCCATGCGCGCCGAAACCGGCGCACAGATTGCCATCATGAACGGCGGCGGCATCCGTTCCAGCATCGAGGCGGGCGACATCACCCTCGGCGAAGTGCTGCAAGTGCAGCCCTTTGGCAATACCATCGCCACTTTTAAAGCGAAAGGTGTGGACATTGTGGCAGCGCTGGAAAATGGCGTATCACTCATCAAGGTTGATGCCGGTAAAGTTGTCCGTGCAGGCGGCGCGGGGCGCTTCCCTCAGGTTTCAGGTTTGACCTTCAGCTTTGACCCCAACCTGGAACCCGGCAACCGTATCCAGAGCGTGCAGGTCATGGGCGCGGACGGCAAGTTTAGCGACATTGACCTCGAAGCCACCTATTCCGTCGTGACCAACAACTTCGTGCGTCAGGGTGGCGATGGCTACACCATGTTCAACGATAACGCCATTGACCCCTACGATTTTGGCCGGGTGGATTACGAAGCCCTGCGCGATTATCTGGCGGCTAATTCGCCTATCAAGACTGAAACCGATGGACGTGTCACAATTGTGAACGCGGAAGTCGAACCCCTGCCATAACCCTATCTGAAAACTGGGTTTATATTCTGTAGAGGCGTTCAACTGAATGCCTCTTTTTTTGCCAACTTTAAATTCCAAACGTGAGTATTCATTTTCCGCAGCGCCCGGTTTGATATACAATCGCAGTAGGCAGCACACCAGGAGGGGTATAGTGTCGAGCGAACAGGCCAAAGAGTTACGCAGACAAGGAATCGCCGCCGCGAAAGCCGGTCAAAAAGATCAGGCACGCCAGTTGCTTCAACAATCGCTTCGGCTGGAACCCAACAGTGAGGCGGGCTGGTTGTGGCTGGTCAGCGTAGCGCGGGATCAGCGCGAACGCCTGTTTTGCTTGAATAAGTTATTGGACATCAATCCCAACAATGAGATGGCTTTGCAATCGCTGCAACAGCTTGGTTTAACGCGCGAGCAGCTTCGGCAGTCGCAGCAGGCTCCAGGGCAGCCTGCTCAAACCAGCACGCCGCCACCCACACTAGGTCGTTCTACACCGCCGCCCGATGCTCAACCCGCCGCGCCGACTCCATCGACACAAGCTCCTGGCGTGCCGGTGGCCGATCCGCAAAAAATTGCTCAGGCGCAGGCCGAAGCTGAACAAATGGTGCGCGAATATCTTGGTGCGCCTCGCTCCTATCCAGGCGTAACCTGGGTACGCAAAACCGGACGCCGCGCCGGTGAACGCGATGCGATGGTGCTGCGTTTGTATATTGGGGCAGGTGTCGCGGTAGCGCTCATCGGCCTGTTTATTGTCGGCGCGTTGGTCGTGCTGAATAACCCGGAACTGCGTGGCATTGTTTTTGCACCCACCTGGACGATCTCGCCGACACCGGCTCCGCCCAGCAACACCCCGACGCCGACACCCGGTGTAACACCCACGCCGTCGCCCACGCCGGAATTGACTTATACACCCAGCCCAACCGTTCCGCCGGAAATTCCGAATGGGGCGCAGTCGCTTGCGCCAACTCTGATTTACCCGCCGGTGCAAGAAAAAGGCATCCGCGATTCGATTGCCCTGCTGGATGGCGGTCAATTTGATGTCGCAATCCCGACATTGAATGTCGAAATTACGCGGGTTGCCAGCAGTTTTGACCCCAATCCCTATTATTATTCGGCGTTGGCCTATATCCAGAAGGGCGATTTAGACGCTGCATCTGAAGTGCTCAACGACGCCGAAAAACGTCTGCCGGAACGCCCCAACGATAATTTTAAACCGCTCATTGACGCCGGATTCGCTTACCTGGATTTGAAATTAGCCCAAAAGGCACTGGACGACAATAACCGTACCGAAGCCAATTCTCAGCTTTCAAACGTGAAGGATCGGGCTGAGGCGGCGATTAAAGGTGATTCGCGCCTGGAATTGCCTTATCTAGCCTTAGCCCAACGCTACACCCTGAATCGCGATTATGACCTTGCTGTCAGCGTGCTCGATCAAGGATTGTCTGTGCCGGACTTAGCCTCGGACGTGAATCTGATCGTCCAGAAAGGTGAGGTTTATTTCCAGCAAAAAGAATATGATCTCGCCTCGTATCAGGCGTTCCTGGCGTTGTACATCAATCCAGCGGTAGAGCAGGCGCATTTGCTGCAAATTCATACAGCGCTGGCGCAGGACAATCCTGGCCTCGCTGTATTGAATGCCCAGGCGTATCTGTTCTACTATCCTGGCAGCGTTGAAGGTTATAAATTGCTGGGCGAAGCACGCGAAGCAGAAGGTAACTTCGATCTCGCTCTTGAAGCCTATAATCAGGCTTTGGCGGGTGGCGACAATGCCGATATTCTGGTCGCGCGGGCGGCGCTGTATAATCGCCAGCGCCGTTTCGAACAGGCGCGTGTCGATTTGAGCACTGCTTTCACTATCACCAAAGACCCGGCGATCCAGGCGCAGCGCATGTTGGCGGCCTATAATGCAGGCAATACGGCCACTGCTCAAAGTGATGCTGAAGCCTTGCTGGGTAAAGGCGTCATCCCGGACAGCCAAATTCAACTGATTCAGGCGCGCATTTTGATTGACGAAGCCAAACCCGCTGACAAAAAGGACTTCACCGATGCGCTGGGGCTGCTCACCACGATTGGTAACAATCTACCGGACGAATTGCAACCGGTTGCCAACGAATATCGTGCGCGGGCGCAGTACAACCTCGAAGACTATACCGATGCTTTAAAATTGGTCAATCAGGCGTTGACCGTCGGGGAAACCGGCAGTCGTTATTATCTGCGCGGTCTGATCCTGGAAGCGCAGGGTGATACTGCGTCTGCCCTAAAGGATTACGATTGGGTTCTCACCTTAAGTTCAGTTTACCCTTATCCCTTCCTGCCAGACGCGCGGAATCGCTTCGAGGCGTTACAGGCCCCCACCCCATAGTGTTTCAAAATGTCGTAGGGACGCAGCGCTGCTGTGTCCCTTTGCGATTATTCAAGCGCGTCCTTGTTCCTTGACCCAGGCTTGATGCCGCGCCCATACTTTTTCCCATAACTCATCGGTATCGGATAGGTGCAAATCGAAAACGTTCGCCAGCACTTGTTCGTAATCGGCAGCATTGTCGATAGTCTGCTCTTGGCGGCCAGCCTGGGTAATTCGCGAAAGCACTGCACCCCTGAGCGATACATACCCATCCGCATTAAAGCGTTGGCATACTGTCGCCCGCACAAAACCGGATTCCGGCCAGGTTTGCAATTCGTGGGACTGTTCTTTGAAATCCTCAAGTCGATGCGGTTCCAGCGTGAAGTCAAACCCTGCGCCGCCGTAAATGTGATTTTCAAACCACCAGCCTTCGCCGTCCTGCCGCAGTTTATAATTCAGAAATCCCTGTGGATAGGTTCCGGTTTCGAGTGGAATCGGTTCGAGGATGCCGTTGCCAAAACCCACATCCGCTAGATATGGTTTATCCAACTGCACTCGCAGAATCAAATGGTTGCCTTCGATGGTTTTGCCGGTGGGTTGGCGGTTAACCGTCGAACCTAGCAGCGTCACATCAAAACCGATTTCGCGCAGCACCCAACCCAGCAAGCCGTTCATCTCGTAACACCAACCGCCGCGCCCATTGACGACGATTTTCTGAAATGCATCATCGGCGCTGACCGTGAGATAGCCGCCGCGATGGATTTCCAGGTTCTCATAAGGGATCGACATCAAATGCGCGCGATGTACGGCGGTCAGCGTTTCAAGATCAGGGCGGACTTCGCCTTGATACCCGATTCGTTCCAGGTAGGCGCTCAGTTTCTGATCCAAGTTATACCCCTTCGATAAGCTGCTTGACTTCGCGGCTGGCCGTTGTGCTGCCTACCAGCGTCAGAATGTCTCCTTTTTGGAGCAGAGTGTTCCCGTGCGGGACAAAAAGCTGCCCCTCGCGCCGCGCCAGAATGACCAGCACATCGCCTGCAATACCCCATTCTTTCAGCGGCTTGCCCAGCAGTCGCGTATTTTGAAGATTGGCTTCGAAAACACCCTGTCCCTGAGATTGTCCGGTCAATAATTCCAGCGCCGAGGATTGGGTCACGAGATTGTCGAGCAGCATGGCAGTTGATACCACCGGGCTGACGACGCGAATGCCCAGGGTCTGGAAATTATTCATATTTTCTGGGTTATTGACCCGCGCAACCACTTCTTTGATCCCATAGCGCTGCATGGCGATCTGGCAGGCTAACATATTGGTACGGTCACTGGAGGTCGCGGCGACAAAAATCGAAGCATTTTGGATACCGGCGGCTTCCAGATCAATGGTATGTGTCCCATCGCCGTGAATGCCCGTCAAACCATCCGCTCGGATTTTTTCGACCTGAGCTGTGTCTGAGTCTAAGAGGATCACACTGTAGCCTTTTGCTAACAGCCGCTGTGCCAGCTCGCTGGCAATTCGATCGGCACTGACGATTACAACATGCATTGCGTTCACTCCTAAACGGCGCGCGAGTGGTTTGGCATATAATCCCTGGATGACAACCGTCGCAATAATGGTCATGAATACGAGTCCAACGAACTGATCCGCGCCCTTGATGCCGTGAGATTGGAGTTGGAGGACGGCAAAAGTTGCAACCGACGCTGCCACGACTCCGCGCGGGCCAATAGCGGATATATATATGCGCTCGCGGGTCGGCACCGATGTGCCAAAGGTTGATGCCAGGACACTGGCAGGTCTGACCACCAGCATCATGAAGGCAACAGCTAAAACCCCACCCAATCCCAATCCAATCAGTGTTTCGAAGCGTAATGTCGCCGCCAGGAAAATGAACAGAATCGCGATACTCAGGTTGGTCAAATCGCCTTTAAAGCGATGCACTTCTTCATGATACGGGAAGTTCAGGTTGCCCATAACGATGCCACCCAGGGCTACAGCAGCAATCCCCGATTCAGGAACGAGCCATTCCGCAGTTGCATAAATTGCCAGCGCACCGCCTAGCGCCGCCATTCTTATTGAACTGGCTTGCAACATTTTGAGTTGCCTGAGTAATAATACTAATAAGTACCCGCCGAGCACGCCGACGAGGGTTCCTATGAACAGCCGAACCGCGATCCCACTCACCGTTTCGGATAAGGCGGATTCTGGATTTTCCAGAATAATTTCGAGGATCACGACGGATAGAATCGCGCCAATGGCATCGACCAACACGGCCTCGCTCTGCAAGATTGTCTGTACGCGACGGTTGACATTGGCGCGTTTGAGCAGTGGGGTGACGACTGTCGGGCCGGTCACAGACATGAGCGCCCCGAATAAAATTGCAGTTTGGAAGGGAAGCCCTGCGATGAGCCACGCCGCCAACGTGCCACCGACCACCGCGATCACAACGCCAATGGTCATCAGGTTGCGGATTGGGGGGGAAGCGGCCCGCATCTCGTCAAAATCCAGCAGCATACCACCTTCAAACACGACAATTGCGACGGCTGTAGAGACCAGAATTTGTAAACCATTGCCCAATGCTGTTGGATTAATCAACCCTAAGACTTCTGGCCCAACCAGGATGCCCAGAAACAACAAGAGGACAATCGCTGGTATGCCCAGCCGATCCGCCAGCACAAATCCGAATACACCGATAACGATAGCAAGTTGAACCATTACCAGTAGGGCATGGGTATCCATCGCGCTCCGTTCAAGTTGCAGGTCAAACCCTCATTATTCAGTGAAGGCGTATGAGAAATATTAGATGGTTAACGATGCCTAATCTTGCTCGAATCGTGTGCCAATCGCAGCGGGTGGGTCAGAGCGCAGGAAATTGCGTGTCCATTTTTGCACCGGGCGCGGCAGCACCGTCAATAAGCGTTCTATCGCGCCGCTGCTGACCAATAACAGGGTGATAATCATCAGCGCCCAGGGTACGCCGTTGAGCAGCACGACATTGACGCTGACTCCGGGTGTTCGCTGAATCACCGACGACAGCGAACGCAGTCCGGCGAATAAGTACGCGCCTAGCACCACGCGGAAGGGATGCCAGCCGCCGAAAATCACAATTGCCAGCGCGATCCAGCCGTCGCCGTCCATATTGGGAGGCGTTGACCATCCGGCTTTGACGCTCAACGAGTATGATGCACCCGCCAGCCCGACCAATGCGCCGCCCAACGCGGTGTAAAAATAGCGCAGGCGATTCACGTTTGTGCCGCGTGCGAAAGCTGCTTCCGGGCGTTCACCCACCGCCCGCAGCGCCAGCCCGCGCCGGGTGCGGAACATCCAATACCACGAGCCGAAAACCAGAAAATAGCTGATATAAACCAGGATACTTTGGTTGAAAAAGATTTCGCCAATCGCCGGGATACTGCTCAGGATCGGGATCGGTGTGCTCAAAATTTGCGGGCCGGGGATGCGCGAATAACTCACGCCCAAAAACTGTGCCAAATCTGCGCCCAGCAGCGTCAGCACAAAACCAATCGCTACCTGATCCTGTTTGAGTTCGATGTCCGCCACCGCGATAATCATGGCGAAGATGACGCTCGCCAGCATCGCCGCGCCAATCCCTATGAAAACGCTGCCCGATGTGTAAGCTGCGACGAATCCAATCATGGCCGAAAAAACCAGACTGCCGTTCAGCGATAAATTCGTCACACCGACTCGCTCGGTCAGTGTTTCGCCGATGGCAGCGATCACCAGAGGGGTCGCGTTGGCGACGATGCTGCTCAGTGTGTTGATAAGTTGTTGATCCATGGTTAGCGGCCTCCAGACCCAGGCGCGGATGCAGGTTGATCAGCAGTTGTAGGGGTAACGTCTTCAACCACAGTTTTCGAAGGTCGGCTCAAGCGTGTCCGTAGTCCGTTGAATATCATGACGGTTAGCACCAGCACTTCCTGCAATACACCTGCCAGTGAGGAATCCAATTGCAGGGCGATTTTCAAACGTCCGCTGCCGCTCAAAATGGCGGCGAAGGCGAAGGTCACGAACGGAACCCATATCGCGCGGATCGACACCAACAGCACCACCAGCAAGCCCAGAAATCCGATCCCGCCAGAGACCAACGGACGCAGGCTGGCATAGGTGAACAGCACACGATAAGCTCCAGCCAACCCCGCCATCATGCCGCATACCGCGAAAGCGCTCAAGGCACTGCGATTGGTTGGCACGCCCAGCAAAAGTGCAGACCGCGCATTTTTGCCGGTGGCTTTCAATTGCAAACCCCAGCGTGTGCCGCGCAGTGCCACGATGACCGCCACAACCGCCACCACGACCAGAATCAACATCAGCAAATTGACCGGGAACGTTTCGGAGAAGGGCGGTAGCAGCGCATTTTCCGGGAAGGGCGGTGTCGCGCGCACACTTCCGCCTTCCGGCGGCTGCCAGGGGCCAGAAATCAAAAATAGGGAGACGACGTTCGCCAGAAAATTAAGCGCCACGCCGCTAAAAATTTCATGCACACCCAGGTGGGTTTTTAACACGCCGCATAACGTCGCCCACAACGCGCCCCCCAGCATCGCCAGCAAAATTTCAACGGGAATCAGCAGGACTGGCGGCAGCGAAAACGACAGCGCCGCCCAACTGGCGAAAACCGCGCCAATCGTCATTTGCCCTTCCACGCCGATGTTCCATAACCCGGCGGTGAAGGTGACGATCAGGCCGACACTCGCCAGGGTCAGCGGGATCCAGAAGTTAATTACCTGGCCGATAGTGTTGGAGTCGCGGAAGGCTCCTTCCCATATTTTTTCAAATACCGCGCGCGGGTCTGCGCCAACCGCCATGACCAGAACGGCCGTGATGAGCAGTGAAACGACAATCGGCAGGATAGTCAAAACCACCTGCCAGCCAGCAGACCGATTTTTCACCGGGAAGTACCTTTCGCATTGCTTTGCGGAAAGTCGGCAATGATACTTCGATTAGGAGTTAGTTTGCAAAATTCTGAGGGTTTTTCTGTTAACAATCGTCGCCTGCGCTTGCGCGATTGTTTGCATACCGCTACACTTAACCCAAATTATCCCAAATATATCCCAAGTATTGCGAGCATTGCTCATGGCATGGCGTGTGCATCTGACCAATCAGGCCATCCAACGCCTGGACATCCTACCGGGGAAACCCATCTTGCTGGCCGCCTGGACGCAGCGTGACCGCGCGACCTATTTTGACCTGGAAACTGGCGTCGAGATGGGCGAACACCTGCACAAAGCCGTCAGCCACCAGAGCGATAAATGGCCGGAATTCATTGCCAGTCTGGTTGCCCCCAACGGCGCGCAGCTCCCGATTGTCCGCACGGCGCAGGCCACAATGTATACCACCGAAGATGGTCGGATGCGTCTGTTTTATTCGGGCGCGACGAATTTAACTTTAGAGGTTGAAGGTAAAGACCTTCCCTTAGAAATTAAAAATGCGTCAGATTTTACTACATTGGCTTTTGACCGCCTGATGGGAGTGGTGGCTGCGCTGGACGAAAAAGGCAAACTGCACCTTTACCAGCAGCACATCCGTGTTGGCGCATTTGACCTCAAATTGAAGCTCACTGATGAATATGCGCCTCTGTTGGCAATTGCCGATGGCGGTGCGGCAGTGTTTGTCGCGGCAGGGCGGGAGATTGTCTTGACTGATGCCGGTGGACATGTGAAAAAGCGTTTAAGTGTTCACTATTTTGTTGGACGGATGACCTGTTCGCCTGATGGCAAGCTGCTCGTGACTTGCGACAGCGAAACAGGCGTCATCCGCATTTATGATGGCGATGATCTGACGCCCACTCATCAGCGCCATGCGATTGACTTGCTGCATCATGCCATGCAAATCCAACTCATCGCGGATTTTCCCTCGGCATCAGCCGCTCCCGGCGCGATGTCGATCAATAATGCTGGGATGCTGGCCTTCACAATTTCTGGTGTGGTCTGTGTAACCGCCGTCAAACAGATGGACGCGCTTCCCCGTCCGCAGCCCTTGCTTTAGCGATTAACCGTTAGCAATTCGCTTTTAGTATAAACTTCATTGCAGATCACACTCAATTTTTGCGCATAAAACTTAAAGGCGTTCAACTGAACGCCCTCTTGCTGTGCCGTTTCTGGCAATTAAGCTGTTTTGTAGTGGCTAACTGCTAAAAGCGGTTCTCAAAATTGCTTTTCGGTGAGCGCCCGCTGTGGGAACACAAAGCGATCCAGGGAGCGTGTGCCCCGTTCCAGAGCGCGGTGGTTGGCACGTTCAAAATCGGCGTGCAAATCGCGCACCAGATTGGCCTGTGCCGCCGAAGGTTCAAGCGCAAACAGCGCCAGCGTCACCGCAAATTCCCCCAACGCCAGGATCAACCACTGCCCGTTACCCATATCTTTACGGGCCAGGCCGATTTTGGGGCGGCTTTTCATCCCCCACAGCGATTTGAGCACTTGCCCAATTTGACCCATATCGGGCTGCTGCTTGCCGCCCATCATCAGCGGGGTAGTGATGCCGTGCTGATACACCAGATAATATTGCAACCGGGCTTCAAAATGATCACGCAAAAACGAGGTGTGACCAGGCGCAGCCGCTTGTTTCCAGGCGGGATTTTCCGGGTTGCGTTCGATCAGCCGTTCAATAATCGTGCGCTGTTCGCTGTAGCGTCCGTAAATGGCATTGAACTGGGCGCGGTTGATTTTCCCCTGCGCGAATTCATTTGCCACAACTTCCATTTTTTGGCGCAGTTGTTCGAGCGCACCTTGCGGATTTTCGGGCTGTAACACGGGCGCGGGCGCAGTCGATGGGAGTGTAGCTTTAGGAGCCTCGGCATGTTCCGGTGGCTTCGGGCGGATCGGTGAAACCAGCGGGGCATCCCCAGTTTCAGTTGACTGTGGATCGACAGGTGGCAGATTTTCAGGAAGATCGTTCACGGCGCGATCACTTTTTTTAGTTGAAAAATGTGTTTACTCTGTATCCTACCATACATTTTTGTTACAGGAAAACCGTCTCAAATTAAGGCAGGACGCGGCACTTGTCAGGGGGAAATAGGGTATACTTCCAACAGTTTCGGCTAAAGCACAGAAAATCATTGATAGATTTGATATGACAGCAGTGAAGAAAACGTTCTGGGATGATCCTTATCTGGCACATCTCGAAACCTACATCACGGGCGTATATGAAAATGAGGTCACGCTGGCGGAGACCATTTTTTACGCTTTTTCTGGCGGGCAGGAAAGTGATGCGGGCACAATCGCGAACCGGCCCGTGCTCCAGGCCGCGAAAGCCGACAATGAAATTCTCTATACGCTGGAACCCAATCACGGCCTGATTCCTGGCGATCCGGTGACGGTCAACATTGACTGGGAACGGCGCCATAAACTGATGCGCCTGCATTTTGCCGCCGAAATTGTGCTGGAATTGGTTTACCAACATGTTCCGTCGATTCAGAAAATCGGCGCGCATATTGCCCAGGATAAGTCGCGCATTGACTTCGAATGGGGCGAAAATATTTCGACTCTGTTTCCGCTCATCAAAGAAAAAGCGGGTATTTTGATTGCGGCAAATCACCCCATCGTCAGCGCTTTCAGCGACGAGGCAAATCAACGGCGCTATTGGGAAATTGAGGGCTTTGCGCGCGTGGCCTGCGGCGGAACCCATTTGCGGAAAACTGGCGAAGTGGGCGAGCTAGAGTTGAAACGCAAAAATGTGGGCAAGGGCAAGGAACGCATCGAGATTTACATCAAAAATCTTTGATTAAATTGCCAAACACGAAATGTCTGTAGGGACAATTAAACGTTGATAATTACATTCGAGAATAGGGAAAACGGACAAAATATATTTCGTCCCTACAGTCCCGTTTTAGTAGGGCACGACATGTCGTGTCCGTTTTGCAACCTTGACCTTATTATTTCGTCGTATCGTCCGTCAGCCTAGAAGAACCGTTTAGTCAACACAGTAAGCGACATTCAGCATGACAAATTTTCAGCATTTTGGCCTCTATTTTACGCATGAACATGTCCAGAACGCGCGCAAAAATCAGGAGCGTGAACCGTTCCAGGCCGCCTGGGCTTATCTGAGCAAACAGGATATACAGCCGGGTACATTAGCCGCGATTCAATGGAATGGCCTGCGCTATCGCTTTGACGAAAATGCCCCGGCGGGCGAACAAGCGGTGATTGACTTGCAAACTGGAATCGGCCTGGATGTGGACGGCAGCCAAAGCGATTTTGATGCGCTGGCAGCGGCAATCACGTTGGCGCAGTGCTTTGAATTGGTACGCGACCATCCCGCCTGGACACCAGGAGCGAAAAATGCCTGGTCAGGTCGGTTCGCCGGGTTGGGCGATTTTCTCAACCGCCAACCGGAGACAATTACTCTGGTCGAGCGGATTTGGATCGGCCTGCTGAATGTCGCGGTAGGTATCGTTCTGGAAGATGAAACTCGCTTGCAAGCCGGTGCGGATGTGTATCGGCAAGTTATCGACCATGAAATTCGCCCGGAAGGCTATTTGCCGCTGGCGGTTGAAGGCGACGATGGCGGCAGTTTGTGGCGGCAGATGTTGGCCGTCGGCGGGCTGGTGTTGACCGCTGAAGCGGCTTCGCACGTCGGTCTGGATTTATGGAACTACACGTCGCGCGGAATCTCGGTTGTGACGGCTGCCTCGTACCTGATTTACTATTATTACTATTCCGATCAATGGCGCTGGGATACCCTCGTCGAAGCCGACGCCAAGCAGCTTTTCAAAGAGCACGGCGCTTTCCTGGAAATCGTGAATTACCATGCCCGCCCTAAGGAGATTAAGCTGCTGTTCGACGACCTGCGCCCATTCTATAACCTGACAGGCGGCGGCTTGACCACACTCTCGCACGCGCTGGCGGCACGGCGCGGTCTGTTCAGATAAGCATGGCAGGCTGGTTTTCAAAACACAATTGCGATTCTCACGGCAAAAATGGGCATACAATAAGAGTTAACCTTATCAGGCTGCGAGATTTTTGATGCTGTCAGATTCCAACCCCAGGCAGGTATACAGCCCCAATTCTGAACTCACGCCCACGATGGTAGTCACCATTCAACTGGACGCTTTGCAAAATAATGATCTGTCGCCAGGGAACAGAGGTATCCGGCAGGCATGGCAGTTCGCCTCGCCAACCAATCGCGGCGCAGTGGGCGCTGTGGAGCGCTTCATCGAACTCGTGAAGAATCCACTGTATAAACATCTGATTGGTTTTGAAACCGCCCAGCTAGGGCAGGTCGCGGTACAGAATGATCGCGCGCAGCAAATTGCCCGCCTGCGTCACCGGAGTGGCAAAGTCTATCTGTATGTATTTGTGCTTTCGCGCCAGCGTGAAGAACCCTATCAAAACTGTTGGATGACGGACGCGGTGATCCCGGTTCAGGAGCGGGTTTAGCACGGTTTCATGGGTGCTGCGCCAGGATGTAGGTTGCAATTTCGCTGTCGATGACCAGCGCATTCACAATTCGATTTTCCAGGCAGGTATAAGTCGCCCTGGCTTTGTAGGGGGACGCGGCGACCAGACAAACTGTGCCGACCCGATCACTGACATGCCGCAAAATTGCTAAATCGACCTGCGAACCAGCATCAGGATCGCGCCCCACAATTTCTCCGTGTTCATTAATCAGATAGCGCAGCAGTTCGCCGCCGAAAGCATTTTTGTCAGCCAGTTGGGCATATTCCAGCCGTAAATCGGGTGCTTCCAATTCATAATCAGCGCTGCGGAATTCCGCGAAGAAATGCGCGTCACCCTGCCGGTCTCGCCGGTCAACCCCGCTGACCGACACGAAAATCGTTTGCAAATTGCCCATCATGCGCGTGGCTTCATGCAATCCGGATTTCATCGCCTCGCTCACACATTCATCTGGATGGGGCAGGTAAACCGCGCGCGAACCCGGATGGCGCATCGCCATCAACCGCGCCAGATCACTAGCCGTATACAGTGACCAATTCGGGCGGGCGAAGGCCAGCAGCGGAACCCAATACGTCCCCACAAATTGTGCTCCACTGGGGATACTGAGTTCGCATGTCCGCGCCAGCGTATACCCCGACCCCAAACCAATCGCCCCTTGATGAATGGTCTGACTCAGAATCTCGTTCGCCGCCAGGAACGCCACCAATTCCGCGCGAATCAAGGTGTCATCATACTGCTCCGGCACATCTGCCACAACGCACTGTTTAAGGAACGGATAGCGCGTTTTGAGACTTTTTTCCAGGGTTTCATTCCGCGAAACTTGAATAATCTGAATCGCGCCGGAGCGAAAAACCGATTGCAATGCCGCGCGGATCACTTGCGAATGATGCTCGTCGCGCACCTCAAACGCTGACTGGTTTTCCACCACGAAACGCCGAAAAATGTCGATTCCAGTTGCTAAAGCCTCGCGCTGGAAATCCGGGATATACGCCGGAATCTGCTCGATCCAACGGATGTTGCCTGACGGATTTTGCTGCTCATGCTGCGGCTGGATGCCCAATAACCAATCTGCCGACACTTTTAGTTCATCGGCCAATTGGGCTAGCAAGCTCCCATCTGGCAGCTTTCCATAGCGCATCCAGCCCGTGACGGTGCTGCGCGAGACTGCCAATCGCGTCGCCAATTGGCTTTGGCTGAGACCTTTTGCGTGCAGCACCTCAGCGAGACGATCCGCGAATCCGGTTACGACAAAGCGATTTGGGTTCATGAAATCCTGAGATGTGTTGTTTTTAATCAACACATTATGGCTGTGCTGACTGAAACCATCAACAGCGTTTCGATGGATTGTGCTTCACGCTGTGCCATGTACTTCCCTAAAATGGATGGTATCAAATCTTAATCGAGGTATATCCATGCAAAACCGCATCCGCATCCAGAAAATCGAAACTCTGTCTGACGATTGGTATCTGCTTCAAAAAACCACTTTTGAATATCAGCGCAAAGATGGTTCGTGGCAGGCACAAAGCCGCGAAACTTATGATCGTGGCAATGGCGCGACTATCCTGCTCTATAACCGCGAACGCCACACCATCATTCTCACGCGCCAATTTCGGTTCCCGGCCTATGTGAATCAGCATTCCGGGATGCTCATCGAAACCTGTGCCGGTTTGCTCGACGAAAACGACCCCGAAACTTGTATCCGCCGCGAAACCGAGGAAGAAACTGGCTATCGAGTCGGCGCGATCCGCAAAGTTTTTGAAGCCTTCATGAGTCCCGGTTCCGTCACCGAAAGACTGTTTTTTTACGTCGCGGAGTATCATCCTGATCTCAAAATTGCCGATGGCGGCGGGCTGCTGTCCGACGGCGAAGACATCGACATCCTGGAATTGAATCTCGATACTGCACTGCAAATGATCGAATCCGGCGAGATCATGGACGGTAAAACCATCATGCTGCTGCAATACGCCAAGCTCGCCCGTTTGCTGGAATAATTTCTGGATTGTGTTTCTCATCGAAAAGGCATCCTCTTCATAGCGATGCCTTTTATCGCCTTCCCTATACGCGGAATGTCACTGGTTAATAATGGGTACTCTGTGTTATATTATATAGACTGGTCTATATAATATTGATATAGGGTGGACTCGATAAGCCGTATGAATTCCAGAATTTTAATTACAGGCGCGACAGGCAATGTAGGTAGGGAAGTCATCCGCGTATTTCCCGAAAAATCCCTTCTGAGGGCAGCGGTTTCTGATATGGGGCGCGCATGTGATAACCAGATCGAGCATATTCACTTTAATTTTGAAGATGCCGCAACCTACCCATCTGCACTCCAGGATGTGCGGTCAGTGTTTTTGATGCGTCCACCACAAATATCAAATGTGAAAAAATACATCGCCCCGGTGATAGACGCTGCCCAAGCCGCCGGCGTGGAACATATCGTTTTTCTGTCTATTGTGGGCGTCGATAAAAATCCACTGGTTCCACATCACAAAATCGAGAATCTGCTGCGTGCTTCGGGCATGGACTGGACATTTCTACGTGCCAGTTTTTTCATGCAGAATTTGAACACGACTCATCGAGAAGAAATTGGTGTACGCGGAGAAATTGCTGTTCCAGTAGGTAAAAGCAAGACCAGTTTTATTGACGTGCGCGATATTGGTGCAATAGGAGCAAAAGCATTAACTGAACCAGGTTATCGAAATCACGCTTACACCCTGACCGGGAGCGAAGCGCTGGATTATTTCCAGATTGCCGATACGATGACATCTGTTTTGGGCAAGCCGATACGTTATGTCAATCCATCACTACCTCGTTTTGTTAGAGCACAGCTTACCGCGGGTAGGCCGTTAGGATTTACCCTGGTGATGAGTGCCCTTTATACCTTGACTCGTTTTGGAACCGCTGCAACCGTGACCCAGGACACCGAAAATCTCCTGGGGAGGCCACCAATTTTGTTTCGCCAGTATGTCGAAGATTATTGCCATGCCTGGGAGTAAATTCGGATTATGTGGCGTTGGTTGCTTCCAAATCCTGTTTTGCGGTATCGCTGGTATAGTCACGCAGGCGCGGATATTTCCAGGCGATCCAACCCGTCAATAGCACGGTAGCGATTCCACCCGTCAGGATCGCGATAGGTGCGCCAAAGGCTGCCGCCACCAATCCGGCTTCCAATTCGCCCAACTGCGGCCCGCCCATAAAAAATATCATGTTCACGCCCGTCATGCGCCCGCGCAGGTTATCCGGCGTCATGATCTGGCGGACAGTGCCACGAATGACGGTCGAAACCGTATCGCCCGCACCGGTCAGAGCCAGCATCACGAAGGCCAGCGCAAAACTGGTTGCGATGCCGAAAATGGCGGTTGCGACCCCATAAATCGCCACGCTGACCAGCAGCACCACGCCCTGTCGATACACATCTTTACGCAGCGCCATGATCGCCCCGGCGATGACCGCGCCTACGGGCTGGGCGGCGGACAACAATCCATATCCCAGCGGCCCAGTGCCTAAAATGCCATCGGCGATCAGCGGCAGCATCGTGCGTGCTGACGAGAAAAAAGTCGCGAAAAAGTCTAGCAGCATCGTTCCCCAGATGATGCGTGACCGATAGGTGAAGAGCAGACCTTCCTTCATTGCGCCCACGCTCAAACCAGCGCTCAATGATCCGCTTGCTTTGCCGCGATAGCGCATCATCGTGACCGTGAAAATCGCCGCAACGAAGGTCACTGCATTAATCGCGTAAATGATGCCGATGTTGTAATGCCCAATGAGCAAACCGGCAATAGCAGGGCCGATAATCGTGGCGATTTGGAACAACAGCGTCATCAGGCTCACGGCGTTGGTCAGATGTTCGCGCGGGACGAGATTCGGCACGAGCGATTGCCGCGCTGGGTTATCAAATGCTGTCGTAGCCGACCCTGCCGCTGTCAGCAAATAAATCCAGCCAATCGTATCTTGATGTGCGAGCGTGATAATCGCCAGAATGCCTGCGAACACGGCGGCGATGATGCGCGTCCATAGCATCAACTTGCGCCGGTCTACAGTATCGGCCATCGCTCCGCCGATCATCCCGAACACGATGATTGGCAGCACACGAATCAACCCTAATGCGCCCAATCCCAGCGCCGCCGCGCCCAGGTCGATATTCAGACCCAGAATCGATACGTTGTAATTGGTTCCGCGCAGCAGTTCATAAATATGCCAGTTGACGGCGACGATCTGCATTTGCGATCCGGTGATACTGATGAGTTCACCCAGCCATAGGAGTTGAAAATCGCGCGAACGCAGGGCCACCAATCGGGGAGGCGTAGTCTGTGTTTGAGACATGCGGCACAATCCACTTCTTGAGGAAACGGAGAAATCGAACTATAGCGCCACGATTTCGATCCCGTCAAACGGCAATGGCTATAGGTGGATTAAAGTGGTTGATGCCTATGGGGTTGATGCTTCTGTAGGGGCTTGTCGGTGACAAGCCCATAACATGTGCTGCGAAAATTTACTTGCCCCGGAATGCTTGCAAGGTTTCCAGATAATAATCCGGCAGGCCGATGTCGAAGCGCGCACCGTCCATCATCAACCCCAGAAAACCTGCTTCCTGCCGTAAGCGATCCAACGCCGAGGTGAGTTGAAATTCGCCCCGTTCGCGGACGTTGTTCTGGATGTGCTCTTCCAGGTACGCGAACACCTGCGGCTTGATGATATACTGCCCGAATACCGTCAAATAATTACCCTCGTCTAACCCGTCCACACCCAAATTCTCGCGGGCATATTCCGGCGTGGGCTTCTCGGCGAACTCAGTGATATTCAACACCGACTGTCCCTCAAGCCAATCGCCCGTGACAGTTCCAAAGTTGGAAAGCTGGGTTTCGGGCGTGGGGCGTAAACCAATCACGCTCGTATCGTGCTGGTTGAAGGCATCCAAAAGCTGCTGGGCGCATGAGCGTTCGCCTTCCGAGCGGTAAATATGATCGCCCAACATCAGCAGGAATGGCTCGTTGCCGACGGCCTCTCGTGCTGAATATACCGCATGTCCTAAGCCCTCCTGCGTTCGCTGGACGATGAATTTCACTTTCTGTCCCATGTCCAGCAGTTTGCGTGAATATTCCTGGAAATGACGCGGCAGTTTATTGTAGTTTTCGATGGACACCTGCTGGTTGAAGAACGATTGAAAATCGGGCAGGTCATGCTCCTGGACAATGATAATGACCTCTTCAATGCCCGCCGCTAAGGCCTCTTCTACAATCAGTAGGATGGCAGGTTTGGCGATGCCGTCACGGTCAACAATCGGGAACAATTCTTTCTTGGTCGCTTTGCTTGCTGGGAACAAGCGCGTCCCAAATCCTCCTGCCGGGATAACTGCTTTACGCACCTTTGCGCCGCTGCTCAATGTGAGCTTCAGGCACGACATATTCAAATCGCGCTCGATAATTTCGATGATGGCCTGTTGATCGGATTCACTGCGCGCCATAAACTGCGCTGTGCCATCGCCTTGCGAACCTACGCCCTTGCCGCCCCATATATGCGGCTTGAGCGGCTCATAATTCAGCACCTGATTGAGGACGGGTGCGGTCAATTCTTCCGGGCAGGCGGGCGCAGCGTAGCGGTTGAAAAAAGTCTGCGCTTCGGACATCAACTGGCCCAAACGTTCACCGTCTGCTGTTTCAAGCGCCTCAACGGCCTGATGGACGATTCGTTTGTTGATTGGCCCCAACAGGTCTTGCACACCCTGTTCGATCTCATTATCCGCAAAGGGATACGAGTGGTTGAGCCTTGCCAGAATTTCTTTGGTGTCTTTTTGCGCCTGCAAATCGACGATCACGAAATGCAAATCGCCGTTGACACGCAGTTCTTGCGTGTCCGTCCGGTCTCCGTCAAAGGTCATGAGCACCGGGCGGCTGCCGAACGCGCACCCCTGATCCATGCGCCCGCAGCGCGACGGCGTTAAAATTTCGCCCTGGTAGGCCATCTCCATCTCACCGCGCGTGGTCATTTTCAGATCATAAATCCGGTTGAACGCCCGCGCCGTTAGCACGCAAATCGCCGCGCTGGAGGACAACCCTTTTTTCACCGGCATATCGGTGTAGTAATTGTGCAGGGCCAAGCCGCGCACATGATAATGGGTGAGCACCTGATAGGCCACGCCCGCGATATAACTGAAAAAACCACCGCGTTCCGCCTCTGCCAGCAGGGCTTTGGGTTCCATCGGGATTTCATATGGCCCATGTGTGATTCCGTCCGGCGTGGTCGAGGACAGCACCAGCGCGTTGGGGTGCGGCTCGACCTCCGCATAAATGCCCTGGTTGGTTCCGGCGATAATCGCGAAGCCTTTTTCAACCTCCGCGTTGGTGCGTCGGTAGCCGCCTGCCCAATCGGAATGTTCTCCAAACAGGCAGATGCGCCCTGGAACGAATATTTTCAAAGCAATTTCTCCTTGACCCTAGTACCGGCGCATATATCATGCGTCCTGGAATAACCGTTTGAATTTGATTTTACAGGGAATATTGGTGCTCTTTCTGGTTAGGATTTCCCAACTTGGACACTGCCAAACCTTTGTCCCTGAAAATAGAATTTATGCTAAACTTCCCTATAGATAGCATTTGCACCTGACATCTATCATATAACCACCCACCTTACACCGAGCCTACGAAAGGCACTTGTTATGAGATCGCTTTTCAAACCCGCAACCGTCTTGATGAGCCGGTTGAAATACCCCCAGAAGTTTATGTTGGTGGGTTTGCTGCTGCTTATCCCGCTGATTCTGGTGATGACCCAATATCTTGGGAAAGTGAACGAAGATATTGATTTCAGCTCGAAAGAGCAGCTTGGTCTCCAATATAACGACCCGGTTGTGACCTTTTTGCAGCGTGTGCAGGAACACGCTGCGCTGGATAATGCCGTCATCCGGGGCGATAATTCGCTTAAAGATGATTTGACCACCAATGAAACAGAAGTCGAAACGGCCATCTCCGATGTGGATAAAGTTGACCGCGAGTTGGGCGATACACTGAATGCCTCCGAAACCTGGAAAAATCTCAAGGCCGAATGGGCAACCGTAAAAGACTCCGCCTTAACCATGACAAAGGATGAGAGCGAAGCCGCTCACACCCAACTGAACCAGCATATTTTGTCGTTTATTACCGAGGTGGGCAACGAATCCAACCTGATTCTCGATCCAGACATCGACAGCTATTATCTGATGGATACCGTCATCACCAAAATCCCGGCTGCGATGGATTACCTCAGCCAGATTCGAAACTATGGGATCGGCGTGGCGATTAACAAAAGTATCAGCAGCCCGGATCGTACCCAACTCCGTGTGCTTTCCAATCTGGCTCAGTCTACTGTGCAGACGAATGTTCAGGGTTTCGATTTCGCCTTCGAGGAAAATCCTAGTCTGGAACCCAAGCTGAAGCCAGATATTGACGATACCTTGAAGAGTCTGGACGATTTTACCACCACCCTCAAGACCGAAATGATTAATAAAGGTGCGACCAGCAGCGTTCTGGTGGCGTCTGGCATTGTCAAGATTACCCCGCAGGACTTTTATAATGCGGGAGTCAAGCCGATTGATCAGCTTCAAAAATTATATGATGTCGCGACCCCCAATTTGAATGACTTGCTCCAGGCCCGCATTGACCGTTTCACAGCGCGACGCAATCTCGTGATTGTGGTGGCGCTCCTCTCACTGGCTGCGACCATCTATCTCTTTGTTGGTTTCTATCAGGCCGTTATTGATGCCATCCACAGCCTGGATCGCGCCTCGCAGCGCATGATTAAAGGCGATATGGGCGCAGAATTCCAGATTGCCAGCAAAGATGAACTCTCACAGGTCGCCATTTCCTTCAATAACATCGCCACCGAATTGGTGAACGCCCGCGATCAGGCATTAGAAGCCAACCGTGCCAAGAGCACCTTCCTCGCCAATATGAGCCACGAACTCCGCACACCGCTCAACGCGATTATTGGTTACAGCGAACTCATCGAGGAAGAACTCACCGACGAAGGTATCGAAGATTACATCCCCGATTTGCACAAAATACAGACTGCGGCTAGCCATTTGCTGTCGTTGATTAATGACATCCTCGACCTCTCCAAAATCGAAGCCGGTAAAATGGATTTGTACCTGGAAATGGTCGATGTACCTAAAACCATTCAGGATGTTATTTCGACAGTTACGCCGTTGATCCAGAAAAATGGCAACGTGATGGAAGTCGATTGTCCCGCTGACATCGGCATGATGTATACCGACCTGACCAAGCTGCGCCAGGTTTTGTTTAACCTCTTAAGCAACGCCAGTAAGTTCACCGATAAAGGGGTCATCCGCCTGGAAATCCGCCGCCCAACCGAAAATGGGACGGATTGGTTCACCTTTGCTGTGACCGATTCGGGTATCGGCATGACCGACGAACAGTTGGATCGACTCTTCAAGGATTTCTCTCAGGCCGACTCCTCCACGACCCGCAAATATGGCGGTACGGGCCTGGGCTTGGCAATCAGCAAGCGTTTCGCCCAGATGATGGGTGGTGACATCACCGTCACCAGTAAGCCCAACAAAGGTTCGACCTTTACCGTCAAGGTACTGGCAAATGTCCAGAAGCATGACGAAGAAAAATCCGGCACGCACGCCGCAGTGAAGATGCCGCCGCTGCCAGCCGGTGCAAGCACTGTCCTTGTGATTGATGATGATCCTGCTGTCCGTGAATTGGTGACACGCTTCCTGAGCAAAGAAGGCTTCAACGTCAAAACCGCTACTACCGGCGATGAAGGCATCAAATTGGCGCGCACGCTAAAACCGGATGTAATTACCCTCGATGTGATGATGCCAGGGATGGACGGTTGGGCGGTGCTCGGTGCGCTCAAGGCTGATCCGCAGTTAGCCGAAATTCCCGTCGTGATGATGACCATCGTCAGCGACCAGAATATGGGGTATGCCCTCGGCGCATCCGATTATCTGACCAAACCGATTGACCGCGATAAGCTGGTCGGTGTTTTGCGTAAATACGAGTGCAAGCAGCCCTTCTGCAAAATCCTGGTTGTCGATGACGAACCCGCCATCCGCGAAATCGTGAATCGCACATTGGAAAAAGAAGGCTGGGAAGTGCATCAGGCCGCCGATGGTGTCGAAGCGCTCAAACAGGTGGCAGATGTAAAACCTGAAATTATTCTGCTTGATCTGATGATGCCCCGTATGGATGGTTTCCAATTCTTGACCGAACTCCGCAAAACCGAGAGCGGGCGCAATATTCCGGTGGTCGTCATCACCGCGATGGACTTGTCGCCCAGCGATCATCAGCAGTTGAACGGTCAGGTGCAGCAAATTCTCCAGAAGGGCGCGTACAAGCAGGAGCAGCTACTTCAGGAAGTGCGTTCGCTTGTCATCTCGATGGTGCGAAAACCTGCCGCCCCAACCGAAAAGGTGAAATAAACGCTGCTCAGAATCGTTGTAGGGACGTGATTGACCGTTCTTGGGGCATCACGTCCTTTTTATTTCTATAGACGGCTGGGGGAGGGGATGCTACTCAAATTCCACTTGTTTCGCATAGGCCAGCGGCGACTGCCCGACCAGCATTTTAAAATCCTTGATGAAATGCGCCTGATCGAAATAGCCCAGATTTAACGCCATCTGCACGCAATCCTCAAGGTCGCCGCGCGCCAGTTGCTCAGTCGCCTCATGCAGCCGTGAACGCTGGATCACCCATTTGGGACTCACGCCCACATACTGGTTGAATAAACGTTGCAGCGTCCGCTTGTTCATATCCAGGTGATCGAGCAGATCATCAACTTTGGTGATGCTGCGATCTGCGACGATGCGGTCAATAATCCGGTTAACTTGGGTGATGGTTTCATCGCGTTCGGGCAGTCTGCCCCGCAAAAAGTGTTCGACCAGTTCGACCATCTGCCCATCTTCCGTGCGCGACAGAATCGCTTTTTCCAGCGGTTCGGTAGCGACGCCAAACACATCTTCCAGGCAAATGGCATCGTCCGTGAACTGCGCGACAGGTGTTTTTACGAATGGGTAAAAGGCTCCTGGCCTGAATTTGACACCCAATACCTGACCCTGACCCGTCAGGTAGCGCGTGAATTTGCCCCGGATCACACCGTAAATTTGCGTGTGGTCTTGTTGGAAAACCAGGTGAACTGACGGATACGGTAGATTTTCCGATGGGTAAGGTTCTTCGCCGCGCAAATCCCATTTGACAATCCAATAATGCTCGATGAAAAATCCCAGCGCATTATCGTCCGGCACGTAGCGTGTGAGCGCGAATTTCTGCTCCCCGATGTTGGGGTTCAAAATACCTTTGGGTTTTCCGGTTTTGACAATCGCCATTTGCTACCTGATACGTCACGTCTTATTAGACGAGTAATTTTTGTAGGGGACGACCTATGTGTTGTCCCTGCTGATACTTAACAAGAACAGGATTTCTGTAGGGACGCGGCACGCCTCGTCCGTGAACACTGTGGCAACCCACAAGTGATTTTCAAGTCCCTTCGCCACTTGTGGAGAGGGGCTGCCGAAGGCGTAGGGGTGAGGTTCTGCCTGCCACTTTCGCTTAATCCGATCACATACGTTCGTCAATAAGGTAGCACAAAAATTCGCTTCTGTCGCGTTTTTACAATCTCGCATAACCCAAATCGGTTATGATGATCCTGTTCAAACGTTCTGCTGATGAAGGAGACACTATCATGAGTAAATACATGGAAGAGCGCGGCTCGTGGATCACCGGCACGCACGGGATGCGTAACGGCCTGCTCGATCTGTTCACTGACGCTGACCTGCGTTTTAATCCCGGCGGTCAAAATATGACACTCGGCGCGCTCTGCAAAGAGATGGGCGAAATCGAATATGACTATCTCCAATCGCTGAAGACACTCAAAACCGATTTTTCCTATCGGAATACCGAGGATGGCTTGGACACCAAAGTCGCCAAACTCAAAGCCTGGTATGAATCGCTGGATGCGGAGATGGAAAAAGTTCTTAACACCTTTTCCGATGAGGATTTCACCAAGTCGATTGAAAGGGCATCCGGTTATTCCATGCCGATGTCATTGCAGTTGGAAGTTTACTTACAGGCGCTCTTGATTTTCTTGGGTAAGTTGACGATCTTCATGCGGGCGATGAATAAGACCCTGCCGCCTGGTATTCAGGAATATATTGGCTAGATACAGGGAGTAATGGTAATGACGACACACGGAAAAGGGACATTCGAGATCAAAGGTTGGGATGAAAACACCTGGGACGGCAAACCGCACAAGGATGTGCAGGGCGCAAAACAAACCTACGCGGTGGTCAAACAGCTTTTTCACGGTGTCATCGAAGGCGAAAGTGAGGCGCATTCTGTGATGACCTATCGCGATGACAGTTCAGCCAACTATGTCGGTTTGCAAACGGTTGACGGTAAAATTGGAGATCGTTCCGGCACGTTTGTCATGCAATCGGTGGGCGCATACGATCCGAAAACCGGTGTGGCAGAGACTGTTTTGACCATCGTCCCCAATTCAGGCACAGGCGGGCTAAAAGGTCTGACGGGCAAAGGCACGTACAGTGCTGCTCAAGGCGATCAGCAGCCCTATACCCTCGACTACGATTTAGAGTAACCCCTCTCAGACTGCGAATGTATTTTACGCGGCGAGGTCATCCAGTTTCCGCCGCTTCCTGTGAATCAGCAGGGTGATAGCGAGTTGGCGCGTCAATTCGCTATTCATATTTATGTCAATGACGTTTTTGTTTGGGCGAGATATTGATGATTGATAATTAAATTCGATAAAACGGACGCAATATATTTCGTCCCTAGAGTCCCCGAACATGGAGGGATATGATAATTGATTTTGCAAATTTAAATCGGAGATGTGTGGAACACTGAAAATCAGTTTTGTAGCGCCTTCAGTGCGCTTGTCCTGGAGAGTAGCCGCGTGGCTTCAGCGCCCAGTGGCATGTACCCGAAACATTTTGCAAACTGTATTCTCACGTCCGCTTTAAATCCCTTACTGCATGACCTATACGAATTTTGGCTAAAAGCTAACTGCTAAAAGATTCTTTGCTTATGGCGAAACCACCGGCTGACTCGGCAAATAAATCACCTGTCCCACGAACAACTGATCCGGGTTAGCTAAGCAGTTTCCGACCATCAGTTCGTCAATACTGCTGGACGTTTGCTGCGCCAACAACCCCAGGCTATCCCCAGTCTCGACGGTATAAATGATCCAGGTAGAGGGCGTTGCCGGACAATCTGGGTTAATTTGTGTCCCCGGCGTGCTCTGAACAGCCGGGAAATCAGGCGGTGTGATGCCGCCGTTGGGCGCGAGGGTCGTGATGAGCGGGGCATTGGGCGCGGTGGTTGGGGTCGGACGCTGCATTTGCAGGTTGCAGCCCGCCAGCAGCAGCCCCATGAATGCCAGACAGCCAATTTTCAAAATAGGTCGCATAGCACCACCTTTTCCCTCAAAATCGAAACAAATGTTCGAACAAATGTTTCACTTTTAACTCAATATCCATGATAAACTACTTTTATGAGATTGATCTTGGAGTCCTGAATCTTTGTTTTTCAATCTGAGAATTTTGCATCTCGATAATGTAGACTTGCGTCCTTTTGGCGACAGTGCCATTAGAGAACACGCCATTCGCCATCTTGGCGGCAAACTCCCGTATATCCGCCGTGCAATGACAAATTTCGCCCACATTCGCGCAGCGGCGGATCGCTCCCCTATACCCGCCGCACAACTGCCTGCGCTTTAGCGCACGGCGGCGCGTCTCGTATCTCCCGCCGAAATGCGCGCCACAAAATGCTCGACTCGGCGCTGCATCTCGTGTTTTCCGCCGAACATAACGGCGGCAATTTTCGCATCTCTGCCAACCTTAACGTAAATCGTAATATAAGTATCTTTTACTGTTTTGCGCCTTGCCTTTTTAACTTTTAACTCTGTACTTTATTTTGTCTTTCACTCATTACTCATTACTCATCCCATGACCAGCCCGCCGTTTACATAAATGGTCGCCCCGGTGATGTACCCGGCTGCGCTAGAGGCCAGGAAGGCCGCCGTTGCAGCCACTTCTTCCGGCTGTCCAAAACGGCGCAAAGGGGTTTGTTGAAGCCATTCATCTTCCTGGTTAATGGGTGCATTGGCTGAGGTGTCCATTATGATGCGTCCCGGCGCAATCAGGTTGACGGTCACGCCATAGGAACCCACTTCCTTTGCCAGCGAGTAACTGAAGCCCGCCAAGCCGGATTTCGAGGCTGCATAATGCGCATGGTTGCCCGCCCCATTAAAGGTGACTTGCGAGGTAATGTTGATGATTCGTCCCCATCGCTTGGGAATCATGGTTTCTAAAGACGCACGCGCACAGCGCACCGCTGTAGTCAGATTTTGAGCAAGGCTTCGCTCCCACATCGCTTCAGGCATTTCGGCGATCAGGGTATCGGTCATTTCGCCAGCATTGTTGATGAGCACGTCAATCTGCCCGAATTGTTCAATCACGGCGTTCACCAGCGTGGTCGGCCCGGATGCTTCCGCGAGGTCACTTTGGAACGCGAATGCCTGCCCACCTGCCGCCTGGATAACCTGCGCGACTTCTGCGGCGGCTTCGGCCTGGTTTTGGTAATGGATGCCAACCTGCATCCCGTGCGCCGCCAGCGCCATACAGGTTGCCCTGCCGATGCCGCGTGCGCCCCCGGTCACGAGCGCCGTTTTCCCGGTTAGCCCGCTGTCGATTAAGCTGTGGAAAGAATTTGAATTGTTGTCCATGTTTGCCCGTATTAACGGTTCAAGAAAATGCCTGACTGCTTTCAGTCCTGACCGTCGCGTACTTCGATTTCAATAAATCAGGATACATGCCCGCAATAAATACGGCAAGGATGATGTCTGCACGAGCCTGTCTCATCAATACCTTGCATAACAGTATTGGAATGTTCCCAATTTTGCTTTTGAGCCAGATTGATTTCTACTACGCGGATAGTCTATTGACCAGTATATCCATCCGGCATGGATGGCTCCAACCTTTGGGTATACTTCGCTCATATTCAGGAAGGAAGCTGACTCAATGGATTGGATTAAAGACCTTTTTGGCGTAGAAAAACCCATCATCGCAATGGGGCATCTCAAAGCACTGCCCGGAGACCCACACTATGATGCCCATAAGGGAATGGAGTGGATCGTCGAGTCTGCGCGGGCCGATTTACATGCGTTGCAGGCCGGTGGTGTAGATGCAGTGATGTTTTCCAATGAGGCCAGCCTGCCCTATCTCACCAAAGTGGAACCCATCACGGTTGCCTGTATGGCGCGCGTGATCGCTGAACTCCGCCCAGAAATTAACATTCCCTTTGGTGTCAATGTGTTGTGGGATCCCGCTGCTTCGATAGATGTGGCTGTCGCGACAGGCGCGTCATTCGTGCGCGAGATTTTTACCGGCGTTTATGCCAGCGATTATGGCCAATGGAATACCAACTGTGGTGAAATTATCCGTCACCAGCACGCCGTCGGCAGTCAGCATGTGCGCCTGTTTTTTAATATCGTGCCGGAATCCGCGGCCTATATTGCGGATCGGCATATTGTCGATATTGCCAAATCGACGGTGTTCGTCTCTAGTCCGGATGCGCTGTGTGTCTCCGGCCTGACCGCCGGGGCTGAAACACCCTTCGAGACATTGCAACAGGTCAAAAATGCCGTTCCCCAAACACCAGTCTTTGCCAATACTGGTGTCCGCCTGTCGAATGTTGAGCAAATGCTGTCGGCTGCCGATGGTGCAATCATCGGGGCAACGTTCAAGCAGGACGGTTACATCTGGAACCCCGTTGATGAAAATCGTGTGCGTGAATTCATGCAGAAAGTGAAAGATATTCGCCGTTCAAGTTGAAGGTTAGCGTGATATTGGACGTGTACTCTGGCGTTCCACTAGATGGGGATACAGCACACGCTGTTGAAGCGGTAAATCTGGGTTTTCGATCAGGTCAACTAGATAATTCACGCTTTGGCTGCCCAGAGCATCAAAATCCTGGCGTATAGTTGTCAGCGGCGGTTCAAAACAAGCCGCTTCGGGGATGTCATCAAATCCCACCACCGATATATCATCGGGGATATGCAGTTTCCCATGTTCGCGTAGGGCGCGCATCGCCCCCAGTGCCATCTGGTCGTTGCCGACGACCAGCGCACTAAAATGCACACCGCTATCAAGGAGCCTTTTTCCCATTTCGTAGCCGCTCATGGCAGTCCAATCACCCTCGATGCTCAATCCGGGTGTCAGTCCAGCCTGTTCCAGCGTGTGTAGCCAACTTTCGTGGCGGGCATAGGCATCATACCAATGGAGTGGCCCGCTGATTTCGCAAATGTCGCGGTGTCCCAGGTCAATCAAATGCTGGGTTGCCAACTGCGCCCCAAACTGCTGATTGATGACCACCGAAGGCGAAATCGAGCCAAGCTGAGTATCGATCATGACGAAGGGGATATTCTGGCAAACCGCAGCAATTTCATCATATTCGACGCCGACAACCGGTGTAATCATGATAATGCCATCCACCAGCCGCCCGCTTAATACATTCATTGCTGCCCGTACTTCATCGAGCGTCATCGCGGCAACATTGGACACGCTCAGGCTGTAGCCGCGTTCGCGCGCGGCTCGCTCCACATACAACACCATCTGGCTGGGGCCATAATGTCGCCCGCCAAACATGATGATTTCCAACAGCTTGGAACGCCGGGTGACCAGACTGCGCGCCGCTGTGTTCGGTTGATAATTGAGTTCTTTGATAATCCGTAAAACACGCTGACGTGTTTCTTTAGCAACATGTGGGTTGCCATTGACGACACGCGACACGGTTTGATAAGACACGTCGGAGCGGGCCGCAACATCATGCAGCGTAACGCGGTTGGGATAGGGGCGATTTCGAGAAGGCATGATAATAGGTGTGTGAAGGTTCACAACTCATTTATTATTTATTATAACAGATAGTCGATTCGTGTTCTTAATGGATTGACCGCATTCCGTTCCCTCCTACTGTTCCCATCACGCTTTCTGATCGATACCTAAAATTAGTTGTGTGAGCCTTCACATGAAAGGCGCTACTGCACCCCACAAAGCGTATTTGGGCGGACTTTGTCACCCCTGCGAAGGTATAGTGCAAACTACGTCGTTGGTTGGATGAGGCGTGGCTCAATCTCCACTATCGTAATGGTTACATCTTGCTTCACTATTTTCACGATCAATAAGGAGTAACCTCATGGTACTAATGCCATCCACACGCGCTAAAAGCGCTAATGTCTCGCTGGAAAAATTACAATCACGCCTTCAGGGTTCGGTGTTTGTCCCCGGCGACCTGGGCTATGATGATTCCCGTAAAGCCTGGAATGTTAATGTTGACCATCGCCCTGCTGTCATTGTGATTGCGCGCAGCACCAATGATGTGGTTGAAGCTATCCGTTTCGCCAACGAAAAAGACCTGGGTGTCGCTGTTCAGTCCACCGGACATGGTGTCTCCCGCCCTGCGGATAACGATTCGCTGCTCATCATCATGGCTCATATGCGCAATGTCGTCGTTGACGCCAAAGGCCAGACGGCCTGGGTCGAAGGCGGCGCAAAGTGGGCGGTGGTGTTAGAAAAAGCCCAGGCCGTTGGCCTTGCCCCGCTGCTGGGTTCATCGCCGGATGTCGGCGCAGTGGGCTATACACTGGGGGGCGGTATGGGCTGGCTGGCGCGCAAACACGGTCTCTCTGCCGACAGCGTAAATTTCTTCGAAGTGGTCAACGCAAGCGGTGAAACGTTGCACGTCAGCGCCGAAGAAAACAGCGATTTGTTCTGGGGACTGCGCGGCGGAGGCGGCAGCTTCGGCGTCATCACCGGCATGGAAATGCGCCTATACCCGGTTACAACCGTCTTTGGTGGCAATCTGATGTATCCAGTGGCAGTAGCCAAAGAAGTCTTCACCCGCTACCGTGAGTGGATCAAGAATGCGCCGGATGAATTGACGGCTTCCATCGGTATTATGAACTTCCCACCCATCCCGCAGGTTCCTGAATTTCTGCGCGGTCAATCGGCGGTGTTTGTGCGCGGTTGTTTTGCTGGCCCCGTCGAGGAGGGCAAAGCGCTCATCCAACCCTGGCTGGATTGGATGGAACCGATGGTTAATCAATGGAGATTGATGCCTTTCAGCCAGGTTGGGATGATTAGCAATGAACCTGAAGACCCGTCACCTGGCTTGAGCACTGGCCTTTGGCTGCGTGAACTGACCAATGAGGCTATCGACACTATCCTTAAGCACGCGATTTCGGTGAATGGATCAAGCGCTATCGTTGTGACGGAAATCCGCTATGCAGGCGGGGCGATTGGCAAGGTCAAGGCTGATGTGAACGCTTATGGCAACCGCGATGCAAACCTGCTCCTGCAAATGATCGGTATGGCTCCCACGCCCGAAATCGAACAGGTGCTCAAAGGGCAACTGAGCCAGGTAAAAGAGGCTTTGGGTTCGCACCTGACTGGCAGCGTATATATCAACTTCATGGAAGGCGAAGAAAAGTGGGCGCGCACCAAAGACGCCTTCCTGCCGGAAACCTATCAGAAATTGATGGCACTCAAGGCACTGCATGATCCGCAGAATCGCTTCCGTTACAGCTTCAACATCCCGCCGAAGAAAGCTTGATAAGCTGAATGTGTGGTATTCAGAGCGTCCGCAAGGGCGCTCTTCTTATTTTATCAATGGCATCGCTGGTCTTTGACACTCATTGTCCTGTGGTGTTAATCTGAGGCGAAAATAGTCAAGGTATTTTGTTGATGTCATTTATTCGTACTGTGTGCGGTGATATTGATTCTGGATCATTAGGTATCACCTACATGCATGAGCATCTGATTGGGCAGTCGCTCAAGCCCGACGGCGATGCTGATATGCGCCTGGACAGCGAAGCCGCCGCATCCTATGAACTTACACTCTTTCGCATGGCAGGGGGGCAGGCTGTCGTGGAAATGTCACCGCCCGATCACAGCCGTAATCCGTCCGCTCTGCGGCGTCTTTCAGAGGTAACCGGAATTCATATCATCTGTGTTACCGGATTCATCAAAGGCTCATCCGCCGATCCGTTGGTCGAAGGCAAAAGTGTAGACGAATTAGCTGATACCATGATTCGTGATGTGCAAGACGGCATTGATGAGACTGGTATCCGCGCAGGGGTTGTCAAAGCGGGATCGAGCCTGAATAAAATCACACCCAATGAGGAAAAAATGTTCCGCGCCGCTGCCCGCGCCCAACGCGAAACCGGTGCGTTGATTTCCACCCATACCGAAGCCGGTACAATGGCGCTGGAACAAATCGACTTGCTGCGTTCAGAAGGTGTCCTGGCGGAACGCATCCTCATCGGTCACATGGATCGCAAATTGGATTGGGATTATCACGTTGAGGTTGCCAAAACCGGTGTCACGCTCGGTTATGACCAGTTCAGCAAAGAAAAATATTACCCGGACAGCCAGCGGGTGGATTTCATCGCGCGCATGACCCAAGCCGGTTATGGGGAACAAATCGCCATTTCCGGTGATTTAGCACGCCGCTCCGACCTGACCAGTTACGGTGGTGGCCCCGGCTACACCTTCATTTTGTGGCGGATTTTGCCCTGGTTACGCAAACAGGGCTTATCAGCCGATGAGATTCACCAACTAGTGGTTGAAACACCCAAGCGGTTGCTATCTATTGATGCCTGAAATGCAGGTTATTTTCGCATACGTGGATCAAAAATATCGCGTAGGCCGTCGCCGACAAAGTTGAAGGCCATCACC
Organism: Chloroflexota bacterium; assembly: GCA_039933955.1. Taxonomy (GTDB): domain Bacteria; phylum Chloroflexota; class Anaerolineae; order Aggregatilineales; family Phototrophicaceae; genus CFX2. The sequence continues at coordinate 34,686 of JBDTNB010000058.1, forward strand.
AGAATTGCGATAGCTAATCCGGGATACAGCCACATCCACCATTGGTCGAAGAAGTCGATTCCGATGGATACCATACGACCCCATTCAGGCGAGGATGGATCGGGGCCGAGACCCAGAAAACTCAACCCGGCGAATGTCAGAATCGCGTTGCCGATGTCGAGCGTCGCCAGCACGATAGCCGGGGAAATACAGTTGGGCAGCACCGTGTTGAACAGGATATAAAATCCGTTTGCGCCCACGCTGCGCGCGCCTTCGACATATTCTTTTGATTTCACTTCCAGTACCAACCCGCGAATCAGACGCGCATAACTCGGCCACCACACGATGACCAGCGCGATAATAGCATTGCGGATGTCCGGGCCGAGGGCTGCGGTGATTGCCAGCGCCAGAATGATGGTGGGGAAGGCCATGAACAATTCAGTCAGCCGCATCAAAAGTTCATCCCAGAGGCCACCAGCATAACCCGCAATTGCACCCACCAATGTGCCGATTACGCTGCCGATAATAATGACCGCTATTCCCGCCGGAATCGTGATACGCGCGCCGTACAGCACCCGGCTCAACATATCGCGGCCTAGTTCGTCGCTGCCGAATGGATAGGCTGGGTTAGGCGCTTGCAACCGGTCACTGACATTTTGTTTGAGCGGGTCTTTGGGCGCGATGATCGGCGCGAACACGCCCAGCAAAATCCATACTGCGACCACGACCAAACCCAAGATGACCGTTGGATTGCGGCGCAGCCGCCTTGAATTGTCTCGCAAGCTTTTACCCCAGGCGGATTCGGGGGTCAAGGAAATAGTAGAGGATGTCAACGACGAAATTCACTCCAATATACACAACCGCAATCATAATACTGCCGCCCATAATCGCCGGGAAATCCTGCGATGTCGAGGCGCGGAACATATAACGGCCAATTCCCGGCCACGCAAAAATGGATTCGGTGAGCACCGCGCCAGAGAGCAGCGTCCCGTAGGATAAGCCAATCACCGTCACCACCGGAATCATGGCATTCGACAACGCATGTCGCCAGATGACCATGCGTTCGCTTACGCCTTTCGCCCGTGCTGTGCGGATGTAATCAGCGCCTAAAACCTCCAGCAGCGACGAACGGGTGATACGCGCGATAATCCCGGAAATATAACTTCCCAGCACCAAAGCGGGCAGTACAATATGCGAGACCGCGTTGCCAAATGTGCTCCATTGACCCGCCAGCAGACTGTCAATGGTGAACCAACCCGTCACACTCGGCGGCGGTTTGATGACCACATTTAATCGCCCTGGCCCTGCCACCCAACCTAATTGCGAATAAAATATCGTCAGGCCGATTAATGCCAGCAGGAAAACCGGAAAACTCACCCCGACCAGCGTAAAGATTCGTACTGCGTAATCTGTCAGGCTGTTGCGCCGGACAGCCGACACAACCCCAAAACCGACCCCAATCAGAATGCCAAAAAAGACGCCAAATGTCGCCAATTCAAATGTGGCTGGGACGAACTGCTTCAAATCGTCGAGGACTGGTTTGCGCGACTTAATCGACACACCCATATCGCCATGCAATAAATTGCCCAGATAGGTCAGGTATTGTTCCAGCGGTGGTTTGTTCAATCCCCATTTTTCCCGGAACGCATCCACAATTTCCTGGTTGTTGAGCACATTTTGCGGCAGGTTGGCATTGATCGGGTCGGCAGGGATGGCGTTAGCGATGATGAACGCAGCGGCGGTGATTCCGAACAGAGTAGGAATCACAAACAGCAGACGCCGGAAAAAATACAGATAAAAGGGCATTGACCTACAAAACCTTTGGCTCAGATAAGCGAGTGGAGGAGACTATACCA
>JBDTNB010000059.1:0-35993 GCA_039933955.1 Chloroflexota bacterium
CAATAAAGCGTAAATATGAATGTGTTTTTTCACGCCGCAACTCCCACCTGGACAAATTTCTCAATTTTACTTCGCTCAGGATACGTTAGAATAGATTTCGGTGCAAGGGCACACGTAGTTGGGCAGACCAATTGGTTGCATTTCGGTTTGTATTAATTTACCATTGATCTTGCCGATCCGAGAAAGGTAAGTCGCAGGTGGCTGTGGAAAACAAACGTCGCATCCTGATCGTTGAAGACGAAAAGGATATGCAAGATGTGATGCGGTTGTTGCTCGAACGGATGGGTTACGAAATTATCCCCGCCTATGACGTTGCAACGGCTGTACAAATTTTACGTGGCAAGCCCCTGCCCGATTTGATTCTGCTCGATTTGATGCTCCCCGAAATTAGCGGCCTCGAACTCCTGCGTCAGATTCGCGCCAAAGATGTTTTTGACGAGTTGCCCGTGATAATTGTTTCCGCGTTGGCCGATCCCGACCAGATTCGCAAAGGCTTTGACCTCGGCGCGGATCGTTACGTGACCAAACCGGCTATTGCTCACAATCTCGTCAAAACGGTGCAGGAAGTTTTTCGCATGGGACGCCGCCGTCAGGAAACTTGACTTTTAGCTTTAAGCACCAGTATGCTTGAGGGAAATAAACTTCACATATTGGACAAATTATCGTGATGACCGATGCCGAACTGACCATTCTGAGTCTGGTTGCAGAAACTCCGCGCTATGGCTATGAAATTCAGCAGGTGATTGACGAACGGGGTCTGCGCGAGTGGCTTACCATCGGCTTTTCCTCCTTGTATTATGTACTCAACAAACTCGAACGTCAGAATATGCTTTCCAGCGAGCTTCAGCCGGAAGGGCACGGCCCCGCCCGTAAAGTCTACACCATCACCGAGGCTGGCATGGGTGTCTTGCAAACCGCCGTGTCCGAGTTGCTTCGTCAGCCGCGTTCGCTCGGTTCAGGATTTGAACTCGGTTTGGCGAACCTCCGTGCGCTAAAACCCCGTCAGGTCTATCTGGTTTTGCATCATCATCATATTGATTTGCAACAGGGTTTGGATCAGGTCGAAAAGGCTTTCGCCCGCCATAAACAGGATCATCCCGATGGGGAACATATCCACGCGCTTTACACCCACAGCATTTCGATGATGCGCGCTGAACTGGACTGGATGTCCGCTTTTTTGGCTGACTGGAAAAGTCGCTATCCCGGTGTGGAACGCGACGATAATCACGCCTCGCCAGAAATCGACCCCAACAGTGCCGTAACCCGCATGAATCCGCGCACCGCCCAATCTGACCCGGCCAAAATGATCCAGCGCCTCAAACGCCTACCACCCCCTGCTCCCGAAGAATAATTGATGAAGGTTGCAATCTTATATTAGGATAAATTTTTTGTAGGGATGAGACATGTCTTGTCCGTTTCTTTGCTTTAAAAAACGCGGAAATTGACCCATTTTGCTCCCTTCATCGCTTGCGGGGAGGGCTGCCGAAGGCGTGGGGTAAAATCGCTGGATCAATTGGTGAAATGAAACTTGGGCTTCCAAACTTGGAAAATATCCCTTCCCTGAGCCTCAAAGAACAAACCATCATCAACGGGCGTAACAACGCCTATTATTTTCATTACCTCACGCCCGGTCTGTCCATCAAAACCATGTCGAATGGTCAGGCCATCTATGAAATCGAAGGCGGACGATTTGCCGTCAGCGATGACTCCTATCTGATTTTGAATCGCGATCAACCTTATATCATCGACATCACCTCGCCAACCATCGTCGAGTCCTTCTGTCTGTTCTTTCCCGATGATTGGGTTAATGAAGTCGCCTACACTGTACCCAGACCCGATGATCTGTTGCTGGACGATATGCTGTCCCCAACTCCGGTTTCTTTTTTCGAACGCTTGTATCCCCATGACGATCTGGTCTCGCCCCATATCCGCCGTTTGCACGCGCTCGTAAAGTCAAACCATCTGACTTTCGGCTATCTGGAAGAACAGTTGCGTTTCGTGCTCGTCGCGATGCTTCAGCAGCAGTTCAATATTTTTCGCCAGATAGAGTTGTTACCCGCCGCGCGGCCCGCCACTCGCCTTGAACTCTACCGCCGCCTCTATCGCGCCCGTGATTACATCCATGCCAGCCTGCATTGTCCGCTCACCATCGCGGATATGGCGGCTGTCGCCTGCTTGTCGCCTTATCATTTCTTACGCGCTTTCAAGCAGGTGTTCAACCAAACCCCGCATCATTATCTGACCCAAAAACGCCTCGAACGTGCCCGCTTCTTGCTGACTCATACCGATCATCCTGTGACCGATATTTGCTTCCAAGTCGGTTTCGAAAGTCTGGGATCATTTAGCACCCTGTTTCGGCGCTATAGCGGATGCTCCCCACGAGACTATCGCAAAACCGCAATTTTCGAGAAGTAATAATTGCCCATCTGTTCTATAATCTGGGTATTCGGCAGAAATCACAGGTTCAGTGATGGAAATCGTGTTGACTATAAAATCCATCCTGATTGTAGATATAAGGGACGAGGCAGCGCCTCGTCCGTCTTGAAACTGCCTTTTGTTAGTGTAAATAAAGGAATCTGAAAATGGGCGCAGACCTGGTAAGACCGTTTGTCATCGCCGCACATGGCGATTTAAATGCAGTGAAGTCGATGCTGGCCGAGCATCCTGACCTGCTGCTTGTACAATTCGAGTGGGGGCCGAACGATTATGAAGATGGCCTGGGCGCGGCCTCGCATGTTGGCAACAGCGCCATCGCGGAATTTTTTCTGTCCAAAGGTGTGCCGACCACTATTTGTACGGCGGCTATGTTGGGAAACTACGATGAGGTGAAAGCTTTTCTGGATAAAGACCCGTCATTAGCCAATGCCAAAGGCGCACATGGGATTGCGCTCATGTTCCATGCCGCTATGAGCGGCAATCTGGAACTTCTGAAACTCCTTAAGGCGCGCGGTTGCACCCAAGGTTACGATGACGCCCTGCATGGAGCCATCGCCCACAAACACCCCGATTTGGTTGCGTGGCTGCTCAACAACGGTGCGACGGACATAAATGTTCAGGATTTTCGTGGAAAAACGCCGCTGCAAAGCGCCCAGGAATCCGGCCAGCCTGAGGTCGTTGAATTATTGAAAGCACATGGCGCAGCCTAATCGTCGCTTCTGCTAAATGATCTTGTCAGAACGGCGGATTTCTGTAGGGGCGAACCGCCGGGTCGCCCTCTACTTCCTCAGGGTATATTTCCTCGCCGTCAAGGTGTAACCGTAAACGCGGCGAATAGCGGCAAATGATCGCTGCCCACAAAATCACCTTGCCATGAGCGGATGGCCCGCAAACCAGCGCTGTGCCAGATGTAATCCATCCGCACCAACGGCGGCAAAAATGCCGGAAGTCCCAGCGCGGCGGCTTCCGGCCAACTGTTGCCCAATCCAGTTCCCGCCTCAATAAAACTATCGTGCATCTGCCCGTTCATAGCCGCATAAGTCATGCTCAAATCGCTGAGGTTAAAATCTCCCGCCACAATATACGGATAACGCTCGCTTTTTAAGTAGGTGAGCAGGCTATCAATCTGCTGATTTCGCTGCGTATCATCGTAACCCAGCGCTACCTTCGCAAAATAATTGTCCCCGACAGGCAAACGCGGATTTTCCGTGAATGGCGTTATCAAATGCACGTTATACAGTGCGACTCGCTTCCCATTAACCTCAATCACATTCCGATAGATCGTAGGCATATTCGGCGAGTCTAGTTCAACTTTTTCCGACTCGACAAATGGATACCGCGAGAACGTGATATTGACCGCCTCGTACATGGTCAAACGGATTTCATCTACCAATTGAGTATGATATGGATAATGCGTATCCAACGCCGCCAGTGCGTCGCCCTCGCTTGAAAGCTGGACTTCCTGCAAAAACACCACGTCCGGCTTGGTTTCAATAACAAGCTTGGCTACAGCTTCTGGTGTCGGGTTCAACCGCCATACATTGTTCGTCATGACAAGGACAGCCGTCGTGTCAGCAGTTGCTGTCGTTTTAGGCAAGAATCGCGGCCCGAACCATAACACGATGAGCAGAATAATCGGCAGCAAACTGAGCATTGCCCGCCGCGAACGTGCCAGCAGACCCAACAAAAACAATACTGACAGCGGGATAAAAAGCATATAGGCGAAGCTGTTCACCAATCCCATCCACCAGAACTGATCGCGAATAATGAATCGTGCCGCCATATAAACCAACATGAACAGCAAATATAATCCCGCGATGACTTCAACAATCCGCTTGAAACGCGATGAATATTGCAATGATTCTGCAATCACAAAGGCTTAATCCTTTACTGATTACTCTGTGCCCTCGGTGTCTCGGTGGTTCAATTAAACTATTTTGGCGGCATCAGCCGGTAAACCACAAACTTCTGACTTTCATAATCCCGCGCAATCCCGAAACCTGCTTGCGTCAACCGATTCAACCAGGCATCAACCGCCACACCTCGCGGCACTGGAAAATAACGCGGCGCAGGGTCGTCCTGTGCGACAGCATCGGCGGCCAGTGCATCGGGTGACGGATAATATGTCAGCCGCTTGTCCGACCATGTGCCCAGATAATAACCCAACTCCCATCCCAACCAGTGGTCGTACACAATCGTTCCCAATGGTTTGCTGTCCAGATACGCCCCCAACCGGTCAATCCCCGCGTGTTCCCCGCGATCCCCGCCGACGTTAATCCGTCCCTCCGTCGCCCCCCACGCTGCCGCCAAAAAACATATTCCGATGATACTAAGGCTTACGAAAATAAATAACCTCTTCCTCTGTTCCTCTGTTCCTCTGTTCCTCTGAGATACGTCTTTTATTATTTTTTCAATTCCCCGCGCCATCAACAAAATCACCAGCGGCAGCACCGGCAGCAAATAGCGGTCATGAGTTGGCAGCGCCACCAACCAGTGAAATAGTCCGTACACCACAATATACGCCGCTAAAATCACATCAATCCATGCCGTCCTATCACGCCGCCAATGTTTCATCCGCAATGCGACGCCTATCGCCGCGACCCCGCCCAGAATGGCTGTCATCCACCCTGTACCCGCAAAATTCACCGCATAACTGATCCACGTTTGCAGACGGAAGAGAGCTTGTTCTGGATATATCAACCGCCCCGGATCGTTATTCGCGACAGCCAATGCCCACAAACTCGTATCCTGCGCCCGTGCCCCATCCCACACCGCCAGTACGCCCAAACAAATCACGATAGGCAGCACCAATCTCAGAATCGAAAACCCGATTGATCTCCCCCTCTCTGGGTAGCGGGGAGGGGGCTGGGGGGAGGGGATAATCCATCCAACTCCCACCACCAACGGTACATAAAACAACGCCTGCTGTTTGCACGCAAACCCCAGCGCCAGCCATATTCCCGCCCACAACCACTTTCCACGACTCTCCATCCACAATGCCAGCACAATAAATAACAGCATCAACCCATCGGTGAACGCTGTCGCACTGAACGCCAACGCATATGGTGACACGGCCATCAAAAACGCAGCAATCACCGCCATTTGTAGGGGCACGGCCTGCCGTGCCCTATTGCTTTTCCTGTATAACCCTCTTGCCAGCGCATACATCACCGCGACCAGCAAGATGCTCGCGAATGTTCCCGGCACGCGCGCCGCAAGCTCACCCGTCCGCGCATCCAAAGTCAGCACGCCGTTCGTCAGCGGACGCGCGCCCACCAGCATCATCGAAATTGCTTCGGCGTAAATACTTAAAGGGGTTTTATCGAGCGGCCCGTGCAGCATCCAATCGCCGTTGACCGCTGCCTTGCGCGCGAATGTCGCGAACAACGCCTCGTCGGGGTGAAAGCGCGCGTCATACGCCAGTGCATGAAACCGCAGTCCCACACCCAGCAACAAAAATAAGATAGCGAGGCTATAGCGTTTTAGCATTTTTGTTTGGAGTGAAATTAACGATTATGAGGTTAATTTTTCTTCAAGAATCCGTGTTAGCTCATCGCGCGTTTCAAGGCTGTCTTTTCGGATAACATAAATAAACCATCCAAACATGACGAGCGCAAAAATTAATCCAACTGGGATCGCCACAAAGAGGAGACATAGGAAACCCATAAACAGCAGGATGCCATATACAGGCAGCGCATCAACACCAACGATGCCATATACAGAAGTCAAAGAATTGTCGCCCCGTTCCAATTGCCCAATCAACCATCCAGACGAAGGGTGTCTGGGAACGTGAATATGGAAATAAATTATTCCGTCCTCGAACTGATATACCTTAACAAGTTTTCTGCGTTTAATAAGCCATTTTGATCCCGTATCAATGCTAAAAATTCGATCAATACAGTCCTCAAGAGCGAGCGGGGTTTCAACGCGAAATGCGATTTCCCATATCAGTTTTCGAGGGTGTCGGACTGGCTCAGGCTCCCCACGCTCGAAGCTATCCATTCCCAAATTGTTCCCGCAGATACTTGAGCGCCATGCGGTCAATCTCATTCGTGTCGCGTTCCAGGTTCCAGCGCTCTTCCAGATTTTCGCTGCCTACCATTGCCCAGAAATCCTGTTTGGCCGCCGCGTCCCAGATACCATTCGGCTCAGTCTGCGAATATCCTCCGGCGCGGATATAACTTTGCAACTCGCGGGCAATGTCCGCCGTGATCGGCATTTGATCTTCGGGCTGGGGCGCGCCGAAAAACAAATGATGCAGTTCAACCAACCGCGCTAATTTTTGCACGGGTTCCGAGTCGTCGTCCACACGCAAATCGAGATACCGATCCGTATCGCCGCCATAACCTGCGTTTGCTTTGACGACCACCACCGCTGCGCCTTGTTTGCCGCGTTTGTCCCCGCCTACGGTATCACCCGCGATTAATGCCGCTATCAGCCGATCCGCCAATTCGCCGCCGGTTGAAGTGAAAGTTTCCGCCATCGCATCCAGGGTATCGCCACCCGTCAGAATATTGCCCTGACAGGTGAATCCCTTGCCGATTTTATGACCTTTCCAATCGAAACAGCCTGTTCCAGTGTGTGCTGCCGCGCCGCCCCCCGCATCCACAATCCCGACCTGTCGCAGCGCCGCCTGCGGATCATTCGCCAACAGCGCATCCAGGGTGTCCTGTGCGCTTTTACCCTGTGCCATCATGGCCAGTCCATCCGGCCCGAATCCGACTTTGCAAAACGACTGTGTTGCGACTGCGCCCGCACCAGCACGCGCCCAACTCACCAGCGCCCCCACTGCCAGAAATTTGCTGGCGACGCCGACACCCCATGCCTGTTCTGAAGGACTGTATGCCACAATTGAATAGGTCATCGTATGATCCTGATTTTCTTTCGGTTACTACAGGGTTATACTGATATTGGTTGGGAGCATCACAACCCTCCCGTTAATAACCGGGATTATAACGTGCTTCCGGCCTTCCATGCAGGGGAATGAGTTTTATGAGCAGCATCTTTATTTGTTACAGTCGCGTTGACCAGCACATGACCGAGCATCTGGCGCTCCTGCTGCGTAAAGCCTATAACCATGTCTGGTACGACGATAATTTGCACGGGGGTGAAGAATGGTGGGCGGAAATTCTCAAAGAGATCGCGGCCTGCCAACATTTCATTTTTCTGATGTCGGATGCGTCACTCAATTCGGATTGGTGTCAGAAAGAACTGCGGGAGGCCATGCTGCTGAACAAGCACATTCTCCCCGTATTGGTACGTGCGCGGACTCATGTCCCTGACGATTTAGGCCGCATCCAACATATTGATATGGCTTCCGGTGTGTCGGTTGATAGTTTAAATCAACTCTATGCCACGCTCATTCGTTATGCTCGTGAAGACACGGTTTCTAAAGCCCGTAGCAAGCAGTCCTCGACGGATCGGCGCTTGCTCGAACGGCTCTGGTTGTTCATCAACGGCCAGTATATTGAACTGCTCAACGATCAGGTGCAGTCTGGCAAAATTGACTGGGGACAATACACATCTCATACCCGCAAATATCTGGATTTGCGTACTAAAGCCAGCGAACGTTTTTCCAATGACGCTCTCGAAGAAGCTTTCGCCTCTTTCGATGACGCCCTCATTCGCCTGGATGGGCAAATTGGTTGGACGTACCAGTTGAAAGAAGTCGAAGAGGGCGCGTTTATGACCGAACCTGTCACCGCCAGGGACGACAGTTATTGGTTCGAGAAATATGGGCGGCTCGTCCGCCGTGCGATTGATGTCTGGATGCGGCATGTCGAACTTGTCGAAACCATCCACACTGTCCAGCCCGATTTTGATATGCTCAAAGATTACTAATTTGTTCATTGGACTTAAAAGCTCCCCTAATTCCAGACTTCCCTGAATTTTAGTTTTGCTCCCCTCCTTGCGAAGCGGGGAGGGGCTGGGGGTGGGGAAACAAGCGTAAAGGTTTTCACATGAATTTCTCCAACATCGAAGCCGTCGTTATGGACATGGACGGCGTTCTCTGGACAGGCGACGTAGCCCTGCCCGGACTCGTCCCCTTTTTCGATTTACTCCGCGCACGTAATCTGGCATTCGCGCTGGCGACCAACAACAGCGGCAAATCGCGCACCGCCTACGTACAAAAACTGATAAAAATGGGCGTCCTCGGTGTTCATGAAGACCAGATCATCACCTCCGGCACGGCAACCGCCAGCTACTTGCAAACGCGCTATGCTCCCGGCACACCTATTCATGTCCTCGGCGGCGACGGTTTGCGTCAGGTGATGGCCGAAGCGGGATTTCAGGTTGTAGATGAGAATGCCCGTGCGGTAATCGTCGGCCTTGACCCCCAATTCACTTATGAAAAATTGAAACGCGCCACGCTCCTTATTCGGGCGGGTGCGGAATTTATTGCTACGAATGGAGATCGCACGATTCCCGTGCCCGAAGGACTTGCGCCGGGGGCAGGGAGTCTCGTTGCTGCCCTGTGTGCAGCTACCGATCAGGAACCCGCCGTGGTCATCGGCAAACCCGGAGCGCCCATGTTTGAGGCGGCGCTCCGGCTCCTGGGAACTGCACCCGAACATACCCTGATGATTGGGGATCGCCTGAATACCGACATCGAAGGGGCAGCCCGCGTTGGCCTGAAAACCGCACTGGTTTTGACTGGCGTTTCCACCCGCGCTGAAGCTGAATCTTCTGCCAACCCACCCGATGGCATCTATGACGATTTAGTTGCTCTAGCTGAGGCTTTATAGGAAATAGATGGCTTTTACACGGCTGATGAGAAAACTAAAATGGAAAATTGATAAATAGCGACGATGGCAAGGTTTGGGGCATCTCCTAGTCCAAAATTGTCGTTGCAATTTTGTTGGCCTTGATGGACTCTTTCGCCTAGTCCAGCTTCCAGCGCTTCAACAATGTCAATCTCTCTTAACGCTAGGTTCGCCAGAATGCTTTAAGTTCGTCCGGTATTGGATTTTTCCTTGCGAACGTATGTAAGCCCAAGCGTTTTTACATCGCTGAACCGAAGTCAGTCTGCTTTAGCAGGTTTTTTCCCTTCAGACAGATGCTTGAGCTTCTGGTCGTACACGGCGACAAATTATTTACCGCACATGAACCGCTTCCGTTTGTGGCAAATGAATCTGGATCAGGACAATATTTTCCATCGCTTTGACAAGTTGTTCGGCATGAAGATGCGGATGCATCCATTTAAGGGTGTCAAATAACTCACCAATATCCACGATAGGCACATCCGCGACCCCACTCACATCCTGACCGTTGAGCCGCAGTCGGACAGGTGCGCTGCCCTGGAAGTTGCGCCACCAGGCACGATTGCGTTGGGTAAAAACGATCAGTGTATGCCCACTGCGTTTATACTCAACCGGAGTCGTATAGACGTTGCCGCTCTTTCGCCCCGTGAAGCTGATGAGCGTGTAATTATTGGCGAAGAAATGCAGCGGCGAGCGCAGTAGAGGTTTCATAATCATATTGCTGAGTTTAAGGAATAAATTGCTCATGATAGACCTTTCATTGACCACGTTGAGGTTTATGACTTTGACTCTATGTCCAATACTTCCTGATGAATAGTTAAAGACAGCATAATCTCAGGATGACATTCCTCGCTTCTGAGCATGGCTATATCGCGCGCCGGCGCCCGACTCGCTAAAATAGGAAATAAGTTGCCCGTTTTTATGAAAACTGACTACTGTCAACTGCTAACTTCTATCGATAAGGAGCATCATTATGCAATACGTACATCTCGGACGGACTGGCTTGCTCGTCAGCCGTCTTTGCCTGGGCACGATGAATTTTGGCCCGCAGACCACCGAACCCGACAGCTATGCCATCATGGATAAAGCCCTTGATCTGGGCATTAACTTCTATGACACCGCCAATGTCTATGGCTGGAAAAAAGGTGAAGGTGTCACCGAGCAAATTATCGGGCGTTGGTGGGCGCAGGGTGGTGCTCGCCGTGAAAAAGTTGTTCTCGCCACTAAAGTATTTGGTGGCATGGGCGACTGGCCGAATGAGAGCAAACTTTCCGCGCTGCATATCAAACGTGCTTGCGAAGCCAGCCTCAAGCGTCTCCAGACTGATTACATTGATCTCTATCAAATGCATCATGTTGACCGTGCTACGCCCTGGGAAGAAGTCTGGCAGGCGATGGAGCAGTTGGTGCAGGAAGGTAAAGTGCTCTACGTGGGCAGCAGCAACTTTGCTGGTTGGCATATTGTCCAGGCCAATGAAGCTGCCAAACAACGCCACTTTATGGGACTCGTCAGCGAACAGAGCCTCTATAATCTCAACGCCCGTACCATCGAACTTGAAGTCCTGCCCGCTTGCGAAGCCTATGGCCTGGGCGTGATTCCCTGGTCGCCGCTCGGCGGTGGTCTGCTCGGTGGTGCGCTGCAAAAAGTCAAGGAAGGCCGCCGTGCCTCTGAAGATCAGCAGAAGGAAATGGAACGGCTGCAACCACAGTTGGAACGTTGGGAAGCCTTCTGCGCCGAAATCGGCGAAAAACCGGCAGATGTCGCCCTGGCCTGGATGTTGAAGAATCCAGTCATCACCGCGCCCATCATCGGCCCGCGTACCATCGAGCAGTTGACCGGCAGCCTGCGCGTCCTGGAAATTAATCTGACCGACGAGCAGATGAAAAACCTCGATGAAATTTGGCCGGGGCCTGGTGGCGCTGCCCCCGAAGCCTACGCTTGGTAAACCTCGCTAGTCGATTTTCTCCTTCTAGTATTTTGCTCCCCCTCTCTACGAAGTGGGGAGGGGGCTGAGGGGAGGGGATAATCGCCCTTCCGCCGCCTCCACATTCCCCCTCGATGCGATCTGTGCGAGTGCCGTGCTTAACAATTGCGTATCCTCAATCAGATAATCGCTCACGATTGTGCCCCATCGGATTCTCAAAATCTGCACACCCTCGTTCCGATACTGACTTTTATCGGGCAGCGTTGCTGTTATTGCAAACTGTGTCGTCACAGTGACATCCCAGGGCCATCCTGCGACGCGGATTTGCTTTGGCCTAAGCTGCAAATCCGGGAATAAACGATGTACCCGCTCGAACCAACGCTTCGCCATCGCGCGGTCATGCCAATCCCCGCCCAGCGCGTGATTGCCCACGAATGTGAAATGGATGTCCTCCGCAAACAAGCTCAAAACCGCCTCGAAATTCGCCTTGCTGATATTTGCAAAGCCCTTCGTCACCTGCTGTTTGAAGATCAGTTGATACATGTGTCAGTGCCCCTATTATATCTGAAATGATATATAAAAATTGATATAGTTGTGCAAAAAAACTCAACCCTCGACGTGCAGCTCAATAATCTGGATCGCTTCTTCCAACCATTGAATATACGTGCTCTCGTACTGCTCTCCATAGCGCCGTGTCAAATCCCACAACAGCGCGTGCGGCGCGAGTTCCGGTTGATCGCTCAAAAAGCGCATCATTTCCTGCGGCGTCTCCGCTTCGTAAACCTGTTTTTGCTGCTTATGCAGTTCCAATTGCAGCCGCAGTTGTGTCAGCAGCGCCTCTTTGCCAGCAGGCAGCCCGAAAAACACCTTCAGCAGCAGCGAATCTTTTTTCATCTCCGGTTCCAGAATCGGCGTCGCCTGCCATTGCGTCAAGACTGCTTGTCCCGCGTCCGTCAGCGTATATACCCGCCGGTCTGGGCGCCCATCCTGTGGCTCGATATGCGATGTGACCAGTCCCAGCTCTTCAACCTGTTTGAGCGTCGTGTAAATCTGGCTGATTTTCGCGTGCCAGAAATGACCGGTAGACGCTTGCATCCAGTGCTCAATATCGTAGCCGCTCATCGGGCGGTAACTTAAAAACCCCAGCAGAGCATATTTCAACATCTACACGACCATATATAAATATTTATATATCACAATTGGCATCATACGACAAATCTACTTTCGTTGTCAACAATTTTTCTCCCCTTTCTCCATGCAATGGGGAAAAGGGCTGGGGGATAGGGGATGCGCCTCTGAGATACGTCTTTAAATTCTCTCCCCCAATATCGGCACAATCAATGCCGCTGCCCGTCCGCGATGGCTGATTCGATTTTTTTCATCTTCACCAATATCGCTGAAGGATTGTGTATACCCCTCTGGGATGAAAACCGGATCGTACCCAAACCCGCGTCCGCCGTCCGACTCCGCTTGCGCGATTCGTCCCTTGCACACGCCTTTGACAATTGTGATGTCACTTTTTCCTGGTTCGGCCAGCGCGATCACGCACGCGAACGCCGCCATGCGCTGTTCATCTGCCACGCCAACCAATTCGCCCAGCAATTTTTGCCGCCGCTGCGCCATCGTTAAGCCGGGGCCACCATATCGTGCCGGATAAATCCCCGGTGCGCCGTCCAGCGCATCGACATATAATCCAGTATCATCCGCCAGCGTCTGATAGCCGCTCGCTTTCGCATACGCTTCGGCTTTTAAGCGCGCATTATCTTCCAGGGTCGTCGCATTTTCTTCGACTTCCACATCCCCTAAGCCAACATCTTTGAGGCTCAACAAGCGCAGTGGCAGACTTGCCAGCATCACCTCGAACTCATGCAGCTTGCCCGCATTGCTGGTTCCAATCAATAAATCCATAGCACCCCTCGCAAATAAAAAACCCGCCCAACTATAAGTTGAGCAGGTTTTCAATGCAATGGGCGAAATTATTTCACATTCCCCCTCTCTGCGAAGCGGGGAGAGGTAGGGGAGGGGATGCGATTTACACCGCAGCCCGACGCCGCCAATAATAAGTCCGGCGGGGGCGGTTGCGCCAATCGAAGTTGTACGCCCGTGCCAAACCCAGTTGCAGAATGATCCCGATAGCCGCGAAAATGAGCGTCCATATCGGCGTGAGACCCAACCCCAACGTGAGCATTTGCGCGCCAACCAGCGCCGACAGCAATATCAGGAATTGGAATGATAGACCCACCATCACCAGCGCGCCCAGGATTGCTGCAATCAGCAGCACAATTGGGTTAATCGGTGACAAAGCAAGCTGGAAAGCGACTCCGTTCGCGACGACAACGCCTATATACGCGCCGATCAATGCGATGGCGACCATATACACGAAATACCCCAGCGCCGCGCCGATCAGACCGCCGACGAGTATCCCGGCTATCGTAATCAGGGTGTTATCGGTATTCAAAAGCGACAGCGCCACCAACGCGCCGATCATAAAACCCGCGATCAGGGTGATGATGTCGTAAATGCGCCAGCCCGCAGCCAGCAGAATGATGCCGCCGATAATCAATAAAATACGGGCAAAGTCCGACTTCGGAGTCTGCACCAGCCGGTCAATAAACCCTTCTAATGTGTTCGCCGTTGAAACCGCCGTTTGGGTCGTAAAATCCACGATGTCCCCGGCAGTTTGCTCTACTGCATCTTTAGGGACGCTTGTCGGCACAACGGCATCCTGTGCGGACACAAACACCGCTGGTATCAACAGTGCCAGCGCCAGCAGGCCCACGATCCAAATACGACTTTGTGGTTGTTTCAAAATCTCCAAAAAGCGGACACTAAACGTCTTCATAAACCCGCTCCTATCACTCAACCCAACGTGATTTCAGTCAATCAGATTGAGGATAGAATGGCGTAAGAAACACCTAAAAAGTGTATTTACGGTTTCAGCAGCGGCTCAATGACTTTTAGAATCAGGTAAATGTCCAGCGGCACAAGCAGTAGAAAAACCGCTACCGTCAGCCATCGTGAAATCACGAATCGCCCCAAAACCAATCGACGCCATGCATCCACGCCCAGCGCCATCCCAATCGCGAATGGGATGATTCCGCTGAACATGTACCGTCCCTGAAATTGCAAAAATTCGGTGTTGTAATACAGGTAAGCCAACACAGCCAATATCGCTGTCAACCCCAGGATAATCCACCCATTCCGCCGCCATTGCTCCGTTGGCGAATTTAGGGGCACGGCACTGCTGCGCCCTTTTCTAAATACCGCTAAAACTAACCCACTCCCACCGACAATCATCAGACCCAGGAAAGCCGCATACATCCATCCCGGCAGCGGCAGCGCCATCCAGCCGAATTGACCCCAAAAGCTGTTGAAGGTTGTCTCAAGTCCCTGCCGTAAATAGTCACCCCATCCAATCGCCGCAATGCGATCTGCCGTGCGCGGTTGATCCGCCACCACCAGATTGTGCTGCCGCTGCCCGAACACATCCGGGAATCCATACGCCTGTATACTGTGTACCGACCATAACCCGCCCAGTATCACCGCAGGTAGCGCAAAACTGATGAGCGCCATGATAAAAGGTTGTAATTTTGCTCTCTGCATACTCTGGCTTGCATTATCCCCCCTCTCTGTATACGGGGAGGGGGCGATGGGGAGGGGTTCCCACCACTTCAACAAAATCGCCACCGGCACAAGTCCCGCCAGAAACAGGGTCGAAAGTTTGGTCAACAACCCTAGCCCCACCAGCACGCCCAGATGCCAGGGCTTGACTCGTCCGCCCTTCAAATAGATCAGGATTCCGACCAGTGTCAGCCCAATTTCCAAACCCGCCAGCGAATCATTGTTCATCGACGCTAGAACCGCCATATGCTGCGGCAAAAACCCGACCAAAGCCGCCGCGCCTAATGCCACCTCGATCCGCTCCGGCAGCAGCATCAACGTAACGAAATACGCGCAGATCACAATCCCCGCGCCCAGCAGGGCGGAAAATAAGCGCATGGCGATTAAGCTGCCGCTGCTCAACTTAAAAACCACCGACTGCATCAGATAATACAGCGGTGGTTGATGATCTTCGTATTGGATTGTAGCAAATTTACCCAGTAAATCCGGCGCGAAATGACCAGATTTGAGTTGTTCCAGGTACGCCGAATTCCAATCGCCCACTTCTATCGTCGGGCAGCAGCCGTTCTGGGCGACCTGCGCCGTGTAGTTGTAATGCGCTGGTTCGTCCGGTGCTTGCCAGGGTGGGGTATGGATGGCGAACAGCGCCGCCACAATCCCATAGATAACCAGCAGAATCGCCAGCGGCCAATGTTGGCTCACGGCTGATAATCCCGTTTTTTTTATGTCGTGTTGAACCGTCATAGTGCCCTTTGTCTGCTCATTCCTGCGCCGCCGTATTATACCCGAACCCATCCCACTCACGAGATATAAGCGTGTACATCACTTATGATTTTTTACTTTGCTCTCTGTGTTCTCCGTGTCTCGGTGGCTCAAATTGAATTTTGAATTTCAATCATACATATCTCAATGGTTCACAACATGCTAAAATAGGCCACTATGGTCGCTATATTTCAAATTTGCAAATAAACCACTAAGGCGGGTAAACTGATTAATGGTTCTTGGTGAACAAATAGTGCTCCAGCCCGTACTGGAAAATAAAGGACTGGTTGCGCCCCCAAATGTTTTGCTTATTTGATATTTGAAGGAGTTTGCGATGCAAACCAAACGTCCCGCTGGGATGCGCGCTTTTACTATCGTTTGGGTGGGGCAGTTCGTGTCCATCTTGGGCACGAGTATGACCCAATTCGCCCTCACCATCTGGTCGTGGAAGTTCGTTACCGAAATTCATCCCGTCGATGATCCGGCGACGGCTTTTGCGTTCGTCGCATTTTTCAATTTCGCGCCTGCTGTCTTGTTTAGTCCTATTGCCGGAGCGCTGGTAGATCGCTGGAATCGCAAGCTGACCATGATGTTGGTTGATCTCGCTGCGGGCATTGGCACAATCTGCGTGTTCCTGCTTTACTCCAGTGGACAGTTACAAATCTGGCATTTGTATGTCACCGGGGCATTTACCGGCGTCTTCCAGGCGTTCCAATTCCCTGCTTATTCCGCTGCCATCTCCACCATGATCCCCAAAGAACAGTACACCCGTGCTGATGCTATGCTTGGCCTCATTGAATCCGGTTCTGGTATTTTTGCGCCCATTGTCGCTGGTTTTCTGCTCACAATCATCGGTATCAGCGGCGTGATGACCATCGACATTGTGAGCTTCCTCGCCGCGCTTGGGGCAGTGGCTTTTGTCGCAATTCCGCAGCCACCCCCTTCCCCTGCTGGTTCAGAGGGCAAGGGTAGTATTTGGAAAGAATCCATCTACGGATTCCGCTACATTTTCGCACGCCCTAGCCTGCTCGGTTTGCAGATGACTTTTTTCTTCGGCAACTTGCTCGCCAGTATGACCTTTGCCATTTTCGCGCCCATGATTCTCTCGCGTACTAGCAACAGTGAAACCACGTTGGGCTTTGTCCAGGCTGCTTTCGGCGTGGGCGGTGTTGCTGCCGGGATCATCCTGGCGACCTGGGGCGGCTTAAAACGCAGGGTTTACGGCGTGATTTTTGGATGGCTACTGTCGGCGTTAATCGGTACGTTGGTGCTGGGGTTAGGTCGTTCCATCCCTATTTGGCTCATCGGTGGTTTCCTATCTGCTTTTTTCGGCCCGGTCATCAATAGTTCCAATCAATCCATCTGGCAGTCCAAAATCCCCCCGGATGTGCAAGGCCGTGTCTTTGGTGTGCGCCGCCTGATCGCCCAGATTGTCGGCCCGCTGGGTTTTGTCATTGCTGGCCCATTGGCGGATAAAGTCTTTGAACCGGGTATGCGTGAAGGCGGCAGTTTGGTCAGCACCTTCGGCTGGCTGGTCGGCACAGGCGAAGGCGCGGGCATGGCACTCTTGATGGTGCTGTCCTCACTGGGTATTGTTGTTGTCTCGCTGATTGCTTTCACCATTCCCGCCATCCGCCATGCTGAAGATATTTTGCCCGATCATGATGTCGCCCTTCCTGCCGAACAACCCATCCCCGAAACCCTCTCTGACATCCCCATCACTGCATCTTAATTCCCCCTCTCTACGAAGTGGGGAGGGCTGCCGAAGGTGTCGGGGGAGGGGATATAAAGTTCATAGGACTCACTTTTGAACAAACCCCCACTCCCAGCCGTTACAAGGGGTGAGGTTCTTCACCTCACTCCTTTCAGCGCCCCGCTGACCCGCGCGCATGGGTTAGCGGGGCGCTTTTTTCCTCGCTACAATCACGCCCTGACAATTACAACGCGAGGTCGCAACCATGCCCGAAGAACTACAATCCCATCAACTTTGCTGCGAAGGTTCGCTTGAAGCCGGAGAACCACTTTTTGCGACAGCCTCCAGGGTAGATGTCTGGTTTTTGCTGGAACACAATGCTGCCTGGGGCGCGAAAGCTTTGCCCGAAAGCGCCCTGCCGGATAACCTCAAAACCTTCCTCAATCACAACCTCGAATCAATTCCCAACAGCCGCTTCCAATTCATCAAGCAGTCCAGCGTGATGGCGGGAAATCCCCGTTTTTACATCGTCCGTTCAGCGCCAGATAATCCTGCCGTCTACGAGTTCCGCCTCGCACTCGACGAACTCCTCAACCTGGATATTCCAGCCGTGCTTGCTGGTTCGCCGCAATTTCATACCAACCTGTATACCGCCTCGCTTTTTCTGGTCTGCACCAATGGCAAACGCGATTTGGCCTGTGCCCGTTACGGTTTGCCACTCTATCAAGCCATGAGCGCCCACGCGGGCGAGTCCGTCTGGCAGACCACTCATCTGGGTGGTCATCGCTTTGCCGGGACAATGGCCGTTCTGCCCGAAGGTTTATATTATGGCCGCGTTGCCCCCGATGATGCTGAAAATCTGGTCATCGAGCATCGTGCGGGTCGCATTTACCTCGATCATTTTCGTGGACATTCCGTTTATGACTCACCCACGCAGGCTGCTGAACATTTCCTCCGCGAACATACTGGCAACCTCGACATCAACGCTTTGCATTTGCTCAATCTGGAATCAATGGGCGAGAATCAATGGACGGTGCAATTCGCCATCGGTGCAGAAACCCACACACTCCAGGTTTCCAGTTATCTTTCCGATTTTGAGATTTTTGAAAGCACCGCCAACACCGAAAAGAATCGCATAACCCTCTACCGACTGGATACCTATGAACCTTGAACTGCTGACTCATAAGTCCGAAAATAAAACCCATCCGACGCCCATCTTGTTTGTACATGGTGCTTGGCACGCCGCTTGGTGTTGGGAGGAGCATTTCCTACCCTATTTCGCTTCACAGGGTTGGGATTGTTATGCCTTGAGTTTGCGTGGGCACGGCGGCAGCGAAGGTCATATTCGTTGGGCAAGTGGTGCGGATTATGTGTCGGATGTGGCGCAAATCGTTGAAAAAATAGGTACAAATCCCATCCTCGTCGGTCACTCGATGGGCGGTTATGTCGTCCAGAAATACCTCGAAAATCATGCTGCTCCGGTGGGCGTACTCCTGGCTTCAATTCCCGCGCGGGGTATCTTACCTTTTACGCTGCGTATGACTGCCCGTCATCCCCTTCGGATGTTGCAAACGATGATTTTTCTTGACCCCTATCCGCTCGTCGGGACAATTGAACTCATGGAAGAAGCTTTTTTCTCGCCCGGTCTCCCTCGCGAGAAAATGGAACACTACTTTCACCTGATCCAGACCGAATCCTTTCGCATCATCCTCGATTCCTTATTGCTCAATCTGCCCCATCCCAACCGCTTGAAAACGCCGCTGCTCGTGCTTGGCGCAGCCAATGATCGTGTATTCACCGTCGCCGAGCAGCACGCCACCGCCCGCGCTTATGGGACACAGGCTGAATTTTTCCCCAACATGGCTCATGATATGATGCTCGAACCCGGCTGGTTAGCTGTCGCGGATCGTGTCACTGCGTGGCTTACCGAGCGGGGTTTATAAATCTGTTTTTGCAAAAGTGAGGTTTTTCGGTGAGAAAAATTCCCAAACCTGCGGCAGGTGAATACGCACCCTACGCCATTATGTATATTGGCCTGCTGCCCGATGATGAGCTGGTTTTAGATCATTTAGGGGGAAATTTAAAGATCATCACCGATTTAGTGAGCATCCTGCCGGAAGAACGTCTTGTAACACCGCACGCCCCCGGCGAATGGACGATTAAAGACATTCTGGTGCATTGTAGCGATGACGAGCGCATTTATAGTTACCGTGCCCTGCGTTTCGCCCGCAATGACCCCATCGAATTGCCCGGATTCGATCAGGAGCTTTTCGCCGCTTACACTGGAGCCAACCAACGCACGCTCCAAAATATCTTGGAAGAATATGCAGCGGTGCGGAGCGCGACCATAACCCTCTTCAATAATCTGCCCAACGATGCCTTCACCCGATCCGGCATGGCGAATGGACACACCATGAGCGTCCGTGCCGCCGTTTACCATCTCGCCGGTCACGAACTGCATCATCTCAACAGCATCCGACAAAATTATCTGTAGCCTATTCTTTACGATTTCACCCGCGTCGAATGCCCATTCGATTGGGCCTTATCTAGTGGATGCTCCAGCAAACCATCCGTCAGCGATTGCACATAGATGCACATCCGCCAATCAATCGCCACTTCATCCACGCTGATGGGCATATCGGTCATTTCCACACCCGTATTCCGCACAATCGCAATCGGAGTCGCTTCGTCCCGTTCGCCCATGACCATTTGCGCGCATTGGCAAATCGCGTCGGCGATCCCACGCTGCGTCACTTGCATCGGGTTGCCGAATAAATCTGCTTTCCCACGTTCGTCCTGGATCGGATGAAAACCCGCCGTCGCCAGCGCCACGCCGGATGTGCCCAGGCGTCCCGGCATCAACCAGCTATCCGTCAAAATCACGCCCACATCCACCCCCAGCCGTTCCCGCAGCGCTTGCCGGATGTTCGCCGCTGATTGGTACGGATGCTTCGAAAACAAAACCGCATAGCCGTTGGGAATATTCGAGCGGTCAATTCCCGCATTTGGCGACAGGATACCATCTTTGTACGTCAGCAAAAATCCTTGAATCCCGCCGAAAACATGGTCAGCTTCGCTCACGACCAACTGCGCGATTTTGGGATTCATCTGGTAACGTTCAGCGATTTCGGCGGCTTCCGGCGTGACTTCAATGTCTGCCAGTGTCACCACCCGCCCTTCGCTGATAGCCGTATATTTGCTGGAAACCGCGACCACATCGCCATCTTGCAGCGCTTCGCCGCTGGCGGCAATCGCCTCGATAATCGTGCTGTAAAGGTCAAATGCGGCCTGTTGAACCGGCGCTTGCACCGGGAGGATAATCAATGGTTTTGAGGGCATGGGTGTTGTTTTCCAATCACAAAAGATGGTTTATGCTACCATCCGTTAGAAGGCATTCCAAGACTGAAATAAAAGTTGAAAACGTAGACCTTTGAGGTTACAAAACTCGATTGTCTTACATCCCTACAGAGGTCGAATGCATTTATCGACGGTCAATTTCTCATCCGCGCTTCTGTTATCTAAACATCATTGTATTTGAAAATTACTTATCCTTTTTGCACCCTCACCGTCGGCGCATCAATCAACAAATCTGCATCCGGCGCGATTCCCTGTTTTTCCAGCGCACCCGCATACTCTGGATGAAACTGAAACACGCCGTTTTCCAAAATTTCGCGATCCCAGGGATTCAGCAGCAGTTCGTCAGAAATCAGCCCAATATAATCCGGTATGGCCGTTCCCCAACTGTGCGCGTACATCACCGCACAGCGCACTTCACTCGCGCCCAATCTTTCTGCTTCATCCTTGACCACTTGCAGCGTTTCGCCTGAACTGCTGATTTCATCGACGATCAGCACCCGTTTATCCTTTACAATGTCAGGCGGACGCACATGCCATTGTGGATTATCAAATTGCACCACATCATTCACCCGCCGCGACACCCGCACCGGATAAATTTCTGTTCGCAGAATGTGCGAAATCAGTGTCCCCGGATAAAACCCGCCCCGTCCCACCGCCAGGATGATCTCCGGCTTGAAAGCCTCAACCGCTTGCGCCAACCCTTTGCATATCCCATGAAAATCCTCCCACGAAATCAGGCGGATTCCATTGCGATTTTCATATCCATACGAATTTGTAGGATTACTCATGAAGCTCCTCACAAAAATCGTTTTCCAAGTGAATTTTTGTATTTGCTCCCCTCCTTGCGCAGCGGGGAGGGGATTTCATGACTATCGACCTATTCCTCCGCCTCCCCGTCCTCATCCCGTAACTTTTGTTCCTGATCGCGTTTGGCCTGTATCGCCCGCATCACCTGCGTGCGCGTCAAAATGACGGAGGGATCATCTTCAATCAGCAGTTCTTTCGGGATCGGGATGTGCCGTTCTTGCAGAAAATCCACCAGCGCATCGCTGAATGAGCGCGCATCGGCCTTGTCGCCCAATGCCTCCCGCACATCGCGCAAATGATCGACCATCCACATATACAAATCTGCTTCGGTACGGTTGGGATAGTGTTCCAGGATGCCATATTTGCGGATCAGCGTCACGGCTGGGCGGAATACGTTGTCATACCAGTCGGCGGCAGCTTGTTCCAACGTGACCGGCGCATTTCTGGCTTTTTCCAGCACTTGTTGGTGTAAGTGGATGTGCCCCAGCATTTCGCCGAATCGCGAAACTTCTGACACCTTCAACGATTGATGATGCGGACGGGTTCGCTCAAATCCGGTTTCTTCCAGGAAGGCAGCGTAAGCGGCAGCGGCGTCCAGTTCTTCCGGTGACATTCCCGGCTCGATTTCAATCGATGTGGGCAGTTCGGTGACGTGTGCTTCAATCGCTTTGGCTCCAATTTGCCGCGCTACCGACACCCGGTGATTGCCGTCGCGCACGAAATACACATCGCCAACTTTGTATAACTCAATCGGCGGCACGCCTTCCATGCTGTTGACTTGCGCGTAAACCCGGCTCCAACGCGACGGCGAAGTGCTTTTCCGGGGCAGAAAGCTGCTCGTAAAATCGCGGTAGCGACCCACGCTCCCTACGATTTGTTCCAGCGGCACATCCTGCAAACCCTTATAACTTTCTTCCCGCAGCCGCAAGCGAGCCTTGATGTCGTCAAAGCTCATCAATTCGGTGGATTGTCCCCGCAGCAGACTCAACATATCTTGCCAGAAAGCTTGTCGTCGCGCTCCCTGGAAGATATTCAAGCCTTCCGAATAATTCATCTTAAAGGAGTCGT
Organism: Chloroflexota bacterium; assembly: GCA_039933955.1. Taxonomy (GTDB): domain Bacteria; phylum Chloroflexota; class Anaerolineae; order Aggregatilineales; family Phototrophicaceae; genus CFX2. The sequence continues at coordinate 22,430 of JBDTNB010000059.1, forward strand.
CGTCAGACATGTATACTCCTCATTCCACATTCAAATTTCGCCATAACATTGTGTATACTACACCCTCGGATGACCGCGCAACACGAACTTGCTGGGTTGCTCACCTGATTGTCCATCCGCTTTCGTGTGTGATTATAGTTCCAATTCGACCATTGGGGTTGAACTTTGCATTAAAATTCAGATAAATAGAGTGCTCCGAACCCAACTCTAAAACACAATTGAGGTTAAAACGTGACGTATATTCTCGTAACCAATGATGATGGCGTACATGCTCCCGGTATTCTTGCCCTTGTCCAGGCCATGCGGACGCTGGGTGAGGTGCAGGTTATTGCCCCTTCCAAAAATCAGAGCGCCAGCGGTCATAAGAAAACCCTCTTCCAGGATATTTCTTTCAACAATACGGTTCTCGACGATGGGACACCAGCGATTGCTGTTGGCGGTTCTCCGGCGGATTGTATCGCCATTGCTGCGCTAGGTGTTGCCCAATGGCCGCCCCGTATCGTCGTATCCGGCATCAATCGCGGTGCGAATATGGGTCAGGACATCACCTACAGCGGCACGGTGACGGCTGCTTTAGAGGCCGCCATCCAGGGTGTTCCGGCGGTGGCCGTTTCACTCGCCATGCGGGATGCCGATCAGGTCGAACATTATCAGACTGCCGCCGCGCTCGCTGTCGAAGTTGTCAAAATTGCGCTCGAAAAAAGCATCCCGCCGCTGACAATTCTCAATCTCAACGTTCCAGCAATTTCAAAAGTCAACGGCCTCCGCCTGACTCGCCAGGGTGTCCGCATCTATGCCGACGAACTCGAAATTGAAGGCGAAGTCTGCCGTATTGTTGGCCCCGAACCCGGCGGCATGACCGACGAAGAGGGCACGGATTTGTGGGCGATTCATAACGGCTATGCCAGCCTCACGCCCATTCACCTCGACATGACCGCCCACCGCTTCCTCGCCGACCTCGCCGCCTGGGATGTGAAGGTGTAACACTGGCTGGGTAAAAAAGGCCGGACGAGACACTTGCATAGGGATAGGTTTGTGCGAGCAATTTTTCCTGAAAAGCAGGACGGAACAGGAGAAAGTTTGTAAAAGATTATAGCAGCGATTGTTTTTGATTGGTTTCCGGGGAAATGATAGCTGTTAGCACGAATATGCAATTGTGTAGGAAAACCATGAACATCGTCAAGGTTGGCTACGACTCAACCAATTACTACGTTCTGGCAGATACCAAACCCCGCCTGCTCGTGGATGTGGGTTGGCCGGGGACACTTCCCAAATTGCAGCATCAATGCCAGCGTATGGACATCCGTGTGCTCGACATCCCCTATATGCTGTTGACTCACTATCACCCCGATCATGCTGGCCTTGCTCAGGAATTGAAAAATTTGGGTATCAAACTGCTCGTTATGGAAAATCAGGTCGCCGCGATTCCCATCCTCAAAACCTATATGAAGCCCGAAAATCATTATGTCGAGATTGACCCCGCTGACAACCAAATCCTGACTTTCGACAACAGCCGCGCTTTTCTATCTAAACTCGGCCTTCAAGGTCAGATCATCGCCACCCCAGGGCATTCCGATGACAGCATAACCCTCATTTTGGACGATGGATCAGCCTTTACCGGCGACTTGACTCATCCCATGATGGTAGCTGACGACCCCTCAAATCCTGCCGCCCACAGTTGGGACAAAATCCGCTCCCTCGGCGCAAAAATCATTTACCCCGGACACGGCCCCGTCTGGAATTTGCCTTGACCCATCTAGAATCGTCGGCAACCCATTTCTTCGTAGAGGGCTTGCCTTGTCCGTTTTAACCGCCTGCCATATTCTGCTTGCGACATTTAAAGTATGCTATACTGAAATTACCTCAAAGTATGTTCGTCACCTCGTGACCGGCCTCGCATCAGCCGAATCCAGATGCTTGAAATTGGTTAGCATATCAGTTCATGAAGATGAAACCTCATCAGAAGCGCTTCGTAGATTTACTAAAGCCGTTCGCCGAGCCTACTTAAAACCCTGGTATAAACGCCGCTATGGCTATTATGAAAAGCCGAGCGAATTGCGCCGCAAGCAGCGGAAAATGCAGAAGCGTAATAAGCATCGAACCTTCGAGAATCGGATTCTCTGTCCGATAGACTTGGCGACTCAATTCCGGCGTACTGGCCCGAATGCTACAGGCCGCTAAACCAAAGCATATTTCAGGGCATCAGCAGCGATGCCCTGATTTTTCTGCCTGAATCCCACCCCAATCCTAACGATTTTATAATTGACGGATAAGAACATTTGGTCTATACTGAAAATCTCCCGTACTCTGTATTATGCCTTTATCACTTTCCTTTTATGGCGAAAATGGCGAAATTGAATAAATTGATAAGACATTCTCGATTCAACGCCCAGAACAGCAAGAGCGAATGCCAAATCGCTTTTCCAGCCACTTTCGAAGTGGCTCATCATCTTTTTGTAGCCAGAGGGCTTCTAGCCTCTGGTGGCAGATACAGGGAAAATGGTTTGCCAACTCTGTAGACTGCACTGCTTTTATGGCAAGTATGGCGGCAGCAGAGCACATTTTCTGCCACTGCCAATGCCGCCACAGCCGCCAATTAATAAAAAATAGCCGAAAGGTCGATTCAGCAGTGGCGGAATTCGCGGAATCGGTGGCAGAGTCGGCAGTACAAAGAATCATTCACGAGAAACGCCTAACGCGAATCTTTCATGGCGGCAGCAGCAACAAATGAATTGTCTTTCACTCTGCATTTTGTACTGTCTTGTCTGTAGTCTCGCCGCCGCCGCCGCCGCCAACTTTAATAAAATTTGTAATTATTCGATCACGCCCAACAAAAAAGAGGGCTTCTAAACCCTCTTTCTGCAAACTGATTCTACTGACCGAGAATGTAAATTGTTTTGAGCTAAAAGCGAACCGCTTCTAAGGTTCAAACAACTTCCACAACTGGTTAATCAGATACCGGTTACGCATCAGCATCGTCACCAGTGCCGAAGTCAGCAGGAAGATCGACACAATCGCCACCCAGATCAATGGCTCCGGCGGCACAAATACGAATAATTTCGGCATCATATACGGTACGATCATCGTCAGCACGGTCAGCACCACGCCCAGCAGCGTAATCCGCCAGCGTTTCAACAGGCTGCGTGGTCGCATAATATCCATATCCTGGACGTGCCAGAAAATCAGCGTCCCGTAAAGCGCAATAAAAATAGTGACTGCGCTGCGGGCTTCGTGCATGTTTTGATCGGATGCGAAGTAAGCCACCACATACAGCAGCGCCAGCGTCACCGCGCCCACCGTCCCGGCGATAATCACGTAATCAATCACGTCATGCCGGAACTTTGCCATGAATTTTGGTCGAATGATCTTGAACGCGATCAATGTTGCTGGAATATTCACTGTCCCGAACGTGATCCAGCTAATCTGGATCGGGCTGGTTGGGAAGGGCAGTGACATGAATCCGACGAAGAAAATCAGCACAATGTTGTAGAAGTTTTTGACCAGGAACAATTTCGCCGTCGCATAAATCGTCTGGGTGATTTCTTTGCCCTCAGCGAAGGCCAACGGCAGCGTAGACATGGCGTTATTCAGCAGCACAATGTCGCCCACGTCTTTGCTGATCTGTGCGCCGTCATTCATCACAATCGCCAGATGGGCTTCTTTCAAGGCCGGGACATCATTCACGCCGTCACCGACCATCGCCACATATTTGCCCTGGTTTTTGAGCGCCGCGATGATCCTGCGTTTCGTATCCGGCTCGATCCGTGCGAATAAATCACCTTCCAGTGCCGCACCTGCAAACTCGTGTTCCTGCATCGCTTCCAGTTGATCACCGGTATAAGCCTTATTGATAATCATGCCCGCCGCTTCAGCGATGGATTTTACGGTATCAATGTTGTCACCGGAAATGACCTTGAGCGCCACATTCTGGTCGCGGAAGGCTTGCAATGTTTCCCGAATATCAGGCCGAATCTGGTCGCTTAAAATAATCAGCGCCAGCGGCTCAAATGTGTTATCAAGTTGTCCCTCTAGTGGGACGTTTGTGGATCGCGCGAACGCTAGCACCCGCAAACCTTGTGCAGCCATATCCTGCGCATGTTGCGCCACCGATTCGACGGGTGTTGGCGCATGAATCAGCACCCGTTCTGGCGCGCCCAGCACCAGCGTTTCGCCGTCAAATACGATTGCGCCCCATTTCCGCGCGGAATTGAATGGGATTTCGCGCAATTTAGGGACGCTGCTTCCGTTCAGAGAAGGAACTAATCCTTTTAAGTAACTCGCCATCGCCGACGCTGTGCTGTTCTGGTGCGATAAACTGCCGATGTAAGCTTGTAGTTTCGCTTGAATTTCGGCTGGATCGTGATTGCCAATCGGCTGAATATTTGTCACGCTCAGTTGGTTGCGCGTTAGCGTGCCTGTCTTGTCGAAGCATAACACCTGCACGTTCGCCAGCGACTCAACCGCGTTCACCCGTTGAATGAGTGTTTGGTGTCGGCTGATGCTGATCGCACCTAGTGTCAGCGACAAAACCGCGACCAGTACCAGCCCTTGTGGCACGACGCTCGATACAAAGACGACCAGATTACGCACGACTTCCAGCAGACTGGCCCCATGCATGTAACTTGCCAGAAATAGCATCGGCCCCGCGATAATCATCACGATAACCGTGAGTTCGACCATCGCCTGAATACGCTGTTGTGTCGGCGTCTTGATATTTTTGTAGGCCTTAGCAACGGTAGACAGCTTGTTGATGGTGCTGTTTTTGCCCACCTGCGTGGCGACCATCACGCCTGTGCCAGCGATGCAGAACGAGCCGGAAGATGCTGGATTGCCCACTTCTTTTAAAATCGCGTCGGACTCACCTGTGAGCTGTGACTCGTCAATTTCCAGCGAGTCGCTGTGCAGGATCATCCCATCGACGACCAGCCGGTCTCCCGGCTCAATCGGGATCACATCATCCTTCACAAGCTGCTGGATGGGCACATGCGTCAGTTCGCCGTCCCGGTAGACCGCAATGTCTTTTGCTGCCAACGCGGCTAATTGGTCGAGTTTTCGCTTGGCGGCGATTTCCTGATACATGCCCAGGATTGAGTTCGTCACCAGGCTGAATCCGGCGAACAACGCCGTCGAAATATCACCCATCACAATCACGACTGCCAGCAGCAATCCCAGGACGATATTGAACAAATTCAGTACATTATCCCGCACAATTTCCCAGTATGTCCGCCCCACGCGCGCTTTGAACTGGTTGCTCTCGCCTCGTTTGATGCGTTCGGCTACCTCCGCCGAGGTGAGTCCGCGTTCGCTGGGGTGGATGGTTGTTTCAATCTCTTGAACCGTCTGCATAGTGTCTTTCGCTTTACATCGCGGCCTATGAAAATAAGAGCGTTCTCGATGAACGCTCCCAATTCACTCAGTATACGTGATTTTCTGCACTTTGTACTCAGCCGTGTGGCCTATTTTTAGCTGCTTTTGTGCTCCCGCCACCAATCATGGAATGACTGATCGGCGAACGCTGGGAAATCGCGGTAATCCGTCCAGCCGCTCAAAGGATACGGCAGGTTATTGATTTTTTCTTCGCCTGTCGCCGCTGTATAGGCTTTGGCTGCGGCGCTGGCGATCTTGCCACCCACCTCGAATAACAGAGGATGCGTATTGCCGAACTGCCATGCTTTCATCCCAAGCTGCCAGATGGGGTCTTGGGTATTTTCCAGGTCACGCCGCAGCATCAGCAGCATATCCGGGATGTTGATGTCTACCGGGCAGGCCGCTTTGCACGCCCCGCACAGGCTGCTGGCGAAAGGCAGCGGTACAGCGTTCTCGATACCCTGAAGCAGTGGCGTAATGATCGCGCCAATCGGCCCGGAATATACTGACCCGTAAGTATGCCCGCCCACGTTCTGATATACCGGGCAGGCGTTCAAACACGCCCCGCAGCGGATGCAGGCCAACGCTTCGGTATATTCGCTGGCATAAATATTGCTGCGCCCGTTGTCCAGCAGCACCAGATAAAATTCTTCTGGCCCATCCGGTTCTTCCGGGCGCGCTGGGCCATTGAACATATTCACGTAGACCGTCATGCGCTGGCCTGTGGCGCTGCGCGGCAGGAGTTGAATCAAGGTCGCGAAATCTTCCCAGGTAGGGACGATTTTTTCGATACCCACGACAGCAATATGTACTGGCGGCACACCCGTCGATAAGCGTCCGTTGCCTTCATTGGTCACGATGACCAGCGTTCCGGTCTCGGCGATCATGAAATTTCCGCCGCTCATGCCAAAGTCGGCCTGCAAAAATTCTTCCCGTAAAATTTTGCGGGCATACTGCGTGATTTCTTCGGCGGTGTCGGTATAAGGCATTCCCAGTTTTTCCATGAACAGGTCGCGCACTTGATCTTGCGTCATATGCATGACCGGCATGACCAGGTGACTGGGATGATTCTCGTCGATCTGGATGATGTACTCGCCCAGATCAGTTTCGACCATCTTGATACCGTTGGCTTCCAGCGCCGGGATGAGGCTGATTTCTTCCGTCGCCATGCTCTTGCTTTTAACACCGCGCTTGAGGTTGTGTTTTTTGCAGATGTCTACGACGATCTGGTTGGCCTCGTCGCCATCTGCTGCCCATAACACATGTCCGCCTTTTGCGGTGACATTTTTTTCCATCTGTTCCAGCAGGTCGGGCAGGTCGGCCAGCGCTCGTAATTTGGCTCCGCGTCCCTGCTGCCGCAGCGCATACGAGTCGTCCACTTCGGCCATCACCGTGCGCCGCCGTCCATCGGCATTACCCGTCCCGCGATCCAGCGCCGTCTGAAGTTGGATGTCTTCGATGGCGATTACTGCCGATTCCATGAATTTATTCGGGTTGAGTTCCATGTTGGCAATCCTGCTCTGCTGATTTACAGGTTGATTTCTGCTTATAATGGTATCGAGTAACGGTTTCATCTGCCAGTTTAGGGATAATGCCATGCAGCATCACATCTTCCTCAGCTATAGCCGCCAGGATACCGACATCATGCGTCGTGTCCGTGATGATTTGCGTAAAGCAGGACTAAGTGTGTGGACAGATGAAGGAATTGAACCAGGATCACCCTCTTGGGAGCAGACGATTCAAAATGCTGTTGAACAGTCTGTTTGTTTAATTGTTCTTTTGTCCCCTTCTGCTAAAAATTCAACCTGGATACGGAGAGAAGTGGGTTACGCCGAAGATACTGCCAAGAAAGCAATATTTCCGGTGTTGGTGAGAGGAACTATTTCAAACGCAACTCCTATAAGATTAATCAGCCATCAGCTTGGGGCAAATTTAACTTCCCCCGCAGATTTTGATAGCCAAATGGCTAAGTTGATAACAAGTGTGAGACAAGTTCCATTTACAGAAAATATAGAACCCCATCAGATTGAAGACGGCATCACGCATGAGCATAAAACTCAAAGTAAAATCTATGTGCGTTATATGGTTCAGCGTAAGCGAAGGATACAAGATCGTGATGATGAAATTTATCGGCTAGATATAGATAGAAATTTTGCAGGTATTGAAGCAGCTCAATGTGCCTGTGAACGAGATTTACGTTTGATGGACATAGACTATGAGTTACAAGATTTGTCCCTTAACGTAGCACGAGAATATCATCTTAAACGGATGCGTATCTTGATAGACTATTACTATAAGGAATTCGAGCTAAGTCTCAATCGCAGTTTTGAGGAGTTAATCCAGATTCGTAGGAATAAGGAAAAAGATTTAGGGCAGTTAAACGAAGAGTATAAACTCTTGTATGGAAGCCTTGATATTGCAGTTATCACAGAAGACTTATACAAAGAGGCTATCAAAATAGCACAGGAAGAAAAGTGGGCATCTGCTCCTTTATTTGTGGCGAGACTCATAATTTCAGATAATCTTGCAGATGAATTTATGAGCAGAATGAAAATCTTTGGTGTAGTCCAGACAAATAGCGATGAAGATGGTCGTTATCTCATAATATAACTGCAATAGGATAAGTGAAATTAGATCGCATTTTTAATCCCGCTCTTCTATATCATTCCACATTTATTGCCAAACATGACAGACGGTTAGAAGTTGGTACGAAAATAACCCAAATCACTATGCAGGCTAGAACTTGTGTGCTAGGATGATTGACACAGACATTACAAAACGGTTTGTCTCGCAAACATTTTATCGGGAAATATGATGGACTTATTCAACCCAATCATCCAGGAATCGGTGGACGCCAACATGATTTTTAGCGACGTATTTTTGAGTTATGCCCACAAAGATAATCATTATCGTAAGCAGGTACAAAAAGCGCTGGAAAAGCGTGGTTTGTCCGTTTGGGTCGATGACCGGGGTATTGCTCCCGGCGAGAGTTGGCAGGAGGCCGTGCAGGAAGCGATTGATAATGCCTGCGTGGTCGTGGTGATTCTGTCGCCAGACGCCAAAGAGTCGCGCTACGTCAACCGTGAACTCAATTATGCCGATAACCAGAAGAAGCGCATTTTCCCGATTCTGGCGCGCGGTAATTCCAAAAATGCTGTCCCATTTGTCGTGAGCGGGATTCAATTCGTCAGCATCGGCAAGACATCTAAAGCCAAATTTGATGCGATTATGGATAACTTAGCTGAGGCTATCCGCGCTCATCAGGGAGATGGTTGCACGTCTTCTTAGTTTGGGAGCTTTGCCAACACTAGAATATAACTTCCGCGTGTATTGGGATTTCCATCCGGTTCTGACCCGCTAAAACGCGCGGCGCGGATGTAATAAAGTCCCGTGCGTGGCAGGATGTAACGGGCAATACGGGCATTCTGCCCACCACCGCTGTCATCATCGTTAGCCAGCGAAACCTGATCGCTGCTCAATATATCGACAACCGGATCAAGATCGCCGTCGCCCCGGTTGACCGATGTGGTAACGGCTTCGCCTGCTACACCAAAGAAGGCATACAACACTTGTGGCGTTTGCTCGTCAATACGACCTGTGACCGTCGTGCCGTAGCTGATGCGCTGAGCATCTACCGGCACGCTGTCGAATGCGTTGCCTAAACTCTGGAATTCGAGTTTGTAATTGCCGCTGGTCGTGCCTTTGTCGCGGTCAAGCCGGGTTGCAATGAGATAGTAACGCCCATCCGCCGGGATCAGAAAACTATCGATTTTAGCGTTCTGGCTGTTTCCATTGTCATCATTGCTAGCGAGTTCCTGCAAATTCGAGTCAGCAATCGCCAGGAACGAGTCCAGTGATCCATTAGAACGGTTCATCTGTGCCGTAATCAGATCATTTTGTTTGGCATCAAAGACATAATAGCGCAGCGGTTCCGTATCGTTGATTGTGTCTTCTTTTGTATCGCCGACCAGAATCGGTATCGCCGTCTGCGGTGAATTTCCCAGACCGCTCCCCTGCGCCTCGTCCAACGATAAAATGAAGCGTCCGGTAGACGTTCCGGCAGTTTGGCCGTAGCGGGTCGCTACGATGATATAGGTTCCGGTATCTTCGATGACCAGACGGTCTATTTCGGCATCTAATCCTGAACCAGGAACATCATCGTTGTCTGTGATAACAAAGGCATTGCTGTTGACGACCTGAAGATATGGGTCAAGATCGCCTGAATCATGCTGCATCTTGATGTTGACAATATCGCCGCGTTGGGCGCGGAAACTGTAATAGACCTGCGGCGTCATGTTGGTGATGTTGTTTATGACCGAATCGCCGTAACGCAGGGCGCTGCCTGAGGCCGAACTCACGCCGATACGTTCTACATCAAGGTCGAATCCGCCGGATGTGCTGCCCAGCGCATAACCAAATCGCCCGACAATCACATAATATCGGCTGCTTTGCGGGATGCTTAAAGCATCTAATGTAATGTTACTGCTGCCCTGGCTGTCATCCTGGCTGGCGATGATAGTCCCGGTGGTATCCATCACGGTCAGCACCGGATCAAGGTCGCCGCCTGTCGCTATCAGGCTGATCGCCACCACCTCGCCACGCAAACCATCAAAATAATAGACCGCGCGCGGATTCTGATTGTTAATTTGCCCACTGATTTTTCCGCCGTAGCTCACGCCGGTTTCGTTGGTCGTGCTGGTGTCCTGCGCAAAAACTGGCACGACAGATAACCCAACCATTATCAGAAAAATCAGCCAGGAGGATCGCATGGTTAGTTTCCCGTATTTCTACCCTTTGCCGATTTGCTTTTCGCCCGATAATAGCTGTCGCAGCCGGAACATGTCCGTTCGTGAGGTCATATCCAGGCTTATAGGGCTGACCGAAACCACTTTATCAATCAACAGCGCATAAACATCAGAATCCGGTTCGGCCTTAGAAGGATCGGTATCGAAATGATAGCCAATGCGCCCGATGTCCGAAAGAGCGATGCGTTCCGGGCGTGTCGGCCAGTAAACCCGGCGGCGTGAAATTCGGGTTATCCGCCAGGGAGTTTCTGCGGTTGCGTCCCAGGGAACATCAACTTTCAACACATCAACATCGTCCGGGCGGGTGCGGTGCTTGATAAGCCATTCGCCAAACTGTCGTGCGAAGTGCGCCGATGCGCTAAAATTCACGTCACTTGAATACGACAGATGTAAATCTTTAGGTGTCTGTAGGGACATCGCCAATGCTGGAATGTCCAGGCTGGCGGCTTCTAGTGCCGCGCCAACTGTGCCGGAAATGGTCACGCCATTGCCCGCATTTTCGCCGTAATTGATGCCAGATACGACCAGCGAAGGCAAGCGATCCGCAAGTTCCAGGACGCCATGTTGGACAGCCTGGGCAGGGGTGGCATCGACGGCATAGGCTTTATAAGGATAGCCATTCTTAGGCAGTTCGCGTGGATAAATACGTCCTTCGCTGGTAATTGGCATACTGCGCCCTGTGCCCGATTGTTGCTCACGCGGCGCAACAATCAGGATGTCACCCAGGTTAGCGAACGCTTCGGCGCAAGCCCATAAACCGGGCGAATCAATACCATCGTCATTAGTGAATAAAATTAGAGGACGCTCAGTGCTCATAACGAACCTTCACAATGGAAGCCAAAGATAAGCTAAAAATAGCAGAATGTATACTATAGCGATAGGGTAATTAAGATCATATCAAGAATTGAGCCGCAATTAACTTAACATCCCGTTAAGTGCGGCTAACTGACTGCTGTAGCGTGGTGCGGGGAATCTACCCAAATTAACGGGAGCGGCGATCATACCAGGCGGGTACATTCAAGGCTTGCGCAACCCATAATCCGGCCATCTGCATATCGGTGTGGGCCGAGAGGGGCGTTAGGCCGAGTACGGCTTCTTCATCGGTACTGTCATCTGGTGTGAGCAGATCGTCAATTGGCTGCGGTTGGTCGAACAAGTAGAAGAACGTGCCGTCCTGCAAGCGCAGGTTCAACTCGCCGTGATGGACAACCCGTTTTTTGCCCTTGTGGCTCACGATTTCGCTGACGTAAACCGAGTCGATGGCAACAGTGTCTAACTTCCAGCGTTCACGGTTTCCATGCTGGGCATAGATACTGCGGTTTGCAGTATCAACAACAATTTTGTCTGGCTGGGTGATGAGTTGATAGATGGTGTAGACGATGACGCCGACCAGAAAGGCCGCCGTAACCAAGCCCAGGTAGGGCAAAAATTCTGGTTTGGGCAGCGCGATAATCCCGGTCAAAGTTGATACGCTGAGGACAATGTAAATCACGACCAGCAGTGCGTACCAGAAAATACGAAACAGGCGCGAACGGTTCCAGCGCGGCGACAGGGTGAATTCCAAATTGTCCTGTGCTTTATCGAGTGACCACAGGTCAAATTCAAGCGGCAGTGCTCGCACCGGCGGCATGACCACCGGTTTTGGGACACGTTCGGCTTCTACCGGTGGCTCGATCAAATTAAAAGGGCGAGTAATTGTCCTTGCCAGTGTGCGTCCAGCTTGGCTGGCAATATCGCTGAACACATTCACATCGGGGTCGGGCCAACGGGCGATTTCGCACCAGCGGCTTCCGCGAGCGCTGGCGAGTTCTGGCGTGAGCAGCAGTCCCAGATGCCAGGATTCATCCTCGTTTGACCAGCCCAATACCACGCGCTGTATATTTTCGATGGGGAGTTTGCCGGTATCCGGCAGGCGGCGCTTGGCCGCGAAGGTCGGAATATAGCGAATGGGTTCGCCGGGGGAAACTTCCACCAGCACCCGCTCCTGCGAGTTCCCGTTTACGATCAAGCGCCAGCTTTCTGGCTTAACTTCAATGGTTAAGTTGCCCGCAGCAGAAATTCGATCCATGCCTATATGTCATTTCTTACTAGAATCGAAGGAACCCCGACAGTTTACCGCGTCCGGTCATAACTGACTAGAGTGAGGTTAGCTTGTCTGGCGCTGCTGCTCACCGGATGTTAATAATATGGGAGCGATTATTTCGGTCTTCCATAAAAAATAGTCGCCGATGTGATATGTCCATTTCGACGATGAATCGCTTCAACCTTGCGCTTGTCCGCGCTGATTAACGATGGCTTGTGAAAGTCAGCGGCAACAGTGTAGTATTGATTTGGGTTGTTGACACTGTTGAATGTTTGTGCTAATCTGAAATCAGATTACCCGCTTAAGTGAGTAATTCAAATAAAGGAGTTGAAATGGCCGACCAGGATTTCGTTCTTGCTCCGGCGACGGCAACCGTTTCCGTGAGCATCGCGCTCGAACCTGCGTTCAATGTACTCAACAGTTTGATGCTGCTGTCGCACCCGGAAGAGCGCTCTGGTTTTAGTTCCTGGGTAAATGAGACTGCCGCCAAATTGTCGCCAGAGTTGGCACGCCGCCATCAACTCATTTTCAATATGTTGTTTCACGGTATCGAGCCGCTGGAAAGCTGGCCGAGCTTTCCAGCTTATGTCGACCACATGGCTACGCTTGATGCCGAATCGCTCCGTGACCGAGCCGTCCAATGGATGTGTGAGAAAGAGTTAGAAGGTATTGCGCCGCTGGATAAAGACAGGCTGTTGAATGATCGCAGCGCCTACGTCCATTATCTGGAGCAAATTTATAACCAGAAATGGGAGAAAGAAGTCCCATTTGACACTTCTTTCTATGAAGAAGCACACAATCTGCTGCAAGATGCCGAGTTGTTGAAATCGACCTTTGTGAATCATCTCCGGCAAATGTGGACTGAGGTTATGAAGCCGGAATGGGAGCGCACGCTGCCGATGCTTCAAGAATCAGTGGATGCTTTCCAGCAGTTGGATTACGGCCAGATGACCGCGCTGGAAGCGGTACGGGTCGTGACCGGGCGCGATTTCCGGGGTATCTGGGACGAATGGGGTAAGGAAGTCATTTTTATTCCCTCGCCACATATTGGCCCATACCTCACCCGTTTTGACGATGAAGCTAATGGCCTGACACGGGTCGTATTTGGTGCGCGTTTGCCAGAGGGCGCACGGGTGAGTTCGCCCGCATTGAGTCGCTCGGAACTGTTGGTACGTTTGAGCGCACTGGCTGACGATACCCGTTTGCAAATCCTGGAACTGCTGACGCAGCATGATGAATTGTGCGCCCAGGATATGATCGAAATGCTTGACCTGAGCCAATCGGCGGCGTCGCGACATTTGCGGCAGTT
>JBDTNB010000060.1:0-35830 GCA_039933955.1 Chloroflexota bacterium
GCGCGTTCGTGGTGGACTTCGGCATCGCGAAAATCACGACATCCACAACCGGATTAACGGGAACGGGCGTGGCGATGGGTACGCCCTCGTACATGGCTCCGGAACAATGGCGGGGCGAAAGCATTACCCCTGCAACCGACCAATATGCACTGGGTGTGATGACCTACTCGATGGTCACGGGGCGTTTGCCATTTGAAGCGCCAACACCCTACGCGCTGATGCACAAACACCTGAACGAAGAACCAACTCCGCCGCAGGTGTGGCGCTCAGATATTCCAGAGACGATCAAAACTGTCCTCGATAAGGCGATGGCGAAGAATCCGCGTGACCGTTATCCATCGGTGAAAGATTTTGCCGATGCCTTTGCCAACGCGATCAAGGGTGTGCCTACATCCAGCGCATCCACCGGATTTTTCACGGCTCCCCTGCCCAGCCGTCCGTCAGCCCCGGCGAAAAGTGGCGATGTGCAGTCGCGACCAACCATCACGCCGTCATCGGTGTCCGCCGGATATGAAGGCAAAACGACTCCGCCGGGACAGGCGGGTTTCGGGGCGACGGTGACACCCAGTTCGGTAGCGGCACAGCAGCCTACCAACAGCGCGCTCAAACCGTCGTCCGCCAGTGGACAGGGCCGGAGTTCCTGGGTTTGGGGCGCGGCACTGCTGGTTTTGGTGCTCTTGGCGGGCACGGCATTCGCACTGATTTCATCGAATAATCAGCAAGCCGCTGCGCAGGGAACTGCCACCGTACAAACGGCGCAGGCGATGGCGATCACCAACACGGCGATTGCGATTGCATCCTTCACGGCGACACCCAGTGATACGCCGACGGCGACCAACAGCCCCACCGCGACGGATACACCGACTCATACGGTCACACCCAGCCGGACGCCGACCTATACGCCAACTGTTTATTTGAGTCCCACTCCCGCGACGCCGATCATCGTCGCGCTGCGCGGGATTACGGCGCGGACTGGCCCCGGTTCCCAGTACCCCATCAGCGGAAGTGGATCGTTAGCGGTTAGTGACCGACTCGACATTTTGGGCATCAGCGAAGATGGCGCATGGTACGAAGTGCTGCTGGCCGATGGATCGCGCGGGTGGATTGCGGCGTCGGGCGCACTGGTGAATACCTTTGGCAACCTGGATGGCGTGCCGATTGCGATTGCGCCGACGGATACGCCCACCAATACCTTTACGCCCACGTCAACGGCGACCAATACACCAACCGCTACCCCGACTCCGACAGCAACGGCGACCAACACGCCAACCGATACACCGACGGCTACGCAAACGCCAACCGCTACCGTGACCAGCAGCATCACGCCGACAGAGACTCCGGGCACGCCGACACCCTTACCTATCGTGAGCTGCCCCGGCGCACTGCCTTCCCTACTGGCGGTGGGCATGACCGGATTTGTGCGCAGCGAAGACCCACGTCCGGTCAATGTGCGCAGCACACCGGGTGTCAATGGGGCTAAAATCAACGAGCTGGCAACCGGCGTGACCTTCGGGGTGCTGGAAGGCCCAGCCTGTAAGGATGGTCTGGCATGGTATCGGATTCGTTCTGGCACAACTGATGGCTGGATCGCGGAGGGCGATGATCGCTATTTTGTGTCGCCCCTCGTCCTGAACGGCCCCATCCCGGATCAAGTGCAGTTTACGCCGCACCAGGGACGGATATTGGCAGGCTCATGCCCCCTGTTGGTGGAAGATGAATTCGCGCGCGGCATTTCAACCAATGACTGGTTCCAGGATGCCCGCGACGGCGCACGCTCCAATGAACGGATTATTGAGGATTATTACGAACTGCGGCTGAACCTCCTTCAGGATGGGAAGGACGAAGTTACGACCTGGGGCAGCTTGCGCGGATTCAACTTCCGCGATGGACGTGTCGAGGCAGTCATTAAGGCCGATCAATTTTCGGAAGCCAGCGCCCGGACAGGTATCTGGCTGCGTTATCAGGATGAAAATAACTTCCTGGCCTTCATGATCCGCAACAACGGCAGCTACTACATCGCGCGTTATCAAAACGGCATTTACACCGATCTGGTGCGCTGGACACAAGCTAAAGCCATCAATGCCGGTGACAACGCCGTGAATACCCTGCGCGTCGATATTAAAGGCGACACTTTCAGCTTTTACATCAACGGCGCGCTGTTATCGAGCGTCACTGACAGCACCTGGGCTAGCGGACGGCTGGCGTTCTTTGGCGCATCGTCGGTGGTTCCGAACCACTTCTGGCTAGATTATCTGCGAGTGTGCGCGCCGTAAAAGCAATTAGCCGTTAGCGGTTAGCTTTTAAATGCGGAAATTTGTTGCGTTGGCTTGTCGGCGACAAGCCACGTTTTATTGCAGGATGACCGGCATTTCCAGGTAGTCGCCGAAGCGTCGGGCGGCGCTGGCAAAGGACGATTTTTCGGGATCGGTGAGGGGCGTAAACGGCTCGGTGCTGATAATGGCTGAACCTTTTTTGAAGGTTCGTTTCCACAGACCGATAACTCGACCACGACTGACGATGGTGGGCATAAACATGCCGTTGTTGCCGGGGACGATCTTTTGGGCGTGCTCGGCGGCGAGAACCGCGCTGCGATCCCCATAGCCCAGCAGATATTCATCAAAACCGGGCAGCAAATAGACTATATCGGAATGCTGTTTGAGGGTTTGCGCCGACGTGGGCAGCCAATAAACCTGACCGCCAATTTTTTCCTCGACAAGCTGGGACTTCGCGCCTTCTAAACCAGTCCGCGCCTGGGTGATGGTAATCCCCGCCCATCGTACCAAATCCTGAAGGGTGGCGGGGCCGTGACTCAAAAAGTAGCGAGTCGCCAATTCGACCAGCGCCGCATCACGCTCCAATACAGCCGTTTTCGGCAGCGATTCTTCGAGTGCCATATACATCGGGACGTTGTTCTGAGTCGTACCCTGGCAAATCAGCCCTTCCAGCGAAGCCCGCTGCAACATATAGGCCGCGCGTTGGCCTTTGGTCGAGATGCTATTTTGTTCGAGCATGTCGAGCAGTTCGGTACGGCTGCGCTGCGTTCCGCCCTGCAAAGCCTTGAGGAGGAGATCATTGCTGCGCGTGAAAGTGGGTTCATCGAGTTCGAGTTCAGCATAGCGTCGTTTGCTCCCGGCAATCGTGCGCTGTCCCAGAAGCGCGAGCATCCAACGCACATCAGCAGCGGCGACAAAGTGCAGTGTCCCGCGCATCGGCCAGGTGCGGATGATGGTTTTGTCAGCGATAGCCTGCTCGATCTGGGCGTCGGTGGCTTTAGGCAAGCGCAGGCCGATTGACCATTTCGCGCCGGTATAATCCTGCGCCTGCATCGCGCCGAGCCATGCCACCACATCGGCGGGTTTCATCATCGGGTGCTGGGCGATATGCTGGTTGTGGAGACGGTGTTGGGTGATGTCCATAGGGGTAGTTCCGAGTGATGAGTTTAAAGAAAAAGGATAGTACAAAGTACAGAGTTCAAAGTGAAATGCTGTATACAGTATGCCACAGATTCGTTGCTACCCGCGAAACATTTGTTCAGTTTTAGCCGTGTGTCGGCGGAAAGTTAGATGCTAACTCGTCCGATGGAAACGGGCTAAAATGAAGGCTGTGAAATTCAATGCGGTATGTTTCGCAAAACAATAGCCAACGGGGTGTTTTTTTATGCGTGTATTTAGCAAAATTCCTTTGACAATTCTGTTTTTGTTGTGCATCAGCCCGATCATCGCGCTGGCAGCGGAGGATTGCCCCGCGCTGGTGCAATCGGCGCTGACGGCAACTGATTCAGCCTGCGTGAGCATCGGGCGCAATCAGGCATGTTACGGTAACGTGACGCTGGATGTTACACCACAAGCGGGCGCGGAAGTGTTCACATTCAGCAAACCGGGCGATCTGGTAGCCTTAGCGGCGGTGCAATCGCTGACGTTGAGTTCGATGAACGAAGCCTCAAAAGAATGGGGCATCGCGATGATGAAGGTGCAGGCCAACCTGCCCGACACCCTGCCCGGTCAAAATGTGACCTTTTTGATGTTCGGCGATGTTCAAATCCAAAATGTCGTGGCGAGCAATGTTGAAGCCGCGACAGTGAGCGTCACGGCAAAAGGAGCGGCGAACGTCCGCAGCGGGCCGTCAACCACCGATAATTCAGTTGGAAAACTTTCCGGCGGGCAAACCCTGTCCGCTGATGGGCGCAACGGCGACGCAAGCTGGCTGCACGTCCAATTGGATGATGGCACAGCCGGTTGGGTGTTCGCCAAATTGATGACGGTAGATGGCGATCCCTCAACGTTGACGGAAGTTGATGCGGCAGCGCCCCCGGCAGCACCGAGCAGCCCGATTCAAGCATTTTATTTCAAGTCGGGCGTGGGCGCGTCGCCCTGCGCGGAAGCCCCCAACGGCCTGCTGATTCAGTCACCTGCCGGAGCGAAACGAGTGAATCTGAGGGTCAACGGCGTCGATTTGAGTATCGGCTCGACAATCTTTTTGCGAACGCCGAACGGGGGCGATGCCAATCAAATGGTCGTCAGCACCTTGGCGGGTGTGGTGCAGGTCGCGGCAGGCGGCGTAACGCAAACGGTCATCCCCGGCGCACAGGTGAGCATCCCGCTGGACGCCAATGGTCAGGCTGCGGGCGCACCGAGCGCACCACAACCCTATGATGGGCAGCTTTTGACGCCGGTCATCAGCGGGATCATACAGGCACACAATTTGCTGATCCACCTGGAAGCCGACAGCAGCGATTTGCTGACTCAGTTGATCGCGGCTTGCGGTTTGCAGGTACTCACTGTAGATGATACGACCATCACCGTCAGCGCTGATGAAGTGGCAACTTTGACAGCCTGTGTCGATGCCTTCTTAACTTCGCAGGGGACGCAAGCTGGCGGACAGGCCGGACAAGTTGCAGCACCGGGCGCAGAAATTGTCATTGAGCAAGGCGCGTATGACTTCGCCTATACGACACCGGGCGCTAACTGCCCGGCTAACGCTGCACCGCCGGATACCGATTTGATGATTATCACCGACAATGGCGGCGGGTCGCTGAATGTAGGCGCGGCGGGAACCAAGTACGTGGTGAATCAATCCGGGGTCAACACTTACCAATCTGCCGGTGGCGCAGCCTATCAGATTACACTGACAGCGAATGCCGATGGGACGCTCAATTTCCAGTGGTCGGCAGGTCAGGCTTGTCTTGCGATGGGTACGCTGAAATATTCAAGTGAGTGAGAACCTCACCCCTAGCCTCTTCCCTCCACAAGTGGAGAGAGAATAGAGCAAAGGGGATGTGAAGGTATTTTCCAGACGGACGAGGCAGTGCCTCGTCCCTACAGATTCTATGTTTGGCGGCAACGATCAGACATCGCCGAAGACGGCGCGGCGCAGGCGGCGGTGAAAATTGGCGTCGGGCAACTGTCCGTCTTTGACATCCGCGAATTGCAGGTCAATCACGAGGGCGAATTCCTCACCTTGCAGCAGCAGCGGGAAAATCGGCTTTTTATAACGTTTCGCCAGCAGGATTTCTTTCTGCACCCACTCCGATTTATATGATTCAGGCGTCATGACCAGCAAAAAGGCCGATGACGCCTTGATCGCCTCGTCGATTTCGTTGAACCAGGTGTCACCATATTCGATTTGCGAATCGATCCACACGGTGAAGCCGGTCTCTTTGAGATGGTCAGTGAGCTGTTGGGCGTAGTCTTTGTCGCGGCGACTGTAGGAGATAAACAAGCGCTGTGGGACGGCCTCGGCGGCTTTCTCCAATTCGCGCACGAAGTCGGCGATAGAGGGATAGCGGTCAGCCGGATTTTTCGCCAGCGCGCGGAACAGCACATCGTTGACAGCCAGCGGAATGGCGGGGTTGTGCTTCTGCGGGGGTGGCACGGGTTGGTTAAGGTGCTGGTCGCGCAGTTTATTGCCCCGTCCCGGAAATGGTTTATCGGACGTGAGCATGTAATACACCAACACAGCGAAGGCATACTGGTCGCTGGCGAAATTGGCTTCTGCACCGTTCCAGCGTTCGGGGGCGGCATAACTCCAGGCCAGCGCTTCGTCCGCCCCATTTTTGACACTGGCGAAAAACAGGTTGCCGATATACGGATTACCCCAATCGTCAAACAGGATATTGGCGCGCGAAAGTTCGCCGTTGACCATGCCGCGCGAATGGATGTAATTTAGCGCACTCCCCAACTGGCGCGTAAGGGTGATTCCCTCTTTGAGCGGCAGGCTGCCCTGCGCCTTCACCCGATCTTTAAGCGAACCGCGAGTCATTAAGCGCAGTGCCATGTACGGGATTTCCTGCTCGATCCCGCAGCCATGAATCGGCAAAATATGGGGATGTTCGAGCTGGGCTAAAAGATAAGCCTCGTGCATGAAGGCATTTATCAGAGCAGGATTACGGCGCAGCGATTTGTTGAGGACGCGCACCGCCACGTCACGCTTGAGCGCCGCTTGGTGGGCAGCATAGACCGTGCTGATGCTCCCCATCGCGATCAGTTCGTGGAGTTCATATTCATGCAGCGTTAAGCCGCTCAGTGATTCTGAAGGCATTCTAGTTGGCTACCCTATCCGCAAGTGAATACAGGGATAAAAACTGGATTTCCGATTCCCAACTATATATCGCCAAAGACCGAACGACGCAAGCGGCGGTGGAAATTGGCGTCGGGCATCTGGATGTCTTTGACATCGGCGAACTGGATGTCGATCACGATGCCGAATTCCTGCCCCGCCAGAAGCAAGGGGAAAATAGGTTTTTTGTAGCGCTTCGCCAGCAAAATTTCTTTTTTCACCCATTCCGAGTTTTGTGATTCGGGGGTCATCACCAATAGGAAGGCGGCGCAGGATTTGATTGCCTTCTCAATCTCATCGAACCAGGCATCACCGTATTCAATTTCGGAGTCGATCCAGACTTCAAAACTGTTGCGCCCCAGATGTTCCGAAAGCTGACAGGCGTACTCAATGTCACGGCGGCTGTAGGAGATAAAAAGGTGTTTCGGGGTATCCAGTACGGCCTTCTCGAATTCGCGGGCAAAATCGACAATAGTTGGGTAACGATCCTGAGGCTGTTTCGACAAAACACGCGCAAATACATCGTTGACCGCGACGGGAATCTGCGCGATGTAATGCTGCGGTGACGGCGGGGTATCCATGCGATGTGCGCGCCTGTGGTCGGCAAACGATTTGGCCCCTGAAAAAGGCAACTGCCCGGTAATCAGGTAAAAGGCGATACAACCCAGTGCGTATTGATCGCTGGCGGGCGTAGCGCGGTTGGACTGCCATTTTTCCGGGGCAGTGAAGCTGGGTGTGCCGGAGAAACCTTCCGATTGCTGATAACCGGCCATATGAAAATTGGCGATGTAGGCGTTGCCATCGTCGTCAAAAACAATGTTCGAAATACTGGGATCACCGTGCGTCTTATCCGCATTATGGAGATATTCGAGCGCGCTGGCAATCTGGCGGATGGCGGTGGCAGCCGTTGGCAGCGGAATCGTCCCGGTCTGAAGCTGATCGAATAATACGTCCGAACGCATCAATCGGAAGACGGCGAAACCACGCTCATCCTGGACGCCATAATCGTAAATCGGCGCGATATGCGGATGTTCCAATTCGGCGTGAATCCGCGAGCCGCGCGTAAAGGCGTCACGATGATAGGCTTCGGCCTGATACTGCTCCATGAGCACTTTCACCATCACCGTCCGCCCCAGGCTGGACTGTGTGGCGGTGTAGGTCTCGGTCAAACTGCCGACTCGCAGCAGTTCGCGGATTTCATATTGGCCGAGATTAGTTCCTTCAAGATGGAGATAGTCCATTTTCGCCCCTGAGTTTAGGTGTGATTAGCCCTGCGCGCGTTTGAGGGCTTCCTGTAAACGCTGCTGCTGCACCGTCGTCGTGAGGTCGCCGCGCGTGCGTTCCAGGACGCCGCGCACGATGTCCGTCTGACGGCGCAAACCACTCGTGATGGCATCAGGAAAATCGAACGTCACTAACTGGTCGTAAATATCATCCATCCATTCCAGCAGGCGTTCGGCTTCGGCCTGATCGGGGTCTTCGCGGCGCAGCGTATCGAGAATAAAACGCCTCAGTTCAGTGGCAGCTTCGGCGAGGCCATTTAAATAAGCGGCCTCTTCGACCTGGAGCGATTCCGGCGATGGCAGCGGTAAGTCGCGGACGATGGCGCGGGTACAAAAAGCCTCAACAACTTCTTTGAGCGCGTCCTGGGTGTAACCGCTGTGATATAAATCGGGATAGGCAGCGACACCCTGGCGCATTTCGGCGGCGGCGGCGGCGGCGGCGGACAATTTCGCGTCGGCCTTGTCCCATTCGCGGCGATGAATGGCGCGGATACCTTCGGCGCAGTGGCGAATCAATTCCCGCGAACGGGCGATAGCTTCGTCGCGGGCGGCATTTTTGGTGATAAAAGCGGCGCGGATGCCATCGGAAATGGTGTTCAGGTCACTCATGAGTCGGTTCGTCCTTATTGTCTTCTGGCTTGAGACCGCCGAAAAGCTGGTCAGCCAAGGTCGTGGGTTGTGGTGGCAGCGGGATAACGCCATTGGCTTTTTCAAAATGGTCGAGATTCACGCCCAGTGCATTCAGGAACAACTTGGCATTCACGGGTGTCATCACAATGCGCGATAGTACACGGGCGCGAGGGTCGTTGGGCATAACTTGAATAAAATCGAGAATGATTTCGCTGTTGTTCTGGTTGATGAGCACTGCGTTGGCATAAATGGGATTCAGGTTAGCAGGCAGTTCCAGGTTCAATTTACGCTGTGGCTGTGGTTGGGGAGTTTGCATGATGATCTGCTCCTTCTTCGTGAGTGCCAGCATACCGCATCCGGGTGAAAACGGCGACCTGTGAGGCGCATTACGAAGCCCTCTTTGGAAGAACAGTCCAGGGTAAGCGGCTTCAATTTATGCCAATCCACTGATTACCTTCTGCATTATATGAGAAAAAATAGATGCGGCTCTATTGCAGAATTTATGAACCTCCAATATAGGGGGCGTACAGTGTATAAAATTTATCATGTAGAGAAACTTAGGAGGTTTTTTGTGACCACAAAACTGAATGCTCACCAGCAAGCCCTGCTCGACATCCTGGGCGTGAATGGTGGTTGGATGCGGGAAGAAGAGATCGCACACCAGATGGGTAAAGATATGCTCGCGCCAGAAGATGTGATGCAGCTTGATTTGCTGGGTGATGCGGGAATGCTGGCGAAGGAAATCAGCGACGATTCATCGCCCGACGGTGGGCATGTGCGCTATCGTGTCGCCGAGCCGAAAGCTGAACTGAAGACGCACGGCGGCGGACGCTAAAAAAAAGAAGGGCACGAATGAATGTTCGTGCCCTACGGAATACACCGAGTTTAGAAGGGAATTTCGCCCATATTGTCGGGCGGAGCGGCGAAGTCGTTGTAATCGCCACCACCACCGCTCGCGCCACCGCCTTCGCGATCCTGGCGACCACCGAGAAAACGAATATCTCGCGCGGTTAGTTCAATGGTAGCCTGCGGTTGTCCAGCTTGGTCGAGATAAGCACGTGCTTCGATTGTGCCTACGACCATTACTTGTCTCCCTTTTGCCAAAAACTGATTGGCTGTCTCGCCAAGTGGCCCCCAGGCGCTCACACGATACCAGGTCGTTTTTTCACGACGTTCCTGCGTTTGTTTATCTGACCAAGTTTCGCTTACTGCAACTGTAAACGAGCAGACAGGACGACCACTCTGAAGATACTTCAATTCAGGGTCTTTACCCAGATTCCCGATAATTATGGTCTGTGCCCAACCTGACATTATATTTTACTCCTCGCTACTGCGATTTTTCACGAATTCGAAATAATCTTCAATTTCAGCCAGCTTTTGCGTAGCTGCTTGTTCGCCTAATTTGTACACCAACCAATCAACAGGATGGGTTGCATTTTTGCTACAATTACATGACTTACAGAGTACAATTAGATTTGTCAGAATTGTTCCTGGACAATCGGGGTGTTTAAGTGCAATCCAGTGATCCAATTCAAGTTTTTTATCGCTTTGGCAAACTGCACATTTATTTCCCCAGTAGCTCAAACAAACTTGCCACATCTCCACAGAAAAATCATCAGGTAATTGAAGCTTTCGAGTACGTCTACGATGTGCGTAGCCCCTTATTCTGGCTCGATCCTTAGAATATCTGTCGCGTTCACGTTGTCGAATATAATCATGCTTCTCATAATATTGAGTTCGCGCTTGAGTTCTGATCTCAATCCGATTTTCCTGATAATGTTCTCTTTTTTGATGCTTGATATGCTCATTATTAGCTTGGCGATACTTAGTATAACAAGCCTTACACCGCCCCTGAAACCCACTTGGTGAACGATTATCT
The DNA here is from genome assembly GCA_039933955.1 of Chloroflexota bacterium. Classification (GTDB taxonomy): domain Bacteria; phylum Chloroflexota; class Anaerolineae; order Aggregatilineales; family Phototrophicaceae; genus CFX2. The sequence goes on from JBDTNB010000060.1 coordinate 10,348, forward strand.
ATGGAAAAGAATTCAATACTTGCAGGGAGCACACATTTGCAATCAAAACATCTTTTCAAGCCATCTGGCAAAACTTCTGGCTTTTCACCTTTGCGTCGTGCAGCGTTTCTACATTCTTTACAACGCGATTGATAACCTGACTTTTTGTAGTTACACCGCGTAAAATTGGTATAGGGTAAAACTTGATTGCATCCGCCACACAACAAATGCCCCTCAGGTAGTTCACGGTCTTTATTCTTGATTCCACGATAGATTTTCCCCTGTGCTGATGCATAACATGCTTTACAACTTGCAGTATAACCATCACGAAAATCTTTACTTTTATAGAACTGACTCAAAGGCAAATCATGTTGACACCGATGGCAACGCTTACTATCCATAGCACTCTTCCTAATGCTGAATCTTCCTGTTGAGATGACAGTCAGGCACGGGAAGAACCATGCTTTTCAGGAGCTACCCTAGACTGCCACCTCATTTATAACATGGAAAGGGGTTGGTTGCTTGGATGTTTCTTGCGTATTCAGAACATTTATTCTACAATGAAAATGGAAATATTTCTATACCCAATTTTGAGGGGTTATGATGGAAACACCCGGATTGAATCACATCATCTTAACAGTAGGCGACCTGGAAAAATCAAAGGCGTTCTATGGGGCGCTGTTGGACTTTGAACTGCACAATGTCTCGGACGAAAATCCGGCGCAGGGATTCTGGTTCACCTGTGGCAGTGTGGCTTTTTTCATGATGGCCTCACGCGCGCCGATCCCTGGAGACCGCTTCAGCGAATTTCGTATCGGGCTGGATCATCTGGCCTTCAGCGCGCCCAGCGAAGCTGCTTTGAACGAACTGACGGCGACGTTGATCGCAGGCGGCGTGGATACCAAAGGCGTCGAGACGTTCAGCACGGGGAATCGCTATGTGGCCTTCCGCGATCCCGACAATATTCAACTGGAATATTGGCTGGATTAAGCGGCGCTGAAGTGAAATGCACAATATTGATAAAAAATTCACATAAATACCCTGAAGTATTGCGCTTGTGAAGACTATAATGAGGGCAGAAATTAAATGCAATAAATCCCTATGATAAGTGAGTAACAATGACGCGCATCTTACTGCTGGACGACAACGCCGAAATGGTTACTATGCTGCGGTTGGTGCTGGAACAACGCGGTCATGAAGTGGTCTGGGGACGACATGGCGAAGACGGGATGCGGATGCTGCAACAATCGAGCCGCAAACCCGATTTGATTATCAGCAATTTGTTGATGCCGACAATGGACGGAATGGCTTTTCTGGACAAGGTACGTGGCAACCCGGAGTGGTCGAGCATTCCCTTCGTGATGATGAGTCAGGTATCGTCGGACGAGCGCAAACGAGCGACTTTCGAGCACGGCGCGGATGCTTTTTTGGCGAAACCCTTCCGCTTCGAGGATTTGAACAAGACGCTCAATAACCTGGGCGTGGGGCGCGTGCGGGCGTAAAAGTCACCGACATCCTACAGAACGGTATACAATGGAAATCCCCTATGATGGGGATTTTTTGTTTTCCTGAACCTAGTAACTGTTTCTCGTTTTGGCTAAAAGCTAACTGCCAAAAACTATCCTTTACGTTTGTCGAGTTCCTGTTTGAGCAAGTCGGTGAGGACTTTGGGATCGCCCTTGCCGCCTAGCGATTTCATCGCCATGCCCATGAGCGCGCCGAACAATTTATCTTTGCCGCCCAGGTAATCAGCCACCATTTTTGAATTATCGTCCAACACTTTGGCGATAGCCGCGCTGATCGCGCCGGTATCGGACACCTGCGCCAAGCCGTTTTCTTCGACAATTTTTGCGGGGTCTGCGCCGGTTTCCCACATCTCGGTCAGAACTGTCGTGCCTGTGCCTTTGTTGAGCGTTCCACCATCGACCAATTTAATCAATCCAGCGAACAACACAGGTGTGACCTTAATCGCGCCGATATTTTCACGGTCAAAACCGTCGCGGTTCATCAGGCTAAACAGGCTGCTGAGAATCCAGTTGGCGGCGGATTTGGGATTGGCTCCGGCAGCCAGCACACCCTCGTAGTAATCGGCGACAGCTTTGTCACCGGTGAGGACAGCCGCATCGTACTGGCTGAGACCGAAATCATTGACGAAGCGGGTACGTTTTGCTGCTGGAAGTTCCGGCAGTTTAGCGCGGATTTCTTCAATCCATTCGCGGCTGATTTCCAGCACTGGGATGTCCGGCTCAGGGAAGTAACGATACTCGTCGGCGCTCTCTTTGTGACGCTGGATGATGATTTTATTTTTAGACTCATCCCAACCGAGCGTCGCCGCTTGTACCGTCCCGCCCGACTCGTAGAGCTTGATCTGGCGCTCGATTTCGGCTTTCGAGGCGCGATACATATGGCGGATGCTGTTCTGATTTTTGACTTCGGTGCGGGTGCGAAATTCGGTGTCGTCTTTATGCATCACACTGATATTGGGTTCGACGCGCAGCACGCCTTTAGACATATCGCCATCGTTGACGCCCAGATATTGCAAAATCGCGCGTAAAGTCCGTGTGTAGGCTTCTGCTTCTTCGGCGCTGTTCACATCCGGCTCAGTGACGATTTCCAGCAGCGGGACTCCAGCACGGTTGAAGTCGATGAGGCTGGCTCCGCCGACATGCGTCAATTTGCCGGTATCTTCTTCCAGGTGAGCGCGGCGGATGCGGATGCGCTTGGTATACGGTTCGCCATCTTCGGGCGTGACTTCAATATCCAGCCAGCCGTTCACCGCCAGCGGACGGTCATACTGGCTGATTTGATAACCTTTGGGCAGGTCAGGATAAAAATAACTCTTGCGGGCAAACTGGTTGAATTGTGGAATGGTGCAGTTGAGCGCGAGGCCGACCATGATGCCGAACTCGACGGCACGCTGGTTGACGACGGGGAGCGTCCCCGGCATCCCCAACGAGAGCGGATCGACGGCGGTGTTGGGCGCAGCTTCCACGCTGTCCACCACCGGGCAAGCGCTAAACATTTTGCTTTCGGTCAGGAGTTCGGCGTGGACTTCCAGGCCGATGATGGTTTTCCAGTCGCTAGTCGTCATGCGTGTTTCCTGTGAGGGATCAATTCATCCAGATAATGAGGCAAATTGTACCATATTCCCCTCAGGTTCACTTCCGTGGATTTGGTGGCAGAGCCTATCACTTCGTATCCTTCAAGATGAGTAATAAATCTTCTGTCCCTTGCCTTACGTCTTGTTCTGAATCATGAGCTAGCTTCAGGTATACGGGCATACCTTTTTCAACTTCATCTCGTAACTGTCTCGCCCAGGCTTTATAGTCCTCACGATCAGCTACTATCGTTCCAACTGTTTGTATATACATGCATTCGTTGTGCACTAATTCAAGAATCATGACTGAAACTCTCTTGTCGGTTGTTTTGTCAAGAATTTGAATTAAAAAAGGCGTGACGATATGCGGAATTTTCGTCTCCATTATTCGCATCAAATCCCGGTAATTCCCGTAACCGGAAAGCAACATTAGAGGAGCTAATTGTTCTTCCAATGAAGCAAAAAGACCGCTAAATTCATCTGCCGTTTCTGGTGGGTAGCCAAGTGAAAGTTGATGAAGCTGTTGAGGAATCTCTGGCGCACCTAATTCATTCCAGTCAATATCTGACAAGCCCTCTAGCATTATTTCACTCCGTTATGTCGCCTTATCCACGCCGAATAATAATATGGTTTTATGTTACAATCGGTAAACAATTAAAGGAATCATAGATAGGGAGGCAACTATGGCTATTCCCAAACCTCAAACCCAAAATCGCGCTCTAAGCGAAAATGACTGGACATTAACCCCTGAGCAAATCTTGTTCCTGATGCAGCAACATAATGTGATTGAAACTGCTTTTGCAAGCGATGATCTTGAATTGCTGCGTACAATCGCCGCCAGCAAAGATTTCATGTCTCTATTTGGCGATATGGGTTTCGATGAAGCCTATGATCACTATGAAACCATGTTAGAATCAGTCGATGCAACATAAGTGGTTGCTCACATTCGATTCTCAAATCTCCGAACAACTCCGTAAACTGCCGTCTAAAGACCGGATGGCAAGTTTCCGTTCAATCGCAGCATTACTTCTTGCCGAGAATCCAGCTTCTGTTCCAGGAGTGAAAAAATTGGTTGAGAAGTGATTTGAAGGTTTGTGGCGATAGCGGCAAGGCGATTATCGGATATTTTTTGCGATTGAAACGCGTGAAATTACGCATTTAGAGCATATCTATAAAGGTAAGCTGCACCTCGTTTCGATTATTCACCGCAGTCAGGCTTATTGAACGACCAGTTGGATGTTTATCTCCTCTCGCTACAGCTTCAGATAAAATCCATTGTAGTGTTTATCAGAACCATCAGGGTTTCCACGCCGGGTCATTTTCCCGGAGCGGATTGTTGGTGATGGGATGCTCGTCTGTACCATTTGCATTAATGACGAATAATTCCCACTCGCCTTCAGCACTGGTATGCCGGTAAACAAGCTGCGATCCATCCGGCGACCACGAGGGTAAATCGGCGACACCACCGAAGCGCTCATGGGTAACCTGCTGAATATTACTTCCATCCATGCTCATTATGCATACCTGGATACCGGTTCCAGCCGGGCCGCTGTAGGCGATGACTTGACCGTTGGGCGACCACACCGCGTCTTGCCCCCTTCCCACAATTGTGCCATCGGCACAATTCCCAGCCCGTTTCACGCAAGCCGCATTGACCACGATAATATTGGCCTGTATTTCGCTGCTCCGGTTGGTTCGCTGCTCGTATAAAATCCGGGAGCCATCGGGCGACCAGTGCGGTTCAGATTCGTCTATGCGATCTGTGTTGGTCAATTGAACCAATTTTGAGCCATCGACGTTGACCATAAATAAATCCGAATAGCCGCTTACATCCCCTTGAAAAATAATTGTTCGACCATCAGGTGACCAATCCGGTTGCGTGGCAGCGGCGACCCCTTTTACAACCAAAACCGGCGGCTGGCTGCCATCAACAGCCTGTATGTAAATGCCATCATTAGTCTTTTGTTCATCGGTTTGGGCGAAGACAATCTGCGTTCCATCCGGCGACCAGCCGGGTGCGCTTTTCAAAGTGGATGTTTGGGTGAGATTGACTTCGCTGCCCGTTGCCAAATCCAGCAGGTAAATATCCGAAAGCAACCTGCCTGCCTGTTGACCAGACCGTTCGAAGGCAATCACACCGATGCCACGCTCGATGGTCGGGGCCGGGGTTCCGGTTGGTTGAGGGGTAAAGGTGATCGTTGGTGAGGGTGTCGGCGAGTAGTTTGGCGTAAACGTCCAGGTGGATGTTGGCGTCCAGGTGGGGGGCAGCGTTGCGCGAGGGGGCATGGTCGCGGGCGGTGTTGCCGACGGAATAACCATCACTGTCGGCAAGGCTTGCTCCTTCGGGCTGCACGCTGTCGCCAGCAGGCAGGCAGCCACGACTAAGAAATGCTTGATGATCCACGAGTAAGGCTTTTGCATGGGTCAACCTGTCATAGCGCGATGTTACCGATGCACGTATAGAAACTATCGGAAAGGCTAAAGCGCGATTGCCCCTGCTTCAAATAATATCGAGCGAGGATTTTTACCATCGCAAACCGTCCAATCTGGCTGAATGACGGACACAAAATATAGGGTTATGTATAAAATTGTAGCATTATTTGAGGAGGGCGATGATTAAACAATTGACTCGTCCCTCAATGCGGGACTTATAAAAACACCGTAAATGTTGCTGAGTTTTCGACTCAAAAAAGGACTCACGGGCTATTCAGAAATCAACAAATTCATCATCCAGGTCGCCATGCCGGGAAATCGTCGTAGAGGGGAAAGGGACTATCCGTAATCGCATGTGCGCCCGAACCATCCACATTAATAACAAACAATCCTGCCTTTTCAGCCGGACGTGCATGGTGATATACAATTTGACGACCATCAGGCGACCATGTAGGGACTGTCGCCATTCCGCCGAATCCTTCATCCGTTACCTGCTGCACACCACTTCCGTCTGCGTTCATAATGTAAATCTGAGAACCAGGATTCGACTTACTATCAGCGCTAAAAGCAATTTTTTGACCATCCGGCGACCATCTTCCATCGCGCCCCAGGCCAAGCACCTGTGCATTTATGCAGCTCTCCAGCACGCTGACACAATCAGCGCTGACAACAACGATAGCCTCGTGATCTGTTGTACGACGCCCGGTACGCCGCGTAAATAAAATCTTGGAGCCATCCGGCGACCAATCTGGCCCGGTTTCATCAATACCATCCGTTTGGGTGAGTTGAATCAAATTCGCGTCATTTATTCCAACCATGTATAAATCTTGGTGATCGTTAACCTCGCCGCTAAAGATAATGGATTGAGCATCCGCTGACCACCGAGGCTGCCACGCCACTATACCATCTACAATCAGGCGAGGCGGATAACTACCATCAGCAGGTTGCACGTAAACCCTGTGAAAATGTTCGCCCATGTCCGTTGCGTTATAGACAAGCTGCGTCCCGTCCGGCGACCATTGAGGTGCGCGTTCTATCATTTCACTGTCAGTCAAGTTAATGAGACTGCCAGACTCCATATCCAGAAGATAAATATCGCTCACAAACTTAGTTTCTTGCCCTTTCTGGCGGATGTTCCCAGATCGGACGAACGCTAGCATATTACGACCTATTGAGAGCGTAGGACGTGCGGTTGGAGACGGTGTTTGTGTGGGTGCGAGTGTCAAGGTAGGCGTTATTGAGGGCGTTGGCGAATAATTGGGCGTTGGCGTGAACGTAGATGTTGGTGTCCAGGTCGGCGGCAACGTCGCGCGGACGAAGGTTGCGCTGGGCGACTGAACGGGTGTCGCCGTAGAGGCCAATGAAGCAATTGTGGGTAGTACCTGCCTCTGTGGAGCACAAGCCGCGACAGCACACATAAAAACGATTGATAAAACCATACGCATGATTACTATGTGACGCATTGGGAACCGCTTTCATGACAGGTAAAAAATCATAAATTTAAATCCACGGCAATCCGGCGGATCACCGAACTGCCCTTCATGGAAGTTAGGCATTCGGGCGGGGACGCCACGCGGGCTGCGTCCCTTCAATGCCCTGCGAGATGATCGTGCCGGAATAGGTGCTGACCAACGTGAGGATGCCGTCAGAGGAAAAAATAATCTGATCGCCATCTGGTGACCACGATGGAAATTCATCGACACTGGCGGCAGTCGTCATACGGCGAACAGTGCCCCCGTCGGCGTCCATGATGTAGATGTCGCGGTTGCCGGGTTCATCGCGCGAGGAGACGAACGCAATATGTTGGCTGTCAGACGACCAGACTGGAAAGCTGTCATCCACGCCAGGGCGGTTGCTGATGTTGTGCACGCCAGAACCATCGGCATTCATAATGTATAAAGCAGAATTCGCCACATTGCCCCCGTCATAGGCCGAATACACGATGCGGCTGCCATCCGGTGACCAGACGGCAGAACTCTGCATGATAGTATCGTCGGTGAGCCAGGTGACTTCCGCCGAACTCACGTTGACAAGCAGCAAATCGGTGTCTTCATCCAGCAGTTTGGTCGACGTAGCAAGCAGCCGTTTGCCGTCCGGCAGCCAGGATGGGAAATCAAACGATTGGTGCAAGTTGAAGGTCAACTGATGCCCGGAACTGCCATCCATGTTGATGATAAACAACTGCCGCTTGGTCTGGAGATCATATTTTTTGCTGGACGCATAGACAATTTGTGAACCGTCCGGCGACCAGGTTGGAAAACCGCTGCCGTAGCGATCATTGGTCAAATCGATTTGGGTGTGTGTGTCCATATCGAGTAGGAAAATGTCATCCGAAACACTGCCAGGGCGCACAGCGCTGCCCACATAAGCCACCACATTCGGGCCGATGGCGGATGCGCTCGCGCCAGAAATTAACACGGTTGGCGAAGCGGTTGCGCCAAGCGCTGCCACATCCGTCGGCAAGAGCGGTGTTGGCGTCCAGGTGGGCGGCAAGGTTGAGATCACACCCGGACTGGTGATGACAATGGCGCGCGTCGGACTGGTGACAGGGGCACGGGTTGGGCTAACAACAACCTGGGTGGCTGTGGGTATCAGTGTCGGCAGCACGGACGACGACAACACCGATTTCGCGATGATACCGGTCAAGCCGATGCTTAAAAACACGAACGCTATAGCCAGGAAAATCCAACCTGTTCGGGTCATTTTGGGCGGAGGCGGCTTCTGCTTACGGGCTTTTTCCGGATTATCGGTATCGTGCTCATCATAAACAACAACAAAGTCATTCTTTTTCTTCGTCATATATTAACCCCCTGGAGTTCTTTTCTATTCTAATCCGAACTTTCTGCCGATAGGGACTCAAAACCTTTTTTTCATACATTATTCGGAACAACGGAGGAAATACGCCGGGAGTCAGTAGGATAGGGCAAACCATGCGATGTGCTGATGGCTGAAGGGTTTAATGAGCAGTTGGAAAGTGAATCCTCCCCCACCGCGTCTCATTGAGGTATCATGCAGGCTATAAACAAACGAAAATGGAGCGATCATCGTCATGAGCAAACCATCCCCTTTCCCCGTCCCGCTGACCATTTTGACGGGCTTCCTCGGCGCGGGGAAAACCACTCTCCTCAATTACATTTTGCACGCCGATCATGGATTGCGGATCGCGGTGCTGGTAAATGATTTTGGCGCGATCAACATTGACTCGGAATTGATCGTGGGCGTGGAAGGCGAGACGGTCAACCTGTCCAACGGCTGCATCTGCTGCACCATCCGCGACGATTTGATGATGGAAACCGTTAAGCTGCTCAAGCGGCCTGAACCGCCGGAATATATCATCGTGGAAACCAGTGGCGTCTCCGATCCGGCGGCGGTGGCGATGACCTTTTTACTACCCGAAATCCAACCGTATATCGCGGTGGATGGCATCCTGACCATCGTAGACAGCGAACAATTATTCGCGCTGGACAACGAATACGCCCAGGTGGCGATGACCCAAATTGATGTGGCGGATATTGTGGTGCTCAACAAAGTGGATCGCGTTGCGCCGGAAAAATTGGCCGAAGTCAAAAACCAGATCATGACCATGATCCCCGATGTACGCATCCTGGAAACGACATATGGGCGCATTCCGTTGGAGCTGGTGCTGGGCGTGGGCAAATATGCGCCAGAGAGATTGGCCGAACGCGAGACGACAGACATCCATGTGCATGAAGCTGGCGAAGAGCATGACCACGATCACGAACATCACCACGAGCATGAGCATGAAGATACCGATCACAGTTTAGTATTCAACACCTGGAGTTGGACGAGCACTGAGCCGTTGAGCCTTAACGCGGTGCGGGCGATGGTTGACCAACTGCCGACGACGATTTTCCGCTGCAAGGGCATCCTGAATCTGACGGATTTTCCGCAGCAGCGGGCCGTGCTGCAAGTCGTTGGACGGCGCGCGAGTCTGCAATTGGGCGATCCCTGGGGCGCGGCGAAACCGACCAGCCAGATTGTGGTGATCGCGTCGCACGGCGGGCTGGATACCCATCTGTTGCAGGAACGATTCGAGTCCTGCCGAGCGAATCAGACAGCCGACAAACGCGCATCCGAGATTATCGACTCGATGGAGTGGGAACGCAGCGATTACACGGAGATTTAGAGAAGATTTTCCGCGTAGGGGCACGACATGTCGTGCCCTACCAGGCAACCGAAAATCCGCCTCATGCGTATAGGGATTTCAGGAGACTATCGCATCAGGAGGCTGAGACATGGCTGAACGGCAGAAATGGGAATATCTGAGCGTGTTTGTGCGGGCGGAAGCCGCGCCTGTGAAAGATTATCTGGAAGAACGCTGGGATTGGAAAGCGGGCATCCCGCGCAATACGCCAGAGTCGATGATTCCGCGTTTGGATGCTTACGGCGACGACGGCTGGGAATTGGTGCATATGCAGCCGGTAGTCGTGGGCAACAATGCCGATGTCCTAGGCGCAGACAGCGGGCGTGGGGTCGCCAGTTGGACAAGCGCCTATTTCTGCGTATTCAAACGCCCGGAATAAGGCGGAAAAGAAGTGCAGAGTTCTGAGTTCCAAGTGAAAGATAAAGACAGGTGCTATGAATTGAAGAGCGCGGTGAGAACGCCAAATCGTTCATCCTCGGCCAGTGCCATTCGCATTTCGTTACGGAGAAGATCGTTGGCGTCAGACCACGCCGCGCGACATAGATTTTCGGCTTGACTTTCATCGCCTTGAAGGGCAACTAGCAGCCCACGTTTAAAAGGGATCATGGGGTCAGTCGGGATAATGGATTGCGCAGCAAGATAATCAACATCAGCATTCACTAAAGTGCTTTCAATGCTATGACCTGCCGCACGTATAAATTTATATCGAACACTTTCACCAGAAAGATCATCCAGAGCGGGTTCTGTTTGGTTTAGAAATTTACTCAATTGTATGTAAGCATCAGCGCGGGCTAACAATAAGCGGGCTTGGATCGCCCTGCCCCATTGGTCTATATCTAAATTAAATTGCTCTGCCAAATGAATGAGTGCTTCAGAGTATTGTTGTATGGCTGCTTCAGGCATCTCTGCTAGTGCATATATATCACCCCTCCATTGCAACCATCGCCATGTTCTCGGCAAAAGACCGCCCATTACAATGGCTTTTCCTATTTCACCCCGCACCACTAGCAGCCGTAAATAACGTTCCGTCAATCGGTCATCGGCGGAATTTAATGACCATATGCTTGTTATCTCTTCTAGTGCCAAAGATAAATCACCTAAACGCTCGTATATGATTGATTTTTGGACAACATCGTCTAAGGTAGGAGTCGCCAAATGATTCAGATCGTCCAGCGCCAAACGCAGGTTGGCGTTGTCTGACATCCGCATCAACACCTGAATACGCATACGGCGGGCATCATCGTCGGATGGATTGGCGTCGAGATGCTGATTCAGCGCATCGAGCGCATCCTGCAATTCGCCGGTTTGGATGGAGGCTTCGGCTAGTTGGAGCGGTGTGTAGGGCATAAATAATCCTATTCTGATAACAACTGCTGCTTCAATGTTTCGGCCAGCCAGGATTCGTATTGATCCGGCGCCCAACCGGACACATCAACCAATTCCTGATAGATTTCGGATTTGGTGAGCGCCAAAAAAATCGCAACGATGTGATCGGCATCCCGTACAGGCTGCCCAACCAAAGGCGATTCGCGCACGAAACGCCCTAAGTTAGTGCGTCTGCCGGTCAGCGCCTCTTGCAGTTCGGCGGCAGCTTCGGCATCGACGGCGGCGGCGCTAGCGTAAATGGTCGTCATTGGAGCACCGGTTTCCCATTGGCGGCGGGTGGCATGGGCGGCGAGTTCCAGCCAACGCGCCGGATCGGTTTGCGCGTTCGCCTCTTGTAAAATATCGCGCTGCCCAGATTCCTGATGCCATGCTTCACGAATCGCTTTAAGGATGCCGCGCTTATTTTTATAGATGGCGTACACGGTGCTAACGGCAACACCCGCCTTCACGCTGATAGCATCAATGGTGGTCGTACCGTAGCCCTGTTCCAGGAACAATTCGCGGGCAGTATCGACGATCAACTGCTGGGTTGCCAGAGCTTGGCGCTGGCGGTGAGTCAGAGGTTTCTTGACATTATCCATGAAATGAGTATACCATAGGTTCGTTCGATGTAGTTAAACTACAATTAGTGGAGATACACTATGACAGCGGAAGTGAACAAACAGTTGGTGCTGGACTTCATGGAAGAAGCGTTCAACCAGGGCAATCTGGCGGCGGTGGATGAGCATCTTTCCACGAATGCAGTCGATTATCAGGAACCGGCGGGTACAAATTTTTGTAATCATTTGAAAGAGGTGATTACGATGCTGCGCACAGCTTTTCCTGATCTCCATTTTGAAATTCATGACCTGCTGGCGGAAGGCGATGTCGTATCGTTCCGCTCGACCATGACCGGGACTCATCTGGGCCTGTTCCAGGGCGCGCCACCCACCGGAAAAAAGATCGCCGTTCCGCACATGCATTTCGTGCAGATGGTCGATGGCAAAGGAGTCGCGTTATGGCATTTATGGGACACAGCAGGGCTGATGGGCCAATTGGGAGTCGTGCCAGGACAGCAGCGTAAATCTGCGTGAACAAAAAAGGGCTTATGTGCTTCACAACACCCTGAACATTACCCGATCTTATATTCGGTTTTCAAACTGACGATACGCGCCATATTCATTCGGTTGTGGACGTGCGTTCATGGTTATAAATTTGGGATTAAGGGACGCAGCGGAGCTGCGTCCCTACATAGTCTCGATAGTGAGGTTTATATTATGCTTTTTCGCGCTGGCGTGCCAACGTACCCAGATATTGGCTGGATGCGCTGTTGGGGCTGCCTTTGCCGGAAAGCTGTGGATAGCGTTCGACGGCGTGGTTGAGGATGGTGTTCACCAGTTGGTTGAATGACCAATCGGCAGCGAAAGCGCAGCGGGCGAAAATACAATCCGAGGCGATGCCGGGGCCGAGGTTGACTTCCAGCACATACAGCCTGCCCGATTTGTCCATGCGCAGGTCGATGCGTGCCCAATCTTTGCAACCGATGGCGTTGAAGGCGTCGATGGCGGTTTGCTGGATGCGTTCTTCGAGTTCGGACGGCAGACCCGCCGGGACATTCGAGCGGCTTTCCATGCGCACCTGCTCTAAATCTTCGTTGCCGGTGGCCTGTTTGAGCAGTTCAAAATTCGAGTCTTCCACTTCGTCTAAACGAATCGGCAGCTTGCCGAAAAATTCCATCTCGGCAACCGGCATAGCATAGGCCGGACTATGCCCCAGAACCGCGACGGTGAATTCGCGCCCGTCGATATATTCCTCGACCATCACATTGTCGTGATAGGTCTCAATCAAAAAGGCGATTTTGAGGCGCAAATCAGCCTCGTTATGCACCACCGAGTCGTAATCCAAGCCCATACTCGCACCCTCGGACGGCAGCTTCACAATAAGCGGGAAGTGCAGGTCTTCATTGAGCGGGTCGGCAGCGGTATGGAACACCTGGAACGGCGCGGACGGCACGCCGTTTGCCATGAGCACCATTTTTTGCTGCGGCTTGTGATGGCAAAGCGCCTCGGCCAAAACACCCGGCCCGGTGTGCGGGATACGCAGGTATTCGAGCATGGCCGGAACATGAGTCTGCCGCGATTCACCGTATACCCCGGTGGCGATGTTGAACACGATGTCGAAATGGGTTTCGGTCAAACGTGCCGGGAGCTTTTGATCGGCGTTCAGGCCGGTCACGCGATGGCCGCCAGCTTCGAGCGCGGCGGTGACTTCCTGGATGGTCTCGATAGCGTCCGAGTCGCGCAGCGTCATTTCCGGGCGTTCGCGCAGCAGTTCTTCTGTGGCGATATTATAAATAAAGCCAACGTGCATGATGCGGATAGTTCCTCACAAAGTTCAATGTGAACCCTAACTAACATTGATATTCATTCTATAGACATTGTGACAAAAAGTTAACGTTTTATATTGACTTAAGCATTGGATAATCTCTAAGCATTCAAGTTTAATGAAACGTTGAATGCAAGCTGAATATGTGACCGGAGCTTCAGACAGCGTGAACGAGTCTATAATGTTTCTATAATGCGACTTGTAATATAGTAGTGGAGGGCTATCAGAATGTGCCCTTATGGCTGAAATGGAGAGGATAGATGCAGAAATTCAAAGTGCTCATGTGGGTGATTGTCGCGGTTTTGCTGATGGCAAGCGTGATTGGCACTTCGGCACAGGATAATCCTGGTGTGGCTTTCGCGGGAATGCAAGACGGCAAACTCACAGTATTCGGGTTGGGCGATGCACCGCTGGTGGTGAACAATCCGCCTTTCAATAACATTTCCAGCATCGTTTGGAGTCCCGACGGCGATAAACTGGCCTACCTGCTGACCAATGATCAGTTTAACACTGCCTTATATGTGGTGGATGTAACCACCGGGGCTGAACCCGTCAAAATTGAAACTGGTGCGCTCGCATCAGGCTTCCCGGTAACATTCACTGCCGACGGAAAAATTCTTTACATCGGGCAAATGACTACGCCGACTGATCCATCAACGCTGCCGCAGGCAACGGCGATGCAGATTGCGCCGGAACCAGGCGCACAGCCTGAAACGTTAGGCAGTTTTGGTTTCAGCGCCGGCTGTGGAGGCGGCGCGTCATTCCCCACATTCTGGCGCTATTGGGAAGATGCCGGATTTGGCGGCAGTGCCTTCAAGGTGATTCTGACGGATTATGGCCTGCTGCATAATATCACCTGCTCTGGCGGTAACCTCGCGATTCTGAACCTTCAAACCGGTCAGGATACCTTCATCGGCGCACGCGATGCCGTGGACAATGGTCAGCCCACCGAAGGCACATTGGGGCGCGTCCTTCTCTCGCCAGACGGCAAAACGCTGGCGGCGGTACGCTTCCGTCAGGCGGCTGATCTGCAATCACCTCCCGTCCGTTCCCTGGCGCTGGTTGACCTCGCCACGCTCGCCGTAACCGATGTGCAAACTGCCGCCGAGCCGGATCAACTGGCCTGGAACAAGGATGCCAGCGCGGTATTTTACAGTTCAATCACCGAGACGGGTAATCTGCTCGACGGTCTGACAGCCGAACAGATCAGCCTGATTGCCCCTATCTCAGGCTATGTGCAGAACAATCAGCCAATTCCTATCCCTACCTATCAATCGACCATTCATCAATATAACGTCACAACGGGCGAGGATACCCTGCTGTATACGGCAGATGCCTTTGCGTTCGGGCGCATGGCCGCCGCGCCGGACGGTCAACACCTGATCGCCAGCCAGATTGCAAACCTCGACGCCTTAGTGACCGCGATTACGGATGGCACATTAGATATATCCAACGGTGTGGTGGACACAAAATGGGTCGATTATGTGCCGCTGACGCTCTACCAAATTCCGCTCGTCGCGGGGGAAACGCCGACGGCAATTGCCGACAATGTGTCGCAGTTTGTGCTGCGTCCGACACGGCAGTAAAGAGGTTTAAGCGAAAACTCGGCGGGCGACTCAGGAAGTCGCCCGCTTTTGCAAACGCTGGCACGGATTGACAGGCCGTCTACATTTCTGTTATGATCATTTTTGTGGGCCGGAGTATATGGGTTATCTTGCAAAAATCACCCATACACAACCATTTGTCCACACCTCTCCAAACGCCGAAATTCGCGGCGTTTTTTGTTGCCCAACTTTTTTAATTGCTGGAACTATTTTGCGGACTCGTGCGTCATAGCAGAGTATGTATTAACTATTCTGCGAAGTGCAGAAGGTGTATCGACAAAAGGCAAATTGTGTCTTTGTCAGTAATCCTTGACAAATGAACCAAAAAGAACCCTATTGACACACAGTAAACCTTTTGCTAGAGTAAGGGTGCGGGCCGACGTGAATGGGTTATCGCTTATAACGAAGAGGTCGGGGGTTCGAGTCCTCCCACACTCCAACTCGTGGGGTGTGTAGCTCAGTGGTAGAGCACTATACGCCCACTCGCACCCTTTGCCCGCACCATTTAATGAGGAGGTGGATGATGAGCAACTATCTGAAGAAAGCACTTCAACCGAAGCACACGCCTCAAAACCAGCCGATTCCGGGCAAGCCAATGGTCGCGAATTCGGCGGGAGGCTACAGCTTTGCCCTCGATCCCTGGAAACGTCTGACACGCTTTCTGGTACTGGGCAGCGAATCGGGTTCGTATTACATCAGTGAGCAAAAGCTGACGGTTGAGAATGCGGACAATGTGCTGGCGCTCATCGCCGAAGACGGCCTGCGGGTCGTGCGTGAAATCGTTGCCATCTCCGAAGGCGGACGCGCGCCAAAAAATGATCCGGCGATTTTCGTCCTGGCGCTGGTCGCGGCGAAAGGCAATACCGATGTCCGTAAAGCTGCGATGGCTGCCCTGCCGAAGATTTGCCGCACCGGAACCCATTTGTTCCAATTCGCGGAATTTGTCCAGGCCATGCGTGGCTGGGGACGCGGTCTGCGGCGCGGGGTTGCCGGATGGTATCAGGGACTCGAACCGCGTTCGCTGGCTTATCAGGTTGTGAAGTATCGCCAGCGTGACGGCTGGACTCACACCGATACACTGCGGCTGTCGCACCCCAAGCCCGTAAATGAGACTCAGGGCGCGATCTACAAGTGGATCACCAAGCGTGAGGAAGCCACCTGGGCGCTGGGCGACTCGGTTCCAGAAGACAACGCTCAAGCGTTCATCTGGGCGTTCGAACAGGCGCAAAAGGCGACGGACGTGAAGACGATCCTCCAGTTGATCGAAGCTTATGATTTGCCGCGTGAAGCACTGCCGACTCAATTCCTGAGTGAAGCGGCGGTTTGGGAAGCGCTGCTGGTCAAGATGCCGCTGACGGCCATGATCCGCAACCTGGGTGTGATGGGCAAGATTGGTTTGCTCAAGGAACTGAGCGCGGCGGAACAAACGGTTGTGGATCGCCTGGGCGATGCAACCCTCCTGCGTAAGGCGCGTGTGCATCCGATTGCGGTGCTCTCGGCGCTGCGTGTGTATCAAATGGGTCATGGTATTCGTGGAGACGGAAAATGGACTCCGACAGCGCGGGTGATTGACGCCCTGGACGATGCTTTTTACAAGGCCTTCCAGAACGTTGTCCCGGCCAACAAGCGCATGATGCTGGCGCTGGATGTGTCCGGCTCGATGGCAGGCGGACAGGTCGCAGGCGTACCGGGTTTGACTCCGCGCGATGGCAGCACGGCGATGGCGCTGGTGACGGCCAAGACAGAGCCGCACTACACCATCACATCCTTCCAGGACAAGATGGTTCCGCTGAACATCTCGGCCAGGATGCGCCTGGACGACGCGATCAAGGTGACGAGCGGGCTGACTTTCGGCGCGACGGACTGCGCCCAGCCGATGCTGTATGCGCTGGACAATAAGCTGTCTGTGGATACCTTTGTGGTCTACACCGATTCCGAGACGTGGTTCGGAAAGATTCACCCGGTGCAAGCGCTTCAGAAGTACCGCGACAAAACCGGTATTCCGGCGCAGTTGATCGTGGTCGGGATGGTGAGCAATAAGTTTACGATTGCTGACCCCAACGACGCGGGAATGCTCGATGTGTCGGGTTTTGACTCGGCCACGCCGCAAGTCCTGAGCGACTTCGCACGCGGGGAAATTTAGGAATCCTATTATCCTTGTAGGGGCACTACAGGTCGTGCCCTTGCCGAAAAATTAGCACAATTGGCGCGGGCCGACAGGTATAGATTATCGCATGACTGTAAATCATGTGGGGAAACCCACTCATCTATGCCACCTCATTTGCCCGCCCACCTTTAAAACTGAATACGATGCGGGCCGAAGGTTATGGGTTATCAGAGTCGGGGGTTCAAGTCTCCTCACCTCCACACATGGGGGTGTAGCTCAGTGGGTAGAGCAAGATCACCAAACCGATTACTTGTCCGCTCAAAAAACAGGGTTCTTGATGGTTTAGTTTTTTAGTTCTTGGTTTTAAGGCTAAAAGCTATATCGGCGCGGGCCGATAGACGTGGGTTCTCGTAACTATAACGCCCCTAAGGTACTGGTGTTGGCACACACAACACTGGGATGGCCGACCCGATGACTGCTCCCCTGCGGTGGTCTGGCGGCGTGTCGAACGGATATACCCTGCGGTATGTCAATGCGACGGGTGGGGTTTCTACGGAAATCCCAATTTCCCATGTCGCCCTTTTTGCCCGCCCGTCTGGAAAAGTTTTGGTTCTTAGTTTTTAGTTTTAAAGCTAATGGCTAACCGCTAAAAGCTTATCGCTTTTTAAAAATATGGGCCGACAGGTTTGGGTTATCGGGTTCTCCGTTCGAATCGGAGCGCCGCTGCTTAACCAGCGGTGTAGCTCAATGGCAGAGCAGAGCCACATGCCCTATGTGGAAAATATCCAGGCCACTCTTTTGCCCATATTACTGCCGTGCATGATAATAGATGATGAAAAGCGGTGCGGGCCGCTTGATGTGGGTTATCGACACAAACGATTGTCCCGGAAACGGGATCGCAGGTTCGAATCCTGCTGCATCTGGCAATTGTCGGATGTATGGCCGAGTGGTCTATGGCTGAGGGCTTGCCCTCGTCCCACGTCTCACCTTTGCCCGCACTGCCTTTTCAATGGGATGCGCGGATGTTAAGTGCATGAATTTTTGCCCGCATCCAAATCTATTAATAACTCAAATCCAACTTGCTCCTGTTCCCTCCTGCTTTTCAGGAAAACGCCCAAACGTAAACGCACACTCGGCAAATTTCTAACACATTTCTGATGCAATTCGTGCGCCATCGCAGGTGATTGATCCGTATAAAATCGCAGTGCCAGCGCGTCTATAACCATGTGAAAAGATAATCGATTCTTACACACTCCCTAAGTGCAACCGCCCATAGACTTCCAAAAACCGAGTACAATAGAAGTAAGGTCGAGCGTGAATAAGCGCTCCGATACCTGATGTAAACAGTGAAGGACAAAACCAACTATGATGCGTTTTGAGCGTTTTACGGAACGCGCCCAGGATGCCGCCGCGCGGGCCTATGAAATTTTGCAGCGCTACGGCCACAATCAGGTGGACACCGAACACATCCTCCTGGCTTTACTTGAGCAAACCGATGGGGTCATCCCCCAGATATTGGAAAAATTAACCGTCGATGTGACCGCGATGCGCGGACGGCTGGACGAAATTTTGCGCGCCAGCCCCAAAGCCGCCATCTATGGGCATGGGACGGGACAGGTGTTCATTACCCCGCGCGTCAAGCGGATTATCGACCTCGCCAACGAGGAAGCCAACCGCCTGCGCGACGAGTACATTTCAACCGAGCATATCTTCCTGGCGATTATCAGCGAACGCAACACGGCGGTCAGCAAGATTATGTCGGACAACGGCATCAGCCGTGACCGGATATACGAAACCATCAAGGATATTCGCGGCGGTCAGCGCGTGACCGACCCCCAGGCCGAAACCCGCTACCGCACTCTGGAAAAATACAGCCGCGACCTGACCCGTATGGCGCTGGAAGGCAAGCTTGATCCGGTGATCGGGCGTGATGCCGAAATTTTGCGCGTGATCCAGGTCTTGAGCCGCCGCACGAAAAATAATCCAGTGCTGATCGGCGAGGCTGGTGTCGGCAAGACCGCCATCGTCGAAGGGCTGGCGCAGAAAATCGTCAGCGGCGATATACCGGAAATTTTACAGGGCAAGAAAGTCATCAGCCTTGACCTGAGCGGGATGCTGGCAGGCAGCCGCTTCCGCGGTGAATTCGAGGAACGACTGAAGGCCACCATCGAAGAAGTGCAGCGTTCCGAAGGCGAGATTATCCTGTTCATCGACGAACTGCATCAGGTCGTCGGGGCGGGCGCGGCGCAGGGTGCGCTCGATGCCGGTAACATGATGAAACCGGCGCTGGCACGCGGTGAACTCAATGCGATTGGCGCGACCACGCTCGACGAATATCGCCAGTACATCGAGAAAGACAGCGCGTTGGATCGACGTTTCGCGCCGGTTTTCGTGGATGAACCGAGCATCGAAGACACTATCGAAATGCTCTATGGGCTGCGTGACCGCTACGAAGCGCATCACAAAGTCACGATTTCTGATGAGGCGTTGGAAGCAGCCGTTCGTCTGGCGGCGCGTTATATCAATGACCGCAAACTGCCGGATAAGGCGATTGACCTGCTCGACGAAGCCGCCGCTAAACTGCGGGTAGCTTTATATTCGATGCCTTCTCACCTCAAGGAAATGAAAGACGCGCTTGCCCGCATGACTGCCGACGAAGAAGCAGCCGGTCTGGCGCGGGAATATGAACGCGCGGCAGAGTATAAAATGCAGCGCCTGCAACTCGAAAGCGAGTATGAGCAAGAGCGCGATGTGTGGCAGCGGGAAAATACCCTGGATGAAGTCGTGGACAGCGAAGACATCGCCGGTGTAGTCGAGCAGTGGACGGGCATCCCGATCAACCAGATGCTCGAAACCGAGAGCGAAAAACTCCTGCGGATGGAAGAATTTTTACATCAGCGCATCGTCGGGCAAGCCCCGGCGGTCAGCGCGATTGCTGACGCGATCCGCCGGTCACGCAGCGGTTTGAAAGACCCGAAACGTCCCATCGGCTCGTTCATCTTCCTGGGATCGAGCGGCGTGGGCAAAACCGAACTAGCAAAAGCCCTGGCCGAGTTCATGTTCGATGACGAAGAAGCCCTGCTGCGCGTCGATATGAGCGAGTACCGTGAACAGCATACCGTGAGCCGCTTATTCGGTGCGCCACCAGGATACGTGGGCTACGAAGAAGGTGGTCAACTGACCGAGGCTGTTCGTCGGCGTCCCTATCGTGTGATCCTGTTCGACGAGATCGAAAAGGCGCACCCCGATGTGTGGAATGCCCTGCTGCAAATCCTGGAAGATGGTCGTTTGACCGACGGCCAGGGAAGACAGGTCGATTTCCGCAACGCCGTCATCATCATGACGAGCAATTTGGGAACGGAATTCGCACGCAAAGGCGGCGTACTCGGTTTCGTACAACCGGGCGATGCGCAGGCGGTAGCCGATCATCAGAAGATCGAAAAGGCCATGCGCGATACCTTCCGGCCAGAATTCCTCAACCGGATTGACGAGATCATCATCTTCTCGCCGTTAACGCTGCAAGAAGTTGAGCAGATTGTCGATTTGCAGATGCGCAGTATCCTGGAACGGCTGGGTGAGACAGTAGGTATCTCCGTCCACCTGACCGAACCGGCACGGCGCTGGCTGGCCGAAAAGGGTTATGACCAGATGTTCGGGGCGCGGCCTTTACGCCGTAACCTGCAACGGTTCGTGGAAAATCCCTTGAGCACCCAACTGCTGAAGGGTACTTTCCGACCCGGCGACCTGATCGTGATCGACGAGTTGAACGGCGAATTGACCTTCGGGCGCGAACAGGATGCCAGCACCGATTATCTACAAGTGCCGCAGGACAATTTTGTCAGCGGCGATGTGGAGCGCGGCGAGATTTAGACTCCCTCCGGGTTATAGACCCCCTCCCAGCCTCCCCCGAATTCGGGGGAGGAGTAAAAATAAAGTCCCTGACCCGTGTGTGGTTGGGGGTTTTTATTTCAGTGCAGAGTTCAGAGTGCAAAGTGCAGAGTAAAAGACAAGACAAAAGCAGTGCTGAGTGCTGAGTGCTGAGTGCTGAGTGCTGAGTGCTGAGAAAATTTTGATGGCGGGTGTGGCAAAGTCAATGTCAGTGTTGAGAAAATTGCCGCCGAATGGAAGGGCGGGAAGCGAGTGAAGCGCCGCCGGGTTGAGAATTTTGTGGGCGGAAAATCGGCGGAAGGCCGAGGCGCGCCACCGGGTTGGTAGTAGCGCGGCGGGTACAAGGGAGGTTAGCGCCGCTGCGAGAATTTCTCGCCCTTCTCAACCGGTGCGGCGGGAACAGGCGGCGGAACCGCTGCTGCGGCGTCCTCGCGTTTTAGGGCGTCCATATAGGCATAGAACCAATCGCGGATAGTGCGTTCGGGGATGCCGGTAAATTTGCTGGTGGCGACGGCATCACCGTCAAAAAAGACGGCGAAAATTCTGAGGACGAGTTGTTTGTGGTCGGGGCTGTAACGTCGGGACAAGTTGAGTGTCTCCTATTGCTAAGTACAGCGTACAAAGTGCTGAGTACAGAGTGAAAAGTTAAAAGTTAAAAGAAAAGACAAAAAACAGAAGCAAATCCTTTTGGGCAAAAGTCATCGTATCATAGAATGGACGTGAGAGGTGGAACATTTGTTCGAATATTTGTTTCGATTTTGAGGGAGACCCGGTTGGAAAAAGGTTAAAAAGCACTGAAAAATACAAGCTGATATACAAAAATTATTTGCAGTTCGGAATGGAGGGATGATGGCTGAGAAATGGGAATTACCCTACAACGAGGTCAGCATATTTCCGGTGATGGAAACGGAACGATTGATTTTACGCGCGCTGCGCAATGATGATGTCGATGCGCTGCGCGATATTTATGGCGATGTGGACGTGATCCGTTACATGGCCGATCAGGATAAGCCGATTGTGGATACTGACGAATTGCAGTGGGTGATTGATTGGTCGCGGCGAATGTACGCTAATGGCAGCGGGGTACGCTGGGCGATTGAACGTAAGGGTGAGTCGCGCTTGATTGGGACATGCGGGTTTCATCTGCATGACCGCCACAACCAGCACGCGGAGTTGGGTTATGATCTAGCGCAGGCCTATTGGCGGCAGGGAATCATGAGCGAGGCGCTGCGGCCTGTTTTGCGCTATGGCTTTGAGCGTTTGAAGCTGCACCGGATTGAGGCCAATGTGACCGAGGGCAATGAGGCTTCGGTCAGGACTCTGCTCAAGGCGGGGTTCCGGCCAGAGGGGGCGTGGCGCGAACGGGCGTATTTGCGCGGGCAGTTTTATGATCTGCTGCAATTTGGGCTGCTGCGGGCGGAGTTTGAGGTGTAGCGCCATTTTTGGCGACAAATTTAGGCGGACACGATGTATCGTGTCCCTACAAAATACGGTGCATTCACAAAGGTTTATTGTTCGATTACCAGAGGGTCAAAAGCGCGTTAGTTAGGACGGGAACACGTCGCGGACAGCGATTTTTAAACCTGGGAGGATCGATTCGCCGTCGAGGGTGGCGTCCAGATTAAAGGTATGAAACAAGAGACCACCATCAGGGGATAGGCGATAGACTTCGACGACTTTGGATTCGGGATAAATTACCCACACGCGCTGTGTACCGCTGCGCAGATAACTTTCCACTTTTTCGGACATCTGGCGTTCGCGGTTTCCCGGTGAAAATACCTCAATGGCGAGATCAGGCGCAATGGTAAATTTTGACGGCAGGGCTGGTTGACTCTGTTTGGAGACGAACGATACATCGGGAATCAATACGTCACCGTTGGGGAGAGCATATTGAAGCGCGCCAAATCCAAAGCCGATTGGATTTTTGACGAGGTAATTGCCGATATGATAAATCAATGTTGAGCAAATCAGGGAAGCAAACGGGATTAACAGCGGTTTTTCGTAAATGATCCCGTTGAAAAGCTCGAATCGTTTATTCCTATTTTCCGGCAGGTCGTAAAGTGCCTCAAGATCAGCCGTTGTGTAAAGCATCTTATGTAAATCTTCTCGCCATCTGACAATCATTATTCTAGCAGCAAAAACGAACAAGGCGTGCCTTTTGTCCCTACAAGATGCATATTTTTGCGGAGTCATGGGGCGATGCGGTACAGGCGCAGCTAAGTTTTGTGAATAGGCGTCGAGGCTTATTCAGGTAGTGAAATATGCGCTGGGACGGTTGGCATTTAGCTTCGTCCAATCTCAGACAGCGTTCAGGATCGGTTTAGGCGGCGTTCAGAAATGGCTCACTGCATACTTAGAATTCGGGGCTATACCAGAGCGCGGATAAACAGTACGCCGCAGTTCCGGCCAAACTACAGCGCACCGATTTATCCGAATCAAGAACGAGGTCTGTTCATATTTGAGGAGGTCACGATCATGGTACGGAAAACCGTTTTTCGCCTTCTGGTCACTCTGTCCGTGCTGGCTGTAGCAGCTTCCGCCTGGGGAGTCACTGCTGCACAACAAGCCAAGCCCACCCCACAGCCCGCCGCGCAAGCAACGACGATGCCTGCTGCACAACCCGCGACATCAGCGAGCACCACCACAACCCCGGAGCGTCCATTCCTGGGTGTCCGCCTGGAAGACACGCCGGATGGTGTCGTCGTGCGTGAGGTAATCGAAGCATCGCCCGCCGCACTGGGTGGTGTCATGGTCAACGACGTGCTGCAAAAGGTCAATACGAGCAGCGTAGCCAATGTCATGGAAACCGCGAAGGCGCTGGACGCCCTCAAGATCGGCGATAAAGTCACCTTCGATGTGATGCGCGACGGCAAGGCGATGACGCTGACGGCGACTGTCGGCAAGATCAGCGAAACGGCGATGTCCGGTTTGCCCACCAATATTCCTTTTGATGCCATTGGCTACAGCACCGATAAATCCTGGCAGGTTTTTAATGTCGCCGATACCAGCGACCTATATAAAGCCGGTCTGCGCGCTGGCGATCAGATTATGCAGTTCAACGGCAAAGCCTATACCCCGACTGACCTGCGGACACTGGTCGCTGGGCTGAAAGATAGCGACAGCCTGAAGCTTTCCGTCCAACGTGCCGGTAAAGCGCAAGACATCACGGTGCAAGCGCCCGCTATGAAGTCGCTTGATCTGTTTGGGTATACCGACCAGGGTGTTTTATTCAACCTGATCGCCGCCAGCGGCAAAACTACACCGTCTACCGCCAACCTGTTGAACCTGCCCACCAATGAACCGTTTGCAGCATTGGGTTACACCGGCACGGACAAATCGTGGATGGTATTCGGCCTTCCCAATGGCAGCGACCTGTATAGTGCTGGACTGCGCGCGGGCGACCAGATCAGCCAGATTGACGGCAAAACCTACGATCCGGCGGGACTGCAAACCTATCGCCAGAGTTTAGCGGACAACGCGACGGTAAAACTGACCGTGCAGCGCGCCGGTAAAACCCAGGACATCAGCGTCCCGGCGTCGGACTTGAACGGGCTGGCAATGTTCAACTACGAACAGGGCGGCCTATTGTTTGGTCTGCCGGTCAACAGCTATGGCCCCTGGCTGGGTGCGGACATCATCAACCTGAATGTCACGGTTGCCAAACAGCATCAGCTCACGATCAACAACGGTATGCTGATTACCGGCATCCTGCCAGACTCGCCCGCCGCAAAAGCGGGTTTGCAGCCCAATGATGTCATCACCAAAGTGGACGCGACGGCCTTAGATGCTACCCACAATTGGCAGAGCATCATCGCGCAGCACAAAATCGGCGATCAGGTGAAGTTGGATGTCCAGCGCGCGGGCAAGGATATGCAAATCCAGGCCACGCTGGGCGCTCCGGCCATCAGCGGGGACATCCCCAACCTGATGCCCGCCTTCTAACAGTCTTCCAGATGGGCTGACTGTCCCTCCATCCATCCGACAGCCAGCCCCACCCTTCCCTTTGCCGCCCGACACCTCCCCCGTCGGGCGGCATTTTTTTTAGTAACTCACCTTACGCACCAAGAGGATTTGAGTGCTTTTGCTCCCTGAAGAGAAAATATGAGAATCACGCGGTTGTTTGAAAGTCCTTCGCCCTGAGGGAGAAGGATTTAGGATGAGGGTCAAGTGCGTAAGGTGAGTTAGTAATGAGTTATGAGTGACGAGTTATGAGTAAAAAAAATGCAGAGTGCAGAGTGCAGAGTAAAAATCAGAGAAAATATAGAGGAAAAACGAGGCGTTTGAGGAAACATTTATCCCCTCCCCCTAGCCCCCTCCCCGCTTCGCAGAGAGGGGGAATTAAGAGATGTTTGAACTAGGGCGTGGCGGAGGGGAAGATTGCCGCGCGCAGGTCGTTGAGCGTTTGCAGGGTTGCCCAGTTGGCGGCGCTGAGGCCGTAAGTGCTGACAGCGGCTTCGGTC
>JBDTNB010000061.1:0-35717 GCA_039933955.1 Chloroflexota bacterium
TTGTCGCCCGTGTTGCCATGAAACCCATTTCCACTATTTTGCAATCCATGCCTTCCGTGAATCTGGCAACCGGCCAATCCGAAGATACAACATATGAGCGCAGCGATTTTTGTGCTTTACCCCGTGCTGTGCCAATCGGTGAAGCGATGATGGCGCTGGTGATTGCCGATTCGCTCCTGGAAAAACTCGGCGGTGACAGCGTGGACGAAATGCGCCCACGTTTCGACTCTTTGCGTCGCGCCCGTTTGCAAGACCTCCCGATGGATAATGTGGAATGGCGGTTTGGTTATGAGTAATGACCGCAATATTGTGATTACCGGTTTCATGGGCACAGGCAAGACCACCGTAGGCCGTCTCGTTGCTGAAAAACTCAATCGGCCTTTCATCGACACTGATGAAGAAATCGTCCGTCGCACGGGCAGGACGATACCTGATATTTTTCAATATGAGGGCGAGGAAAACTTTCGTCATATCGAGCGCCGTATGACTCGCTTTTTGGCTGCGCAGCAGGGGCTTGTCATCGCGACGGGCGGGGGAATGCTCGTGGATGAGAGCAACCGCGATGTGATGCTGGCGTCGGGTTTGGTAATCTGCCTGAACGCTGCTCCAGATGCGATTATGCAGCGTCTCAAAAATGATCCCATCGAGCGTCCGCTCCTAAAAGGTGAATGGCGAACGCTGATGGATAAACGCCGCGAAGCTTATGAAACAATTCCCAATCAGGTCGATACAACCGGCAAAACGCCGGACGAAATTGCCGGGGAGATTGTTGCATTATGGCAGCAGACCGTATCCGTGTAACGGCCCCTGGCGGTGATTACGACATCCTCATTGAGTTGGGTTTATTGTCAAATATTGCTAATCGGCTGCAAGAGCTTGGCTTACAGGGCAAAGTCGTGGTTGCGACTAACACCACGCTCGCGCCTTTGTATGGCGAATCGTTAGTTTCAAAACTGCGGGATGCCTCGCTGGTCATCACGCCCGACGGCGAACAATATAAAACCCTGGAAACTGTCGCCCAACTCTATGCCGATTTTGTGGATGCTGGCTTAGATCGTTCCGGCACAGTGATCGCACTCGGCGGTGGAGTCGTGGGCGATACTGTTGGTTTTGCGGCGGCCAGTTATATGCGCGGCGTGCGTTTCATCCAGATTCCGACAACTTTGCTGGCAATGGTTGATTCCAGTGTTGGCGGCAAAGTCGGCGTTGATCTTCCCCAGGGAAAAAACCTGGTTGGTGCGTTCAAGCAGCCTGATTTGGTATTGATTGACCCCGATGTCCTGCGAAGTCTCCCGGAACGGGAATGGCGCTGCGGCATGGCTGAAGTCATCAAACATGGATTTCTTGCCGATGAAAGCTTGCTCGACTCAGGCTTATGGAAACCGGAGTACGCGCCGGAACTCGTTCGCCGTGCTGTCCAGGTCAAAGTTGATGTTGTGCAAAAAGACCCTTACGAAAAAAATATCCGCGCTCATCTCAATCTTGGTCATACATTTGCCCACGCGGTTGAACAGGTTTCCGGCTATTCCTGGCCGCATGGTGAAGCCGTTGGCGTCGGTCTCGTCGCCGCCGCACGGTTATCTCATGCCTTGAACCTCTGTGATGCGGATTTGTCCGAACGAGTAGAGGAAGTTGTGTCATCCATTGGTCTGCCCACGCGCTTGAATGGCCTTGACCCTGAAGCACTCTACGCCGCCATGAGCACCGACAAAAAATGGCAGGGCGGTAATTCGCGTTTTGTGCTGCTGCGCGGCATTTGTGCGCCTCTGATTGTCGAAGATGTGCCGCCTGAAGTCGTCGTAGATGTGTTAGCCCAATTACGATAGGTACAAAATAATGATTATTTTTGGCACAAAGCACCGCATGAAAACGATAGGTTCTGGCACATTCTACTGTCCACACTGCCAGACCAATCGCCAGTATGAACTCAAGCAGGGTAAAAATTACTTTACGCTGTATTTCGTGCCCATTTTCCCGATGGGTGATCTCGGTGAATTTGTCGAATGCCAGACCTGCCACATGACCTTTAAATCGGACGTGCTCAAGCTCAAACCACCGACTCCCAAAGCTGATTTAGCCTCCATGCTCAACACGGTTAAATCCAACTTGGAAGGTGGACAGTCTGTCGAATACGTCCTGCGCGATCTGGTGTCTGCCGGTTTGGAACGGGACATCGCCCTCAATGTGGTCAAATCTGCGATTGGTGATTCGCGCCGTCAGTGTCCGAACTGTGGCCTTTCTTATGCGGCTTATGTGAAGACCTGTTCGGAATGTAACGTCCCTCTGAGTGAGGCGCACTCATGACGAAAAAAATTTTGCTGCTTCACGGCCCAAATCTCAATTTGCTGGGCACACGCGAACCGGAAGTCTACGGCAGTGTGACACTTGAAAAAATCAATGCCTGGGCGGAACAACGCGCCCATTGGCACAAGGCCGAATTGCGTTCCGAACAATCCAACCATGAAGGCGCACTCATTGACATTTTGCATGTTGCTCGCAATTGGGCTGATGGCGTGGTTTTCAATCCCGGTGCATACACCCATACGTCGGTAGCTCTGCGCGATGCCATCAGCGCGATTGCTTTGCCGGTGATCGAAGTTCATCTGTCTAATGTACATGCCCGTGAGGAATTTCGCCATAAATCGCTGCTTGCGCCTGTATGCGTAGGGCAAATTTGTGGCTTCGGTTGGCGCAGCTATTTACTTGGTATTGATGCTCTGTTAGGGCATTTAGGCGCGCTGCCCGAACTTGAATAGTTGTTACCTCTGACTAATATTTGTGCTCATACCTTTGGCAATCTCCCCGGTGTGTAAACTCCACACTTGTTCGGTATACTGGTAAAATAGCACATAGTCCGGGCATGGCGTCGCCATGCCCCTACCGTCTGTTACAGACGCGCATAATCCTAAATTCGCTTTAGAGGTGTTTTCAACGATGATGACTAAAGAGTCTGTTTTGACCGCTGTCGATGAACAGGACGTGCTGTTCATTGATTTGTGGTTCACGGATATTACCGGGACAGTCAAGAGTGTCACGATCCCGCGTGGGGAATTGCCGGATGTCCTCGATCATGGTTCGCACTTCGATGGCTCTTCGATTGAAGGTTTTGCCCGTGTTGCTGAAAGTGATATGGTGCTCATCCCCGATCTCGACACCTTTATTGTTATGCCAGGGGAAGCCGATACAGAGCGCAGCGCCCGTTTGATTTGCAGCGTCTATACCCTCAATGGTGAACCCTTCATCGGCGATCCGCGCAATACTCTGATTAAGGCCCTCAAACAGGCAGAAGAATTAGGCTTTAGCTACAAAACGGGTATCGAACTTGAATTTTTTCTTTTCCGCACTCACGAAAATAAGAGTTGTATTCCCCTGGAACCACTCGATCAAGCATCCTATTTTGATATGTCAGCAGATCAATCACGCGCCGTTATTCGCAAGATGTTAGGCTCATTATCCGCGCTAAGTATTCAAGTCGATTCGACTCACCACGAAAACGGTTCGGGACAGCACGAAATTGACTTCCAATATGATCGAGCGCTGGCCTCTGCCGACAAAGTGTTGACTTCGCGTGTGGCTTTGAAAGCTGTAGCTACTCGTTCCGGGCTGCATTGTACCTTCATGCCGCGCCCAGATATGAATCTCCCCGGTTCCGGGATGCATACCCATCAGAGTTTGCACGACCTCCAGACTGACGCTAACGTGTTTGTGGAAAATGAGGATGAATACGGCCTTTCGCAAACCGCAAAATATTTTCTGGCTGGACAATTGTCTCATGCCCGTGCTATGTGCGCCATTCTCGCGCCACTGGTGAATTCCTATAAACGTCTGGGGACGAGTTTTGAAGCCCCAGTTTACGTCACTTGGGCGCATGTTAATCGCGGTGCGCTCGTCCGCGTTCCTCACATTGTCGCAGGTAAAGAATCCCATACCCGTCTGGAACTCCGCTGCCCCGATCCCAGCGCCAATCCCTATCTTGCCAGCGCAGTGATGCTCATGGCCGGACTCGATGGGATTCGCCAGCAAATGCCGCTTCCTGACGCGCTTGAAGAGACCTTAGTGCGCCAGGATCGTGGGCGTTTGCGTCAGCTCGAAATACTGCCATCATCGCTGGACGAGGCGCTTGAAGCATTGGGGCAGGATGATGTAGTCTTGTCGGCTTTAGGGGCATATATCAGTGATCGCTATCTGGCGGCCAAAAGGCAGGAATTTGATGAATACAACCGCCAGGTGACACC
Organism: Chloroflexota bacterium; assembly: GCA_039933955.1. Classification (GTDB taxonomy): domain Bacteria; phylum Chloroflexota; class Anaerolineae; order Aggregatilineales; family Phototrophicaceae; genus CFX2. Next base: position 4,236 of record JBDTNB010000061.1, read on the forward strand.
CTGGGAAATCGAGCGCTATATCACTCACTATTGATAATCAGTTGGTGGATATAGGCTAGCACATCTTCTGCATCCTGGGGTTCGACCACAATCGACAAGGTACAGTGTGATGGCCCCTGTGCGATACCCAGAATATGAACTTTGCCCAGCGTTTGCAGCACAGTGGCGGTGAGTTCCGGCCATTCATCCAGTCGATCACTGATCGCCGTGATAATGCTAACGGGATTCACAGACCAGTTTTCGGTTTCTGGTGTGCTGCTTAAATTTTCTTCGAGCACTTGTTTTGCGCTGTGAACGGCATCTGGCCCTGCGCTGGTGGGGATCAGAAAACACACGAAACTTTTCGTTGATGATTGTGATGCAATCATCACATCGGCGTGAGTATGGGTTGTGGCGAATAATGTCTGCTCGACGAGCAGCGAAATCGGCGATAATGAGCCGCTGCGTTCTGCCACTAACCCCAATCCTGCAATTGACGTAACCGCTTTCAGGGTGCGGGTGCGATTGGGATTTACATCATGAATGAGCGTCCCCATTTGCTGCGGTTTATACACATTCTTGACCCGCAGCGGGATGCGCTCTTGACTGAGTGGAGCGACCATGCGCGCGTGCAAAATGCGTGCACCAAAATACGCTAACTCGGCCACTTCCTGATACGACAAAACTGGAATTACCCGCGTTCCAGATATTTCGCGGGGGTCGGCGGTCATCATCCCATCCACCGCTGTCCAAATCCAGATTTCATTGGCTTTGGTGCAAACGCTCAACAACGAAGCAGTGAGATCGCTGCCTCCACGTCCCATTGTTGTCGGTTTGCCTTTTGCCGTCGCCCCGATAAAACCCGTGACCACAGGAATGATTTTGCGCTCCAGCATTGGCAGCAGATTATTGAGCACTAACTCTTGCGTGAGCGGGATAATGGGCGTGGCGTTGCCAAAAACATCATCGGTGATAATTAAATTGGTCGCGTCAATCGCCACACTGCGCAAGTCATTTTGCCGCAACAGTGCCGCGATAATCCGTGCCGCTAACCGCTCTCCAACGCCAATCGTTGCATCAACTTTGTCCGGTACAACCGTATCCGCTGGCGTTTGCGCCATTGATTGATAAATGTCCAGTAGGTCGAATAACAGCCGGTCAATATCCGCCTGTAATGCCGTTCGCTCGGTGGTTCCCAGCGGCAGTTCCTCGATCAGGGCCAAATGGCGGGTGCGCAGGTTGGCGATAATCCGCCTATAGCCACGCTGATTGCCTAATTGCGCCAGATGCGCCGCTTCAATAAGTGCGTCCGTCACGCCATCCAGCGCCGACACAACCAGAATCAATCGATCCCATTGCTCGTGCTCATACAGGACGATACTCAAAACTTGTGTTAGGGCAGTGGTCGTGCCAACCGACGACCCGCCAAATTTCATAACCAGGGTAGTCATCGTTTACCCCCTAGATAAAATACGAAGCCATAAACGCGACATTTTTCTCGCGTTCCCCGAAAAGCCGAATGGGTGAGTTACAATTATTGCGGCTTGTTGAGACTAGCATTTTGTGGAATAGATGTCAATATTTTTGCTAGAATTGCTTTCTACGCCTATCATTAAGGATGAACGCAAGTTTACAACATAAAAGGTTGAATGGTTTCCATGACGAATATACCAATCGAACAGCAGCGTACAGTTGCTGGTGTGCGATTTCATAAAGTTGGCAAACTCTATCATTTCGATTATAGCGCCTATCCGACGCTTGTATCAGGCGATTTTGTAATTGTGGAGACGGCGCGCGGGCGGCAAATGGGGCAGATTGTCAGTTTTGCAATGGCGGAAGAAGTTTCCCGCGAATACAAGCCGATTATGCGTCCCGCATCCCCCCGCGATCTGGTGCTAAAGCAGCATTGGGAATCGCTCCAGGACGAAGCACTGGAAAAGTGCAAAGAGAAAGCGCAGCAGTTAGGCAATTTTGATGAAGTCAAATTTGTTGCTGCTCAATACAACTACGACGGCAGTATGTTGACGTTTTTGTTCACTGCTGAAGATAAAATCAATACCAGTAGACTAGCAGGGGACTTGAGTCGCATATTCCCCGCCCAGATTGAAATGCGTCAAATTGGCCCGCGTGACGTTGCCAAACTCTTGGGTGGCTACGGTGCGTGCGGCGAAAGCCGCTGTTGCAGCACCTTTTTGACAGATTTCAGCCCTATTTCTATCAAAATGGCGAAGGCGCAGGGGATTTCCCTCAATCCCTCGGAAATTACCGGGATGTGTGGGCGTTTGCGCTGCTGCCTGGTCTACGAATACGAGCAATATGTCGAGGCTCGTCGCCAGCTTCCCAAACGCAACAAGCGTATCGGAACGCCCTTTGGCGAGGGTAAAGTTCTAGACGTTCACCCGCTCCAGGATGCCGTGACTGTCCTGGTTGAAGAAACCCGCCATCTTATTCTGCGTGATGACCTGATTCCGTTGGAAGAATGGGAAGCGCTGCAAAAGAAGGCTCAGGAACCGTGCAGCAAACACAATGAGGATGAACCCTGTGACTGTGGCGCCAAGCCGGGAAAAGCCCAGCAGCCTACAGAAGGTGAAGAGTAATTCGGCTTAATCATCATAATCAACTTGGAGACAAAAGTGGCCGACACACCAGAAGAACAACCAGCCAAACGAGTGATGGGCATTTTTGCCCATCCGGATGATCCGGAATTTTTTTGTGGTGCAACTTTTGCCCGTTGGGCGGCAGAAGGTGCAGTTGTCACCTTCGTCCTGGCGACCAGCGGTGACAAAGGCAGCAGCGATCCGGACATGACTCATCAACGCCTGATCGAAATTCGCGAAGCCGAGGAACGCAATGCCGCGCAGGCTTTGGGTGCGAAGGAAGTCATTTTCCTGCGCTACCCAGACGGAGAATTGCAGCCTACTCTCGAACTCCGCCGTGATATTACGCGCTTGATTCGCCTCAAAAAGCCTGATGTGGTTGTGACCAACGACCCAACCGTTTTTTGGTGGGGGATAACGGGCATAAATCATCCCGATCATCGCGCGATTGGCACGGCTACAATGGACGCCGTGTATCCAACCGCGCGGGATCGCCTGAATTTTCTTGAGTTGGAGCGTGATGAAGGGCTTGATACCCATAAAGTTCACCAGCTTTATCTTTCGGGGACGGCCAGCCCCACGACCAAAGTTGATGTAACCCAACATATAGAAACCAAAATCTTGGCGTTGCGAGAGCACAAAAGCCAGATTAGCGATATGGACGCAATGGCTGAAAGGATGCGTTCAAATATTGATCCGGAATCACCATTGGACGCCCCACGTTTCTCCGAACAATTTCGCGTAATAACCTTTGAACGGTAACACTTTTTTGATCGGGCAAGGGGCATCTACTCTTGCTTCACAAGGTGACAACAATGACGACCATTGATTTTAAAGCAAATGCGGAAGCAATGCGCGATGAACTCGTTGCACGCCGCCGTGATTTTCATATGCACCCTGAACTCGCCTTTGAAGAATTCCGCACAGCGGGCATTGTTGCTCAGGAATTGAGTGCCTTAGGGTTAGAAGTGCAGGCTGGTGTTGGCAAAACTGGCGTGGTCGCGATGCTGGAGGGTGACAAAGACGGCCCGACGGTGCTGGTTCGTGCTGATATGGATGCGCTTCCTATTCTGGAAGAAAACCAGACATCTTACGCTTCGCAAACCCCAGGTAAAATGCACGCCTGCGGTCACGACGGCCACACCACCATTGCGCTCGGCGTCGCCAAACTTTTATCCCAGCATCGCGATAAGATTGCTGGGCGTGTCAAGTTTGTCTTTCAGCCTGCCGAGGAAGTCGTCGGAGGCGCGAAAGCGATGATTGCCGACGGGGTACTCACCGACCCCCGCCCGGATGTTACCCTCGGTCTACATTTATGGAACAGCTTGCCGTTGGGAACGCTGGGCGTCGGTGATGGCCCGGTGATGGCGGGATCATCAGTGTTTACACTCAAAATTACTGGAAAGGGCGGCCACGCTGCCTTGCCTCATCAAGGGGTCGATCCGGTGGTCTGTGCCGCCCAGATTATTACCGCGTTTCAGACCATTGTCAGTAGGAACAATGATCCACTCGATGGCCTCGTCATTTCGGTGACATGGTTGCATAGCGGCACGGCCTTCAACATTATTCCCCAGGATGTTGAAATGCGCGGGACGATGCGATTCTTCAAACTCGAAGTCCGCGACTTGCTCGAACGCCGTATGCAGGAAATTGCCGAAGGTATTGCAGCGGCGATGGGTTGCACGATTGAACTTCAAATTGAGCATAATGTCCTGCCGGTAGTGAATAATCCTGAAGTCACGGGCCGGATGCGCGATTTGTTCCGCAGTTATGTTGGCGACGCTGGACTCAATACGGCTGAACGCACGATGGGCGCGGAAGATGTTGGCTTGTTGATGGATGACATACCAGGTATATATTTTTTCCTGGGCGCAGCCGTCCCCAACCAAGAGACGTATTATGGGCATCATCACCCGAAATTTGACTTCGATGAAAATGCATTGCCATTAGGCGTTGCTCTGTTGTCGGCTGCGGTTGCTGATTACCTGATCCCAGATTAACTCTCGTCCCGGCGAATCTGTGCTACGCTACGCATAGTAACATAATTCGTAGCTAGGATTCCTCGTCGAGACATCACAATGACTATCATTGATTTTAAAACGCGCGCTCAAGCGATGCGTGCTGATTTGGTTGCGCGCCGCCGTGATTTTCATATGCATCCCGAATTGGGTTTTGAAGAGTTCAGAACATCAGGTATCATCGCGGAAGAATTAGGGAGTTTGGGACTGCAAGTTGAAACTGGGGTAGGCAAAACCGGTGTGGTCGCCTTGTTAGAAGGTGGACAAATTGGCCCGACAATCATGGTTCGCGTTGATATGGATGCTCTACCCCTAACTGAGGCCAATCAGGTTGATTATGTCTCGCAAACACCGGGTAAAATGCACGCCTGTGGTCACGACGGTCATGTGACCATCGGCCTAGCGGTGGCTAAATTGCTCTCGGAGTATCGTGATAAAATCGCCGGACAAGTGAAGTTTGTTTTTCAACCAGCGGAAGAAGGCCTCGGCGGTGCGCTGGCGATGATCGGCGCCGGTGTGCTCGATAACCCCCGTCCAGATGTAGTTCTGGGTTTGCACTTGTGGTCGGAATTGCCTATAGGGACAATCGGTATTGCCGACGGAGCAATCATGTCGGGGTCGTCTATTTTTCGGTTGATTGTGAATGGTAAAGGCGGACACGCTGCAATGCCTTATACCACCATTGATCCTGTTGCCTGTGCTGGACAGCTCATCACCGCCTTGCACACTATCGTCGGGCGCAAAATGGATGCGATGGCGGGCGCAGTAGTGCTGTCTGTAACCGGTGTGCGCACCAGCAGTGAAGCGTATAATGCCATTCCACAGCAGGTCGAGATTCGGGGTACATTTCGTACCTTTAACGCCTACACCAGCGAAATGCTGGAGCAGCATATCCGTTCACTCAGCGAATCTGTGTGTGCCTCGGTAGGTTGTACGGTGGACATTATGATAAAACATTTGACCATTCCGGTGGTCAATGATCCAGAAGTGACAGATCATGTGCGTGGGGTATTTTCTCGCTTTGTCGATGTGAATTGTCTGGACGATTCATTTCGTACAATGGCATCTGAAGATATTTCCTATATGCTTGATGAAGTGCCAGGGACGTTCTTTTTCGTGGGTGCTGGCAACAAGGCGCGTGGTTTTGAATATGGTCACCATCACCCGCGTTTCGACTTTGATGAGGACGCTTTGCCGTTGGGTGTGGCCTTGATGTCAGCGGCAGTGGCCGATTATGTATTGGTGAATTGAATACAATGGCTCAGAATAATGTACTGCGCTGGCAGGACGGGCGCGGTTGGTTAATTTTATCCGGCGGTGGCGAGAACCTGAGTGATGTCCGGGCATTAGCATTGGGTCGTGCGGCGGCAGATGGCGGAGTCGCCTATATCACGCTCGGTAGCCAATCCGGATTGGGGGAACGAGCTTTGGCAGATATGGAAGATCTCGGCGCCCCCCCCGGTTATCTCGTTGACGTACTTTCCGAAGATGATGAAACGGTTACTGATATGTTGTCCGAAGCCGGGATTGTCGTCATCGAAGGTGGAGCAGAACTCGACGATTTGCGTTCAAGTCTCATCGGTGCGGCCATTGGCGGGATTCAAACCGCCTTCCAGAATGGTGCGGTTGTCTTGGCGGAAGGCAGTGGAGCTTCTGTTTTTGGTGCATGGGTGCTCTTAGACTCGGATGAATTAACCGCTGGTTTTGAGTGGCTTGATAATGGGTTGATAATCCCAGGCATCACCAGTATTGCAGACTCATCTCTGGCTCAGGATGTATTGCTGCGCCAGCCTGGTTCAATTGCCGTTGGGATTGGCGAAGGTTCCGCGTTGGCGCTTGGCCCCGATGGTGAAGTCGAACCCTGGGGATTGCGTCAGGTAACGGTTGCCCTCGGTAAGGAATACGGTCTGTGACCAATGATTTTTACTGCGATGAAGTCTTAAATGGGCATACACCTGTTCAGAAAATCCTAGAAACCGAAAATGTCCTCGCTTTTTATCACACCCGACCCTTTTATACTATACACGTTGTCGTAATTCCCAAACGGCATATTTCCTCATTACTCACTCTTGAACCAACAGATGATCCCCTTATCATCGAATTGTTGGCTATAATCAAACAGGTTGCTGCTCAGGTGGTTGCTGAACAGGGTGCTTGTCGCGTCCTCACCAACTTAGGTGCATATCAGGACTCGAAGCATCTCCATTGGCATATCATTTCGGGGGAGCCACGCTCAAAGACCGATATTTAAGGAGAAAATAGTTCGTGCCTGCAACAATTTTGATTGGCGCGCAGTGGGGCGACGAAGGCAAAGGCCGAGTTGCTGATTGGTTAGCTGGCGAAGCTGATGTCGTAGCCCGTTACGCTGGGGGCGATAATGCTGGTCATACGGTGGTAGTCGGTTCACAGATATTTAAATTACATCTGGTTCCTTCGGGTATTTTGCACGAGCATGTGACCTGTGTACTCGGCAATGGCATGGTCGTCAACCCGGTGAATCTGCTCAAAGAAATGAAGCAGTTGCAATCAATGGGTGTTGATATTTCGCCAGAACGGCTCATCATCAGCACCAAAGCGCATATCATCAGCCCTGCCCACATCGCGCTGGATATCGCCTCAGAAAAAGCGCGCGGTGAACAAGCCATCGGTACGACTTTGCGTGGGATTGGCCCTGCTTATCTGGACAAAACTGGCAGACAGGGAATACGTAGTGGTCAGATGTCAAACATCGAAGAATTTGCGGATGTTCTTTATGCCGCCGTTGAGAAGGCTAATATAATTTTAGTGCGCGATGGTCACGAGCCGCTGGACGCCCAGAAAGCGGCTGTCGATTATCTTGATGCTGCTGAACAGTTGAAACCCTATCTCCGCGATACAACGGTGTATTTGAATCAACGCTTGAAGGAAGGTGCACGCGTTTTATGTGAAGGCGCGCAGGGTACACTACTTGATGTCGATCATGGTGATTACCCGTTTGTGACCAGTTCTTCTCCGACAGCCGGTGGTGCGCTGACTGGGTTGGGTTTCGGACCTTGTTCTGTGGATCGCGTCGTCGGGGTTGCCAAATGTTTTAGCACGCGCGTGGGCGGCGGCCCTATGCCCACTGAACTAAACGGTGATTTAGCGGATCGCCTGCGTGGTACGGGTGAAAATCATTGGGATGAATTTGGCACGACCACCGGGCGTCCGCGCCGCTGTGGTTGGCTCGATGCTGTCGTGCTGCGTTACGCGGCTCAAGTCAATGGTTTTACCGAATTGTTGTTGACCAAACTCGATGTCCTCAGCGGCTTTGACGAGTTGAAAATCGCCGTTGCTTATAAAATTGACGGTAAACAAGTCGATTTTCCGCCCAGCACCATCTCTGAACTTGAACGTGCCGAACCCATTTATGAGACTTTGCCCGGTTGGAGTCGGGATATTAGCACTGTGCGCAGTGCCAATGATTTGCCGGAGGCAACAGCCCATTATATTGAGCGTATTTCCGAATTGGCTGAAACCCGTGTTCGCACTGTCAGTGTTGGCCCGGAACGCGATCAATTGGTGTTTTTCTAGGTCATTTACGCTTGAGGGACGAGGCTTGATATGGACGACAGAACTTATAGTTATGATATGGAAGCGCCGGTTTCGACTCCGCCGCGGCGTGTCGTATCCCTTGTCCCCAGTATTACTGAATCGCTTTTTGATTTGAATCTCGGAAATCGCCTAGTCGCCATCACCGATTATTGTATTTATCCTGAGGCTGGGGTTGCCCGGTTGCCCCGCATCGGCGGTACGAAGAACCCTGACATTAAACGTATTATCGAGCTTGCGCCCGATTTGGTCATCGCCAACCGCGAGGAAAATCGCAAGGAAGATGTGCTTGCTTTGCAGGAAGCGGGAGTACCAGTTTGGGTGACATTTCCGCAAACGGTTGCAGATGCTTTTAACCTCCTATGGAATATCATGCATGTTTTCGACGAACCCACGATGGTTCCGCGAATACGCCTCATGGAACAAACAATGGACTGGATTTGGCGCATTAGCGAAACCAAACTTGAAGAAAATCCTTGTCGCGTGTTTGTCCCTATCTGGCTTGATCCCCTGATGACCTTTAACGCTCATACCTACGCCCACGATTTGCTGCGGATTTGCGGTGCGATCAATGTCTTTGCAGATCGTGACCGCCAATATCCGCTCAAAGCTGACTTAGGGCAGGTACAGCCCCTCGCGGTAGATGATCCGCGTATTCTTGAGCGCGACACACGCTATCCTCGTGTTACAATGGAAGAAGTGGTAGCCGCCCAGCCTGACATGATTTTGCTCCCCAATGAACCATTTCCGTTCACCGAGGAGCATATTCCTTTATTTGCTAACCTGGATACGCCCGCATCACGCAGCGGCAATATCCAATTAGTCGATGGTTCCCTGTTGACATGGCATGGCACACGGCTTGCTTATGCTCTGGATAGGCTTCCCAGTATATTGTGTCCTTAGGAGTCCGAAAACATGGTCTCGTCGCCCGATCCCAATTCGGAATGGTTGAATACCGTTGCCCACGACCTTAAAACCCCCATCAACTCGGTGCGTGGTTGTATTGAATTGGTTAAACAGCTTGGCCCACTCAATGAGCGCCAGGAACACTTTGCGAACCGTGCAATGGCCGGTTTAACTCGAATGGAGCACTTAGTATCTCGTTTGCTGGATATATCCTGGGCTGATGCTGAAGTAGACCTTGACTTAGGTGCGGTATCACTCAAAGCCACCATCGAAGAAACAGTAAACCTCCTCGAAGAGATGGCCGCGACCCGTAACATCTCCATTTCGATTGAATTCGATTCGCGGATCGGGCGTTTATTGCTGGATGCGCGTCGCATTGCCCAGGTTTTAGACAATCTTATCAGCAATGCCATCAAATATAACCACGATGGTGGCAGTATCATAATTACGGTTGCTCATCAGGGCGATCAAATTTTAATTAGCGTGCAGGATACCGGTTTAGGTATCTCTACGGAAGATCAACCCCGCATATTTGAGCGCTTCTTTCGCTCCCGCCAGGGTGTATCCCTTAAGATCGAAGGCAGCGGCCTCGGCTTGGCAATTACTGAATCTATCGTTCAGAAACATGGAGGTCGTATCTGGTTTGAAAGTATGTTCGGTGAGGGGACGACCTTCTATTTTACGCTTCCCCTCAGTTCCCAAATGGCCGATGGCGAAGCGGAATTCGAAGAATTATCGCAGGGCTTGGCCGAAAGTTCTGATAACACTATACCTCATGCCCAGGATGCCGCCCTGGAAGAGTCCGACAGCGTAGACGATAGTCTTCAGGAAAATCGTGTTCGGAATCATTTTGATGAGTCCAGTGATGAAAATTAGTCCAATCCCATCATGCAAACTCTTGCGATGGGTTGTGCGAAATAGTACAATCTGAAAGTTCAGACCCGTACAAGGGAGGTTGCAAGTGAGACGGTTGGTTATTTTAGCAGTTTTGATTGTGGTTTTGATTGTCGGCGGGGGCCTTACCTCGCAGCTTGCATCGAGCAACAGTGGCCCTCAACTGCCTGTGCTCAAACAAACGGACAATCCGGATGGTTCGCCCGAGACAATGACCGCTTGGAAAGCTGAACAACTTGTTCTGATTATTATGTTCCTTTTGTTTAGTCCGTTTCCTCCAGGTCTCATCCCGATGGCGATTGGCATCATGGTGCTTATGATCGTCCTGGATTGGGGCGTGAAAAGTTCAAAGAAGCAAAAAGCGGCTTCACCCGGATTAGTGACTGTCGCACCTGACCAACCCACCAGCGTCGAATCCAGCTAAGGTATTGTTATCATGCAGCTTCAAACAGACCGCCCCCGTTGGTTTACGAGGCTTGCGGTCATTACCGCATTACTAACCCTCGCCTTGATCGTCATTGGGGCAGTGGTTCGTGTTTCGGATTCAGGCTTAGGCTGCGGCAATGATTGGCCGCTCTGCAACGGCAGCATTATCCCGCCGCTGGATAACATAACCGCCTGGATTGAGTGGTCGCATCGTCTGGTTGCCATGTCTATTGGCGTGTTCGGTATCGCAATGCTGATTGCGGTATTCCGTACCCAGCGCTCTAATAAACTTGCTGTGGGTGCTACCATTGTCGCTGCATTGCTTTACGCTGCTCAAAGCGGCTTAGGTGGCAGCGTGGTCAAAGCTGATCTTTCTCCGACATTGGTCACACTGCATCTGGGTACGGCCATGTTGTTACTCGCCTCGCTGTTATTAGCTGCTGTTTTTTCTGCTTATCATCCGACAGTGCATTACAAGTCGGATCAATTGACGATATTGATCTATTTCACGACGGCAATAGCCTTTATCATCATTCTGACTGGCGGTTTAGTGCGCGGTAGTGGTGCAACCCTGGCGTGTGTCGATTGGCCCCTGTGCAATGGCCAGCTTTTGCCGTTTAGCGAGGGGCAGTTGGCGACCATTCACATGCTCCACCGCTTTGCTGTAGTCGCGTTAGGCATTAGTTTGATCCTTTTGGTTTGGCAGGTGCTGCAAAATCGTCAGGATCGAAGGTTGCGGTTCCTCGCGGTCTTGGCTTTCGCAGCCTATCTGACCCAGGCCGCAATTGGTGCGCTGTTTGTATTGAGTGCGGCAGCGCCCATTTGGGGTGCAGCCCACGTTGGTGTCGCAGGGACAACCTGGGGAATTCTTGTCATTTTTTCTGTAATTGAGTGGCTCAACAGCCACGATAATGCTGGTCAGGTAACTGAAAATTCATGGAAAGCTCAATCCGACCCAACCCGGTAAATTTTTCAACGCTCCTGCGTAGCTATCTGGAATTGACCAAACTGCGTATCGTTTTATTGCTCCTGTTCACCACCGTGACGACGATGGTTATCGCGGCACAGGGTGTACCTAATCTGGCTGTTTTGATCCCAACTATTATCGGCGGTGCGTTTGCCGCTGCCGGAGCCAGCGCCATTAATCAATATCTGGATCGTGACATGGATGCGCTGATGGCGCGTACTTCGCGCCGCCCGATTCCCTCTGGGCGGGTTGCGCCCCTGAATGCTTTGTTGTTCGGTTTAGGCTTGCTGGCTTGGTCGGTGCTGATTCTGGGTATGTGGGTTAACTGGTTAGCCGCAATTTTGGCCTTCGTCGGTGGCATCTACTATGTCATCCTGTATACCATAATCCTGAAGCGCAACACCGTTGTGAACATTCTGATTGGCGGCGGGGCAGGTGCGTTTCCCGTGCTCGTCGGTTGGGCGGCGGTGACAGGAACGCTTTCCTTTGAAGCCTTTATCTTGTTTGCCATTGTTTTCTATTGGACACCTCCCCATAGTTGGGCGCTGGCGCTCTTGGTCAACAAAGACTATACCCTTGCCCATGTGCCCATGATGCCCGTCGCACATGGTGAAGAAGCGACTCGTAGCCAGATACTTCTTTACTCCATTCAACTGCTTATCATTACCCTGCTGCCCGCGCCTTTCAAAATGCTGGGTTTGATTTATATGGTGGTCGCGGTGCTGTTGGGCGCAGGTTTAATTCGCAAGTCACTCCAACTCATCAAGAAGGCCGATGGTGCTGCCGCCCGCAGCATGTATAAATACTCAACCGCCTATCTTGCCTTTCTATTTCTTGCGATGATGATTGACCGCCTGTTGATAAGGTAATCCGTGAACGGCTCTCCCAACACGCGCGCAGTACGCTGGCCGGTGATCGTTGTCATCGGTCTTTTTGTGCTTATCACCCTGGTATTTGTCGTCGCCTTTGTGACGACTACCGAAAGTGAAACCGCCTCCGCACCCGAAGCGACGGCTGACCTTACCGCCGATACCTATATGGACAAAGTGACTGTGCTCCTTCAGAATGCTAATCCTGAAAATGGCGCGTCGTTGATCGAGCAATATGGCTGCGTAGCGTGTCATCGCCTCGGTGTTGTCAGCAAAGTTGCGCCGTCTTTTGAAGGTATCGCTGAACGAGCGGCTTCGCGGCGGCTTCCCTTGACTGCTGCCGCGTATATTTACGAATCGATCACCCATCCAACCGCTTATGTGGTAGATGGCTTTCAACCCGCTATGCCTCAAAATTTCTCCCAACGCCTCACGGATCGTGAATTGGGTGACATCATTGCTTATCTCCTCACGCCTGGCGCTCACTAATTTTTTCGCCAAATAACGCTTGCTGATTGCCTTTGTATCTTCCAGCCTTTGCGTCTTTGTGATACGCTTTTCTCTTAATCTTTTACTGGAAACTGATGACTGGTAACTGGCAGCTCCCATGTACCTTGATGTTTTTACCCTGTCCGCCCTGGTGGATGAATTCATGGATACTCTTGTCGGCGGACGTATCCAGGATGTGCTCGACGTAGATCAGACGGGTATAGGTCTTGAAGTCTACGCGGATCGGCATCGCCGCTATTTATACCTGAGCGCCAATCCTCAGACTCCGCGTGTTCATCTGCTGGACGAGAAATTACGGCGTGGACTGGTCAAACCCACTCAAGTCGGTCTCTTGTTCCGCCGTTTTGTCGAAACCGGCCTGATAACCCATGTCAGCCAGCCACCCTGGGAACGCATCATCCAGATTGACGTGCAAGGGCCGGAAGGCGATGTCAGCATTTATATCGAGCCGATGGAACGCCGTAGCAATCTCTTGCTCGTCCAAAGAGGTATGATTCTCGATTGTATGCGCCGCGTTGGCCCGGACGAAAATCGCTATCGCCTTAGCTTACCCGGTCATGACTACAAACTGCCGCCGCCGCAAACTGGCAAGCATGATCCCTTGACGCTTACCCTAAACGATATGCGTGGCCTATTCGAGCAAAATGACGATCCCAAACGTAAGACACAGCAGGTATTGGCGTCCCGTATTTTGGGTATAAGTCCTTTGTTTGCCCGCGAAATTATTTTCCGCGCAGGCGATGAGATAAATCAGAAAGCGTCGGATGCAAATCCCGAACGCCTTTTTCCAGTTTTAGAAATGCTTGTGAAACCACTTGGCAAACGCGATTGGCAGCCCGGTATTGTGGAGAGCGAAAATGGCGTCGAAGCCTATAGTATCTATCCGATTCAGAGTATGCCCGGTTGGCATCCTGTCGATAGTGTCAGCCAAGCGATAACCGCCTATTATGGTGCGCCCGTCGGCGAAGACGCCTATAATGCCGCCAAAATCCCTGTCAAGGCTGCCATCAAAGAAGCACTTGTAAAAATTCGTGCGCGTCTCGCTTCAATGGAACGCTCACTGACTGACCAGTCTGAACGCGAAACGCTGCAACACAGCGGCGAACTCATCCTGGCCCATCAATATACCCTGAGCAAAGGTCAGACCGAACTCAGGGCACAATACGACCCTGACCAACCCGAATTGGTCATCAAACTCGATCCCACATTGACGCCGCTCGAAAATGCTCAGGCGTATTTCGCCCGCTACGACAAGGCCAAACGTGCTTTAGGCGACGTACCTGGATTGGTCAGGCAAAATAAGAATGAACTGGCTTTCCTGCAACAGCTTAATACGGATCTAGATTTCGCCATGAGCTGGCCGGAAATTGATGAAGTGCAGGCCGCTCTTCAGTCCAAAGGACACTGGCGTGGTAAGGTCATTAAACGCGGTGGGGGCGGTCAGAGTGCGCCTTTGAAAATCGTCACCAAAGATAATTTTGTCATCTGGGTAGGGCGCAACAGCCGCCAGAACGAGCAGGTGACGTTTGGCAAAGGTGGCGGTCAGGATTTGTGGCTGCACGCGCGCGGTGTGCCCGGTTCGCATGTGGTCGTTAAATTTGATGGTCGTCAAATTCCCGATTCAGCAATCGACCATGCAGCATCGTTGGCTGCTTACTACAGTGCCAATCGTGCTGAAGGCAAGGTGCTTGTCGATGTGACGCGCTGCCTTTATGTCAAGAAAATCAAAGGCGCTGCCCAGGGCATGGTCACGTATCGCAACGAAGAACCTCGCATCGCGGTCCCTCACAGCGAACAGGAGGGATGAGAATCATAACGGCGACCTATTGGGTCACCGCTATGATGGATACTAGCTTCGAAGAGTCCTACGATTTGCCGTAAGTAGCACCAAGTGCCTCAACTTGAGCAGCAATGTCGGCGTCATTGCCTTTACCCAATTCGATCCATGTCAGATTCAACTTTTCACCATCTGATGTGGCCTTCGCCGCGTATAGAGTTCCGGCGCTCAGATCGCCCGCATTATCAGCGACATATTTATACAACAGACGATCCGTACCGTCGTCCCCGAAATAAGCGGTTTTGCTGTCGGGCATTACCAGTGTCATTTCCTTGCTGAAGCGTCCCATGCTGTAATGTTTGGCGACCTTTGTGCCGATACCATCTTCTTCACCACCAGCCGGTGTCAGTTCAACAATGTAACCATAGTCCAAGGGATTGGCATCCTTGCCTAGATATGATGCCATTGCATCCTTTGAAAAACCCACCCAGCCTTCCCATTCACCCTGGTCATCAGGCGGGTATTCTTCGCTGGTCAATGCTGTATTCCAGGGAGTAACACTGGCATTGCAGTTGTTCTGAGTACCGCCCACTGAGCTGAAGTCAACATTTTGGCCTTCAATTGAAGTCCATTTTCCATCCGAACCCTGCTGAATATACAGTTTGCTGACGCCGCCCGGTACGCATTCCCAGTTGCTATATAAATAGCCTTCAGTACCTTTTGATGTGGTCGGCAGGAACATATTGCCGTCGGGATTGTTGCAGGTATTGAGCGTTTTGTCTCCCACTGCATTCATAATTTGCCCGACAAAGGCATTATTCATGTTGGCCGGCAGGGCTTCACCAGTACGCGCAAGTACCTGATATTCGCCCGCTGCGAGTTGAAGGCTTTTCATGGCGTCGCCGGTTGGTACTTCGACAGCGGTGAAATCATCGCCCGCCTTGAATCCCGTAATCACACCGATGATAGCACGATTGTAGGGATAGACATTGGTCGGAAGGGGATGTTGAATATTCAGGAAAATCGTACCATCAGATTCAATCCGTAGCCCCGTTACTTCCGCGCCTTCAGGCATGGTTGCAAAACGCTTCAGTTCTTTACCGTTCCACATCCACAGCATTTGGTTATGATGGAAATCGGTGTCTTCGCCAATCCACAGGTTCCCCTTGGAATCAACAAACATGTTATCCGGGTTGGCGATGGCGTCCTTATTGCAGGTATAGTCCGCATCGGATTCGTCATATGGCCCACCGACAACCACCTGAGTTAATGCTGTTGTATCATAGTTGGCATCCAGGTCGCCTACCCATACGACACCACATTTGTTTTCGGTAAGCTTCATATCGCCTTTATCGTCCGACATGCTCTTGGCAACGGCAGTGTCAGCGAAATAGATCTTATTATTAACTGTGTCAGACGCGACACCTTCCAGCTTGCGCCATTCGGCGGTTGCCCCCTTGGAAACCGCATAATCATGGGTAAAAATAAACGCTGCCGCTGGGTTGCTCAAATCAGACGCGGGCAGTTTTGAATCATCCTGCGCCATGCTGACCGTACTTGCAATCGCGAACATAGCCATCATACAAACTAATAATCCGATCAAAAACAACTTAGACTTCATCTTTCGCTCCTTAAATTAATGGGTTGGGGGTTGTGTCCATAGATGTGCCTGATTCAGCACGCTGGTCACTGGAGCACAGGATAAAACTGTCCTTTTAAACCGCTTTTAACCTTTAAGGCAATTTGTGCTACACTTCCATTACCAAGCTTTAACGGATAAAAGACAGCAATATGATGAGTTGGAATAAAAATGACTGCTGATAAATTCGCGCCCAAACCGGGCAAAAAGATCAAGCTGAAAGATTACGACCCTGATTTTCACGGTGATAAGGAAAAAGAATCCACTATCGCCGAGACCATTGACCTCCAAAAAGAACTATGCGATCTTCAAGAGAAGCTCTATGCTCAGGCAAGCCAGTCCCTCCTCATCGTTTTACAGGCAATGGATACTGGTGGCAAAGACGGCGCGATCAAAAAAGTTTTTGAGGGCATCAACCCGCAAGGGGTTCGTGTGACCGCCTTCAAAGCGCCTACACTGAACGAGCTTGCTCAGGATTTTCTCTGGCGCGTTCATCCGCATGTACCTCCCAAAGGCTACATTGGCATTTTTAATCGCAGCCATTATGAAGATGTTCTGGTTGTTCGCGTGAATAATCTGGTTCCTAAAAAAGTCTTGGAGAAGCGTTACGACCACATCAATAATTTTGAACAACTCTTAGCAGACAACGGGACACGCATCCTCAAATTCTATCTGCACATCAGCAAAGACGAGCAAAAAGAACGCTTGCAATCGCGTCTGGATAATCCCGACAAAAATTGGAAATTTTCAACCGGCGATTTGCCGGTGCGCCAGCAGTGGGATGCTTATATGGATGCTTATGAGGTCGCGCTGACCCGCTGTAACACTGACGATGCACCCTGGTATATCGTGCCCGCCAATCGCAAATGGTATCGTGACTGGTTCGTTACGCGGACAATTGTCGAGACATTGGAAGCGATGAAACCGGAATTCCCGCCCCCAGAAGAGGGTTTGGATAAAGTCGTCATCCCCGACTGATTTTATGGTCAGCGGGTAATAGTAATATGTCTTATCAATCATTCCGTGAAGTGTGCCGCTCGCCGTGCTGCATCCAATACCCGCGCAACCGCGATTTCTCGAACGCAGGGATGCATTTCTGGATCATCGCTGCCCCAATCCAGAACACGGCAGGGACGGCAGCCAATATCACTCGCCAGGACAAAATGCTTTTGTGGGTCTCCCCAGGGGCTAAATTCAATTGGGTCTGCTGGCCCATATAACGCCACCGTCGGGGTGCCAACCGCTGCCGCCAGATGCAGTGGCCCACTGTCCGGCCCTAATACCACCCGCGCCCGTTTGAACAATGCTCCCAATTGACCGACCCGCGTATCCCCCGCCATCACACACGCGGATTGTTCCATCTGCGCCACAATCCGCTGTACCAATGGTAGCTCATGATCGCCACCTGTAAACACGATTTTGGCGTCTAATTGTCCCGCTAAGGTATCAGCCACACGTGCCCATTTATCTTCTTGCCAATGCTTGACCCACGTCCCCGTACCCGGATGGATACAGATAATTGGCTGTTCGCGTTGGATACCCCATTCTTCCAGATAGCCGTCTACATAAACCTCATCAAACGAATCAACAGGAAAACGATAGGATATTTTTTCGGGTGATAGTTTATTTGTCCAGTTTTCAATCAGGCGCAAATTTTGGACGACGGCATGTTCGTGTTGGTGTTCGATGGCGTTGGTAAGGAAAGGGGCGACTTCGGGTACATTGTAGCCGATGCGTTCGGGTATACCAGCGAGTTTCGCGACCATCGCGCCCCACCAGTGATCGGGGCGCAGGATAATCGCGCTGCTATATCCGATTCGCCGTAACTGCCGTGAGGTTTCGTAGGCCAGTTGATAAGGTGAACGCCAATTGGTCTTGGGTGCACGGCTGAAACCGGGGAACACAAGTGTCAATACCAGATTTACTTCCGGGTATTTCGCGATGACATCTGCCGACCAGGGGCCAACCAGCATATGAATTTCAGCGTTTGGCTTCGCCGCCCGTAGTGCGGTTATAGCCGGGGTTGTCAGCAGCATGTCGCCCAGATGGTCTGGACGGATGAGTAAAATGCGTTCAATAGCACCGGGTTTATAAGTCGCGATAGGGACGTGCGCCGCTGTTGCCAGCATCACCCGCCGGATTTGGTGCTTCAACGGCGTGCTGTGGAAAGCATCGGCCATCAAGCGGTTGCGTAAGACCAGCGCCTCTCTATCCAATGCCCATGTCCTGATAAATCCGGAGTAAATCGGGGATCAACACCGGCCAGTCATAATATTGTTTGACGAATCGCTGCGCGTTTTTGCCCAATGCCGCCCGTTGCGCCGGATTTTTCAAGAGATCAACGATTGTTTGGGACATGCTTTCCTCGTCATCTTTGACCATCAGCGCTTGTTTCGCCTCATCTCGCATCCCGCTGATGGCAATCGTCGTGGCTACAACGGCACATCCTGATGCCATTGCCTCTAAAATTTTGAGCCGCGTTCCACTCCCCATCCGCAATGGAGCCACATATACGCCTGCGCCGCGCAAAAAAGGCTGTACATCTTGTACCCAGCCTGTAATTTCCACATTATTTTTATGCCGTAGTTTTTCGAGTCGAGCGTGCGGCTTTTGCCCGACAATATACAGCCGCGCGTTAGGGATTTTGGCCTGCACCAGTGGCAAAATGTCGCTCGTAAACCATGTCATCGCATCCACATTTGGGCGATAATCCATTTTTCCCGTAAAAACCAGAGTGTCTTTGCCCAGGTCAAGTTCCTCACTGGATTGGGTGTAATCATCCACGAAAATTCCGTTTGTGACCACCGGGACAGCCTTATCTGTGCGATATTGTCGCAAAATTGCGGCATCTTCCGCTGACACCGCGATTACGCAGTCCGCTTGCTGGCAAATCACGCGCTCAAATTGGGCAATACGCCGCGTTTGAATCAACGAATACATGGCGGCAGGCCATCGGCGCACCACACCCCGATCAACCCGGAAAATCAATTGTTGTAAAGCGGCCTCCGCGTTGAACGCATCATAACACAATTTGGCCTGCACGCTGTCTTTCCGCAGCAATGGTAAATAGCAGGCGACCTCGATGCCTTCAAATTGAATCACATCAAAAGCTGTGTCCTTGGCGAGCTGCCAAAGGCACGCATAAAATTCATCGCTGTAAAGTCGTCGTGCGATGTCCGGTTGACTCGATAGAATTAGATCACGTAGACGATCTTTTTTGCTCCGTCCTGGCGGCGCGACGGTCTCGATTTGTTTGCAATACTGAACGAGCGGTGTGGACTCAATCCGCACGCTGCTGTCCGGTTCATGAAAACTCAACAGTGTAATTTCATGTCCAGCTTTATATAAGCCGTGCAAAAGGCCATAGGTGCGTAATGCGCCGCCTTGATGCGGTGGATACGGTAGGCTGGCCGTTAGCATTAAAATCTGCATACTACCTCATAAATTTCGCGTACAATAGAAGCCGTTTTATCCCACGTAAATAGTCTTGCCCGTTCCAACCCTGCGTGCCGCATCCTGTCGCGCCACTCGTTATCAGTTAGCGCATGTTGCATCACAGTTGCTAACGCTGAATAGTCGTCTGGATCAACCTGCACTCCAACATCGCCTACGACTTCCGGCAGCGAGGAACGGTTGCTTACAATCGGAACGGTTCCGCACGCCATCGCTTCCAAAGCCGGAAATCCAAAGCCTTCGTAAAAAGACGGCATAACCAGAAACGATGCCAGATTATAGACTGCTGGGAGCAAATCGTCGCTAATATCTTCGCGCCAGATGACTCGTTCGCCCAGCCGCATCGCTGCAATTTGCGCCATCGTTTCCTCGAACAGCCATCCCCGTTTGCCCACCAGTACCAACTTTGGTGCATCGGGCAACTGTTCGATAAGAAATTGATACGCGCGCAGCAAACCCAGGATATTTTTGCGCGGCTCAAACGTTCCAACGAATAGGATGTATTCACTTGGCAAGCCGAGTTGACTTTGATATTGCGCGCGAGTTTCGCTGCTCAGTAGGTGGAATCGCTCATCAACGCCTAGCATATGAACGGTAATTTTTTCGGCTGGCACATTGAGCATCTGGATAAGATCGTTTTTTGTAGCCTCGCTGTCCGCCAGGATATGGTCGGCCCTCTGCGTGGCGGCTAGAATCTGTCCATTGTAATAGCGTCGACTGTCGGCGGTGAGATATTGGGGATAATGCAAAAAGGTCAAATCATGAACCGTGATAACGTGGCGTTTTGCCCCTCGCAGCGGTGGAATAAAATCTGGGCTGTGCAGCACGTCCAAATTGCAGCGCGCCAATTCAACTGAGAGTGAAATTCGTTCCAGTCGATGATGACACGGTGTCCATAATGTAGCTCGTTCAAACCGTTTTGCGGGTGACTCACTGGCTTTTCGGCTGTCGAATACCGTGTACCGGTTGTCGTAATCCAGGTTTTCGAGTGCCATCACCAGCCGCCGCATATACGTGCTGATGCCGCCGGTACGATAATAGAGTAATCGAGTGTCGATTCCGATGTGATGCATAGTAGGAAAAGTATATCGGTTCGGGTGTGAACAATCTACCCTTTGTACGGTATAATTACATATCTTTCGAATAAATTGAAGGCGGTTGTGTGGCACGAATTCTGGCAATTGCGAACCAAAAGGGCGGAGTGGGCAAGACTACCACAGTCTTGAATCTCGGCGCGGTATTGGCTCAGAAGCAGTGTCGTGTCCTTCTTGTTGATCTTGATCCTCAAGCCAGTTTAACCGTTTTTCTTGGTCTTGACCCTTATCGTATTGAGCGCAGCACCTATTCATTGTTAATGCATCCCGACATGCCGCTTTCCCGTATCCTGAAACCTCTTGGATCGGCCAATGCCTTTCTTCCGGGCAGTGTTGACCTTGCTGCTGCTACAGTCAAACTTGGGCAGGGTTTACAGCCTTTGGATCGGTTGCGCACGGCGCTGCGTCAAGGCCATCTAGAGTTTGATTATGTGTTGGTTGATACCTCGCCGGGTTTGAATGCCCTGACCGTGGCTGGTTTGCTCGCCGCTGATGAAGTTTTGCTACCGACTCAATGCAACCACTCTGCCATGCTCGGCATCCGCGCGGTTCAGGATGTCATCAAACGCATCCGCGAAAATATGGGTAATCCATCTCTGAAAATAACCGGCGTGCTGCCAACTTTTTATGATGCGACTGCTGTGTATGCACCTGATGTATTAGCCGAGCTTCACGCTTTGCTCCCTGGTATGATGTTCGAAACTGTTGTCCCCTACGACACCAATATCGCCGATGCGCCCCACAAAGGTCAAATCGCCGTCGATTATGCCCCTAACAGCCCTGGTGCGCTGGCCTATCACGCCCTCGCCGACGAACTCCTCTCTCGCTAATTCCCTGTTTTTCTTTGTGCCATAGTGCCTTTGTATTATGTTTCTCTTGCGCCTTTGCGTTGAAGCTTTTCTTTTCTATTTTTTGCTTTTACTCGTTACTCATCCCTCATTACTGCTTTTCACAGCCATCGCCCGATAATCGCCTCCAATGTTCCGTCATCCAGCAGCGATTGCAACGCGTGGTTGACAGCATCCCAGGTTCGCCCACGATCTATCCGTACTGCGATTGCATAAAATGAATCCGTCACGTAGGTATAAGTAGCTTTCCAGTCAGGATGCGCCCGCAAATACAAGCGTGCGCTGGTCGCATCGGTGAGGGCGGCGTCCGCCTGACCCAATCGCACCGCATCCAACGAATATTCGGGCAGTTCATATGGACGTCTCTCAAATGCTGGAATCCGCCGCAGCCACGCCCGCGCCACAATATCCGCCTCCGACCCAAATTCATAGGCCAGCGCATGACCGCTCATATTCTGCATCGATTGGATCGGACTATTTGCGTTCCTTACCAGCACCAACCCGGCATCATAATAGGCAAAAGTGTATCGAAAATCTCCCGTTTTCGATGGATCGACCAGCAGCGCCGAAATCACCACATCTACCTGATCCGCTTTGAGCGAGTCGTACAATCCATCGAAACCCATATTCACAAACCGAATCGGCACTTTCAATCTCTCTGCCAGTGCTTTTCCCAGGTCAATATCCAGACCGAATAAATCATTCGATGTGGCGACGGCGAATGGTGGATAACTCGCATCCACGCCCACGCGCATTTCGCCATAGGGGAACAATTCCTTGACCGGTGGCCCAGGCCGCTCCACCGATGACCAGCGCAGCGCGAATGTGACACCTACCAGCGCCCATGCCCATACCGTCAGCGTGACGCCCAGCGTCACTGCTGCTATCCTCCAGGAGCGGGCAGCCATAAATCCTCATTTTGTTGCCATCCACGCGCATAGGCTTGGATCGCGTAATAAATTGGCTTTGCCTGAAAATCGGGTGTGATGAGTGTGAAATTATCCGGGTAATTATGGGTAGAAACCGGATACCGCAGCGCCCATACACACAATTTCGCCAGCCAGGGCCAGTGCGTTTCTGACCACTTGAAAGCATCCACCGTATATGCAATCCGCTGCGAGGGGCGTACCGCTTTTGTCCAGCGTGGATTATCGTTCCATCCGCTTTCTGTGATATATACTGGCTTGTTCGGGTTGTCGTATTTCAACATGATGTCGTGCAGCAGCTCCGCTCGTCGGAAGTTTAAATCGTCCGCTGCAGGCGGCGCTTCCGGCGGCTCGGTGAATCCGTAAGTATGCATCGCCAGTGCATCGAAATACGGCGCGGCTCCTGCCTCATACAACCCCTCTAGATACAAAATGTCGTCTAATCCATTCGGGCTGCCCGCTGGTTCCAGCGTTGGTGCGAGTGGCGCAGCCAGAATCACCACGTTCGGATTTGCGGCATGAGCTTTGGCATAAGTAGCTTTCAATAATCGGGCATAGCCTGCCGGATCAACCGGTCTGTAGCCCCACTCGAACGATAAATTGGGTTCGTTCCAGATGATAATCTGGTCGATTACCCCGGCGTATCGTGCCGCAAATGTTGCTACGTAATTCGCAAATGCATCGAATGAATCATCCGGCAAATAATTCAAGGTCGTTTGCTGGGTTTCGCTGTCCGGGCGCGCCCATCCCGGCACAAGCCCCATCCGCGCGATGATATGCAAACCCTGGTTGCGTGCGTGTTTCACAATCCGGTCAAACGATGACCAGTTATATTCACCCTTGTTCGGCTCGGCATATGCCCAGGGGAAAAATTCAACAATCGTATCCGCACCCATCTCCCGTACCATTTGCAGCGAACGTTGAATTTTCCACTCAAATACCTCATCAATCAATCGGGTATGGACGCAGACTTGTGGCTTTACCGTTTGCACGGTTTGCGGTGGATCGAGCGGCGCACGCGGCGGGGCAGGGGCAAGAGTCCCCAACACGCTGAGTAAAATATACGCCCGCACCAGCCATGCCCAGTGTCGCCGAAAAAGCTGCCATAATGGGAAAAGTCGTTGAATCATCCCTCAATCATAACGCGCCGTCTTCGCCTTGCCACGCCGCTTTCCCTACGCTCACAAGCAGAATCAAAAAACGGCATCGCAAGAGGATGCCGTTTTTGGTTAATGCCAGAACTTCAATAGTTATGCTGGAGGAGCGAAGAGCTTCACCGATTGATCTACTATGCCCGCGATTGCCGCTTGGGTGTCTTCTGTCGCTGTCTGCACATTAAACACTACCGCCGAACCAGATGCCTCGTTAAGGACGCTGTAGAGCGTGCCATATGTCATTGTGCCATCATCACCTGTGAAGCTGTAAGTGACGCTGGAAGCGGGGAGGCCACTCAAAGTGGTTTCCTGCACATCGCCCTTATCGCCATCAATCTTATCTAATGCTGTGCCCAACGCAGTTTGAACATTAGTGTCAGCGAACGTATCCACATAAATCGATTCTGTACCCGCGTCATCACTGAGAGCGTTCGTCATCGAGCCATCATCATTGGTGAGTTGATATGAGTCGCCCCATGCAAACGGGTATTGGAAATATACGCCCTCGTTGGTGTCCGTATATCCCCGCAGTGTGCCATCCACACTATCATTGTTGACCGTGATCGCGACCTTTTTGTAGATACGATTGCTCGCCAAATCGCTCATGCTCAACCCGACTTCATAATCTCCACTGATTGCTGGGCTGTAATTGAACGTGAAGGGCGTTACACCATAAGTGAGCGGCGTATCGGTCAGTGGTTTGACCGATACCTCACCCTCTGGGGTAATGCTGATTAAATCCACGATAAATTGGTCGCCGGGAAGCGGAGAAACCTGGTAGGGTGAGTTATCAGCGATTGCCAATGTTCCCGAATAGGTGTTTGTTTGCGTATCAAAAATCAGATATGCGGGTTGGCTGCCTTCTTTGTTGACGTAAGTGCCCTGCACAATCCCTTCGCTGCCAGAACCGCTGCTGGATTGCAACAGGCTCAACACTTTGTTCGTGCCGTCACTGATATACGGGAACTCTACGCCCCAGGTGAAGGTGCTGGGTGTTAATTCGTTCGGATATTCAATCAGTGTTTCGCCTGTCGGCAGTGTCGATGTGTACGAAATCGGCGATGAGTCCACAATCGTCCGCGTGCCATCGGCTTCTACATAGGTAATCGTATAGGCCAGATCAATCACACCCTTGCCCGCTGCATCAAACGATACCACTGGGTTATCGACAGTGCTGCTTGTTTCGCCGCCTACGGTGAACACATTCTTGATGTCCAATTGTAGGGCACTGCCGTCCAGCTCAGTTTTGATAGTCGTATAGAACTGATTGAGATAATCCTGCCAGAAGGCGAAACTTGCCGGTGCATCTGCCGGATAATCGGTTCCATAAGCATCATAGTAATCTTGTGTGGGTGGCAAATAGATACCCAGGCCGTTCGCGCGCGGTAATTTGCTATCCGCTTGCGAATAGACTACTGCGCCATCATAGGCCGCAATGACTGCCTGTGACGCATTATAGGCATCCTCCGAAATCGTGGTTTGCAGGCTGAACCACGTCATGAAATCCTTCAAATCTACATACGAATAGGTGTTCGCGCGATCACCTAATGATGTGCCAAAAGCTTGGCTGTTATTGCGTGCTGTACCCAGTGCGGATAGCAAATCAACCGTATTGGCTTTCACAACCTTCGCGAAGTCGTCCAGTGCGGTGAGTAAATTCGGCAGTCCCGCTGTGTCCACCAGACCCAGGTCAACTTTTGTGCGTTGGCCTTGACCTGCATAGTAGGCCATGTAATTGTCAATGAAAGATTGACCCACCTGCATGGCATCCCAATCGGGATTTTGCTGCATCGAGGTTATGCTGTTGAAATATTCCCAGCCGTTGCTGGGGATCACTTCTTGCGAGAACAACACATAATTTGCGTGCGATTCGAGCGTCACTGCCACATCGGTAACGGCCATCAGGCACGCATCGAAGCCCACAATGTCAAATTTGTCGATACCCAGCGTGGTTTGTGCATCACCCAACGCCTTGTCAATTTCCGGCAGTTCCAGCATGGAATCCGTGCCGCCGCCCGTATCCGGGCCAATCCCACGCCAGCCGCCGCCGTGACTGCCGATGACAATCATATAATGATCGGCGGGGTAATTTTGCGCCCCCCACACGATGAAGTCACTTAGCGATTGTGGGTCTCCCATATCGACTTCGCCCAAATCCTGTACCGCTGTTTGGTCAAAGTTGACGCCTACATTGTTGTTCTCATAAATGTTTTTTATGGTGGCATCGTCCAGTGCTGTAACCTGGGCTGTGATGCTGTCGGTATCCCCATAACCAGCATTTACAAAATAGGCCACTAATGCATCACGTTTTCCTGCGATATCCAGTTCCGGCTGTGGTGGGACTTTCTCAATATAGAACCGGCGCGTATCCGTCCAATCGCCAAAGCGCGTTTCAAAACCCTCCGCGCGGTCAAGCTCTGTAACGATATTGACGCCTTCGCCGCTGCCTACCGACTGCATTTCGTAATAATCGTTGAATGCCGCGCCTTCCAGATTATTGTCGACGGCGGTGTAGTGCAAAATTGTCCAATTTGCCTTGTCTTGTGCATGTGCGATTCCTACCGCACCCAGCATCAATACCGCAGCCACAATCATAATTCGCTTCATATGCTGTCCTCTGTAAAATTGAATATGAAAGGAAATTCCTTCAACTCATCCTAACAAAACATAGACACTTTAACAGTTAAGGAATGCTGTTTTTCAAACCCTTATTTGGAGCAATGAAAAACATGGAAAATAAATATCCGAAACAGGCATCAAGGATTGCTAAAGATGGCATTTTCCAAGCATCTGTGAGCGTGGGAACGAGGTGCTGCCTCGTCGCCACTCAAACCTTAGCTTCCAAAAAGCGTCGTATCCAGGAATGCATTGCGGAATTTGCCTTGAGGGTCATATTGGTGAAGCAGGTGCTTAAAATCGCCCAGCTTATCGTACCGGGATTGCACATGACGGGGTAGCATCGTAAATAATTTCCCCCAGTGCGGCTTCGCGTTGAAAGGCGCGAGTTGGGCTTCGATAATCGGCAGCACTTTGCTGACGGCAGGCCAGTTTTGCTTCCAGGTGAAATGGATGGCAACCGAATCCTGATGGTAGCAAGGACTCATCCACAAGTTGTCTGCTGCGATAGTGCGTATTTCTGAAACCAGCAGGTGCGGGGCCAGTGCTTCGCGCAGGCTGCTTACTGCCAGAATCGCTTCCACCGCATCTGTGCGCGCGACAAAATATTCGGATTGAAGTTCGTCGCCAGCACTCGGCGTAGCATCAATGCGAAAGTGCGGTAAGCGTTCATGCCAGGGGCCGCGAATGCCCAATTGCTCCGTACATTGATCTGCCGACAATTCGCCGATAGGGTGCATGGCCCTGGTCGCGGGTTTTGCACCGAAGAAGTCCGTTGCTGAAACAGAGTCATTATCTTCTACTCTCTTTTTCAACCACACTTGATTGACAGAATCGCCTTGCCAATCCGTGAATAAACTCACGCTGTAGGCACTTGATATAATCGCGTCAAAGTGCTGTTCTAGTTGCGAGATGGGTAAATGCTCATATACATGCTGGCTCATTTCAAAGTCCGGAAGCAGGTCAATTGTGAGGTTTACAACCACGCCCAATCCGCCTAAACCAACGACTGCACCGTTTAATATTTCCCCATCTTGTTTTCGCGACAACGAAACCAGATTCCCATCAGCGCTGACGAGTTCCAGGCCAGATACCGCGCTGGCTAAATTGCGATTACGGACGCCCGACCCATGAGTGGCGGTTGTACATGCCCCGACTACCGAAATATGGGGCAGTGAGGCCAGATTGTGCAGCGCAAATCCTTCACGATGCAGGATAGGGCACAACTGACCGTAAGTAACATTCGCCGAAATCGACACAGTGCGTTTTTCGCGATTGATACTCACCGCAGGCGCGAACCGTTCCAATGAAATAAGATGCTCAGTCGAATCTGCAATGCTGTTGAACGAGTGCCGTGTGCCCAACACCCGGAGTTTGTCATATTGCTTAACCAGCGCTTGAACCTGTTCCACCGTTTCGGGATAATCCACCTGTTCGCTGCTATATGTGTAATTACCCGCCCAATTGCTGAGTTTTGTAACCATCAATTGCTTTCCTTGTTGAGCAATCTAAATCTGCCTCATTACTTTACCTGTCCTGTCTGTTTTCAACAATTCGCGGGCGCGATTTTGTGCAAATTTTTTAACTGGACTAGACTCCAGTAAACGAGGGAGGTCTGCAAACTTGAAATGAACTTTGGCCTCTGGAAACGGAAAAGGATTGGAAAAATGTTGGCGACCATCCATCGTGAAAAAGCACTGGAACAATTAGATATTGAACACGCGGCTGTTCGCGAACTGATTGAAACGCTCTCCGAAGAAGAAATGACCCGCCCGGATACGATTAAGTACGGCCTCTACCCGGATCAGCGCCTTTCGTTCAAAGACCTGATCGCCCATCTCTTTACCTACGAAGATTTATCCATCCAGGCGATTGAGGCATGGCAAAAGGGCGAAAAACATCCCGCTATCGATGCCATGCAATCGGAAACCACCAGTCGTCGTATCCATTATGGCGGGATTGAAGATCGACGTGGACTTTCGCTGACAGCGGTTTTAGACGAATGGGAACGCATCCAAGCCAACCTCATGGAAAAGTTACATCACCTACGAGATGAAGATTGGCGCGAAAAAGCGCCGTTTCCCGTTCCTGCCCCCCTTGATTTAGGCGGCGTCCTGGAAATTATTCTGGTCGCGCCACCCCGACCCCCGTATCGACATCTACCCGTTCATATTCCCGATGTCCTGGCTTATATCAAGTCGCTGCGAGGCTCAAAATGAGCCAGTGAAGGTAGAGGGAATCACAAGTCAGCACAGCACAAAAATTAAGCCAGCCTGTAAAACCAACACCCAGCCCCAGCAGAACTGGATGTTCATTTCATTTTATTTTTTGCCCGACGGAACTCCAATCAAACCGTGCAGACGATCATTCAGCGACAAATTGATATTGACCTGCTGCGATTTCATGGACGGAACCGCTAACCGTCTTGCCATTCATACTGATCTTGCCCGCGTTTCCCACTGGCGGGTATACCGTTGCTGTTGTGTTGGGTGGCACGACCACTGTCCACTCAAATCGGCTGTCATGAAACTCCCATTGCGAGACTAATTCGCCATAAAGCGTCTTGAGTTTGCCGCAAGCCGATGTGAGTCCGCCGCCTGGTTGAGGGCGCAGGATAATGTGCTTGTACCCCGGTTGCATTGGGTCAATTTCAATGCCGGCAACGGTGTTATAAAGCCATGCGCCAATTGCGCCGTAAGCATAGTGATTGAAAGAATTCATGGCCGCGTCCTGGAAGCCATTATCTTCAGTCCACCCGTCCCAACGCTCCCAGATCGTGGTCGCCCCTTGCGTGACCGCGTATAACCACGACGGCCAGCTTTTCTGATTGAGGAGGGCATAGGCAGCATCGAGTCTGCTATTTTCGCTCAATACATGCGGCAAATAGGGAGAACCAACAAAACCTGTCGAAAGATGCATACCACGCCGCTCAATGTCCGCCACCAACTCGGCAGCCGCTTTCGGACGCAGTTCATCGGCCAGTAGGTCAAAATGCAGCGCCAGAATATAGGCCGTTTGCGTTGGCGTAAACAGGGCGGTGTTGAAAACCTGAGATGTAATCGTCCCATAATCAACGGGCTTTAAATTACCACGCGAAAGGGCGTCTGCCTCGTCCATCTCTCTGCGTACTTCCGACGCGGGGACGGGCACGGCTGGAAGCACACTACCGATCAGAAAGCGCTCTGCAAAGGCTTGCTTTACAGCTTCGAATAATTGCTGATAGTGAGATGCGTCATCCTTTTTGCCCAGCACAGTGGCGATTTTCGCCATCAAGTTCGCGTCGTAAGCCAGGAAAGCCGTGCCTAGTAAATCACGCGGGGTATTGGCATTGATGGACAGCCAATCACCGAAACCCGGCCAACCTTCATAATCCGGTGCGCAGCGAATGTAGCCGGGGCTGTTTTTCACCAAAAAATCCATGAAGCGCTTCATGGTGTCATAGCTTTCCGCAAGGACGCGGGTATCGCCGTAACCCAGATAAATCGTCCAGGGGCAGATGATAGCCGCGTCTGCCCACGCTGGCCCACCATCTTTGGGGACATCAGTGGCATAAGGTACAACTGCCGGAATCGATCCGTCAGAGTTTTGCGCATCGCTCACATCGTGCGCCCATTTTGTCAAAAACCCTGCAACATTCATATTGTAAGCAGCCGTGCGGACGAACACCTGAATGTCGCCTGTCCAGCCTAACCGTTCATCGCGCTGCGGGCAGTCCGTCGGCACATCTACAAAATTACCTTTTTGACCCCACAAAATATTATGCTGAAGTTGATTCAGCAGCGGGTCAGAACATTCAAACGTCCCTGTTTGCTCGATGTCCGAATGCAGCACGATTCCGGTGATCGTGTCACGGGAAACATCCCCGGCATAACCTTCGATTTCTACATGACGAAAGCCGTGAAAGGTGAATTTCGGCTCCCAGACTTCCTCAGCGCCACCTTTGAAGGTGTAATAATCCGTCGCTTGTGCGGAACGCAAATTAGTGGTGTAGGGTGAACCATCGGCATTGACAACTTCAGCAAATCGCAGGGTAATGGTCGTTCCTGCGGGCGCTGATCCTTTGAACCGTACCCGACCCACCATGTTCTGCCCCAGATCGAACACCTGACGTTTGCGTCCCATGCCGCCGCGATTGAAGGGTTCTTTGATTGGCAGCAGTTCATTGATGCGCCGTACTGTTGGGCCATTGAGCGCCACAATCGACAGATCAGGATGACTGAAGGTTTCAACTAGCAGCGCAATGGATGGCGTAAAACCGGGCGTATCCCAGCCTGGAAGTTCTTTGCGTGCGTCATACGCCTCGCCCATCAGAAAATCGCTGTGGGTGATGGGGCCGAACTGAAACACCCATGACTCATCGGACACAACGATATGCGTGCTTCCATCGCCGAGCGTGACTTCCAGTTGTGCCAGAAGCTGCGGACGATCCACATAATTCTGGCGGTGCATCCAGCCGATGTATCCGGCAGCCCAGCCATCACCCAGGACAGCCCCGATTGCATTGTCGCCGCGATGCAGCAGGGTCGTCACATCGTAGCTGACATACTGCACCCGTTTGTGATAATCCGTCCATCCCGGCGCGAACACATCCGCGCTGACAGGTTGCCCATTGATCGAACACTCGAACACGCCCAACGCTGTGACATATAAGCGTGCCGAAACCACATCCACCGGGAGTATGAAATTTTTGCGCAAATAGGGGACCGGAAAAGTGCTGCGTGGCCCACCCGCAAAAGCCGTTCCGATCCACTGCGCCTGCCAATCCTTATTATCGAGCAGCCCCATCTCAAACCATGCCGTATCGCTCTCAGAGACGTTCCCGGTCTCATCCCAGACCGTAACTTTCCAGTACACACGCTTGCGAGAACGCAGCGCTTGCCCTGCATACATCACATGCACCGATTGATCCGATTCGATTTTGCCGCTGTCCCACAAATCCGCTTTACCGTCGTGGAGTGCTTCCAATGTGCTGGCGGCTCTCACCTGATAGGCCGTCTGCCGCGCGCCCAAACGCTCGGTTTGCATCTGCCAACTCAGACGCGGGTTTTGCACATCAATGCCCAGCGGATTGATCCGATATTCGCAAATAAGCTGCGTAATTTCGGTCATGAAGTCATCCCCTTTTGATATATTCAAAATAACGTCATAGGTTCAGGTCAGCCCCAGCAGTCGAATCCGACCTTTCTTGACAAATTTTCAATTGCTCTATATTCTTTAATTTACACGAGTAAGGTTAGTC
>JBDTNB010000062.1:0-35581 GCA_039933955.1 Chloroflexota bacterium
TCTATTCTACAACGGTCTAGCGGAGTGTGATATACTCCCTCACTGCTTCGTATAACATCTGACCAGATCAGCAATAACAGGTGCAAACATTCGATGGATATTCTCGTAACCGGCTCAGTTGCCTATGATTATTTGATGCGGTTTCCTGGGCATTTCGCCGACCATTTTATTGGCGACCAACTTCACCAGGTGAGCCTCAGTTTCCTGGTCGATGAGATGACCAAACATTGGGGCGGTGTGGCAGCCAATATCGCCTTCAATATGGCACTGCTGGGTTTGCGTCCCAAGTTGATGGGTACGGTTGGACGAGATTTCCCGGATTATCGCGACTGGCTGGAACAAGCCGGTGTCGATACCAGCACGGTTAGACAAATTGACGAAGTGTTCACCTCATCATTTTTCGTCAACACTGATCTGGACAACAACCAGATTGCCTCGTTTTACGGCGGGGCGATGGCCTATGCTAAAAACTACAGCATCGCGGATGTGTATGATGGCATACCAAGCATGGCAATTATTTCCCCGAACGATCCGCAAGCGATGCAAAATATCGCCAAAGAATGCCGCGAACGTGGAATCCGTTTCATTTATGATCCCAGCCAGCAAGTACCGCGTCTGACGGGTGAAGAACTCTACCGCGACATGCAAGGGGCACACGCGATGGTCGTGAATGCCTATGAAGCCGAAGTCATCTGCAAGAAGACGGAGCAATCCTTAGATGATTTGCGACAGGCAGTCGAAATTTTGGTGGTCACACATGGCGGACGCGGATCACACATTTATGTGAATGGCGAAACCATCGAAGTACCGGTTTTTGCGACAGCGGTGAAAGACCCAACCGGCGGTGGCGATGCTTTCCGTGCGGGGTTGATACGCGGGATGGTGGCGGGATGGCCGCTGAAATTGGCAGGCGAGGTCGGCGCATTGTGTGCGACATATGCACTGGAACATGTCGGCACACAGAATCACCGCTATACCCTGCCGGAATTCATCATCCGGTTCCGTTCACAGTTCAATGATGAAGGGCTGCTGGACAGTTTATTGGAACCGATATCTTCAAGCGTATAGTAATCGCCCGTTTGGGCGTGGGCTTCGACCAGAGACAAGTTTGTAATCGTATGCTAGAATCCGCCCGTTTTGGGCTATAGGAAATTGAGGAGTCGCAATGACCGTTGAACATGATGTCAAACAAATAGATTTAGCGCCCGGTGGCCGCTACCGGATTGAGTGGGCTGAACAAGAAATGCCCGTCCTGCGCGCGATCCGTGAACGCTTTGAGCGCGAAAAGCCTCTGAAAGGCTATCGCATCTCGGCGTGCTTACATGTCACCACCGAAACCGCCAACCTCATGCACACCCTGCAACTGGGCGGCGCGGATGTAGTGCTGTGCGCGTCAAACCCGCTCTCGACGCAGGATGATGTGGCAGCCTCGCTGGTCGCCAATTATGAAATCCCGGTCTACGCTATTAAAGGCGAAGATAACGATACTTACTACGAACACATTAAAGCGGCACTCGACCATAAGCCACATATTACAATGGATGACGGCGCTGATCTGGTAAGCGTAATCCACAAAACCCGGCGCGAATTATTGACCGAAATTGTCGGCGGAACCGAAGAAACCACGACGGGTGTCATCCGACTGCGGGCAATGGCAAAAGATGGCGCACTCGAATTCCCAATTATCGCCGTCAATGACAGCGATACAAAGCACCTGTTCGACAACCGTTATGGAACCGGACAAAGCACGCTCGACGGTATCATCCGCGCAACCAATATTCTGTTGGCCGGACGCACAATCGTCGTCGCGGGATACGGCTGGTGCAGCCGAGGTATCGCGAGCCGTGCCGATGGCATGGGTGCAAACGTGGTTGTGACCGAAATCGACCCAATGCGCGCATTGGAAGCAGTCATGGACGGCTACCGTGTGATGCCGATGAGTGAAGCAGCCGCAGTTGGCGATATTTTCATCACCGCAACCGGCGACAAAAATGTCATCGACGAACAACACTTTGCACACATGAAGCACGGCGCGATCCTGGCAAATTCCGGTCACTTCAACGTCGAAATCAATATCCCGGCGCTGGAAGCCCTGAGCGGCGGCAAACCGCGTATGGTGCGTCCGTTTGTCGAAGAATACAAAGTCAACGGACGCTCGATTTATCTGTTAGGCGAAGGCCGCTTGATTAACCTGGCTGCGGCTGAAGGCCATCCAGCAAGCGTGATGGATATGAGCTTCGCTAACCAAGCGTTGGGCGCGGAATATATGGTAAAGAACGCGAAAAGTCTGACACCTGCCGTGTATACTATCCCGCAAGACATTGACAAAGAAATTGCGCGGCTGAAATTGGAATCCCTGGGTGTGAAAATTGATGTGCTGACCCCAGAACAGGCTGAATATCTTAGCCAATGGGAAGAGGGCACTTAACCAGAAAAAGTAATGAGCAACGAGGGACGAGTAATGAGTTGAAAACCAAAATTCAGCTCAACCGTTGGCTCGTCCCAGCGTGCGGTGGGGATATCGGGAAACAATAAGGAGAGGAATTTATGAGCAAGCAGTTCCAGCGAATACTAGTCGGCATCATCATTATGATGCTGATTAGCTCTGGCGTCACCAGTATATTCGCACAAACCAGCGCCGATGGAATGGTGCGTTTCGTCCACGCCATTCCGGGCGCATCAGCAGTAGATGTCTATACTGACGGTCAACTGACGATCAGCAATCTGGGTTTCGGCAGTGCATCCACGTATGTGTATGTCCCAGCAGGCGATCATCAACTGACCGTCACCCAAACAGGCGCGACTACTCCCTTGTGGCAGCAGTCGATCAGCGCCCCAGCAGGATCGGCACAAACACTGGTCGCCGCTTCCGCCAGTCAAGCCGCTTTCCAGGCTTACACGGATGATCTGACTCCGATTGCACTTGGTAAGGCTCGTTTGACTGCCATCCACGCGATTGCGGGCGGGCCAGATGTTGATCTGATTCTGAGCGACGGACGCCCGGTTATCCCTGGCTTGAAAGCAGGCGTAGCGGCTGGCACACTCGACGTTCCGGCTTTCAATTATGAATTCGCCGTCGTTCCGGCGGGGGGCAGCGCGGATGCTGCGCTCGTGTCATCAATCGCGGTTCCGCTGGTGAGCGGCACAGACTATACACTGGTTGTGTATGGGACAGCGGACAGTCCAGCTACCCTGCTCCTGTCGGCTCCGACAACAGCCGAAACAGGAAGTGGCTGGGTGCGGATTGCACATGGCGTCCCTGGCGCACCGGCTGTCGATATTTATTTGAACGGTACCCTAGTCGTTCCGTCGTTGGCAGAAGGTCAAATGACCGAGCATGTGGCACTGCCCGCCGGAAGTTACACGGTTGGCGTGCGCGCAGCAGGCGGCGATACTAATCTATTGAGCGCGACTGTGGATGTCCAGGCCAACCAAGCGGTGACTATCGCGGCTTTGGGCACACCAGATAATATCAGCGCACAAGTTTTGACGGACAACATTGCAGGCATTGATGCCAGCAAAGCACGGCTCTCATTAGTTAACGGCCTGGGAAGCGATGCAACCCTGACGGCAACCCTGGCAGATGGCACAACCTTAGGCAACAATCTGCCCTTCGCGACGACCACCACCGGCGTTGACATCGCGCCAAGCAGCCAAGCCCTGAGCCTGACTACGGCCGATGGGAACAGCGTTGATGTTCCCGCGCAAGCGTTCTACGGCGGCGTGTATTATGACCTGCTGGCTGTCAATGATAACGGCACACCGAAGCTCCTGATAGGCGCAACGAGTCTGGCACAAGGTATCGCCAGCGCACCAGGCGCAGATACTACCGTTATCGCAGCTCCCCCTGTAGTTGACGCAACCGCTGCACCAACTGAAGCCCCGGTTGTGGCTGTCGAACCGACAGTACCGCCCGCACCGCAGCCAACGGCGGCCCCCGCCGCACCGGCTGGCCCCACAGGGCGTGTTTTCAACCTGAATCCAGACGCGAATTTGCAACTGCGCCAATATCCGAATACGGCAGCGCTGTCGTTGGGGACTGTACCCCCGGCTACTGTGCTCACGGTCAATGGACGTGAGGGCGCGATTGAACCGATCCCGTTCAGCGCAACGCCGACTGCCCCAGAAGGCTATGAATTTATTGATCCCGCTACGCTGCTAGAAGACGAGAAGGCAGACCTTGCGCCAGAGGAAACCTGGCTGAATGTCACCTTCACGACACCAGATGGCGGCAGCATCACAGCATGGGTCAACGCGCTGTACGTTGATGTGCGCGATACACGCGGAGACAGAATGCGGCTGGCCGACCTGCCGATGGTGGCAGGTAATACACCGGGTGAAGCGCTCAATACCGCAGTAACCCCGCCGCCCGTGCCAGTTGACCGGGTTGCAGTTACGATTGTCGGTCTGGATGCAACCGTTAACCTGAATATCCGCCGCACACCGGAAACCACTGGCGAAGTGCTGGTGCGCGTACCCAATGGTACAGTGATGGAATTTGAAGGCATCACGCAGGATCAGAAATGGGTCTTCGTGAGCTATAATCCGCCTGAAGGTGGAAACGTCAGCGGATGGATCGACGCATTGTATGCCGATTATTCGTTCAACAGCAAACGTATCAAGCTGGACGAAATGGATCAGCGCAAACTGCTGGTAATTACACCATCAGAAACGCGCGGTGAAGTGACAGCAGGTGTAGCACAGGCCGCATTACCAACGGTCAATCCTGTTAAGAATGCCATCATCGCCGAAGTTGCGCTGGACAGCGGTGCGAACCTGAACCTGCGCCGCAAACCTGATGCAAATTCGGAGGTACTTATCCCACTTCCGAGCGGCACGCAGGTTATTGTCACAGGTCGCAGCGCAGACGAAAAATGGCTGAACGTCACATTTGAAGATCAGAGCGGATGGATCGCCGCGAAGACGGACACAGCCGTATTCGTGCGGCTGTCGCTCAATGGAAAGCCGATACAATTTACCGACGTCCCTCTCGCGGAAAACGTAACCGCCGAATCGACTGCTCCGGTTGTGCCGAATACTGTTGGAGCCACGATTACGCCAACGGAAGGTATCCCGATTGAACGTGTAGCTGCGGTTGTAACCGACACCTTCGTCATTCTCACCGGCTCACCGGGCGGCGAAAGCAATGGCCTACCCGGACTCAGCAAAGGCCAGGAAGTTACCCGCTTGTTTACCGACGGACAATTCAGTTACATTGAGCTGCCCGATGGAACTAAAGGATGGGTTCCAGCCGGATCAATCCAGGCAAAGTAATCACATGCTGTCAGGGTAAAGACGCGCTTAATCCTGATAAATCTGTGTAACAGTTGTCCAAAAAAGTCCTGTGTGCCATAAGGGTACGCAGGACTTTTTTACAGCTATCGCTTTCATGATACGCGGGTACAATGCATATATCACCGATCACGGGAGGTTGGTATATGCGTTCGATCATCCGCTTCTGCTTAATTGCGCTCAGTCTGCTACTTATCGTAGCTTGTGGACAAAACAATCCACAAGTTTTGCCAACGCTGGTGGCATCAGCAACACCCGCCTCCCCTACAGAAGTGGCAACCCGTGTTCCAACACCGCCAACCTCTACACCTGACCCAACTTTGCCGCGTCAGGGTAACATCCGCATCATCCATGCGGCGGCGGATGCTGGCGTGATTAATGTCTATGCTGGATTCTTATCGGTAGCGACAAACCTGGATTTCACACAAGCAACTGAAACAACACCCCTCGACGCGGGTGATTACACTATTCGTGTCCTACCCACTGGATCCGGGCCAAATGATAAAGCGTTGTTTGAGACACCATTTACACTGAAGGGCGGCGATTCGGATATCGTAGTCGTGACAAAAAAAGATGGGCAGTTCCAGCTTTTGACTCTCCCGGAAACCGTCGTACCGGTAAATGTGGGAGAGAGCGTCATCACCCTGATTAATGCGGTGTCAGGCACTGCCAATATCAGTGTTCAGCAAAACAATGCAAACTTAACCGATCCCCTACCATTCGGGCAAGGTGCAACAAGCGGTATTTTACCGGTTGGGTCAATGGCATTGAACATTCAAACGGGAACCGCAACGCCCACCCCATACAATATTGAATTGAAAACCCAGCAGCATTATACATTGGTGATAACGGGGCAAGCTGACAAAGTATCGGTTGCGAGCTTCTCAACTAACGCACCAGGACGGGCAACCATCCGAGCCATCAATGCATCGGAAGCGTTGAGTTCGGTTGATGTTTATCTCGACAGCACGCTGCTAGCGGGTAAAGTTGAATTTGGACGGCAAGCGGAACGACAGAATTGGATTTCAGGCGATTACACCGTGAAGGTCTATGCTGCTGGCGCAGACCGCACTACAAATGAGCCACTCGTCAGCCAAATGCTGTCATTTGAAGCTGAGAGCAACATTACTTTGCTGCTAACGGGGGTTGCAAATAACATCAGCGTTGTCCCATTCAACGAAAACTTGGTGCCAACTGCTCCAGGGTTTGCACGAATTGCCTTTTTCAATACGCTCGAATCCGTCCCGACGCTGCACGTCGAAACAACGGGCGGGTCAATACCGGGGATATCGGACAAGGGATTTGGAGAAGCGCCGGATCAGACTGATTTAAGTGCAAATACGTACATATTTTTCCTGACACGCGCAGGTGCACCAGCAGCAACTCAATCTGTCGAAACTGTCCAAGATGTACAACTCAGTCAGGGGAAATCATACCTGTATCTGGTAACTGGACGTGATGATAACCAACCAATTATTTTAAGCGAAGATATTGGCGTTGACGAGAATCTAGCGGGTGTCTCGCCAGAAGATCAAGTGGCAAACGCTAGTGCAGAACCTATCCGGTTACGCTTTGTTAATGCGATTGCTGACCAAACGACAATTGATTTTAATGTCAATGACAAGCCAATGGCCACCGCAATTGCCTATGGACAGGGCAGCGATTTAATTCCTGTTACGCAGCAAAGTGCTTCGATCAGCACAGTGGTTTCAGGCAGCGGCGATTTCCTGCAATCGTCTGAGAACAGTCTCGAAAGCGGGGTACGCTATACCGTGATCGCTTACGGGCCGGACAAATCGGGCGTAAAGCTGATGCTTTTGTCCGACAAAGATTTGATTTTTGATGGGCGCTCGCCTCATCTGCGACTCATCAATTTGAGTATCAACACAGATGTTAATCTGGGATTGGGATTTGCGCCTCAAGCACCTACGCCGGAAGGCGGCGCCACCCGCGTACCATTTGATGATGTGCGGCGCAGTATACCAGCGGGCGTACAACGGTTAGTGGAAAATATCGCGGGCGGAAGCGTATCGAGTGTAATCCTAATGCCAGGTGGAACCTACGACATCGAAATCCTGGACTCGAATACTAAGCAACTTGCCAACACGATTTCAGATAATTTCCTCGACAGCGGCGCGCAATATGATGTTGTCGTGTTTGAAGACCCCGCTACGACCAAAGTCGGCGGCTTTGTGCTTGAGTATCCCGTCCGTTCAGCACCTTAAATTAAAACATGATTTGCAAGTCGGGATGAGATCGCGACCTCATCCCGGCAATTTTCCCCTGGGCGGCAGTCTCTACACAAACAAATACTGGCAGTTAACATTATCAAATTCGTGTAAGTCTTCGACGCGAATGTATTCTGGTTTTCTGTTTGGAGTCCGGTATAATGCACATTAGTTAAATCCTGGGCGCGACATACTGCACCCTTATTGTGTGAGGCAGTTACTTGCGAATCCTGATTACAGGTGTGGGGGGGTTTGTCGGCGGACACCTGTTACGCCATATTCTGGAAACACATCCGGAATCCGAATTACATGGAACCAGCCTGTTGGGCGCGTCCCGACCTGCATTGCCTGCCCTTGTTTGTCACAATCTCGACCTGAAGAATGCACAGGCGGTACACAATCTGATTGAGCGGGCAAAACCCGATCAGATTTATCATCTTGCGGCACAAGCCTCACCGCGCGAGTCGTTTCAGAATCCCTGGCTCACCCTCGAAAACAATATTCAGTCACAGCTTAACATTCTGGAGGCGTGCGTAACGCTCAAAATACGCCCTCATATACTGATTGTCAGTTCGGGGGAAATTTATGGGCCGCTGCAACCTGACCAACAGCCTGCAAATGAAGAAAGTCCTTTACGCCCCAACAGCCCCTATGGTGTGAGCAAAATTACTCAGGATATGATGGGCTTGCAGTATTTCCTAAGATACGGCCTACCCATCATGCGGGTGCGTCCATTCAATCACACCGGGCCAGGGCAGCGTGAAGGATTCGTCGCTGTCGATTATGCTGTGAAAATCGCGAAAATTGATGCTGGGATTTATCCACCAAACCTCGAAATTCGGAGTCCATCAGCGCAAAGGGATTTTACGGATGTGCGGGACGTAGTAAGGGCATATCAAATGGTCATTGAACAGGGAACACCGGGTGAGGTTTATAATGTTGCCTCAGGACAAACGCATAGTATAAACGATCTTGTCCAACTCCTGATAAGGCACAGCGAAGTCTCGATTGAATTCAAACTGGAAACAGAATCAGGTGAAGCGTCCATCATCAAAGGAGATGCTTCACGATTGTGGAAAGCAACTGGATGGCAGCCTCAAATCCCCTTTGAGCAAACCCTGCTGGATGTGCTGAACGACTGCCGCCAGCGCGTCCACGAGGCGTAATCGCACACAATTCGTTTATTTAGTCCATGTTTCAGTCTAATCCATTAGCACTATCTCGCAAGGGAAGGTTTGAAGCCTAATCTCATGAAAAAGCGCGCACTTATCACCGGCATCACCGGCCAGGACGGGTCTTATCTCGCCGAATTACTGCTGCAAAAAGATTATGATGTTTATGGATTCGTGCGGCGCACGAGCACCCTGAACTTCGAACGCATCCGGCATATCCAGGATCAACTAACATTGGTATCGGGCGACATTCTGGATCAAACCAGCATGACACGGGCATTGAGCGATATACACCCGCAGGAAGTTTACAATCTGGCAGCGCAAAGTTTCGTGCTCACTTCATGGAACCAACCGGTTTTCACCGGGGATGTGACGGCGCTGGGTGTCACACGATTATTAGATGCTATCCGCACGGTTGACCCGGAAATCCGATTTTATCAAGCATCCAGCAGTGAGATGTTCGGCAAAGTGCAAGAAGTTCCGCAAAAGGAAACGACGCCATTTTATCCACGCAGCCCTTACGGGGTCGCGAAAGTCTATGGACACTGGATCACAATCAATTATCGCGAAAGCTATAACATGCACGCGACCAGCGGAATCCTTTTCAATCACGAATCGCCGCGCCGTGGCCTGGAATTTGTGACGCGAAAAGTGACGCATCAGGCTGCGAAAATCAAATTAGGCTTGGCTAACGAATTGCGAATCGGCAACCTGGATGCACAGCGTGATTGGGGCTTCGCGGGGGATTATGTGTTGGCGATGTGGATGATGCTGCAACAGGACACTCCTGATGACTATCTGGTGGCGACGGGCGAAACCCATTCGGTAGAAAAGTTACTCCAGGTCGCATTCAGCGCGGTTGACCTGGATTGGAAACAGTACACAGTGCAAGATGAGCGATTCATGCGTCCGGCAGAAGTCGATTTGCTGGTGGGCGACCCCAGCAAGGCTGGATCAAAACTAGGTTGGGAGCCT
The DNA here is from genome assembly GCA_039933955.1 of Chloroflexota bacterium. Classification (GTDB taxonomy): domain Bacteria; phylum Chloroflexota; class Anaerolineae; order Aggregatilineales; family Phototrophicaceae; genus CFX2. The sequence goes on from JBDTNB010000062.1 coordinate 9,668, forward strand.
CAAGTGTCGTTTGAACAATTGATTCAAATGATGGTCGAATCGGATATGAAGTTGCTAAAGGCCGAGCATCAACTGTGAAGCTGATTGATACCCACTGCCACTTTAATTTTGACAGCTATGATGCTGACCGCGAGACGGTTATCGCAAATGCGGGAGCGGTTGGCGTCACGCGAATCATCAACCCGGCAGTTGACTTAGAAACCAGTCATGCAGCGTTGCAAATGGCCGCGCAATATCCGGGGGTATTTGCGGCGGTGGGGATTCATCCGAACAGCAGCAAGGATTTTGATCTAAGCTGGATTGAGACCATCCGCCAACTCGCGACTCAACCCAAAGTGGTGGCTATCGGCGAAATCGGGCTGGATTACCATTGGGACGAAAGCCCGAAGGAAAAACAGATCGAAGCGTTTGAAGCCCAGCTTGCGCTGGCAGCAGAATTGGAACTGCCGGTGATTATCCACAATCGAGAAGCCAGTGATGACGTGATCGTCATCCTGGAGCACTGGGCAACGAATTTGCCAGAAGCCCTGCGTGAGCGCCCCGGCGTGCTGCATTCTTTTTCCGCACCCAAAGCAATCGCGGAACGAGCGCTCAATAGTGGGTTTTACCTGGGATTTACAGGGCCAATCACCTACAAAAACGCGGATGATTTGCGGCGGATCGCGGCTAGCATTCCTCTTGAGCGCATGGTGGTGGAAACTGATGGGCCGTTTCTCACCCCTATCCCACACCGAGGTAAGCGCAACGAACCCGCCTATATTCCGCTCATCGTCGAGCGGTTGGCGACACTGCGGCAGATCAGCGTCGAAGCAATGGCGGAGGCCACAACCGCCAATGCCGAGCGGTTATTCAAACTCCCAACCGAGAAAATCTAAAAGGGCATGGCGAACCATGCCCTTGAAAATTCAGGTCAAGGTCAGAATTTAAACAGTGGGTGTGGCTTCAGGACTAACTGAACCTACCTGATTGATACGTTCGGTCAGGCGGTCACGAAAAGTTTGCAGCAGCTTGTCGGACTGATCCTGGGTGATACGCCCGTTGGAAACAGCCTTGTCAAGGCGTCCCTGTGCTTGAGTGACGGCGCTGTCGATAAAAGCGGTCACATCCACCTTGTGCTCGGTCAGAACATCCGCAAGCGATTTCCCTGAACGCAGTTCTTGCGTAATATCCTGAATTTTCATACCGGTTTGATCAGCGGCGAGGGCAAGCACACCACGCCCAACGCGCTGCTGGAGTTGATTCTGCCGCAGTTGACCGGTCACGCCGGCGTTATATAAGTCAGGCAGGTTGGCGATCAATTGATCGGCTTGTTCCTGTCCGAGGCGACCATCGGTAACGGCAGCATTGATTTGTTCGGTAGCGGCGGCGACAGCATTATTCACAACCGTGTCCACGCTGCCACCATTGGCAGTGATAATGTCCGACAAGGTAGAGCCGCCACGTAGCTGTAGCAAAATCTGGGGCGCACGTAAGCCTGTTGCGTCGGCTACGGCCTGCACCAAAATGCGATTGGACGCATTCCGCTGCGCGCCGCGATCCAGGCGATTGGGGAATAACTCGCCGTTTACGCCACGAGTCACCACATCCTGCAAATTAGCGAGCAGACGATCAGCGCGATCCTGCGTCATTTTGCCATCAGTTACAGCCTGATTGATCTGGTCAGTGAGTTTGGAAACCGAATCGGTAATCACCTGATCCACATCGCCGCCGTTGGCTGTAATGATGTCGGCAAGGGTCATGCCCTCACGCAACTGCCCCAAAATGTCCTGCGTTTCGAGACCGGTTTCATCGGACACGATATTGATGACCGTGCGAATCGGCCCTACCTGGCCTGCGGATGCGGGTTGGAGTTGAGCGGTGGCGTCCTGCGCGCCGACGGCAAAGACTGTGAGCATGAGCAGGCCGAGCATAGCGATGACCGGCAGTATTTTTCGAATATTCATGGTGAAATTGATCCTTTCAACGATTTGTGATTACCCTTATGATCGAGAAAATGTGTTATCGAAGTGTTACCCAATCGCTGGTTTATCGTAAATTCTGCTATAATCTCGCGGCTTTGAGCGTTAAGGATGGAATTGCTTGATGGACTTGTCGATTATCATCGTGAGCTGGAACGTGATGGATTTGCTGCGAGCGTGCCTGGACAGCATCCTGGACGCGCCGACAAAGCTGATGCTTGAAATTATCGTGGTCGATTCAGCCAGCAGCGATGCAAGCGCAGCGATGATTCGCGCCGAATATCCGCAAGTCAGATTGCTGGCACAAACTGAAAATCTGGGCTTCGTGAAATGTAACAATATCGGTTTGAAGGCCAGCAACGGGAGGCACGTATTGCTGCTCAACCCCGACACAGAGATTATCGGCGATGCGCTGGCGACGATGGTGACGTATCTGGATGAACACCCGGATGTTGGCGTCGTCGGGCCGCACACGCTAAACACGGATCGAACCACACAATCGACCAAACGACGCTTCCCGACAATGGCTACCGGGTTTTTCGAAAGCACATGGCTGCAAGACTACGCGCCGAAATCGCTGATGGATTGGTATTTCGCGGCGGACGTGGACGATCAATCTATCGGCGATGTGGATTGGGTGCAGGGATCAGCATTAATGGCGCGGCACAGTGTTTACGAGCAAATCGGTGGGCTAGATGAGGGATTCTTCATGTTCTCGGAAGAACTGGATTGGTGCAAACGCACGAAAGATGCAGGTTGGCGCGTGGTTTATGTCGGGACAGCGCAAATTATCCACCATGGCGGGAAAAGCACCGACCAAATCGCCTCACGCAAGCATATTTATTTCCATCAAAGTAAACTGCGCTATTTTCGCAAAAATTATGGTTGGGTCGCAGCACAAAGTCTGCGTATCTTCCTGCTGCTCAATTATGTCTGGCAGATTTTTTTGGAAGGCACAAAGGGACTGCTGGGTCAAAAACGCGCGCTGCGGCGAGAACGTATCCGATCTTACTGGGAAGTGCTGCGATCTGGGTTGAGGATTAGTTAAATGCGAATTGGAATTGTGACCGGCGAATATCCGCCGATGGTGGGCGGCGTGGGCGCATATTGCCAAATTCTGGCGCGCGAATTGACGCAACAGGGTCATTATGTATCGGTATTCAGCAGCTATGCAGCGCAAAATACAGATCAGAATATTACAGTATACAATAGTGTGCGCAAATGGGGTTTCAACAGCCTACGCGCGATACAAGTATGGGCAAACCTGGAACAGCTAGACATCGTTAACCTCCAATTCCAGACGGCAGCATTCGGGATGTCGCCCTGGATTCATTTTATGCCGGACATCCTGCGGAATATTCCAATCGTGACAACGTTCCACGATTTACGCTTCCCCTATTTATTTCCAAAGGCTGGAAAGCTGCGTCAGTGGATCGTGATGCGTTTGGCAACCGCATCAAAAGGGGTAATTGTCACCAATCACGAGGATCAACTCCAACTGAAACATTTAGCGAAGGTGACGCTAATCCCGATTGGCAGCAATATTTTAAAAAGCGTGTCCAAGAATTTTGATGCACAAGTATGGCGGGAAAAAGCTGGCGCACAGGATAGAGAATTCTTGCTGGCCTATTTTGGATTGTTCAACCGGAGCAAAGGACTGGAAACGCTCTTGGAGAGTTTCGCAAAACTCCGCAAAGACCGTGTTCCGGCAAGGCTGTTGATGATCGGCGGCGGGGCGGGAACCAGCGACCCAACGAATGCAGCTTTTATGGACGAAATTAACCAGCAAATCAAAAGGCTGGGTTTAGTCATCTTCGTGCAGCAAACAGGCTTTCTGGACGACGCGCAAGTGAGCGCCTATCTGACAGCCAGCGACGCGGTTGTGCTGCCGTTCGCGGATGGTGCATCGTACCGGCGCGGCAGTTTAATGGCAGCGATTCGATACGGCTGCGCGATTATCACAACGACACCCCAAGTCGCCATTCCAGCATTTCAAAACGGCGACAATATGCTGATGGTCAAACCGGGCGATGACGCGGCGCTGACTGAGGCGATACAACAGGTTTATGAGTCGCATAAGCTGCGGGGAAAATTGCAAAAAGGCGCGTCAGAACTAGCACACACATTTGATTGGTCAGCTATCGCGGCGGCGACGATCAATTATTTTCGCTGGGTCTTTGCAGGAAGCACGCCAGCATGATTCAGCAGCGGCGAATTCTCTATTTAATCCTGGCCGCATATGTGATTCTGGCGAGTATTTACAGCATCATCACGCCGATTTTTGAAGCGTCGGACGAGCTATGGCATTATCCGATGGTCAAGTTTCTGGCAGATCACAATTTATCGCCCCCGCCACAAGACCCGACGAATCCCGGCCCCTGGCGACAAGAAGGCAGCCAACCACCATTGTATTACATGATGGCGACGTTTCTGACGAGCGGGATTGATACGTCGGATATGGACAGCGTGCGGCGGATCAATCCCCACGCGGATATTGGGATTATCCGTCCGGATGGCAACGCCAATATGATTGTTCACCGTCAGAAAGCGGAGTCATTCCCCTGGCATGGAACTACATTAGCCGTCCACATCATCCGGTTTCTCTCGATTCTGTTAGGGCTGGGAACAGTGCTGGTCACGTATCAATTGGCGCGGGCGATATTCCCGGAATGGCCGCTGGTCGCGTTGGGTGCAGCAGCATTGAATGCTTTTTTGCCGATGTTTTTGTTCATCAGCGGATCGGTCAACAACGACAATTTATCGAATTTGCTAGGCAATTTGCTGACGCTGTTGATCGTGCATCTCGTCAAATCAAAATCGAGTAATACAGACGAGGCAAAGTATCGCCCCTATCTGAGTTATGTTTTCATCGGAATTGTGACCGGGGCGGGACTGCTGGCAAAGTTAAACATCGGATTTTTGATTCCGCTGGTGGGGTTGGCGCTGCTGATCGTGAGCATCCGGCAGCGTGATTGGCGGCCATTGGTCATCGGCGGGGTGATTTCAGGCGGATTAACCGTCGTTATTGCTGGATGGTGGTATCTACGAAATGCACAGGATTACGGCGACCCAACCGGACTCAATATGTTCCTAGAGATGGTCGGACGGCGGGCGGTGTATGCCAACCTGCCCCAATTGTGGAGCGAGCGAAACAGTTTCACCCAAGCTTATTGGGGATTTTTCGGTGGGGTCAATGTGCCACTGCCGGATTGGGTTTATCTGATTTTCAATGTAATCGGCGTGGTGGGGTTGGTTGGCGCGATTGGATTTATCGTCTACAGAATTGTGCAGAAAGCGGACAAGGCAAGCCTTATCTCTACGAATAGCAGAGGGTTTCAATGGCTGCCCGCGTTGGTGACGATTATCTGGCCGGTGGTGACATTCGTGTCTTATTTGCGCTGGACGGCAGAAACACCTGCATCACAAGGACGACTGGTTTTTGGGGCGCTGTCGGCAATTTCGATGTGGATGGCGGTAGGATTGGTGTGGTGGCTGCCGAAAAAATTACAAGCGTGGGTCTTGATGGGAGTGACAGGCTATTTTGGAGTTGTCGCCGCGCTGACACCCCTCCTGGTAATTGCGCCCATGTATGCGCTGCCAGCCTCAATTGAAACTCAAGCTGTTGATGTTTATACATTTGCAGCACCATCAAGCGGTTCCATCGGCATTATTAAAAGTGATGTTTTGACCAAAGTTGTACAGCCCGAAGGCTACGTCAATATCAACAGCACACTTGAAATTACCCAACCTCTTGATCGCGATTGGAGTTTGTTCATCCATCTGGTCACGCCGGACGGTGTGATTGTCAGCCAGCGGGATGTATATCCGGGCGAAGGCAAACTTGCGACATCGGATTTAGCGAGTGACTATACATGGGACAATGATGTATCAATCTGGATTCCCGCGACGGCCTATGCGCCGACTAAGCTGGATATTGAGATCGGCTGGTATGATTTACAGACGGGCGAACGGATGAAGTTGGCAGATGGTTCAGAAATGCTCACAATTGGACAGGTTGATTTGCAGCCACGCACAGACCCGGAAAACTTGGGCGTTCCAAACCCGATTCGGATCAATTTCGATAACCAGATTGAACTGGTGGGTTACGAAATGACTGACCTGAGTCCGGTGGCAGGTGATACTGTACAACTCACCTTGTATTGGCGGGCGTTGCAAAAAATCGAGCAGGATTACAAAATTTTCGCGAACATTCTTGATCCCAAAACGCTGACGAAATATGCCGCATCGGATGGGATGCCCGTCGATTGGAACGCGCCGACAACAACCTGGAATTCGGGCGAGATCATCAAGGATGTGCATACACTGAAGGTCAATCCGAATACACCGCCAGGAATTTATGAAACGGAAATCGGGTGGTATTTACAGGCGGAAGACGGTTCATTTCCTCGGCTGCGGATTGTCACACCGGACGGCGGGATGGCGGATAATTATCTGAATTTGAGCCGGGTACGCGTAGTAGCGGCGGATACTCAACCATGAAATTGCGACGTTTTTTTACGCCGGATGTACTGGCGATTTTATTCCTGATTGCGCTGTGGTCGTTGTTTTTCTGGCGTTTGTTCACACCGATCCAAGAAGATCAGACTTCGCTGAAAAAAGGTGATTTTTCCGGGCAGTTTGTGGCGTTCGGCGCATATCAATATGAACGATTGACGGCGGGCGAAGTGCCGCTCTGGAACCCGTATAATAACGGTGGACTTCCCTTCCTGGCAGATACTCAGGCAGCAGTGTTCTATCCGCCACGACTGGTCACAATTGGGTTGAGCAAATTATCGGGCGGCTGGACGTATCACGCGCTGGAACTCGAAATGACAGCGCATGTATTGTTGTACTCGCTGCTGATGTATCTGCTGGTGCGGCGGATGACACTCAGCAAAGTGGGCAGTATTTTCGGGGCGTTGGTGGCGGCAGTCATTGCCAGTTACGGCGGATTTTTGACTTCATATGCACCGCTGCAATTGGCGTTGTTGGAAGCGGGGATATGGCTGCCGCTGGCGGTATTGGGCGTTTATGAAGCAACGCGCAAAGAAACGCCACGTTGGACATGGCTGGTCATGACAGGATTCGTGCTCGGTCTATCATGGATGGCGGGACACCCGCAAAGCAGTTTTTTCCTGACCTACCTATTGATCGCTTATTTTGCGTATCGCGCCTATGAGAAACATTATTCGTGGAAAATATTCGCAGCCGGGACGGTTTTGTTTGGGACGATCAGCGGTGGGATGGCGGCGGTACAACTATTGCCAGGGTTTGAATATTTGCTGCGAACCAGCCGGACAGAATTCGGGTTCGATGCAAAGGGCAACGGCTTCCCATTCCGCGATATTATTCAGTTTCTTTTCCCAAATATAACCAGCCAGTGGTCGCCACTATATGTCGGGATTCCAGGATTGGCGCTGGCGATTATCGCGGTATGGCGACGACTGCCGGGAGCCATTTTCTGGGGAATTGCAGCGCTGGTTGCACTGGTAGTGAGTTTTGGCGCGAACAGCCCGCTTTTCGCCCTGCTCTACAATATCCTGCCCGGTTTACGCTTCTTCAGGGGACAAGAACGGGCAGCCTATCTGGTTGCCAATATTTTGGCAATTTTAGCTGGATTGGGCGCGGTACATCTCGCCAGTTGGGACAGCGAACAATGGCCGCTGGCGACGCGCAATATCCGACGGGCATTGATTACACTGACAGGCTTGTGCAGCGGTGCGCTTGTCCTGGTCTTCAATGAGTGGCTGAACAATCACGATTTGCTGAATAACACTTTCAGCACAGTCTTTCTGAGCGTGGCGATTGCAGCCGGAACGCTGGTCATCGTGTGGCTGATGATGAAAAATCCGCAGACGGTTTTTTATCACTGGCTGCTGCTGGGATTGATTGTCTTCGAACTGTTCACGGTCAATATGGATACGGAAACCAATTACGACTCTGTACCCCCAGAACAACAGCTTTCGTTCAGTCCGCCGCCGCTGGTCGCGCAAGCCGTCGCGGACAAAAACATTCCTTTCCGAGTGGATGGTTATCGAGCACTAAACGATAATTACGGCACTTTTTACGACCTGGACGATATACGCGGAATCAGCCCCTTGTTCCTGGACAGCGCCCATGCGATTATCGAAAATGGACTCATCAACCCACGCGCGTGGGAACTATTCGCAGTGCGCTATGTGTATACGGATTGGGCTAAACTGCCAGTTGCGAGCACGATTATCGCTAAAGGTGATGATCGCTACGGGGCAGTGAACATGCACCTCTTGAGCGATCCGCGCCCATTCGCACAAATGCTGTATAAAATCACGGTGGCGGACAACGACGAATCCGCCCGCGCGATTCTCGCAGACTCTAATTTTGACCCGCGTCACACCATCATTTTGCAGAAAGCACCCGATCAAGCCATCGCAAATAACGGCGCATCAGATGCGACGGCTACGGTCAAAGACTTTAAACCGGAGTCGTTCACGATTGATGTAAGCACATCGAGCGAGGGCATTTTATCGATTGCCAACGTGGATTATCCTGGTTGGCGTGCGACTGTGGATGGACAAACGAGCGATATTTTGAGGGCGTATGGCGCATTACAAGCGGTGGTCGTCCCGGCTGGTGAGCATACCGTGCGATTGGTATTTGACCCAATCAGTTATCATATTGGGGCGATCTTGAGCATCATCACCTGGGGCGCGCTGGGGTTATTCGGAATCGTGCTTCTGATTCGCAGGAGAAGCCATGCAGGACAGTAACGCATTACAGAATTGGATTACACGACTGGATCGACGTACCTATGGAGCGTTGATCGGGGTCGTTATTGGATTGGTTGGAGGTATCGTTGCGCTGATGCTGGCAATCGCTGGCCCGGTCATCACCTTTGGCGCGATCCTGGGATTGTTGGCAGGGTTATACGTCCTTTCGAATACCTCAGCGGCTTTATACGGTGTGATATTCGTCGCAACTCTGCTGCCATTCGGCACGCTGCCGTTTAAGATTGCCATCACCCCCACTTTCATTGATGTGGCAATGGGCGCATTTCTGATCGTGTATTTATTCCAATGGATGACCGGACGCCGACAGCAGATACGACTCACACCGGTTCATGCACTCATCGCATTGTATATGTTGTGGCTCATTCTGGCATTTGCATTAGGGCTGCGCTTTGCACTGCCCAAATCAGCAGACATCCGCCAGTTTGCAGAAACCCTGTTGAGTATCGGCATGGTGTTTATCCTGGTCGATTTGCTACGTGAACCGCAAGCCTTACGACGATTGGTGCAAGTCGTGATGATTGCCATCACCTTACAGGCCATCATCACGTTGATTTTGTATGTGATGCCCGACGACACCGCCGAACGAACCTTAGTGCGCCTCGCGCGCATTGGTTATCCCAACGGCGGTGTGATCCGTTACGTCGAGGATAATCCAGCGCTTTCCGAACGGGCGATTGGAACCTGGGTAGATCCGAACGCCCTGGGAGGCATTCTGGCGGTGTCGGCAGCAATGATCGCGCCGCAAGTTTTCGCGCGCAAACCCATCATTCGCTACCGATGGATTATCCTGGGTGTACTGGGATTGGTTACATTGGCACTAATCCTGACATTTTCGCGCGCCTCGATGCTGGCGTTCGGTATTGGTGTCGGTTTTATCGCAACCTTTAAAGGCTACCGGCGTTTTGTACCCATGATTCTGCTCGGAGCATGTTTGCTGCTTTTACTGCCGCAGACCCGCAGTTATATAGAGCGTTTTGGGCAAGCGTTTACGGGGTCTGACCTGGCAACACAAATGCGATTAGGCGAGTACGGCGATTCCTTTAAACTTATCAGCCAATACCCGGTCTTTGGGGTGGGTTTTACGGGAACGCCGCAAATCAACCTCTATACGGATGTTGCCAGCATGTACCTGATTATGGCGAACCAGATTGGTCTGGTTGGCGTTGGTATCTACGCTGTAGCCATTATCTCTATTTTTGTGTACGGCTGGCGGGCAAGGCGCTATTCGGCCACGATCCCCGAATTGGAGTCAATCCATTTGGGGTATCATGCCGCTTTGCTAACCGCCCTGATTAACGCCACCGCCGACCTTTATTTTTTCCGACTCGATTTTCAAGCCTCGATTACAATTTTCTGGTTAGTGGTAGCGTTAGCACTGGCAAGTTCACGGCTGACATTTGATGTGCATGAATCCACCGTTGCGAAATCCGCCTGAGTAAGGTACTATTCCGCCTACAAACATCCCCCAATCCATTGATTGGGGTCTTTCCGCCCCACATGATGCACTCGCGTTCAGGTGGAGCAAACCCGGGGAAAGGAGATTATATATTCCCTATGAGACACGCATACGAGCTAACTTTTATCGTTCGCAACGACCCCAATGAGGAAAGCATTAACAATGCCATCACTCAGGTACAGGCATGGGTGGAAGCCAACAGCCTGGGACAAGTCACCAAGATTGACCGCTGGGGACGCCGTAAACTGGCTTACGAAATCGACAAACAGCGCGACGGATTTTACGTCCTGATGAATGCCGAAATTGACCCGCAAAATCTGTCGGAACTAGAGCGCAATATGAAGCTCTCACCAGACCTGCTGCGATACCTGCTCATCCGCCCCGGCAATTAGGTGGAAGCAAGGACAATAAATTATTGAATTTTTGAAGAGGGGGCAGGATGGGACGCGGGCTAAACAAGGTCATGATTATCGGCATCTTGGGAAGAGACCCGGAAATGCGCTACACGCCCAGCGGACGGCCTGTGACGAGTTTCAGCGTGGCAACCAGCCGCAGTTGGACATCTGCGGAAGGGGAACGCCGTGAAGAAACTGAGTGGTTTAATGTCGTTGCCTGGGGCAACCTGGCCGAGATTTGCAAATCCCACCTCACCAAAAATCAACAGGTTTACGTCGAAGGCCGCTTGCAAACACGCGGCTGGGAAGACGAAACTGGCAAAAAGCATTTCCGAACTGAATTGGTCGCCAATGAAATGATTTTGTTGGGAGACCGACGCCGTGACCCACATTCCGCCGATATCGATTATGTGGAAGACGACGGCGACAATGGTGATTACGCATTTTAAGCATTAACAGGAGACAATTGTGCCAAACGATTCCGACTATCGCAAGAGACCATCAGACAATGACGATGGCGGTGACGACGAAGACCCTCGCGGCATGTCTGACGATTCCGATGATGGAGGACGACGCTCATTTCGCAAGCAGCGAATGGGACGTAATCGTCACAGCGTATACTGCCCGGAAGGCAAGTGTTTCGATTACAAAGAATACGAAACTCTGAAACGCTATGTCAACGAAACTGGCAAAATCAAGCCACGCCGACAAACGGGCAACTGCGCCCGCTGCCAACGTGAACTGGCTCGTGAAATCAAGCGCGCACGCCACCTGGCGCTGCTTCCGTTCATCATCTCAGGCGATTAGTTAGCATCCCGGCCATGAATGCGATGTTCACGTATTCGATTTACGCCGGAGAACACACGTAGGGCATGGTTACATGCCCTATTTTATGTTGAGGAGCAAAGATTTTTATGAGCAAGCGCGAACAAACCACCGGGTTACCTAAAGAGGGCGAGACAAAGCCAACTGAAGAGGCTTCCTCAACACCTGTAGTACCCAAACCGCGCCCCAGCAAACGACAAGAATACCGCTCACGCGCTGAACGTGAAGCCGAAATACAGCGTTACGTAATCCTGGGGACCGGGATTGCGGTGGCCGTGATCGTCATTATTCTGGCGGCAGCGATCATCGTTGACCAGGTTATCACCCCCAATCAAGCGGTTGCGTCGGTGAATGGTCAAAATATCACCGTGACCCAATTCGAGAAGCGTGTCCGGTTAGAGCGGGTCTTACGCATCCAGCGCATCACTAGCTTCGTAAATTTTTATCGCCAATTTGGTTATCCTGACGATCAAATCGGGCAGCAACTTCAGCAGCAAGAGCCGTTCAACACTTATTACAACGAACTGCAAATCCCGGATAAGATGGGTCTCACTGTCGTCAATGACATGATTGAAGATGAGTTGATCCGGCAAGCCGCAGCCGAAAAAGGCATCACCGCCACGCAGGATCAAATCCAGGAACAAATTAATCAATTCTTTGGCTATGATCCGGCGGCCATTGCAGCAGCGGAAGCAACACCGGAATCAACCGCCGAGACTACCGCAACGGTTGAACCAAGCCCGACTCCGACACCGTTTGTTTCGCCGACGCCTTCCCCGACGCCTACGATTACACCTACACCGGAATTAACGGCGACGGCCACACTCACGCCTCAAGCAACCATTCCTCCAGCGGCGACGTTAAATTCTACGGAGCAAGCTGACCAATTCACCAAGAACAAGGCTGATTTCTATACCCAACTTCGCAGTGAAACCGGGATGAGCGACGGCGAAATCAATACCTATTTTGAATCGTTGGCCCTGCGCAAAGCCCTACGCGATTCGATTGCGACGGATGTCACCACAACAGGAACATTTGTGGATGCGCGTCACATCCTGGTCGCAACTGAGGATGAAGCCAAAGATATTGTGGACGCTTTGAACGGTGGCGAGTCATTCGCTGATCTGGCGAAAGCAGTCTCAACGGATACCGGATCGGGCGCAAAGGGAGGCGAATTGGGATGGACGCCCGTGAGCCAATTCGTGAAACCGTTCGCGGATGCGGCTTCAACGGCTGAGATTGGCGCTGTTGTCGGGCCAGTCAAAAGTGAATTTGGCTACCATGTCATTCAAGTGCGCGCGCGGGAAGACCGTGATCTGAGCAAAGACCAAATTGAAACTGCCAAAGAAAATGAATTCAAATCATGGCTCGATGATCTGAAAACATCAAAAGCAGACCAGACCAAAACCTTTGATATTTGGGTCAACTACGTACCAACAGACCCCGCATCACCGTTCGGTCAGGCAACCAGTTAAAGTGCATTTAGGGACAAGCTTTATTGCTTGTCCCTATTTTATAACTGACCTGTATTCAGGAAGCTCTCATTGTGGCCTGCCCCCTGCGTAAGCTATAATGCCGTGCATGAACGATCAACATATCGCACGACTCGAAGCCCAGCTTGAGCGATTGGTTGAAGGCACTTTCAGCCAGTTGTTCGGCAAGAAAATACGCGCTCAGGATATTGCCTTGCAACTAGCACGCGCAATGGAAGATAGCGCCGAAAGCCAAAACAATGGTGATTCGCGGATGCTGGCTCCGGATCATTACACTATATATTTGCATTCTCAAGTTCGTCTCCAACTGATTGAGCGGCAGTCGCTTTTGTCACAACGCTTGAGCGAACACATTGTCGAACTGGCAAGTAACGCGGGATACCGTCTGATCAATTTACCCATTGTCGATATTCTGGCAAACGATGAACTGAACACTAATGCTGTGATCGTCAAAGCGCGCCACACACAGAAAAAACACAGCACGACAGCCGTCATGCAACGGGTGGACGCTCCTGTCTCAGAACCTCAGAATACGCCTCAAAATCCACAATTACTTATGCATGGTACGGTTGCAGTCCCGTTAGGGCGCGAGGTCATCAACATCGGACGAAGCCGTGAGAACCAAATTGTCATTGATGATCCGGCGGTTTCGCGCCATCATTTACAGCTTCGACTCCGATTTGGACGTTATATGCTGTTTGATACGCAGAGTCACGGTGGGACTAGCGTCAATGATGTTCTGGTTAAAGAACACACACTCCAAAACGGTGATGTCATTTGTATCGGGACAACGCGGCTGGTTTACATGGAAGATCATTCCCTCAACGAAACGCAAACAGGCGTGTATGATCCACTTCCGCCTGATCCCACAGAGTAAGTTGTATTGTGACTATTGATTTCCTACTGTTGCTCCTGCGCATTATTTCCAGCTTGTTACTCATCGGGCTGCTGTTTACGCTGTTCGTGATTATCTGGCGAGAATATCGCAGCATGTCAGTTCAGGTTGAATCACGGCGGCGCAGCTATGGGCAGCTCGTGGTGCTGCGGGAGATTGATGGAAAATTGATGCTGACGGGCGAGACTTTCCCGTTACTTCCGCTTACTAGTCTGGGGCGCTCACCAACCAATACCATTCCTATCAATGACACTTTTGCCAGCAGTGAACATGCCCTGGTGGCTATGCGGAACGGCCAATGGTGGATTGAAGATCGCAAAAGCAGGAACGGTACACTACTTAATGACTTACCCATCACTGAGGCTATGGTTATTACGCACGGCGACATTATCAGTATTGGGAAAATGAAATTTCGGCTGGAATTGGAATTGTGAACCAAGCTGATTGAAATCATCCTAGATAATTTTGAGATGCAGGCAGGAGCATAAAGATTGATGGTCGAAAATGTCAGTATCGCTGTAATCGGCGGGTCGGGGTTATATAAAATGCCCGAAATCACGGATAAAGTGACGCATGTTATCCCCACCCCCTTCGGCCAGCCAAGCGGGGATATTATAGTCGGAACATTACGCGGCAAACGAGTTGCATTTCTGCCAAGACACGGCGTTGGGCATATCCACATCCCAACCAGCGTTCCCTATCGCGCCAATATTTACGCACTCAAAATGTTGGGTGTGAAATATATTCTAGCAGTTAATGCCTGCGGGTCACTGCGCGAGGATTATGCACCCGGCCATATTGTGATCCCTGACCAGATTTTTGACTATACCAATCTTCGCGATCGAAGCTTTTTTGGCGATGGCTTAGTCGCGCACGTATCGGTTGCCGATCCTTTCTGCCCTGAACTCAATGAGGCATTGTATCGCGCCGTCATTCGGGTCGGAGGCACTGTACATAGAGGCGGAACTTTTTTGATTGAGGAAGGGCCGCGCTTCGCAACTCGCGGCGAAAGCAAAATTTTTCGGCAGTTCGGGTGCAGCCTGATTGGTATGACCACTGCACCCGAAGCATTTCTAGCACGGGAAGCCGAAATTGCGTATGCGACAATGGCACATGTTACGGATTATGATGTCTGGCACGTGAGCGAAGAACCGGTCACTGTTGAAAAAGTGATCGCGACTTTACGCCAAAATGTCGAAATTGCACAGGCAGCCCTCGCAGCAGCTATCGAAAACTTGGATGAACATGTCGACTGTACTTGCCATAAAGCACTGGACAACGCCATCATGACTGAACACAATGCGATCCCGCAAGCGGTACTGGAAAAATTGAAACCCATTGTTGGTCGGATTTTTCAAGGATAATTCGTGGCACTAGATACAATTCCGGTTGAGCTACATCCAGGCGACACTTCCAGAATTCGCCGCATCGAACGGGTGCTATTGGGGATCAGCGCGGCATTTTTGTTCGTCAATTTTCTGGGCCTAGTGATCGTCAAAGGGGATGTCCGAATAACGGATTGGCTGCATCTAGTCATCTGGATGATTTGCGCAGCAGCAGGCAGCTTTCTGATTGACCGCTATCTTCCGGGGCGGGATCCACTGCTGTTCCCTGTTACTATGTTTTTGAGTGGTTGGGGGTTGGTCATGATTGACCGCCTCGCACCCAATTTCGCAGACCGGCAGACAGTATGGTTGGTCGTTTCGCTGGCAGCGATGCTCGTCGTCGCGCTGCTGCCGGGGCCGATCCGATGGCTGCGGAATTACCGTTACATTTTGCTAGTCTTTGGCCTGCTGCTGCTGCTGGCAACCATCGTCCTGGGACGCAACCCATCTGACCCATACGGGCAAACGAATGCACCGCAATTGTGGTTGGGAATCGGCAACATATTTTTCCAACCGTCTGAAGCGCTGAAAATCATACTCGTGGCTTTCCTGGCAAGTTATCTGGCCGAAAATTACCCGTCCATGCGTGCTGAGGGGTTAGAGACAGGACACCGCGGCCTACCCTTCTCGCCGCGCGTGCTCGGCCCAATCCTGCTTATGTGGGGAATCTCAGTCATGATTCTGGTCTGGCAGCGTGACCTGGGAACGGCGATTCTGTTCTTTATGGTATTTTTGGTTCTGTTGTATGTGGCAAGCGGATATAACTTAATTCTCGTCAGCGGCGCAATTTTGATTGCGATTGCAGCATTAGTCGCATATCGAGAATTTGATGTTGTCCGCCTACGTATCGACATCTGGCTCAACCCCTGGCCGGAAGCGGATGGACGGGCTTTTCAGATCGTACAAAGCCTGCTGGCATTCGCGGCAGGCGGCATTTTCGGTCAAGGGATTGGACAGGGTTCACCCACTTATATCCCTGTCGTCCACTCGGATTTTGTGTTCGCAGCCCTCGCCGAAGAGTGGGGGTTGATGGGCGTGATCACGGTGGTCGTGTGCATCGCTATCTTGGTCACGCGCGGGATGCGCACCGCATTACGTCAGCAGAAGCGTCCCTTCCTGGCACTGCTGACGGTTGGATTGAGTATGTTAATTGCCACACAAAGCCTGTTGATTATGGCGGGGGTTCTCAAACTTGTGCCTTTGACCGGCGTCACACTCCCTTTTCTGAGTTACGGAGGCAGTTCGCTGCTGGTGAGCTTTATCATCATCGGCCTTTTATTACGATTGTCGGCGCTGGAACCCTACGATGCAGTTCGCACGCGAAATTAATCGACTGGTCATCGGATTTCTGGCGATCCTTTTCGTTGTGGCAGCAGCAGCCACTTATTGGGCAATCACCGGTGCTGAAACCATCCTGACCCGGCAAGACAATCCGCGACAGGTTGAGGTCGAAGCTAGCATCCGGCGCGGCAGCATCCTTGACCGTAATGGACAAGTGCTGGTTGACTCTAGCCTGGATGCGAACAGCGCGTTGATACGCCAATATTTGTATCCGGAAATGTACAGCGCACTCGGATATTTCAGCTTTCGCTATGGCGCAAGCGGCGCTGAAGCTGCCTACGATGCAATCTTAAAAGGCGATAATCTTCCTCGCGATCTGAGCGCATACTTGTCCAATGATTTGCTGCATCGCCCGCGTCAAGGATCAGACATCCGGCTAACTTTTGACCTCACAATTCAACAAGCACTCGACAAAGCGATGGCGGGGCATCAAGGCGCTGCGGTCGTGTTATCCGTTCCAAGCGGGGAAGTGTTGGGCATGGCGAGCTTGCCGACATTCGACCCGAATACGCTGGATGTGGATTGGGAAAAATTGATTGAAGCACCGGGAAATCCATTCTTTAATCGTGCATTACAAGGGAGCTATCAACCGGGGGGTACATTACAGACGCCGCTGATCGCCGCAGCGATGTTAACGGGATCATCGCTTGATACGCCGATTGAATATGCTACCCAACCGGTCTCAGTTGCCAATGTCGAACTGCACTGCGCCGCAGTCCTGCCACCTAAAGCCCTCACTTTGCGGGAAGCGTATATTTTTGGCTGCCCGTATCCCTTCTCGCAATTGGCAAACAACCTGGGCGTTGACGGCATTGACGCGATTTTCCACACCTTCCATCTCGACAACCCGACCAACTTACCAGGGTACATTGTCCAACCGCCTAGTGCTATCGGTGCTACCCCAACAAACGGAAATGTGCTCCCAGACACCTTAGTGAAAAGCGCATTAGGTCAAGGACAATTGACGATAACACCACTGGAAATGGCAATGGTTACAGCAGCAATTGTGAACGATGGGAATGCGCCGCAGCCGTATACGCTTCTGGACACAAGACAGCCCTATTCTGAAGACTGGATTGATGATACGACACTGCATCCATCCACGCCGCTTACGACGGCAACTACTGCGCGCCAACTACAGGACATGATGCGGTTAGCTGTCGCGGATGGCGCGGCACAAAATGCTGGACGCGCAGGCATAGACATTGGTGGACACGCAACACTGGCGTATTCAGGCACGAGGACTCAAGCATGGTTCGTGGGTTTTGCGACTTTGGGAGGGCGACAGGGAATCGCCATTGCGGTGGTGATTGAGGATAGCAATGATCCCGGTTTAGCAGCCGATATCGGTGGGACTATATTGGCAGCATCGCGAGACGCACTGACCAAATAAAAATTCGAGTTTTACAGGGCAAAAACCCATTACTTTGAACTATCCGCCTATCCAGAGGCGGGGACGCAAACCCAATTTTTTCGACCATTTGGCAGTTGTGCTGTTCAGATGCACGTAAGCCGGACTCAGGCGTTTGATAAATTCAGCCTGCCGCAGAGCAGCCAGGAAATCAGAGGCTCCCTCAAAAGGTTGGAGACGAGTCATTGCGCGACCGTATTCCGGGGCACTGTGAGCATCGGAACCCGTTGTACCCAAAACGTTATGCTGCTGGGCAAAAGCCACCGCACGATCATTATCCGACGGGAATAAACAACGAGCATTAAAGATTTCAATGGCATCGACTTTATCAATGATGCGAAGCAAGTCAGCTTCCTGCCATGCTCCTTTGCGGAGACGGTCAAAGGGATGTGAAACGCTTATGAACGCACCCTGATCGCGCAGACGGAGAATGGTTTCCTCCGGTGAAAGCCCCGCCGGAATGCTCTCAGTCATAAAATAGGCCAGGATTTCACCCTGGGGAGTCATAATTTCCTCGCCTACGATCACCAAATCGGGGGCCAGTTTTTGCATGGCAAGCGCGCCCTCCGCCGTGTTGTGATCGGTAATCGCAATCCGATCTACGCCGCGCTCCTGGCAGAGTCTTATAATCCGGTCAAAAGGCACAATACAATCTTTTGACCAGAGCGTATGACTATGCAATTCGACATTCCAACGTTCATCCATGTAATGTATCCTTCCGAAATGTATTTAAACATTCTAACCGCGCCGGATAGGCATGAACAGGGTATGATATAATCCGCGTTTCGGTGGGCAACCGCCGGTTAAGCGCCAGTGAAATGTCACTGTTTCGTGTCACAATGGACAAAAATGGCGCATCCATCGTAATCTTACACGGTCTTTCTCATGATGAATTAAGGTCGTGTAGGCGGGGTTCGTGGTATAAAACACAGTTCACCCCAAATTGGTGTGGAGACATGATATGAGTAATCAAGAAAATACACATTTTATACGGGTACAGGATGAGGACGAACTCAGTCCACCGCCCCGTTTATTGTTATGGATCGTTGTCGGTCTATTCGTATTGTTCATCGCAGGTGGCATTGGATTTATTCTGTTTATGCAGAGCAAAGCTGGGCTGAGTTCGCTGTTTGATAGTGTTATTAAGCTGGCGATTGGCGTTACGCTGGTGGGCGTTGTCGGCGCAATCGTCTTCCGTAAGCGACTGCCTCGACGCATGGCTCCGATTGTGGTGATTGCACTGGTAGCGGCGTGGCTTATCGGTGGAGCGGCGTTTATTGTGATTTACCGGAATTCACTCGCACCGGGGCAGCGTGAAACGGCTAAATTCTATTTACCGTTCATGAAAACATTTGATCCACCCCTGCCCGCGCCGGATAGTTCACTGCCGACGCCTATCCCCGGAGAGCAGAGCGATATTTCAGCCGACCAGCTTTTGCAAGCACCTTTAACCCTAAACACGCCAGTGCCGACGGCAGCACTCCCGGCGGCGATTCCAGTTCAAGCCAGCGCAACAGCCCTGCCCACCACAGAAGCTAGCCCTACCCCGACGCTGACACCCACACCAGACGCTACCGAAGCGGCTGTGGCAAGCGATACGACACAAAACGTGTCGGTCAGCAGCGCCGCTCAACCGCCCCCGTCAGCGCGACTGTACGGATTCACCGTTGTCAAACAGACCTGGAACAACTGTGGGCCAGCGAATATCACCATGGCGCTCAGTTATTATGGATGGAAGCAAGGCCAAGAAGTCGCTCAATCGTATTTGCGGCCTGACAAAGAAGATAAAAACGTCAATCCCAGCGAAATTGTGTCGTTTGTGAATGAGAATACCGGTGTGCGGGCGCTCACACGCATGGGTGGCACAATCAATCTCCTGAAGGCATTCATCGCCAATAAAATTCCGGTGTTAATTGAAACTGGATACATGTATGAAGGGTCAAGCTGGCTGGGACATTATCAAACTGTTGTCGGATACGATGATTCGCTCTCTACGATTTACATCTATGACAGTTATCTTGGAACTGGCGAAAATGGCGCGGGAATGCCGAGGCCTTATGATACGTTTGATAAAGATTGGGAAAACTTCAATCGAACCTTCATAGCCGTATACTCCCAAGACGATGAAAATAAAGTGCGCGGCATTCTGGGTAATTGGGTCGACCCCATCTGGGCGGCTGAGAATGCCGCCCAGGTAGCCCAAACCGAAGCGCGTACCAACCCGCAAAATCCATTCGCGTGGTACAATCTGGGATCGTCCCTAACCCGCCTGGGACAATATAAAGAGGCCGCAGCGGCTTACGATCAGGCACGGCGAGTGGGCGAACTGCCCTGGCGGATCACGCTGTACCAATTTGGGCCATTCGAAGCTTATTACAACGTGAAACGCTATGATGATGTGATGGCGCTAGTGACTTCAAACCTGAACAATGGTGGCGAGTACGTCGAAGAGACTTACTATTGGGAAGGCAAGGTACAGGCCGCGCAAGGCAACAACAACGCCGCAGCCGATTCCTTCCGGCAAGCCTTGAAGCATAATCCCAGGTTTGTAGCGGCACAAGATGCGCTGTCTACCCTACCGGCATAACGACGGTTAAATATGGCGACTCAGACCGTTGAAAATCGGAATCGAAGGCTGGCACGTTCTACGCTCACAGTGATGATTGCCTTTGCAGTGGCAAAAGTGATCAGCCTCGCGCAAACGTTTATCATTGCGAATTGGTTTGGGGTGGGCAGCGAATGGGATGCCTACGTGAGTGCGAACAGCATCCCTGACCAAATTTTCACGTTGATCGCTGGCGGCGCGCTAGCTTATGCATTTATCCCGATTTTTAGCAGTTTCCTGGCACGCAATGACCTGGATGGCGCATGGCGGCTCACCAGTCACGTCATCAACACGGTCTTCACACTCACGCTCATCGTCAGCATCATTGTATTCATTCTAGCGCCCTGGTTGGTTGCAACGGTAATCGCGCCCGGTTTTGCCCCCGAAAAACAAGCGCAAACGGTTGAGTTGATGCGGATTCTGCTGGTTAGCACGCTGATTTTCTCAGTCAGTGGAATTTGCATGGGAATCCTGCAAAGTTTCAATGCTTTCCTGCTGCCTGCCCTAGCGCCGATTATGTATGATCTGGGTATTTTGTTCGGGGCGGGCTTTCTCATTAAGCACTTCGGTGTGAACGGAATTGCTTACGGTGCGGTATTAGGAGCCGCGCTGCACCTCGCCATCCAAATCCCCGGCCTGATTCGCTATCGGGTGCGCTGGCGTGCCGAACTGGGCTTAAGAGACCCTATACTATGGCGTGTCATCCGCCTCATGCTGCCGCGCGTAGCGGGTTTAGGTGTATTCAGCCTCAATTTTATCGTCATGTATAATATCGCGTCCCGCTTGGGGACGGGTTCAGTGAGCGCTTTAAGCTGGGGCTGGCGATTGATGCAAATCCCGGAAACCTTGATCGGAACCGCGATGGGCATCGTGATATTCCCCACGTTAGCCGCCTTAAGCGAACTCGGCGACGAAAGTGGCAAACGGCAAGCGATGTCGGGCGCGCTGCGTTTTATTCTGATCGCGACCATTCCGGCGGCGGTGGGACTCATTTTCGTCGGACAACCGCTCATCAGCTTGCTGGAACGGGGTGCATTTGACGCTTCAGCATCGGCATTGGTCTATAGTACGCTGCGATTTTTCGCGCTGGGGTTAGTGGTGCATTCGGCGCTGGAAATCGTGGCGCGGAGTTTTTACGCCGACAAAAATACCTTGACACCGTTGTGGGCAGCGTTGGGCGGCGCGGCGATCAATTTGATCCTGTCGTTCGTATTGAGCGGCGTAGCTCATGCTGAAAGCCAGATGCTCTACAACATGATCGCCGGACAGTACAGCTACCTGGGCTTGCAACCGAATGTCGGCAATGTTGGTGGGTTGGCACTGGCAAATTCGTTGGGTACAGGTTTTGAAGTGTTGATCCTGCTGTGGATACTCCGGGGACGCTGGCACGGTGCGGACGAAAATATCCTCGCACGAACGGTTTTGAAGACACTGGCAGCAAGTCTCGTGATGGGACTCGGCATCGTGATTATCAACACAGTGTGGACGAGTCTGGGACTGCATAATCGCGGGATTATCTTCACAGTGGCGCAAATTATCGCCGATACCGGTGTGGGCGTTCTGCTGTTCGTGGGTGTCGCGACCCTTCTCAAGATGGATGAA
Source organism: Chloroflexota bacterium (assembly GCA_039933955.1). Classification (GTDB taxonomy): domain Bacteria; phylum Chloroflexota; class Anaerolineae; order Aggregatilineales; family Phototrophicaceae; genus CFX2. The sequence continues at coordinate 31,804 of JBDTNB010000062.1, forward strand.
CTACAATCATTGGTTGGACTCGTCTTACGGCGACGGAAATTGGCGGAAATACCCGCATGAGCATTGAAATCAAGATTCTGACAATGGGCATTGCCGTAACGCATTGCTATATCGTCGGCGGTACGGAAACCAGAGAAGCGCTGGTCATTGATCCAGTCGATCAAGCACCGTTAATCGCCAAAACCGCCCAGGATGCAGGCTGGACGATTAAGCTGATTCTGGCGACTCATGCCCATTTCGACCACGTGCTGGCGAGCAAAGAACTCAAAGATATTACCGGAGCACCCTTTTACATTCACGGTGAAGGTGTGCCCATGCTGCAAAATATGCCGCAGCAAGGGGTACGTTTCGTGGGTAAAGCGTTCCCGGAAGCGGCTGTACCGGATCGGATGCTGACCACCGAACCCGAAACCATTACATTAGGCGCAATCCAACTCGAAACACTGTATACGCCGGGACATGCACCGGGACACATCAGCTTTTATATGCGTGAGGGCAAGCTGGTGTTCAGCGGCGACTGTCTGTTCGCGGGGAGTATCGGGCGAACCGATTTACCGGGCGGCGATTATGACCTGTTGATGCGCTCGATTTTTGATAAACTGATACCCTTAGGGGATGAGACACAGGTGCTCGCGGGGCATATGGAACCGACCACTATCGGTAAGGAACGCGCAACCAACCCCTTCTTACTGGAATACACTCAACCATAAAATAGGCGAGTTTGGCCTTCATGCACATTCTACTGCTGTTTCTGGACGGGATCGGCCTGGGCGACGACGATCCCAATGTCAATCCTTTTGCCATTGCTAATATGCCCAATCTGATCGCTTTGACCAACGGCAAACGTTGGCTGCGTGATATTGGCCGCCAGGAAAGTGAACGCGCCATTTTTATCCCCACTGATCCACGCATGGGTATGCCAGGAAGACCGCAGAGCGGAACCGGACAAGCCGCGATTTTGACCGGGAAAAATATTCCTCAGATCATCGGCGAACATTATGGGCCAAAGCCTAATTTAGCGACTCGCGAATTACTGGCTGAAGATAATTTTTTCAAACAGGTCGTGGCACATGGTAAAAAAGCAGCACTGCTCGATGCTTATCCGCCAGAATGGCATCATGACCATAATCGCGGCAAAAGCCTACGATCCAGCTACCAGCAAGCCGCCTATGAAGCCGGACAGCAACTTTTCGGTCTGGAAGACCTGAAAGCTGGAAAAGCGCTTACGCCGGAATGGACGGGTGATGCATGGCGAACGTATCTAAAGCTAGCTGATACACCAGTCTATACGGCCTATGAAGCTGGCGAAATCCTGGTGAAATTATCGCGGGACTATGACTTCGCGATGCATTCGCATTGGATGACCGACATGGTTGGGCATCGAGGGCCGTTGACGCGCGGGGTCGAACTGCTCGAAATGTTTGATGAAGTCATGGCAGGTGTGCTGGAGACCTGGAACGATGACGAGGGGTTGGTCATCATCACCAGCGATCATGGGAACATGGAGGCCATCGGCAACCGCAACCATACCGAGAATGATGTCCCCACATTCGTTATTGGCAAGGAAAAAGCTGCGTTCGCAGAAAACTTCCATGCTTTAAACGATATTGTGCCGCATATGGCGAAACTCCTGTTCATGTAAGTAGCTCAAAACACGATCTGTCCAATCGGACAATCGTATTTTCCTTCTGTCAGTTTATACTTGTCATTCATTTATCGTATTCCAGCAGCGAGCAAATTCTATGGAAGCGGAAGCACTGCGCCAGACCATGCGTTTATGGGCAAGCGGCGTGACTATTATTACCTCTCAACTCGGACATAAGCGTGCCGGGGTTACAGCGAGTTCATTCACGTCGGTGACGTTAGAACCACCTACTGTATTGATCTGTCTGCAAGATCATATTGAAACGTACAAAATCATTGAAGCATCCGGGATTTTTGCGATTTCGATGTTGAAGTCTGACCAGGCAAAATGGTCGAAACAGTTCGCCGGATTTATTGAGCTGCCTGAAGGGGAAGACCGATTTTATGGTGTTGAAACTTCACAACAGGTGACAGGTGCGCCGATTCTGGCGAGGGCAGCAGGCTGGATGGACTGCCGATTATCAGCAATTTATCGGGCTGGCAGCACCGGAATTATCGTAGGCGAGGTGGTCGCGGCAGAACATATGGATGGTGAAATGCCGCTGGTGTATCATAATCGGCAATACTACGATCTGAAATTGCAAGAGTAATCGGATAAATGTTGATGTTAAACAAGAAGAAACAACAAACATTACGGACTACATTACGATACCTTACCCCCGACACATCCCGTATACAGGTGTACAGCAAAGATAACGTTGAACCAAAAATTTTAGATTCGTGGTAAAGACGGTATAAAAACAGCGTTAGCGGTCAGTTACCGCCATGATGAGGCAACCTAGTCTTTCAGTCAGGTTTATCTCACCTTGACGGAGGGGAGCAGGTCAACTACAATTTTTGACGCCAGATTAGGGGAGTAGTCACTGCATGTTTGAGAACCTGAGCGAGCGCCTACAAGGAATCTTCGATAATTTAGGGCGTGTTGGCAAGTTAACGGAAAAAGATGTTGACGCCGCCATGCGCGAGGTTCGGCTTGCCCTATTGGAAGCGGATGTAGCCCTACCAGTAGTCAAGGACTTCATCAAGCGAGTCAAGGAACGGGCGATTGGCGCGGAAGTTGCCAAAAGCCTGAAGCCAGGGCAGCAGGTCGTCAAAATCGTCCACGAAGAATTGATCGCAACGCTGGGCGAGGCTGGAAGACTCAATTTTTCTGGCAGCACCAAGCCGCATGTGATTATGCTGGTCGGTTTACAAGGTGCGGGTAAAACCACAACTGCGGCGAAATTAGCCGTATACCTGCGTAAAGATGGTCGTAATCCGTTCCTGATTGCAGCCGATACACAGCGTCCAGCAGCCGTTGACCAGGTAGTGATCCTCGCTAAACAGGTCAACGTACCGTATTATGAAGAAGGCACACGGTCACGACCAGCCGACATCGCGGTAAATGGTATCAAAGCCGCGAAGGAAGCGGGAGCCGCTGTCGCGATTATCGACACAGCAGGCCGTTTGCAAATCGACGATGCGCTGATGACCGAACTGGAAGAAATAAAGCGGCGCACCAATCCGGCAGAAATCTTGCTGGTGGCAGACTCAATGACCGGACAAGAAGCGGTCAATATCGCGCAAGGATTCAACAGCCGGGTAGGCATCACCGGGTTGATCCTAACAAAAGTGGATGGTGACGCACGCGGCGGCGCGGCGATTTCGATGCGCGAAGTCACGCAAGTGCCGATCAAATTCCTGGCTACGGGCGAAAAGATCGACGGTTTTGAAGTCTTCCACCCGGATCGTCTGGCATCGCGCATTCTAGGGATGGGCGATGTATTAAGCCTGATAGAAAAAGCTGAAGAAGCCTTCGACGAAGCAGAAGCCCTTAAGCTGCAAAAGAAACTGATGGAAAATCAGTTCACGCTGCAAGACTTTTTGGAACAGCTTCAGAAAATCCGAAAAATGGGGCCGATCAGCCAATTGATGGGCATGATCCCCGGTATGGATAAGATGAAAAATCAGATTAACGAGGAAGATGCCGAAAAGCGTATGAAGCGGGTTGAGGCTATCATCAATTCGATGACCAAAGCTGAACGTAATAACCCAAAAGTTTTGAATGCCAGCCGCCGCAGACGAATCGCAACTGGAAGTGGTGTTGAAGTCCGCGACGTAAATGAAGTTTTGAAGCAATTTCGTGATATGCAAA
>JBDTNB010000063.1:0-35186 GCA_039933955.1 Chloroflexota bacterium
CAAATCATACCCGTCCCGCCGCCCACACAGCCTTCCTGGATAACGCCGCTGGTCGCGTTGTTGATGGCCTCGTAAACATGCTCGGATTTGAGATGAAAAGCATTGATGTCGTTCAGCCAGCCGTCATAGGTTTCGGCGACCAGCGGCAGCGCGAAATATTCTTCTTTGCGGTGGCTGAATTCATATTCGACCAATGTGTCGCGGACGAGGCCAACCTGATGGGTGTTGGTCAGCGCAATCGGCGTGGTCAGCAAACCCGATTCTTCAAGCCAATGGGTTCCAGTGAAATCACCGTTGCCATTCAGAACATGAAAACCCGCGAAAAGTTGATTATCCCAGGCGGCTTCTTCACGCGGCATGATGATCGTCACGCCGGTGCGGGCAATGCGCGGCTCGTCGTAAATCAAAGTTGTATGACCGACGCGCACGCCCGCTACATCGGTGATAGCGTTGTATTTCCCAGTGGGATGTGTTCCTATGGTAATGTCCAGGTCGCGCAAGCGTGCTCGTGTCATGATGATAGCTTCCTTGTTTGAAAATTAATTGCTGTATTGTTTGATAACTTGTCGGGCGATGACCATGCGATGCACTTCCGACGCGCCATCATAGATGCGGAAAGCGCGGGCAGCCTCAAACCAGGTGCTCAAGGGCAAATCGCGCGAGATGCCTTTTGCGCCGCATATCTGGATCGCGCGATCCAGTACACGGTTGACGCTCTCGGCGACAAATACTTTGCACATCGACGATTCCTGGCGTGCGTCAGTGCCTTGCGCCAGCAGCCATGCGGTATGGTGAATCATCAAACGCCCTGCATGGAGTTCGGTGGCTGAATCGGCCAGCATCCATTGAATAGATTGATGAGTCGTAAGTGCGCCGCCAAAGGCCTCGCGTTCGCTGGCATATTGGGTGGCAATTTCCAGTGCGCGTTGGGCAATGCCTGTCCAGCGCATACAGTGGGTGAGGCGCGCGGGGCCGAGGCGTTTTTGCGTGAGCGCGAAACCCTGACCCGCTTCGCCCAGGATAGCGCTGTCGGGCAGGCGTAAATCATTGAACTTGATTTCGCAGTGACCACCCAGATCATTTGCACCCATGATTGGGACGCGGCGAACAATCTCAATTCCGGGGGTTTCAATCGGCGCGAGGAACAATGTTGCGCCTTTGTGAGTGGGAACGTCCGGGTCGGTGATAGCCATAATGATGAGGAAGGCCGCGCCATCTGCCCCGCTGGTAAACCATTTGTGACCGTTGATAACCCAGTGATCGCCGTCGCGGGTGGCGCAGGTTTTCAACATCGTAGGGTCGGAACCTGCGCCGGGGGCTGGTTCGGTCATGGCGAAGGCCGAGCGAATTTCTCCGGCAGCCAGCGGCTTCAAATAGCGTTCAGCTTGTTCAGGATTGGCGAAGAGATGCAGCAGATGCATATTGCCTTCATCGGGCGCGGAACAATTGAACGCCACAGGGCCGATCAAACTGCGTCCGGCGGCTTCAAAAACTGGCACAATTTCTTGCAAAGTCAGCCCTAATCCACCCAATTCGTGCGGAAGCTGCGGACACCATAAACCAGCTTGTTTGGCTTTGGCGCGGGTTGAATTCAAAAGTTCGGGTGTCAGGCCATCTTCATGTTGGTCAAGATAAGTTTCCAGGGGGATGACTTCGGTATCGACAAACTGCCGTACACGGCGGGTAAGGTCTTGTATTTTGTCTGGGATTGAAAAGTCCATTAATAGAAATCTCCATAAAAAAATTATTTGCGCCCCAAGTTTAGCACGCCCGCCGCGAGTGCGATACTATTTGGAAGTCCACGCACGCGACCTTTTATTTCTCGTATAATAAAGTCATTATGGGATCGCGCAGGGGGTATGTCGGTTGCCATGATCGAAACGAACAAAGCAGAAGATTTTCGGCAGCGTTTAGCAGAATACCTGGAAGCAGTCACCCAGAAAGATGATGTCGATATTGAAGCATTGCAGCCATTGGCGGGCGGTGCATCGCGCGATTCCTGGTTGGTGAAAGCGAAGGTTGGCAGTGACATCCAGCAGTTTGTCTTGCGCCGCGACCTCGCCACGACGATGTACGACAAGGCTTTAGCGCGCGACCAGGAATTCCTGGTGATGAAAGCCGTTTGCGAATCAGGCGTACTCGCGCCGCGTCCACGTTGGTATTGTCTCGAACCCGCGATCCTGGATCAGCCTTTTTTCATAATGGATTTTGTGGACGGCATATCTATTGGAACGCAGGTCGTAAATCAACCGGAATTGGCGGTGGCACGAACCGCGCTGCCGGGGCAGATGGGCGAACAGCTCGCAAAAATACATGCGCTTGATACCACGCAAAATAAGCTGGGCTTTTTACCCCACCCGCGTGTTGGGTTTTCACCCGCGCAGGAAGCGATTGCCCAAATTCGCGGGATGATCCTCAAGTTGGCAGTGCATAATCCTGTTTTTGAATTCGGCCTGCGCTGGTTGCAACAAAATGCCCCTAAAACCGATAAGCCAGTTTTCCTGCATGGCGATTTCCGGGTCGGGAATTTCCTGGTTGGAGAGAAGGGGCTGAATGGGATTATTGATTGGGAATTCGCCCGGATTGGCGACCCGCTCGAAGATTTGGCTTGGCCGTGCCTGCGCGATTGGCGTTATGGCAATGGGCAGCTTCGGCTGGGTGGTATCGGTCAGCGTGAACCGTTTATCCAGGCTTATGAACGGGGCAGTGGGCGCGCGATTGACCGAAAAGCAGTGGATTATTGGGAAATTCTGGGCAACTTGCGCTGGGCAGTGACCTGTTTATCGCAGGCCAATCGCCATTTGTCGGGCGGCGACCCAAGTGTCGAACTTGCCAGCTTGGGACGGCGCTCGTCAGAAATGCAATTCGAGATGCTGCAATTGATCGAAGCGCAAGGATTGAAAGACCATGTATGATCGACCTGACATTTACCAGTTGCTCGATGCTGTAAAGGGCTATTTACAGCGTGAAGTCGTTCCGGCGCTAGAAGCTGATCGCAAGCAGTATTATCAAATGCTGGTCGCCATTAACGTTTTGGGGATCGTCGAGCGCGAGATGCAAATGAGCGTTGAACACCTCCAAACGGAGTGGTCACGCCTGAATTTTGTGCAGAATGTGAGCACGCCGCTGCCGACTGAAATTAGTGAAGCCCGCGCGGCGCTGGCCGAACGCAACCGCAAATTATGTGAAGAAATTGGTGCTGGACGCTACGACTACGCTCCACAGCGTTCGGCTTTGTTCGAGCATTTGCTGGTCACGACGCGCGCTCAATTGGAAGTAGCTAATCCGAAATTTCTCCAGGCCATCGCCGTTGAAGGTGAACCCAAAAATAGTTGAAAAGAAAAGCCCGGTCAATTTGACCGGGCGAGCGTTAATTTTCGTTTAACCGTCGCTACAGGTTAATGTCGATGGCGAAAGTGATACTGTTCTGCCCGTCGGGAAGACCGCGACGCTGCCACCTGTAAGCGTATAGGCGCTCCCAAAAACCTGTGAGCCATTCATAGGGGGCGAGGCAATACTGTAACCTGACCCCGGCGATGCGTCACCTCTGAAGTTAAATACCATGCTGGTTGATCCTGGCGGCAAATTATTGTAATTGATAGTGACCTGCCCGGTGCTCGGCCCGCAGACCCATGAAGCAGTCATATTGGGTGCAGCTTCGCGGGGTACAGTGACGAGTGCTGTAGAGCATGCTACCGCTCCATTGACCAGTGCATCCACCGACCACGATAACTGATAATTTTCTCCGGCTGGCGAGAGATCAAAGTTTACCGATGTAGTTGAAGCCGGAACTTCTATCGAGCCGACGGCAGGGACGTTGAGACGATAGCTGGTTGCCCCTGGCGCTGGATCCCAATAGAAAGTATTGACGCCAAATTTCAGCCCATCTAATGGAGATGTTGCGCGGAAGGTGCTGCAATCGAGCGCGCCGCTGGATGTGGCTTGTTGGTTGCCGCTTGTGTTCGTATTCGATGGATTTGCCGTCGGTAGGGGGCGCGGACGGTCTGGCAGCTTAATCGGATAATTTAAAACATCGGCGGGAATAGCTTCCAACCATTTTAATTGATCCAATTCGTCCTGTGTCAACGGGCGCAAGCCGCCGAATGGCCCTGCATTGCCGTCGCTATCGAGTTTGGCAGTCGCGGTGAAACCTTCGGGGATTGTCAGGTTTCCGGTTTTGACACGACCATGAATGGTAATGAGTTGAATCGTATTTTCGTCAATCGTGCGTAAGGTGATTGTTGAACCGATTTCAATGCCGACGCCGTTGGCTGTGATGTTGACTTTGATTGCATCCGGCCCCTGGACGACTAACGCCGTCGGCGCTTCAGTGCAGGACGGCTGCCCGATGCCGGTGCGGAAATAAAACGCTTGCATGGGCGATTGGCTGTCGGCAGTGATATTAGGGAGCGCGCTCAGGTCTGCCGAGGAATCGACCAAATCGCGACTGAGCCAACCGAGCGAGCTATCATTCACGATGACGCGCAGCCATTCACCATCCTGGCTCATACCATCGGCAGAGAGTTCGGTTCCGGCGGGCACGCTGGTAATCACGTTAGCATTTTTGCTTGCTCTGGTACGCACATTGGCATTTACTAACGTGACGACTTTTACCGGTTCAGTTGCTTGTAATGCCTGGTCAGCCGGGACAGCATTATCGATACTGACATCGCCCAGCATGATAAAACGCACTGATTGGCCGGGGAGCGAGTTAGGAATGTTGGCCTGAATACTCATCACAGCCACGCCCCACAGATTGGTTTTGGGGTCGAGCGGGACGGTGCTGATAGAGTCCAGGCTGATAATATCGGCGACATCGGCGGGTTTGCTGAAGAAATCATTGGCTACAGTCTGGCTGAAGGTGGCCTCGACCCGATTGAAACCATAACAGGCTGAATTTTTCGAGAGATCGCTGCAATTATCACCTACTTCAGTGAGTGCTTGTGTCACCAGTGCCGGACACAAATCCTGCATTAAAGCGTGAAGGGGCAGTAGTAATAAAACACTGGCAGTGAATAAAATACAAATTAAACGATAAGTTCTGCGCATCGTATTGCCTCCTTATATACAGTTTTTATCTTAGCACGCCCCCGCATTTTGCGTGCCTATAAACTTTATTGAGTTTCAATACACGAAAAATCCGGCGCTGCAAGCCGGATTTTTCAGCTATTTCAGGCTATCAGACACATCGTCAACAGGATAAGGTTCCGGGAAGTGTGCGGGTTGTGCCCGACGGGGACGATGTGACTACGCCCGCTGATGCATTGAAAATCCCACTGAATGTGGACGACCCAGATGTTGGTGGTACAGTTAGGGTGCTGCCCATAGGCCCGCCCATACTGTCCAGGAACGTGATCGTCACACTGGTGTCGCCTGCCGGGACATTTGAATAGGTAACGGTCAGTGTCAGGCTGCCAGTACATGCCCAGGATGCTGAGAAACCAGGCGTATTCGACTGTGGTGCAGGTTTGGCTTGGCGTGGTACGGTATAGCGGAGTGAACCACATGCAACTTGTTCGTTATAAATTGCTTGCACCTCCCAAGCGAAAGAGAATCCATAGCCCACTGATTCAATAGATAAATCGGCAGTTAGGTTGGTGTTTGTGCCCTGCGAAGCAAATGAGCCGACCAGCGCACCGCCTCTTTCGTCCTGGTTAAATATATTGACGCGGTAGCCGGTTGCCCCCGGTGCGCCATCCCAATAAAATGTTGCCATCCCGTAGGGCAGGCCATCGAGCGGCGAAGTGGCGCGAAATTTGCTGCAATCGACTGGCGTAGTGACGGTTTGGCTGGAGACCGGAATCACGGGCTGCGGAACGCTGGGCAAGCCAGTATCGACACCGCAGGGTATGACCAACTGCTGTCCAGCATAAATCACCTGCGGGTTGGTCAGACTGTTAGCCTGCATAATTGCGCCCATACCAGTTTTATAGCGCAAACCGATGCGGAACAGATTTTCACCGGGGCTGACCACATGAACGATGGTTGCCCCTGATGGGCAATCATCGCCAGCAGGGGGAGTAGGTGTTGATTGAGTTACTTCAGCGCGCTGCAAATTAAGCTGAATGATTGCGCCGCGTACTATGTCGCCTTGCGCGAGCTGTTCATCTGTGGCTATTGTCGGTTCCTGCCAAGCACAATCAATCCCAACTTTCTGGTCATTGGATTCGCCATCGCTGCCGAGATTGGCGGCAGGTGACAAACAGCGCGTGGTCGTAAAGCCCGCTGGAACATTGATGGGATTCGCTGAATCGGCATCCAGGGTTGCCATGCCTTCCAGCGTGGTTAACTGCATTTCGGTTCCGTCAGGGAGAATTTGCAAAGTGATGAGCGAACCGAGTCGGATATTGGCTCCGTTGGCGGTCAAATCGACATGGATATTTTCTGGACTTTGAATCGCCAGAACCGAAGGTGTTTCTTCGCAGGCGGATTGGGCAGCGCCGTTGCGGAAATAAAAGGCTTGCATGGGAGACAGACTCGCCTGATCGTCTACAGGTAGACTGGCAATCGCTGGTGTTTGATTTACGGTATCCTGGGTGATCCAGCCGACACCGATGCCCGATGTGACTTTCAACCAGTTCAGATCATAACTGGTTGCGTCGATTTGGAGTACCGTGCCCGCTGGGATTTGCCCCAGGGCATTACTTTCGGCGCTAGCGTCACTTTGCAGGGTAGCATCTTTTTGGGTAATCGCGGTGGCAGGGCCAGCGGATGCCTCGGACGCTGTGACTGCATTTTCAACCTGGGTATCGCCCATCAGTAAGAAGGTGACTGCCTGACCGGGAAGCGTGTCCGGTACATTAGCCTGCACGTTCATGACCGCGATGCCCCACTGCTGTGTGGTGAGATTGAGCGGAGCTGTCTCGATGGTTTTGAGAGTGGCTATGGGGCTTCTGTCAGACGGGTTGCTAAAAAAATCGGGCGCAACGGACTGTGAGAAAGTGGCATTGACGCGATTGTAGCCATAGCAGGCACTATTGCGATCCAGGCTGGTACAGCTACTGCCGAGTTGAAATAATGCCTGTTCGACCAGTGCCGGACAGGATGCATCTTCACTTTGGGCATGTGCTGGGAGGATGGTAAAACCGAGCAGGAGGGTCAAGGCTGCGAACGAGAGGATTTTCAGGGATGCCCATCCGATCATGAAGCGATTTTTCATGTCTCAAAGGTTTCCTTAATTGAACACCTACATTCGCATTATATTCAAATTCAAACTTGTCGCCAGCGCACGGGAAAATAAAAAGAGTCTGGTTGATTTCAACTAGACTCTTGCTTGTGCCGAGGCCCGGACTTGAACCGGGGACCCACGCATTTTCAGTGCGTTGCTCTACCAACTGAGCTACCTCGGCATCCACGCTGCCGCTTGGACGACGTGGAAAATAGTATATCGGAGGGAGACTCAAACTGCAAGAGTGAGTCTCCTGTAACCCTGAAAAATGTTTTATGCGGCTGCTATGCTGCTAACCCGGCATCTCAAACTCTTCCGTTGCCATAGGTTGTCCGGGCTGGTTTGCTGGTTTGGGTGTTTCCCGGAACATGGTGATGGGTGCTGAACTGCACGCCACCTGACCATTGACCAGCGCCACAACTTGCCATGAGAACGAGAAGCCGCCACCTAAACCGGATGTATCACCTTCCAGGCTGGTATTGGCTGCATCCGTTTGGAAAGAACCCACGAGCGCTCCACTGTCGTTATACAGGTTGACTTGATAAGTGGTTGCGCCAGGAGCAGGATTCCAATAAAAAGTAGTTGTCCCAAATGGTAATCCATCAAGCGGCGAGGTGGGTGCGAAGGTGGTGCAATCAGCTTGCCCGGAACCGGGGCCACCCGTACCACCTCCGCCTGAATTTCCGCCCTGGAATGCGTTTAGAATAGCTTGAATGTCCGCGAGAGAAGGCAGCACAATCGGATAATGGAGAATATTAGGGGGCAAGCCTTCTAACGGTTTCAAGAGGTCGAGGTCTTCCTGGGTGAGCGGACTCATATCTTCCCAACCACCCACAATACTTTTGCCGTCATCACTGAGCTGCGCCGTAATTTTGAAACCCGCTGGTACATTCAGGTCGCCCAGTTTTGCTTCGCCGTGAACGACGATCAGTTGCAATATATTGCCAGGAAGAATCATCAGAGCAATGGTGGAACCGATGGTGATGTCTGCGCCGTTGGCGGTAATGTTCACTTTGACATTATCCGGCCCCTGCACGACTAAGAGCGATGGGGGAGCGGCATTGCAGGCGGGATCACCGACGCCCGTTGTGAAAAAGAATGACTGCATCGGCGAACGATTTTCTTTGTTGATGACCGGTAGGGTGTTCAAATCACCCTCAGAATAGATGATGTCTTTATTCACCCAACCGGGGCCGCTGCTAAATACGATGCGATACCAATCGCCCGCGTCGTTGCGTCCGTCGGCGGGGAGTACCTTACCGTTGGGCACGCTGCCGATGATGTTGGCATTGACCGTTGGGCCGCTGCGGATATTCGCGGCGGTTAAGGTTGTCACATTGATGGGATCAACAGGCTGGGTTACATCTTCGGGCGCAACCGCATTATCCACTTTTACATCGCCCAAGAGCACGAATGTCACGGCCTGCCCAGGTAGGGTATTAGGTACATTGGCCTGTACATTCATCACGGCGATGCCCCAGAAATCCTTATTGACATCCAGTGGGGCAGTCGCGATTGATTGCAAATTGGCGATCTGGGAGCGGTCAGCCGGTTTGCTGAAAAAATCCTCAGTTTCACTCTGATGAAAAGTCGCGTCAACCCGATTGTAGCCGTAACAAGCACTGTTTCGATCCAGTGAGTCGCAGTTTTGACCGAGGTCAGTCAAGGCTTGTTGGACAAGCGCTGGACATGCGCCACCATCGCTTTGTGCCATTCCGGCAAGTGGAACAACGGCGAGGAGGCAGACAACTACCGAGACCAACCCTACATTAGAAATCAGTCTTCGCATACGCATCTTAAAAAATACCCCGATCAATTTGGCATGTGCCATCATTATTGGTTAATTGTAATAGCTTTATTTGCTTAGGCCTAAAATCCAACGGGATTCTGGCAGAAAGTCCCATTAAATGGTTAAAATTGCATTGGTAGTGACGATAATGAACAGCGAATTGTGTTTGCGGCAGTATTTAAGGAAAATATAATGGCTGAAGATCGAGCGGCTGCGCTGGCAGAAATTGCTAATCAGGTTCGTAGTTGCAAATTATGTCGGCTCCATGAACAAGCCACGAATGGTGTTCCCGGTATGGGCAATGACCACGCCGAGATTATGTTTATTGGGGAAGGCCCTGGTTTTCACGAAGACAAGCAAGGATTGCCTTTTGTCGGACGTTCAGGTGAATATCTCGATTATTTGCTGAATTTAATTGGGCTAAAACGCGATCAGGTTTTTATCACCAACGTCGTGAAGCATCGTCCGCCGGAAAATCGTGATCCGCTGCCCGATGAAATGCTGGCCTGCAAACCGTATCTGGATCAGCAAATCGAAATTATTGATCCGCTGGTGATTGCGACTTTAGGACGCTTCAGCATGGCGCGCTACTTCCCAAATGGCAAAATCACGCAGATTCACGGCAAGGCGAAGTTTGAGAATGACCGCGCCTATTATCCGTTTTTCCATCCGGCGGCTGTACTGCGTAATCCTGAACTGCGGCGCGATATGGAAGCCGATTTTAAGCGCATGATGGAAGTGTTAGCTCAGGTGAAAGAACAACGAGCGGGTAAGCAGGTCGATGATCCCAAACCTGGCAATAACGATGCGCCACCGGAGAAACCGAAGCAGCTTCCACTTTTCTAAAGTTTGCTTATGAAGCGAATAAGACGATTCAGATCACGCTGTGCCGGTTTCAATTCATAGGTATTGCCGATGGGCGATCTAAGCATTCGGGTCATCGTTTCGGTCAGGTTTTCGCCCTGGCTCCAACTGGTATAGAGATAAATTTTATGACCTGTGCGCAGGCTAATTTTGATGGCTGGACGCTGCGCCAGTTCAATCTCAGACACTTTGATGATATAGGTGTTAGGGATGCTGGCGGGTGGGTAAGGGCGGCGTGTTTGTGGATGTAAAATAAGACGGTAATTGCTTACGATGGCGTTTAAAGGGGGGACAGTTGGAACCCAACCTGAAGCCGTGTAGCGGACAACATGAACCTGATATTGTCCGAGCTTTATTTCACCTTCTACAAAGATTTCGGCTTCGTTCAGCACGGTGTCGATCTCAATCGTGTGTTTGGGTAACTTTAATAATTGTAGTGCAGAATCATCTGTTGCCCCTGCCCATTCCTTAAGATTATAACGCAATTATGATCGACTAAGGCAAGCAAGTACGGCCCATGTTTTAGCTGGGGGGCAGTCGGGGTGCAATACGGGGCGCTACGCGCGGCGTGAGCATCTCATTGATGTCATTTGCGAGTTTTCGACCCTGGCTCCAATCTACCAGCATGTATAAGCGTCGATAATCATTCAATTCAACCATCAGGCCGTCTCGCCCGCGCAAGCACACATTCCATGCCCGCGTAATCTGTTCTGGCGTAATCGATTCAATACTAATCGCATTTTGTTCCGGAAACACGAGAAGTCGCCGGTTGGTGACAATCGCGCGCAGCCAATAACCCTTGCCACGCCATTCACCATCCAACCACTCCACATATTGGACTTTATAGACACCGAGTTCGTATTCGCCTGCTTCAAACGGCGGATTCATGATGTTGTGTTGACCTTCGCGGTGAAAACGTCAATATTTTCATAGTATAAGCGGAATGACATACGGCCTATCCCCCAGAAGTAGGGGCTTTACAATTTTCATGATATATAATCAACCTTACTTTCACATAAAAATTGGGTACACGTTAAAGGATTATCTTCATGGGGCTGGATGCCAGTGTCATGTGTAATTGTTATCGCCAGGGCAAAACGACTCCCTGTCCATTTCCTGAACATTTCGTGGTGGATGCAGATGGATTCCCGGCTTTAAATCTGCCCTATGAATATAACGAGGAAAAATTTGATACCTTTGATACGTGGTTAGCATCTTGCTGCGATCACCCTCATATGGATTATGCCGCCGTGTTCATAGCGAACTCGAAAGGTTATCAATCATTTCGAGAGGCGCTCGAACAGGTTGGTTGGGAGCATTTCCCCACACTCCATGCAGAACTGCCTGAAGGCAATCAGGGTTTAACGTCGGCTAAAGCGGCGAAGCTTGCATTGCAGGAAATTGAAACCTTCAAACAAGAGGGTAGCAGCATCACAAAAATTTTTTTAATTGACAGCGAAACTGATGAAGCCCTGGCGAGCAGCAAAATGGCGTATGGCGGCATGTTTGGCTCGAATGGTCGCACCGGGATGAATATCGGGTTTGATGAGAAAGGATTCTTTATTGTAGACGCCTGGGAATTGAACCGGGAAATGTTCCGTGCCATGCGCTTTGAACAGCGGGTGTTGGAGCCGGAAGGGCTGGATAAGCCGCAGCAATTCGAGTTTACTGATCTGGACACTGGCAAAAAATTCGTGTGCGGCACACCACTGAAATTGTTCACGCGGGATCGCACCGGACAGTTGAAGCAGACTTATCCGCAGCGGGTACACGTTGAAGAACGTGGAGTCGATGTACAATATTTTAGTTACATATTGGAACCGCTGATTTACATTTTTTCCGCCTCGGTTGAAACCGACAATCCTGTAAGGTGGAGTTAAGCTGTTTTTAACCCCCAGCCCACCAACAGTTAAACGAATCAAATCATTTTCATCATCAAGAGTGTATATAATGCGGACACATGAAGATGGAACGGAGGAGATTTGATGCAGCGCTTCCGTGAACCTGTCAATGGTTTTACTCATCTGGCCGGTGCTGTCTTGTCGGCAATGGGCTTAATCTGGTTGGTCATAATTACTGCGAATAATACGCCCAAGATGATGTCGCTCGTGATTTACGGCGTAAGCATGATTCTGCTGTATGCGGCCAGCGCGACTTTTCATTTGATAAAAACCACACCCGAAAAATTGTTGTGGCTGCGGCGTTTCGATCACGCCGCAATTTACTTGCTGATTGCCGGAACCTATACGCCTTTGTTTTATAATCTCCTGGAAGGCAGTTTTCGCTGGTGGCTTTTGGTTGTTGTGTGGATCGTTGCCTTAGCTGGAGCTGCCTATAAGTTGTTCTTTTTACAGGACAGCGGCTTATTGTCCCTGGCCTGCTATGTGATTGTCGGCAGTATCGGCGTCGTGTCCATCCCACAAACACTGCGCGTGCTCCCGTCCGGCGCGATTATCCTGATTGCGATTGGGGTTTTCTTCTATCTGATCGGTGTTGTCGTTTTTGGCCTGGAAAAGCCTAATTTTTATCGCTATTTTGGGTATCATGAAATCTGGCATTTGCTGGTGATGGCTGGTAGTTTTATTCACTTCATTGCCATACTGTTGTACATCGCCTGATTGCCGCCGCCAAGTTATACTCCAATCGTTTTTATACAGGATTGGAGTTCCCTCATGTCGAATTTTGTCCAGGTGCAAACCCGCGATTATCTGGTTGAGATTATCCTGAATCGAGTCGAAAAGCGGAACGCGATTCACTGGCCGATGATGCTCGAATTGGAATCCGCAATTGACTCTGCCGCAAAAGTATCAGGAGCCAGGGCGATCTTGATTCGCGGAGAAGGATCGGGCTTTTCAGCGGGCATTGATTTGACCGGGTTTACCGACATGGTGGAGATTTATGGGGAAAATTGGCGCGATAATCTGTTCCCTATCACTGCCGGGTATCAATCCATTGTGAATAAATTTGAACGCTGCGGCTTGCCCGTTATCGCCTTGCTGCACGGGTATTGCCTGGGATTAGGTTTTGAGTTAGCGTTGGCCTGCGATTTCCGCATTGCCGCCGAAGGGACGCGAATCGGTTTGCCGGAGTCGCGTTTGGGGATTATCCCGGATGTGGGCGGCACAACCCGTCTGACGCGCCTGGTTGGCCCATCACGCGCGAAAGAATTAATTATGACTGGGCGCAATGTTGACCTGAGCACAGCCGAACGCTGGGGAATTGTCAATTATGTCGTCGCGCCAGGGGAACTGCTGACCACAGCAGAATCGTTGGCGGCGGAATTGGCACAAGCCGCGCCGCTGGCTGTCAGTTATGCCAAACGGGTGATTGATGGGCTAACCGATGTGGATCGTGGCCTGCAATTAGAAGCCTGGGCGCAAAGCCACTTGATGCGTACCCAGGACTTTGAAATTGGCGCTGAAGCCATGCTCACTAAGCAATCCCCAGAATGGAAAGGCAAATAACTCCTTACCAGGATTCAATCTGGAATTGTTTCAACAACAGCAAGTCATCGCTGTTTACGCCCGGTGCATGAATACGGATATTGTCCCACCATTGGTAGACCGTCATGTAAACTCGGAACTGAGTCAGGTAGCCCTGATCGGGCAGCGGCATTTGCAGCTCCCGTTCTTCGATGTAGAACTTCCCCGGCTGCCATTGGCTGGTAGCTTGCGGCGGCACTTCCGGTGGATATTCGAGACTAATTGTTTGGGGCGGGCCATCAAATTGGTCAATGACTTTCCGGCTGGGCAGCGTCAAATAGGAAGCGATGCTGTAATCGGCTGTAGGTTGTTTATCCACTGACCACCAAATGCGCATCCGAACTTTATCGCCCGTGTGATAAGTGACGAGCGGGCCGGATAAATAATGTTCGCCGGTACTGTCCAGAAAATCGACCCCGTGAAAACGCATTCCATTGCCGAAAAGAATACCAACCGGATCGGGTGGCGCTTCATACAGACGAAAAAAGAAATCGGCAGGGCCGACAAAATCGCGTTCGACACGCCCTTCACGTATTGCCGCATCGGTAGCCGGATCGCGCTTTCCTTCAGCGGTAATGTACCACACACGGCGATAGCCTTCTGGTTTCGTGACGAAATGCAATCCCTCTGGAAAGTAGAGTTTGCTGTAATAAGCCCACTCAAAATATTTATCGACACCTTTATTCGGGTCAATGAGCAATACATCATTGGGCTGGATATGCTGTGCCAACCAGGTCATGTTGCTATTCCAGGGTCTGCGGAAGTAGGGAGGATAGTGTAGGTCAAAATTGATGAGCATCAGCCCTACCAACCCCACCATGATAATTCGTACCGGCCAGCGCGGCAGCAGTGCCAACCCCCATCCAATCCAAATCGCAATCCCAATCATAAACGCCATCGAGTAATGATTATCGAAAAACTTCAACCAGGGATTCAGGGCATACATCAGCAAGGGAAGGCCATATGTCCAGACAAGAAATGCCCAATTCAATCTTTGCTGCCGCCGCCAGCGGTAGAGAATTAGTAGCGTCGCGGCGATGGACAAAATCACCCAGATGATGACGGGATAATTGACGTAGCTAAATCCCGTATACAGATTGAAGTAGTTCGCGATTCCGTCCTGGAAGCTAGCAGGCACATTGGGAATAGGCTTATTGACCTGAAAGGCCAGACCGTTGAGCTTATTGATAATCAACGGGAGGGCGAGCAGCAGTGCCGGTATACCGGGGATGACCCAACGCCACACAGCCCGGCGGTAGACAATCAAGGTGTAAACGCCCAGCATCATGAAACCCAACACACTCGGCAGATAAACATAAAAGGAGATAACCATGCTCAATGTGAGTGGAATCGCACGCCGCAGCGATGGATGGTCAAAGTAGCGCAACATAAACCAGAACGCGGCGATGAGCAAAGTCATCATCAGCATGTAACCGCGCACTTCGGTGCTGATACGAATGCCAAACGCCAGCGTACTGTAGACGATGATAACCATGAGCGCAGTTTGGTCTCCGCGAAGACGTCGCATGATGCGGTAGAGCAGGGTTACGCTCAACAAAAATGTTAGAACGGAAAATGTCTGAAGCACGAAGGGATGAATGCCGACTAATTGCTCCCAACCTGCCAGGACAACGAAATACAAGGGCGGCCAATCGGGTGGCGTCCAGTAAATTATCTGGTTTAGCGAGCCGAATGTTTGCCAGATCGACCATATTTCGTCATTGTGTAGTTCAAGCGTGGGCAGTTTTGTAAATCGGCTGGCGGCGATGATGACTAAGATAATAGCCAAAAACCAGAACGGATAGCGCCATTTTTTCGTTGAGGAATGGATAAAGGTCATTACCAGATTGCTCATTATAGGAGGTAAAGTTTAACTGCCGCCTAAGTCTACAGGGTTTCACGGATTTTCCAAGCGGCTCACGGAGTTCTTAGTTGCCAATGCCGATTTGTAGGATTATCATACTGCGTCTTGTGGGGGTAGAAAGCGAGTTGAAAGAGGTATTATGCAGGATAACAACCGTTTTAATGAGCCACCCATCGACCCATTAGCCGATACCAATCCATCGCTGACGATTAATCAGGTTCAAATTGACGATGCGGGTATGCCGGGATGGCGGCGCAGCGTTGGACTGCTCAGTCTATTGGTCGCCGCTGGCCTCACGTTGGCAACTGCCTTTTTGTTGATGTCGCCAAATGGCACGCCTGAACCTGTAAAAACTGTGCCGCCGGATACCACCGAAATTAGCGTCACATTGATGCCTACGTCGGAAATTCCACCGACAGCAGTTATCCAAACAGTGGATAACAGCCAACCGGGTTTGATCCCGACCTTCAGTCCTGCCGCAGCCATTACCTTGTTAAGTTCGCCGCTCACTTCTATGTCGGGTAGCAGCGGTATCCAGGTAGTGCGCGACATCCATAATCCATTTACGGTGATTCCAGATCGCCCCCGCAGCGAAGTGATTCAATATATAGCTGTGCGGGGTGACACGATTTATACGATTGCAGATCGGTTCAAACTCAAGCCGGAGACCATTGGTTGGTCGAATCCACGCCGCTACATCGAGGTCTTACATCCTGGTGATGCCGTGAACATCCCGCCGGTAGACGGTGTTTACCTTCAGGTTGTCGGCAGTAAAACGATTGCCGATTATGCCAGTGAATTTAAGGTGAGCGATCCTTTTGTCATCATTGATTCCGACTATAACAATCTGTTTGGTACACCGCCGGATACGATTTTGCCCAGTGGAACCTGGATTTTTGTTCCCGGTGGCGAGGCAGAACCAATCACCTGGAATCCGGGTGTAACGGTAGAAGAAAGTGGCCCACGTAGAGGTTATGTATCCCAGTTTGCCCCTGGTGATCCGGGAAGCTGCGGCAATGTTCAAAACCCCGGTGGTGGTGCAAGCTGGATTGATCCCCTCCCAGGTTCCACGTTTGTGCGTGGGTTCAGCTCGATTCATACTGGCGTTGATCTCTCAGACCCCGTGGGAACAGGTGTACGCGCTGCAAACAGTGGAGCGGTCATTTTTGCTGGGTGGAATAATTGGGGTTACGGTAATCTTATTGTGTTGGTACATGGCCCATTCCTGACGCTTTATGGGCATCTCAGCCAAATCAATGTCGGCTGCGGACAATTGGTTTCGGCGGGGCAGATGATTGGCGCAGTGGGCAGCACCGGAAATTCTACCGGGCCGCATCTCCACTTTGAAATCCGTAACGGCAATACGCCAACCGATCCTCTGGCGACGATGCCCGGTTTGGGTTCGTAAGTCAGACTGAAGCTCGAAAGGCGGGTTGGGTGCGCGTTTCTTGCATCCAATCCGCCTTTTTTGTTGCTGATATTGCATGGTGATTGTCAGTTATATTTTCGTTGTTCGTATTTCAATTGCTGCGCTATAATTTCGCGCGGGGGGAGTATTTCACGTTAATCTCAAAAAAGGAGAACGTTATGCTCAAAGAATTTCGCGACTTCATTATGCGGGGTAATGTCCTTGATTTAGCCGTTGGTATCATTATCGGTGTCGCATTTGGATCAGTTGTTAGCTCACTGGTGAATGACATCATCATGCCGCCGATTGGCGTGATCCTCGGCGGGGTTAATTTTTCTGATATTTATACGGTTTTGAAAGAAGGCGCGACACCAGGGCCGTATGCGTCTTTGGCTGCCGCTAAAGATGCTGGTGCGGCGGTAATTGCCTGGGGGGTATTTATCAATGCAATCATTAACTTCCTCATCGTTGCGCTGGCTGTATTCTTGCTGGTAAAGGCTGTTAACCGGATGATGGCGATGCGTAAGAAGCAAGAAAAAGCCGAAGAAGCCGCCGCGCCCGATCCGCAGGAAAAGTTGATTGCGGCGATGGATCGGCTGACGGCGACGCTGGAGAAAAAAGCCTGATTCGTTTTTCATTATTTCGCTGAAGTGATCCCAATACCGCCGCTGACCCAAGCGGCGGTTCTTTTTTGGCTTCGTGTAGTGAGTACATGCGATGTTCAAATTTTGGCTTGTGATGCTTTCAACTGTGTTTTTGGCGATGGGGTCAGCGACTGCTCAGGATCAGGTGCTTCCTGAGCCGCAAACAATTCAAATAGCTGCAAGTGATGGGCTGAAGCTGGTCGGAGATTTTTACGCAGCCGAAAATCCGTCAGACGAATTGAAACCAGCCGTTCTGCTGCTGCATATTATTGGCAGTGATCGCCATTCGTGGTCGCCGCTTATTCCTTCGCTGCTAGATGCGGATTATTCAGTGTTGGCGATTGACCTACGCGGGTTTGGTGACACAGGTGGAGACATTAATTGGTCGGCGGCAACAACCGATGTCCAAACCTGGTTGGATTGGCTGCGCGGTCAGTCAGAGGTACGCCCCGACGCGATTTCAATTATTGGAGGGAGCATCGGCGCGAATCTGGCATTGATAGGCTGCGCCAATGACGCAGATTGTGTCACGGCGATTGCGCTTTCTCCCGGATTGGTTTACTACAGCCTCAAGCCGGACATTAATCAACTCAGCAAACGCTCGGCGCTTTTGATTGCGAGTCAAAATGATCTTTATCCCGCCAACAGTGTGAAACAAATGATGGACAGCGCCAACGGCGATATTGGGGCGCGCATTTATCCGGGCACGGCGCACGGCACACATTTGTTTGAAGGTTCAGATAAAGTTCGGGATGGGCTGATTGCGACGATTATCAATTGGCTGGATGAACATATGCCGGACAGGGATTAATGCCCATCCGTGAACGTGCTAAAATAACAGGAAACAATCAAGATGTGGGGCGGGTGACATGAACCCGCCTCTTTCATCACTGGTGAAAACAGCCTATATGTTGACGGTTGCAGAAGCTCTTAAACTCGAACAATTCGCAGGCGCAGAGGTGATTGCCGGGAAAGCTGGTTTGGACAAACCGATTTCGTGGGTGCATATCGCCAGCGTGCCGGACGCTCCACGCTGGTTAAACGGCGGCGAATTGGTGCTGACCACCGGCCACAATATGCCGGAGAGTCCTGACGACCAGCGCCAGTATATTCAGGCGATGGCTGACAAAGGGGTTGTCGGGCTGGTGCTCAGTATCGGACGTTATATCGACCACGCACCCGATTATCTACGTGATCTGGCGGACAGCAATAATTTTCCACTGGTTGAAATTTCCTATCAGGCGCGCTTTATCGACATCGCTAAAGCCACCAACGAACGCATAGCTGAAGAAAATATGGCGATGGTCAGCGGCGCGCTCAATATCCAGCAAGTGCTCACGCAGTTGGTGTTGGATGGCGGCGATTTAAAGCAGCTTGCGGCACGTTTGGCCGGTTTGCTCGGCCAATCCATCAGCATCGAAAATGAGCGTTTTGAAATCCTCGCTAGCTCTAACGTAGCTGAGGTTGACGAAGCCCGCCGTTTTACGGTCAGCGAAGGCCGCACCAATCCACGACTTGTGCAGGCACTCGACGAACGCGGCATCCTGCGCCAGTTGCAACAAACCCGCCGTCCGGTACATATCCCGCCGATCCCGGACGTAGGGCTGGAATTGGAACGCATCCTCGCGCCGATTGTGGTACATGGCGATATTTACGGCTATGTGTGGATCATCGCCCATGATCGCCCGCTGACTCAAATCGACAGCATGGCAATCACCAGTGGCGCGACTATTGCCGCCGTGATGATGTTGTATCAGGAATCGATTCAGAGTGCTGAAGCCTCGCTCAAAGGGAGTTTGTTATCGCAGTTGATTCAGGGCGACACTGAACGCGATGCGGTCTTAACCGATCAGGCGTTACGCTACGGAGTCGATTTAGCGCAGCCTTTTGTGATGCTGTTGGTTGAATATTCGGATCGCAGTACACAGCGTTTGCTGCAAATTTACCGGCGTATTAATCAACTGGCGACCTTACATGATTGGTCGGCGGTGGTCGGGCAGTTCGCGGGGCAGGCTGTCATCCTGACGCAAGCCGACGAAAATATCCCGGTACTCATTGAGCAAATTCGCGCGGAAATTAATCAGGGTAGCTTGCGCGTAGGCGTGAGTGGGACGCATCGCGGCGCGGATGCCGTTGCCATCGTGCATCAACAGTGTCGGGAAGTGCTGCACATCACGCGGCGGCTAAAAGATAGCAATCCTGCTGTTTATTTCGATCAACTGGGTTATCTACACGCATTGTATCGTGCCGGGGCGGGCAGCCTGGACAATAATCCCTATGTACCGCAGGTTCGCCACCTATTCGAAGAGCAGCAGGCCGACTTATTTAACACTCTAGAAGCCTATCTCGATGCAGGTGGCAATGGTGTCCAAACGGCGGAAATTTTGCACGTCCATCGCAGCACGCTCAATTACCGCTTAGATCGTATCGAGCAGGTGTGCGGCGCGAAGCTCTCCGATCCACTCGTCCGCATGAATTTGCAGGTGGCACTAAAGTTGCTGCGCTTATTTGAGGTCGAGGGCTGAGGAGTGATTAAAATTGCTGCGATGAGCCGTTACCGAAAAGTAGTAGAATCCAACTCACGTTCACGTTCGACCCAATCGGGCATATGAGCGCTCATCATGGCTTTGAATTCCTTGCCGTGATTAAACACCTTTAAATGTACCAACTCGTGCAATACCACATATTCGGCTAAGTGCGGCGACAGCCACGTCAGTCGGGAGTTCAGCGTGATGTTGTTGCGGCTGGAACATGATCCCCATTTACGTGACATCGTGCGGAATTGGATGCGTCCCGGTTCTACACCCACTCGTTTTGCCCACATCTTGACCATCGCCTCAATTTGCTTTCGGCTGGTTTTTTCGGCAGGGATGGGCGGCACAGAACCGCCCAATTTTTCCAGGCCGGACTGGATGAAATTACGGACTTTGGGGCTGTCCTCTTTCATCCAGCGCGGAATAAAAACCTCGATGCCACCCGGCACAAGCCGCATCATCAAACTGGTGCGGTGTTGGCGGCGGATGGTTACAGTATGACCGCTTTCAAGCTGCTTCTTCAAAACACTACTTCCCAGAAATGGGGCAAGATATGCTTCTTGCCCCTGATTGCGATACTGTTATTTTGCCACAAGTTCGTTCGATTCGATGGCGTCCATCAGCGCGTTGAACTGCGGGATGCTCAACTGCTGTTTGGCATCGCTCATGGCGACTGGCGGATTAGGATGGACTTCTACCATCAGGCCATCTGCGCCGCTGGCTTTCGCCGCTTTTGCCATCGGGATCGCAATATCGCGCCGTCCGGCTGAGTGCGAAATATCAACGATGAGCGGCAGGTGCGATTCGAGCTTAAGCACGGCAATACCGCCAATGTCGAGCGTATTGCGTGTCCATTTTTCGAAGGTGCGGATGCCGCGCGAGATCAAAATCACGTTGGGGTTGCCGCTGCTCACGATATATTCCGCAGCATACAAAAATTCTTCCATCGTAGAGGCGAGACCATTTTTCAGAATAACCGGTTGGCGAATTTTGCCTAAGGCGTTCAGTAAAAAGCTGTTTTGCATATTGCGCGCGCCGACCCAGAAAATATCGACATAATCCGAGAACATTTCGATCTGGCTCTTGTCCATGATTTCGCTGACGACGAACATGCCATATTTATTGGCGACCTGCCGCGCAATTTTCAAGCCTTCTTCGCCCATCCCCTGGAAATCATAAGGCGAGGTGCGGGGTTTATAGGCCATGCCACGCATCATTTTGATGCCCCGTTCGGAAAGCGCTGCCGCAACGGTATCCATCTGATCGTAGCTTTCGACGGCGCATGATCCGGCGATGACACTAAAACCACCGCCGCCGAGTTTTGTCAGGGCGTCGGGCAAGGTAATGACCGTCGCCTGATCGGGCGTTTTGCGCTGCACTAAAATTTTGGTGCGGGCATCTTTTTCTTCCAGCGCCATTGACGCCCGGAAAATTTCGCGGAACAAGGCTTTGATGGTTTCGTTGCTGAACGGCCCTTTGTTATTGCGCTCAAGCTGATCCAGCATGTACGCTTCCCGCTGTGGATCATAAAAAGAAGTGCCAAGCTGTGCCTGTACTGTCCCTATTTCGGCGGCAATCGTGGCGCGGCGGTTCAGGAGTTCGAGAATTTGCAGGTTAATTACATCCACCTGCGAACGCAGTTCTTGTAGACGGCTGTCGGTCATGGTTTTCCCTATTGGCTGGTGAGTTACAGAAGGGTGACATTATAACGCGGATCAATCTGTAATTCTAAATTGAAGCTGTGGCAGGAAGGGCATATAATCGAGGGTGTTACACACTACAATTTATATTACTTTTGCCAATGGAGAACCCCTGTGACTACCGCTTTGATTCAGGACGCCGAACCCACACCAGAATTTTATTCACGTTCTATTACCATTATGAATCGCTGGCAAAGTGGTGAACTGCCTTTTGATGATGCAGCTCAATCGCTGGCTTTGATGAATCAGGAAGCGGTACTTGATAATCACCTCGCTAATCAGGGGCGTATTGAACAGATCATGGGGGTCATGCAAAGCTATCGCGGCAACCTGAATGTGAGCATCCATCATTATGAGCGCGCACGGGCGTTCTTTATCCAGGTCAATAATGCGCTGCGCATTGCCATCTGTGATTTGAACCTGGGTGAAGTGTATCGTTATAAAGGCGATTTTAACCGTGCACGGGTCTTGTATGAGAAAGCCTACGAATCCTCCAAAGTGCTGGGCAATCTGGAAAATCAGGCATTTGCAATCGGCAATAAAGGGCAAATGTTGTTGAGTATAGGGCAGTTAGACGCCGCACGCAGGGATCTACTGGAAAGCTATCGTCTATCGGGCGAATTTGCGCCCGACTCTGACGAACGTACCAGCCTGCAATGTGAACTCCATCATGCCTTGACTCTGCTCTATTTGTTGCAAGCCGATTCGGATGCTGCCTGGAACGAAGCGAAGCAAGCTTATGAAATTGCCTGTCAGGTTCCCCAACCGCTGGAAAAAGGCTTCGCAAATCGTGCTGTCGCCGAGGTGGTAACTGCGTTGAACGGCATTCCTGACGATGGATTTTCCGGTGATCCCGATATTTATTATCAGGCGGCGAATGAAGCTTTTTACGAGATTAATGCCGAAGGTGAAATAGCGCGCACCATGTTTGCCCACGCCAAAAGTCTGGCCCAGCGCGGACGGCGTATGACGGCGGCTCGCAAGTTGCAGCACGCGATGATTATTTTTACGCGCTTGGGCATGATTGACGACGCAGCCAAGGCCGCCGAAGTACAGCTTGAAGTTTTATAGATTGCTTTTTTAAAGCATTTTTAGCAAGTTCTATTTTGAATAAGCATTAGGATCGAGGGCATCGCGTAAGCCATCACCCAGGAAATTAAAACCCAGAACGGTCAGCATAATCACCAGACCAGGTATCACGGCCAGCCACCATTGACCGGTGGGTAAATAATTCTTGCCAAACTGTACCATCGTCCCCCAACTTGGATTGGGTACTTGTATACCTAGCCCCAGAAAGCTCAAAGTAGCTTCTGAGAGAATTGCTCCGGCAACACCCAGCGCTGCCAGCACAATCATTGGCGCAATAGCATTCGGCAGAATATGCCGTATCAGGATATGGCGCGTGGATGCGCCTAATGCCTGCGCGGATGTCACATATTCCAGCTCTTTAATGGTGAGCACTTGTCCGCGCATCACCCGCGCCAACCCCGGCCAGCCAATTAAGCCCAACGCGAGAAAAATACTGAGCGGCCCTGGTTCAAAAATCGTCACCCAAACGATCAGGAACATCAAACCTGGAATCGCAAAAAAGATGTCGGTGATGCGCATAATCAGGTCATCAATCCAACCGCCATACCACCCGGAGATTAAACCGAGCGAAATGCCAATTAGCATTGATACTCCCTGCGCGACGAAGCCGATGACCAGCGAAATACGTGCACCATATAGCAAGCGGCTGAACAAATCGCGCCCAAGTTCATCTGTACCGAGCAGATATTGTGCATTCGGTGCTTTCAACCGATCAACAATATGCTGCTCAATCGGGTTAAATGGCGCGATAATCGGCGCAAGCAGAGCCATTATGCCGAGCAGGACGATCAAAATCAGGCCAAATACCGCGACACGGTTACGCCGAAAAGCTGTCCAGAAGCGCGAACGATTGTTGATACGTTGATCGTTCAAAGCAATCGGCAGCGAAAGTTGTTTCGCTGTTGTCATAGCATCTCCTATGCAAAGCGGATGCGCGGATTAACCAGCGCGTAGATCAGGTCGGTGATCAGGTTAATGATGACGAACATAAACGCGCCGAAGATCAAAATACCCAGGATGACCGGCGTATCCTGGCGTTGAATGGCGGGCACAATGGCTCGACCCAACCCCGGCCAATTGAAGATCGTTTCGGTGACGAGGGAGCCGCCCAACAAATAACCAATGTCCAACGCCACAATCGTGATAATGGGAATCAGCGCATTACGGAGTTGATGGCGCATCAAGACGACGCGATAGGGCAGTCCTTTAGAACGTGCGGTGGTGATGTAATCTTTGCTGTTGACTTCGAGCATCGACGAACGGGTGACGCGGGCAATTTCTGCGGAGAGGGCTGTCCCCAATACCAATGATGGCAGAATCATATGGATTACGCTGCCTTCTTCGTATCCAGCTACTGGGAACAAGGCAATGCCATATTTATCCTGCGTGAGCAGCAGTTGGGCGAGTAAACCCAGCCAGAAAACCGGCATTGAAACGCCAACGAGCGACAGGAGCATCAGACCATGATCGATCCAGCTATACTGCTTCTCAGCCGCAAGAATGCCCGCCGGTAAACCGATCAGGAGTGCCACAAACATGCCACCAGCCATCAATTGGATAGTGCGCGGCAGGCGATAACCAATGATGTCCCACACTGATTGTTTGAGGATGAACGATTCGCCCAGATCGAGTCGTACCATTTGCCCTAGAAATTTTACATAGCGCACCAGAAACGGATCATTCAGGCCAAGTTGATCGCGTATACCCTCGACTACCTCTGGTTTCATCCGTTTGTATTCTTCGCCCAGCACTGAGCGCACCGGATCACCGGGCATAAGATATGCGAGGATAAAAAGCAGAGTGAAAACCCCCAGCATGGTGGGGATAATTTGCACTAATCGCCGAATGATGTATTTGGACACCGTTCGTCTCCTACCTCTGCCGACAGATTTAAAAGGGGCGAGTATTATGTCGCCCCTATCGCAATTCCGATTACAGACTCGTCGTAAAACTAGTCTGCTTTGATGCTGACCTCTGCCAATACTGCGGTATGTGTGCCGCCACCACTGGGATTAAAGTTCTCGATGTAGGGTTTCTGCAACCAGGCAACTTTGCTGTATGCCGATGCAATCCAGGGCGAATCTGCCGTAATCAGGTCATGTGCCTTTTGATACAGCACTTCGAGCTTGGTCGGATCGGTTTCGATCAAAGCCTGATCGAGAATGTCATTCACATCCTTGTTATCATATTTAGTGTCATCCCGGCCTTTGTAGAACAGGAAATTGAACACATCCGACGGATCGACAATGCCTGCGCTCCAACCGCTCAGGAACATGATGACATCATCGTCGCCAATGTGATCCCAATAAGTCGAGGCATCTTCGACTTTGATATTTAACGTGACACCCAATTTGCGCAGGTCTTCTTGCAGCACCGGCAGCGATAATTCATCTGCCGCCGAGGAGAAAACATACAGGTCAATTGGTGGGATGCCCTCGCCATTCGGGAAGCCTGCTTCGGTCAACAGTTGTGCCGCCATTTCGGGATCATATGCATAGATATTGGCTGGTGTCGCGGCGGGCATCGACGGCGGCAAATAACCCAGGTCAGCCGGGAAGCGTGCGCCTTCCATGAGTTCATTCCAGACCAAATCGCGGTTAAATGCATAGGCGAACGCTTGACGGACTTTGGGATTCTCGGCGAAAAAGCCTTGATCCATCTTAAAGCCGAAGTAGCGCACATTCAGGCCCGGAAGTTCATGATATTCCGATTGGAACTCAGTGACAGTGGCTGCGCGTTGCCCCGTTGGGAAACCGAAAAGGAAGTCCAGTTCACCCTGGCGATATTGTAGTAGAGCTGTATTAGTGTCCGGCGTGTTAATGAAGCGCACGCCTGCAACTTTTGGCTCACCTTTCACCCAATAATCCGGATTAGCTTCTAAAGTTATATGGTCGTCACGCAGCCATTCGACAAAACGGAACGGCCCAGTTCCAACTGGAGTCTCGCCAAATTTATCGCCTAGTTGGTCGTAGGCTTGTTTCGAGATTGCAGGCACTCCCAGATTGACGAGGAACAGCCGGTTGGGTGAAGTAAGGGTGGTTTCAATCGTGTAGTCATCAATTTTCTTGATGCCCGATATTTCAGTCGCTTTGCCATCTTTGACATCGCTTGCGCCGACAATACTCTCCGTCCATTCAGGATGTGAGGAGATTTTTTCATCGCCCGATGCGCTCAGGTTGGCTGCCCAAATCCAATCGTCGGCCTTGAATTCCCGGTCTCCATTGGTATAGGTTACACCAGGAATTTCATGGAACAGCACACCTTTCCGCAGATGAAATGTATAGGTCAGTCCATCATCTGAAACGTCATAACTTTCGGCCAATGCTGGTGCAGGCTGGCCCGTTTCGTGATCGAGTTTGAACAATCCTTCGTAAACATTGTTGAGTATGGTGCTGATGGCAATGGTTGTACCGGTGAATGGATTTAGATGTTCCGGGTCTGGGTTAATCGGAATCCGCAGGATATTGGTATCAGCCTGCGCCTGCACGCCCAACGGTATGAGCAGCACAGCGATCAATGATACCATCAACAAGAAAGATAAACGCCTGGTCATTGCCCCTCCTCAGAGACTAAACTAAATATGTTTTTGCAACCACCAAATAACAAAGTACGTTACGCCCATTATAAATAATAGGTTCACATTTGACGAACACATTGCAGTCCAATTTGGACATAATTTTAATTCTGAGGAGATCAGCGAAATGGCATGGATCGACCAAAATTCATGCCATTCTTTTTAGGTGAGGTTAGGCTTGGGGAATGAGGCGGAGGGTGATGATCTGGTAAGGTGCGAAGTCGATCTGCACTTCAGTGCCGTTGACCGTTAAAGTGGCTTCATTCTCTTCAAGAATGTTGCATTGATGCGCTTCAGCGATAGCGAAGTTCGTTGTGACCTTCGCTTTGCCGCGATTGCGCTGATCTTCATACAGTCGCACGATCAATCCGTTGCCATCTTCCGCCATCTTGATGGTCTCGATCACAACGTTGGTTTCCGAAGTGGACACGAGCGAACCCAGGGAATTTCCCTGTGATCCCGTTCCAGAGATACGCCGCAAAATCAACGGATCATTGAGATCATAGGCTTCGGCGATGATCCCATTGCGCCAATCGCCCTGGTGTGGCAGTAAGCTATAGGTCATGAGGTGTTCGCCCTGATCGGCATCACGATCAGGATAAGTGGCACTTTTGAGCAGTGTCAACCGCATCACATTGTCATGAATATCATAGCCGTACTTGCAGTCATTCAGCAGCGCGACGCCATAATTACCTTCACTGAGATCGGCCCATTTGTGCGCGCAGGTTTCAAAACGCGCCCAATCCCAGGATGTATTGCTGTGTGTCGGGCGCTGTACGTTCCCCCATTGCACGTCAAATGTTGCCATCGGACTCATGATGTTGACCGGGAAGGCTGCTTTGAGCAAAATATGATGTTCATGCCAGTCAACCCAGGTGTCAAAATCTATGCGCTTACTATCGGCATACAGATAAATCATTTGGTGAATCTGGCTGCTGTGATACCTGCGATTGATTTCTACCGCAGCACGAATTGGCCCCTGTTCGACAATCGAAAGACTTTCAACCCCTGTGATTTTTTCAGTTCGATCCTCATAAAAGATGTCAATATCCCACGCATCATAGTTCATCGGGCGGTCTTCAAATGTCAGGAATACATTGGCTTCAGTATCCGGCGGCAGCACTTCCCGGTCAGCTTCTTTATCATAGACGCGGGTAATATCACCCATCGGGCTGATTTCAACTCGAATGAGGGCATTTTCAAGTACCGTTAGTCCCTGCGATTGAGCCGCAGAAAGTTGGCTGCTGGACATGGGCGATGTGCCGGGGGATTCGCTCAGTCCCATGACGGTGTAAGGCTCAATATAGGGGATTTCAACCAATGTGCCAGCGTCAACCATTTGCGTGACCAGACCGTTACCAACCGCATCGACCATGTGACTGCCGTTATTCAGCGCGCCATCCAGCAATCCGATCCGGCGTTTTCCATAGGAAATGGTGTTGGCTGCAAAAATGCTCGTACCTGATGGTAAAACACTTGCTAAAGTATTGATGGCTCCTTCACGGACTTGTTCACCAAGTTCGCAGATGGTCTGGTAATCCCTGTCACTGTCCTTGTAGACTGCGTTAATCGAAGACCCTGGCAGGATGTCATGGAATTGGTTCAGACAAATCAATTCCCATGCTTGACCGATGGCCTCAGAAGGATATTCCTGTCCAGTTAGTAAGGTTGCCCACGCCGCCAGGAATTCAGCGTCATGCAGCAAAAATTCGCTCTTGCGATTGTTGCGCTTGTTGCGCGCCTGACTGGTGTACGTTCCGCGATGGTATTCAAAATAGAATTCGCCGTTCCATACTGGCAAATCATCGGCGATCTCGTTTTCGATGCGTTCCATATATTCGCGGACAGTGCCAGTGCGGACGCGCGGCGCGCCAGGATGATTGGACATCTGCTCGATATTTTCCAGCATTTCCCGCGTGGGGCCGCCGCCGCCATCGCCATAACCGTATGCGGTGATTAATTCGTTATGGGTTTCTTTCTGCCGGAAATTCCTCCAGGTTCCGAAGACTTCTTTCGCGGACACCAGACCATTATAGGTCGTGGAGTGGGGCAAAAATTCGTCGCCGGTAGGGGTAGTCAAAAAGTGAGTCAAAATTTTTGTGCCGTCTAACCCCTGCCACCACAAAATCTGGTTCGGCATGTGGTTATATTGGTTCCAGCTCATCTTATGGGTGATGAAATATTTCATCCCGGCCTGTTTAATGAGCTGTGGGATCGCCCAGCTATAACCGAACGTATCTGGCAGCCACAAAACCGGCGTATCGACATCGCCGAAGTGTTTACGGAAATAGGTGCGCCCCAACAAAAACTGCCGCACGAAAGACTCGGCGCCGATAGCGTTGCAGTCCGGTTCGACCCATGTGCCGCCCATGACTTCCCAGCGGCCTTCTTGAATCCGTCCCTTTATTTGTTCAAAAATGTCGGGGTAGTGCTGTTCGGTATATTGATATAGTTGCGCCTGACTCTGGGAGAATTTGTATTCGGGAAACTGCTCCATCAGGCGTAGAACATTGCTGAATGTCCGCCCTGATTTGCGCACGGTTTGCCCTAATGTCCACAGCCACGCCACATCAATGTGGGCATGACCTACCCCAATCACATCTACATTCATTGGCGCGCCTGCTGCCGCAACGCCTTCTTTTAAAGCGGCCAGCGCCCAGGGAACGCTCTCGTAGAATGCATCCGTGCCGAGTGGATCGCGGGTATCGAGTATTTTGAAGGCCGTGTCTAAGGCATTATACAGAAGCCCCTTGACCGGATCATCATCATCGAGTTGTGCGGCGACTTCCGTTGACACCCGCGCCGCAGCGACGAAATCGCGCGTATCTTTGTCGATTTGGACGACGGCACATTCGCGCATATATAGTTTGGTATCGAGGTCGCCTTTTTCCCATCCGCCTAATCCTGTCCAACCGTGTAATTCGAGTCGATGTGGCTGACCATCACAATACTCAGCCGGGATCAATATCTCATGATGATGGCGATCTACGGAAGCATAGGGCTGCCCATCAATATAAGCTAGCGCTTCGGGATGGCTGAAATCACCAGCTTCGCCTATTGGCAGAAAGAGCGCGATGGGGCTGTCTTGTCCCCATTCTGATGGGACTTGAAATTGCAGACGCATGACGAAATCGGTTGTCCAGGTTCCCCAATAGGTTTTGGGTTGGATAACCTGCCACGCGCTGTCGTCGATCTCTGCGCCAATAGGCGGCGTATCCAGCGGACTTGATAGCGTTTTATAACGAAATCCAGGGAGGGATTGCCGCTGCCTGTAAACCCAGGGTTCAATGAGCCGGATTCGTTGGGCGATTTTCTGCGGTGTCCAGCGGACTTTATGTAACAAAATTTGTGCTCCTTAAGCCTTTTGAGGGATCATACGTCCTACCTGTGATCCCTATAACCGTTCAATAGGTTGCAGCAACCGCCTCTTCTTTATCGGAGTAAAGATAGCACGCTGCCTCATGGTCGACCTCATCTATCTTATACAAGGGGGGCTGTGCTTCCAGACAGCGATCCATTCTCGACGAGCAGCGCGGATAGAAACGGCAGCCTGTGTGAACTGAGGTACGCATTTCTTCTTCCGGTGGCAAGACGATTTCGCCCTTCCATTTGATGTCCGGGTCGGGCACAGGTACGGAATCGACCAACTGCTGAACATAAGGATGCTGAGGCGAATCAATGACGTTGATTGTATTGCCTTTTTCAGCAATTGCCCCCTGATAGAGGATATAAATCTGATCGCCAATCTGATAGGCCGTGCTCAGATCGTGCGTTATATATAAGAATGAAATGCCAACTTCTTCTTTGAGGCGAATCATCACATCCAGGATTGAAGCGCGCAGCGAGGCGTCCACCATCGAGACCGGCTCATCGGCGACAATCAGTTTGGGGCTGACCATATACGCCCGCGCCATCATGATGCGCTGGCGCTGTCCCCCGCTCAACTGATGTGGATATTTCCGCAGCACATCTTCGCCGCGCAAACCGACAATGTTCAGTGCACGTTCCATCAATTCGCGGCTGGTGGATTGACTATTGCTCAACTGGAAATTGTTGATGACCATATTGAAGACATGTTCGACGCGGTAAAAAGGGTTATAAACGCCGAAAGGGTCTTGAAAGACCGCTTGAACATGCCGCCGGTACTCTTTCATTTGTTTGGAGTTGGAAGTCGAAATATCCTGTCCGTCAAAAATAATCTGGCCGGAAGTCAAATGGGTGAAACCCAATACCAGTTGAGCCAACGTGGTTTTCCCACTACCGCTTTCGCCCGCGATGGTGATGATTGAAGCGGGCTGTTTCGGAATGCTGAGGTTAAAGTTTTGAAGTGCGACAACCTCTTTGTTGACGCCGCCGACGCGCCGCTGCTTATAAAGCTTGGTTGCGTTACGTATTTCAACAACATCTGCGACATTGATGAAGCTCCCATCTTCGCTCGGTTGATACAGGTGGCAGGCGACTTGTTGGCCTGGTTTGATTTCTTGCATGGGCGGGGCCACGCTCCGGCAAACATCCATCACAAACGGACAGCGCAGTTGAAAGATGCAGCCCGGTGGCGGATTGCGTGGATCATGCGTGATACCCTCGGTAATCTTGAGCGGCTTGCGTTCTTTCAGAGAAGGCACAGACTCGATCAGGACTTGTGAATAAGGATGCTTTGGATTGGCAAATATGTCTTTGACCGGGGCAATTTCAACAATTTTTCCGGCATACATCACCGCTACGCGGTCAACCATTTGCGCCATCAGCCCCATATCGTGGCCGATCATAATCATCGACACGCCCAATGCCTGTTTGACTTTCAACATGGTTTGGGCGACGACACGCTGTACGACCACATCCAACGCACTGGTCGATTCGTCAGCGATGATAATCGTCGGGTTCAGGGCGATTGCCATCGCGATGCAAACCCGCTGTTTCATGCCACCACTTAATTCGTGTGGATACAGATCATAAACTCGTCCTGGCAGACCTACCATCGAGAGCAGTTCAAGTACACGTTCTTTGAGGTCTTTCTTGGATTTCCGCCCCTCATGAGCGAGGATGACATCGCTGATCTGATCACTGACCTTCATGGTGGGATTGAGCGAGTTCATCGCGCCCTGCGGGATGAGCGCCAGCTTGATCCAGCGGACACCGCGCAGCGCTTGATCTGATAATCCTAAAATATTGTTGCCTTCAAGGAGCACTTCACCGCCGGCGATGCGTCCCGGTGGCACGACTAGTTGGAGAATGCCCATCGCGGCGGTTGATTTGCCGCAGCCTGATTCGCCGACCAGTCCTAGCGTCTCACCCTTAAATAAATCAAAATTAATGCCATCCACCGCCAGTACATCGCCTTTAGGGGTCTCATAATAGACACGCAAATCGCGTACTTTCAGCACAGGGGGCTGTTTATTAGTATCTTCAGTCATTTTGTCCCCTTGTTATTGTGACGATTGACGTAAACGAGGATTGGCAATCTCATCAAACCCCAGGTTTATAAGAAGTAGGCCGATGAACATAAAAGCCAATAGGAGTGTTGGCAATCCCCACCACCACCACATATTACGCAAAATTGCCGCCGCGCTGATAGCGTCGTAGATCGTACCACCTAGCGTCGGAATACGTTGCGGGCCGAGACCCAATGTTTCCAGGCCGACTGCCGTGAGGATAGCGCCCGTAGCGTTGCCGATGAAGCTGGCAAACAGGTAGGGAATCAGGTTCGGCATGATCTCGCGGAACATAATCGAGAACGTGGATGCGCCCGACAGTTTCGCCATTTGCACATACCCGCTCTCTCTCATGGTCAGGACTTGCGACCGGATAAGGCGGGTTGGGGAGGGCCATGCGAAAAGGGCTATTAAAAAGGCCATTGTTGTTAGATCAACCTGCCGGAGCAATGACTGAATGACAATCAGCACCATCAGCGATGGTATGGTAATCGTCACGTCTGAAATAAGCCTGATAACATCGTCGGTACGACCACCCACGAAGCCTGCTGTGAAGCCTAGAATAGTCCCGACGGTCATGCCAACAGCCGCTGCAATCACACCAACCATGAACGAATTTGGCGCGCCGACGATGATCAGCGCCAGCATATCGCGCCCGCTGTTTTCTGTGCCTAAGGGGTGTTCCCATGTGCCGACTTGCCCGCGCGTATTCACTAAGCCTGCTGGCGGTAAATTGAGGGGGGAGGAAGCCGTGTATGCCAGGTTAACATCCCAGAAGAGTCGCCCAAAAACGCCCGCGAGGAGGATGATGGCGATTATCGCCATGCCGGTTATTAACTTGGGGTTGACCCAGGGCGTATCCCAGCGGTTGAATCGCCGCATTTTTCGGGGCGTGCGTGCAACATCGAGTGTTTCAGCAACGGCTTGATTTGGGCTGGTTTTAATCGTTGCCATCGCTAACCTCTTTCATAAGAAATTCGTGGGTCGATAAGCGGGTAAATCAGGTCAATAATGAAAACCGCGAGCGCGGTCATTACAATCAGGATAAATGAGGTTCCCTGGATGACTGGGAAATCCTGGTTACTGATTGCGTTGAAGATGATGGTTCCCATGCCCTGATACACAAAAATGTACTCGACTAGAACCTGACCACTGACCAACGTGCCAAGTGTAATGGCGAAAGCTGTAATTTGGGGAAGGATGGCGTTACGAGCCATGTAGCGCCACAGCACATATAATGGGCTAAGTCCTTTTGCTCGTGCCAACTGCATATAATCTTCACCCTGGATCGTAATCATCATGCCGCGCATACCCAGCGTCCAGTAACCGAAGCTCACCAGCACAATTGCCAGCGCGGGTAATGTTCCGTGTTGGATGACGCTGCCAATGAAGGCTGCGTTTAAGCCCGGTTTTAGGCCAATATCATAGGCATTATTCATTGGGAACCAGTTGAGCAGGAAAGCGAATACGTAAAGTAAAAAAATCGCGGCAAGAATCGAAGGGATTGATGTGAAAATCATCCCAATGGGAATTAAGTATTTAAGCAGGCGGGGCGTACCGCGCCACACCAGGATAGCGCCTAAGAAATTACCCAGGAAGAACGTGATGGTTACTGCGACAAGCAGGAGTCCGAGCGTCCAGGGAAGCGCTAACCCAATAATTTCATTTACGGTGGTGGGGAAGTAAGCCAGCGAATAGCCGAAATCCAAATGAATAATATTATTCATATAGCGAAGATACTGCACCGGCAAAGGATCGTTCAGGCCGAATCGTTCTTTCCAGCCCGCAATAATTTTATCAGAGTTTTCCACATAGCCGGATGAACGAATCATGCGGCTGACCATTGCCGCTATCGGGTCGCCAGGGGCAAGTCGGGGGATAATCCAGATTACGGTTGCCGCAATCCAGATGGTTAAAAAAAATATTGCCAGACGCCGTAAAAAATAACCTAAAGTTATACTGCCCATCATTTCCTCTTTTTAACTTGCTCAACTGGATGGGGAAATGGGGCGGAGAACATGTTCTCCGCCCCATTCTTACCGTGACTAGCTGCCAGCTTTGTGCAAATTAAGGATAATTTGATGGGTGCTGTTCCACCAGGTCGCCGGGTGGTTGAAGTTATTGTCCGAAGTCGGCCAGCCCGTCCAATAGGTGGTGTCAAACGGCACGAGCTTCGAAGCCTGAACGAGCGGAATGAAAGGCACTTCGTCGTACAGGTATTTGTAAGCATCGACAACCATCTGCGGGATCGACGGATCGCCCAGAGGCAGAACGCCGATTTTGTTCACGATGTCGGAGTAAGCTTTTGCGCCATCGGTGTCCCAACGGACATAGTTGTTGCTGCCGGGGGAACGTGTTCCAATCGGCACAACAAACTGGGTGGTGAAGCGGTTCATCGAGTTCCAGGGTTCGCTCACGGAACCGCAGGAGTCCCAGTTGTAGGCGATTTCGAAGTTGCCGTTATTCAGGCTGTCGTCCATCGTTGCGCCCGTCAGGGGTTGGCTGTTTGCATCAATACCAGCCGCGCGGAGTTGTTCGACAACTACATCTACAGTGCGGGTGTATTCAGCGGTGCTGTTATTGACGATAATGTTGGCGCTGAGGGACTTGCCATCTTTTGCGTAGATGCCATCCCCACCCAGTGTCCAGCCCTCGGCTTCAATCATCTGTTTGCCTTCATCAGGATGCCCGGCGGGATCGAGACCCATACCTGCGTCCACGATGGCATTGATATAGGGATCCATACCGCCGTATTGCACGAACATGGTCTTGGACGGTTCCGATGTGCCTTCGTAGGCTACGTTGATGATCTGGTTGCGGTCAATGATCGCGGCAACCGCTTTACGCATATTCACATTGTCCCAGGGGGCAACCTTCGTGTTGAAGGACATTTGACGCGGGCAAGGGTCAGCCCAGGCGTAGGGCAGGTCTTTGTGCCATGCTTCGACGTTCGGGTTGCGTGCCTGAATCGCTTCGAAAGCGCCCAGGGTAATATTCATAACGCTGTCGAGTTCGTGGTTGGACATCAACTGAGCTTTGTTTTCTTCAGACCCCGTGATTTCCCAGATCAGGCGTTTTGGTTCGGGGAGGGCATGGAAACCAGCCGCTGCGCCCCACCAATTGTCATCGCGATCCCAGACGAAGCGGGTGGGTTCGGCACTATTCAGCTTATACGGGCCAGTTCCGATAGGCCAGCCTTTTGCCGGATCATAGAACGTGAAGGTGAAAGGGTCTTGGCCTTCCCAGATGTGCTTGGGCATAACATTGAAATTGCCCCAGATACGGACTGAGAAGTAATCCAATTGGAAGCGGGGATTGGCTGCTTTTAGATCAAATTCTACGGTCAAATCGTCAATCTTCTTGACTGCGGAAACCCACTGTTGCTGATTCGCAGCCTCAGCGAGGGTGGCGGTTTTGTCATCCAGCAGCATCTGGACGGTGAACACCACATCGTCAGCGGTGAAAGCAACGCCATCCGACCATTTCACGCCATCACGGATCTTCAGCGTCCAGACATCCTGTTTGTCATTGGGTGTGAAGCTCAGGCCGAGCCAGGGCTGAATTTCGCCGGTTTCATAATTGAACGTCTAATGTGAATTCGATAGGAGAGAAAAAGACTGAACATCAATGGCAAAAAG
>JBDTNB010000064.1:0-35185 GCA_039933955.1 Chloroflexota bacterium
TGACTTCCGCTTTACTTAAAACATGTCCGCCCCTCAGCCACTTCGTAGAGAGGGGGCTTAAGAGACTTTCCATGCGGGATTTTATCCCCTGTGAAAGCACGCCAAATCTCTCAGTGTGCAGACAATTGCAGCCATTCGTGGCGGTGGGCAATGTCGTTATGGCGTTCCAGCAGCCAGCGATCTAGCGGATTGCCGGGAATTCTTTCCCAATGGGTGATGGAAGTATAACCGGCGTCCAACGCCATCGTAGGCATCTGCAACGGCGAGTATCCACCAAAAAATTGAAATGACGCCTGGATAATCCCGCCGTGACCAATAATGACTATCACCTTGCCCGTGTGCTGCTGCGTAATCCGGTTGAAAGCTGTGCCGACGCGGAAGAAAAATTGTGATCCGGTTTCGCCGCCGGGATAGGGTTCAAAAAACGGGCGCTGATCCAGGGGGGCGGCGCGCATTCCAGCCACAAAATCGTCGGAATTCACGCCCTCATGTTCAGTGCGCCATTCTTCCATATCGGGATCAATAGTGACGGGCAGTCCTAAAGCCGGGGCGAGGATGTCTGCCGTTTGTCGCGCCCTCACCAATGGACTGGAAATGAGCACATCGGCCTTGATCTCGCCGGATACCGACAGGCGATCACGCAGGCGTTCGACCTGAGCAATCCCTTCGGGCGACAACTCAGGATCGAGGCTGGGATGGGCGTCGTCTTCCACATACTGGCCGTGCCGGATCAAAAATAAATGCGTCATGTTTTCCTCAAATGATGCAGGGATGTTCTTTATTTCAGGATGGCGCGGACGCCTTTCAGGATCATAACGCTGAGGAGAGAACACCTTATTCTGCGAGTCTCATTTTCCCCTCAAATGCTTCCGATTTGCTCTCCCTCACCGCTGCGCGAGGAGGGGGTTGGGGTGCGTGAGTTCAGGGTAAACCTGGAAAGCGTCATTTCACGTGAAGTCGTTAAGTATCATAATCTCCGCTATCCCACGGCTCGTGAAACGCCATGACGTTACCGGGATGGACTTCAGCCGTCCAATAATCAAAATCCTCCATAGGAGGACGCAGGATCAAGCCGAAGGTCGTACCGAAACGCTCAAGTTGGAATGGCTGTATCTTGACGCGACAGTAATCAACCGAGCCAAGCTCCGCAAGTCGCTGCTCAAAAACATTTTTGGCATAGTCCTCATCAAGTTCAGCTCTCGTTCCCAAGTCAGCAATGCGAGCTTCGAGAAGGCTTCCTTTGCCATCAAAGAGGTAAAGCGCAACGAACTCACGACCAGCACTGCCGCCACTGGCCGGTACAAATGGATTAGTAAGAAAGAATTGGAATCCCTCTGCGGTAAGCCCCACATGGCTAGCATGGTAGTCGTCGTGTTCAATTTCGATGAGCTTTGGCGGTTCCTTTGACATAGCCTGATCGTCGCATATTCCAATTGTTTTATTAACCCGAATTGACGTTAATATTCGGTTCAGGATGGCGCGGATGCCTTTCAGGGTCATAACGCGGGTGGTTTATAGCCGGAAGGCAGACCGAGGCGGTTGATTTCCAGCTTCCAGGACGCGCCTTCCTGAGGGTCGATGTCGAAGAGATAACGTCCGTCCGCGCCGATGCTAAAGCCCTCTTCGCCGCCTCCGGATTTCAACAAAACGAGTTCACCCTCACCATCGTCGGCACTGAACAATTCCACTTTGACCAGAGCATTTTCGGGGAAAAGGTAGCGGATTTTGTAATCACCGGCTTGCAACTTGATCGGGCGGGTACTTTGCGCGCCTTCGCCCTGGAATTGGAAGGGTTTATTGTGTTCTTTTTCGCGCACGGCCTGGACTCCTTCATCGTCAAACTCATATTGGCGGCCAAACTCGGCTGCGTCGCGGCGCATCTTCTGGTAAACCAGCCAGCCCATAATGCCGACCATACCCAGCGCGACCACAATTACCAGAATATCCACAACAGCCTCCAGACAATCATTGATCGCTTTTCACGCAAAACCGCATCCGTTAAAAAGTTGAGATGAGGGCTGCACAGATAAGCAAAACACAGAAATGCAGCATTTACGAATGGGCACAGCGGAATCCGACATTTTGAAACCCGCTCCAATCAGGGTTTTGGGGGCTTCGAAGTGAGCTGCGCAGGTATGGGGCAACATCGGAAGCAGTCCCAAAGGAGACAGTGTACTCAACTCCTTCGCCTCGAATGGTGCGCTGGCTCGTAATATCGTCCGGATTTTCCCGACCATCATTGGCAGCATAGGGGTAGGGTTGGTAGATACTGCTGACCCACTCACCCACATTACCGGACTGGTCAAGCGTGCCTACCCAGGATGTACTATCGGGTATGCTGCCTACCGGCGCGGCGAAGTGGATGCCCCAAACTAGCTTGTTTCCATCAAATTCATTACCCCACGTCCAGCGCAAATCATCGGGGCCACGCGCGGCGTATTCCCATTCCGCCTCGGTGGGCAGCCGTGCGTCCCGTTTGGCACAGTAGTCGCGGGCTTCCAGCCATGAAATTTGCACGACAGGCAGTTCAGGTATTGTGCTCAACGCGAAAGATTTTTGTCCGCCTATTTTGGTGAACTGAGCCTGAGAAACTTCGGTTTTGTCGATCCAGAAGGGTTTATCGAAACAAATTTTCGTGCTCGGTTTTTCATCATCGGCGTCGGTATCGCTGCCCATCATAAAGCAACCCGGTGGAACCATCATCATTTCGACATCACTGATCGTTTTGGAAAACGAAGACCAATCTTTATTGGCTGCAATCACCTGACCGGGTGTGAAGGTTGGTTCCGCTCGACTGCAAGCTGCGAGGCAAGTCACAATCAACAGAACCCATACAGATGATTTTCTCATGACGCATCCTCAGACTATTTCTTGGTGGGAGCAGCACATTATCATTATAGCCAAAAAGGTGCGGCACATATTGCCGAGCCTAAGCGGTACAAAACAGATGTCTTGTACTATAACTTTCCCTCCAACCCGCCCCTCGCCGATTATTTCGTGCGCGGTATACCGTCCAAA
This sequence comes from Chloroflexota bacterium, assembly GCA_039933955.1. Taxonomy (GTDB): domain Bacteria; phylum Chloroflexota; class Anaerolineae; order Aggregatilineales; family Phototrophicaceae; genus CFX2. Next base: position 3,019 of record JBDTNB010000064.1, read on the forward strand.
ATTCATTAGCGCAAAACGCTGTAGAGCATTTCTTTCCAACGGGGGATGTCGATTTCCCAGACCACCTGGACATTGGTTTCGCGATCCGTCAGCGATTTCCACAGGGGGCGATTGCGTTCGTCGGTGGCGACGTTCAATTGATCGACGACGGTCATGCCGCGTGTGAGTTCGCTGCGGGTTTCCACCTCGACATAATGTTTGCTGGTGCGGATGGCTACCGAGGGATCGAGGGCGACAGACATGGCTACCGGGTCGGGCAGCGCCATACCGATCTCGCGCGACTGTTTGTAATTGGCCTTGATCGCCACCGAATTGCAATCGACAGTGAACTGTGCCAACTCGGTTTCCAGGCCGCGAATATAAGCGATTTCGTTCTCGCGGATGTTGGCGTCGCCCCGGCACAATTCCCAACCGACCATCTCAATCGGCAGGCCGGAATGGAACACAATATGGGCGGCATCCGGGTCTACCCAAATATTGAATTCCGCCGCCGGGGTGACATTGCCGACGGTACAGGCCGCGCCACCCATGACCACGCAGCGGCTGACATCGGCGACGATTTCCGGCGCGCGCGCAACGGCCATCGCCACATTGGTCAGCGGCCCCAATGTGACCAGGACGATGCCGGGGTTGGCTTTTACAGTGTCAATGATGGCATCAACGGCGTGTTTGGCTTCAGCGGTCTTTTTCGGCGGCGGATAATTCTGGTCGCCCAGACCGTCGAAGCCGTGAAACCAATCGGCGAATTCGGCCTCGCGCATGAGCGGATGATTCGCGCCGCGATACACTGGCACACTGGAACCCGCCAACTCGGTGGTATAGAGCGCGTTGGTCACACACTGCGCCAGCGGCACATTACCAGACACAATGGTGATGGCTTCAACCTCTACATCCGGCCAGCGCAGCGCCATGAGGAGCGCGACGGCATCATCGGAAGCGGTGTCGGTGTCGATGAGAAATTTGCGCGGCATAGAGTCTCCTGAAAGTTGTGCTCGGAAGCTGAATTATGCTGCCGAGTATAACAACCAGGGGCGATTTCCTGCGAGGAATGGTTACATAGGGAGCGAAATGGACGAAATACTGACCGTTGATAATTTAATTCGGCAATTCAGAAAGACGGACGAAATATATTTCGTCCCTACAGTCCCGGAAATTGTAGGGGCACGACATGTCGTGCCCCTATAAAATGTTTGCCGAATCATTTCGTCAACGGTCAATGCGCTCGTTGAAGTCGAGGGTTATTCCGCCACAGTTTTGTTGGATTGGGTTTGCTTGGTGATTTCCAGGCGGGCATAGGCATAAGCATCTTCCATATTGTGGAAGGTCGGAATTTGCATGTTGCCGAACTGCTGCTGCTGGAAAAAATTACGTGCCAGTGCAATCCAGGCCGATGTACCGACCCAGATGGTCTGGATACGCGGGTCAGCAGTGGAACCAGGCGTCCCTTTGGTGGCTTCCTGCACTGTTTTGAGGATGTCCATGAAGGAACTCTCGGCCTGACGGTAATCGGCGATACGGAAGACTAAGCCTTCCATCGATTGCACCATTTCGTTGACCTGGACAAACATCCCGACAAAGTCTTCTCTGGTGAGGAATCCGCTGCAATTAGCAACGATAAATGGCTCATTTGCTAGGCGTTCTACGGTAATCGGCATTCTGAATCCTTCTGCTTAATACACATAGACCCAATTGTAACGTCAAATTACACCGATAAACCTTGATATTAGGGGACTTTCATGGATTTTTCGGGTTTGCTCCGTACTCCCCCTTAAGGTAAACTACGTTAGTAATCCGTTCGGCATAATGCTATCCATCGTGGCAGGCGGCGCACCCGGCGTGCGTCTGCCACGATGCGTCTATGAGGAGAGCGATGGCTACCCCAAAAACCAAAACAAGGGAAACCTACAAAAAGGAAACGCTGCTGGACTGGTACCGGCAGATGGTGCTCATCCGCCAGTTCGAAACCAAGTGCGATGCACTGTACCGCGAGAAAAAAATCACAGGCGTGTATATGCATCTGTACAGTGGTCACGAAGCCACTGGCGTCGGCGCGCTGGCCGCCCTGACTGAAAATGACCACATCATCACAGCCTACCGCGATCATGGTATCGCTTTATCGCGGGGTGTGTCCGCCAATGCGATCATGGCAGAAATGATGGGCAAAACGACAGGTACGAGCGGTGGCAAAGGCGGCTCGATGCATCTGGCATCCCGCGAGCACAACTTCTGGGGCGGTTATGCGATTGTCGCCGGACACCTGCCACTGGCAACCGGCATCGCCCTGGAATGCCGTTACAACGAGACCGAAAATGTGGTGCTGTGCTTCATCGGTGACGGCGCGACCAACAATGGCTACTTCCATGAATCGCTCAACCTGAGCGCGTTGTGGGATTTGCCGGTGGTGTGGGTGATCGAAAACAACGGCGTCGGCATGGGCACGCTGGTGAAAGATGCCAGCGCGCAGGTGGAACTGCATAAACGGGCGATTGCCTACGACATGAAAGACCTGGGGCGTGTCGATGGACAGGATGTCATCGCCGTGAATCAGATCGTCAGCGAAGGCGTGGAATATGCGCGTAAGAACGGCCCGGTGCTGATCGAATCCTTGACTTACCGTTACAAAGGACACGGTGTGTCGGACAAACAGTACGACAAACGCCTTGCCGATGAACTTCAGGAATGGATTGACAACAAAGACCCGATCAATATCCTGCATAAGACGCTGGTATCTAAATACAAAGCGACTGAACCGGAACTACTCGCAATTGAAAAAGAAACGGCGAAAATTGTAGAAGAGTCGGTGGACTATGCTGTTCACAGCCCCGACCCGACCTACGAAGACCTGATCGCCAACGTCTACGTCGGGAGAAGCATTGATGGCTGAACATAAAAACCTACCCATGCGCGAAGCACTGCGCTTGGCATTATTAGAAGAAATGCGCCGTGACGAGCGCGTATTCGTCATGGGCGAAGAAGTCGGGCAATGGCATGGTACGCACCGCGTCACCAATGGGCTGCTGGAAGAATTCGGCGCGAAACGGGTACGCGATACCCCGATCAGCGAAATGGTGATCGCCGGGGCTGCCGTCGGCGCGGCGATGGCTGGTCTGCGGCCTGTCGCCGAAATGATGACCATCAATTTCGCATTTTTGGCGTTGGACGCGATCATCAATCATGCCGCCAAAATTCACTATATGTTCAACGGGCAGTTCACCGTCCCGCTCGTGATCCGCGCGGCAACCGGCTGGGGCGATCAGGCGACGGCGACACACTCGCACATGCCGGAACCGATTTTCGCGCATTTCCCCGGCCTGTATGTGGCCTGCCCATCGACACCCGCCGATGCTTACGGCATGTTGAAAGCCTCGATCCGCGACGAAAATCCGATTCTGTTCACCGAGACGATTGCGCTGTATCCCAAGCCGGGGCCTGTGCCGGTTGACCCGGATTTTATCATCCCCATTGGCAAGAGCGATGTGAAACGCGAAGGCAAACACGTCACGATTGTGACCTATGCGCGCGGTGTCGAATGGTCGCTCAAGGCGGCGGATGAACTGGCGAAGGACGGCGTGGAATGCGAAGTCATCGACCTGCGCTGGCTGCGCCCGCTCGATATGGAACCGGTTTTCGAGAGCTTCAAGAAAACCAACCGCTGTGTGGTGGTCGAAGAATCGCTGCCGCATTTCAGTGTGGGCAGTGAAATCGCCGCGCAAATCCAGGACAAAATGTTTGACTATATGGACGCGCCGGTCAAGCGTGTGAGCGCGCTGGACGTGCCGCTGCCCTACTCGAAAGAGATTGAACTCATGGCGCTGCCTGACGCTCAAAAGGTCATAGCGGCTGTGAAAGAGGTACTCTAAATGGCGAATCCAATTACCGTCACGATGGAAGGCACGCTGCTCAACTGGCTCAAGAATGTGGGCGACAGCGTGAAAAGCGGCGATGTCATCGCCGAACTTGATTCCGATAAAGCCACCGTAGAAATCGAAGCACCTGCCGATGGCGTCCTCACGCAGCAGTCGGTGAAAGTTGGCGATTCAGTCGCCGAAGGCACGGTCATTGGGGAAATCGGCGCGGCTGGTGAAGCAGGCGCGGCGCAACCCGTTGCGGCTGCCCCTGTTGCCGTCAGCGTGTCGGCTTCTCCGAAACTGCCGCCGGTCTCGACACCGGCTCCGGCCAAATCGAATGGTGCGCCGCAGTTACCACCCGCACCGGTTGCGGAAGAAAACGGCAACCTGCCAGACGGCGTAAAAGCCTCGCCTGTCGCGCGCAGAATCGCGGCGGATAGCGGCATTGACCTCAGTCAGGTCAAAGGCACTGGCCCCGGCGGACGCATCGTGAAAGAAGATGTTGAAAATTTCCAACCTGGAAAAGCCCCGGCGGCAGCGCAAGCATCTACCGCATCGCAGCCGTCCGGTATTGCACCAGCACCTTCACGCAAGCTGCCGGAAGGCCCGGATGTCGAAATTATCGACATGACCAACATGCGCAAGCGGATTGTCGCGGTCACTGTCGAAAGCAAGCAGCAGATTCCGCACTTTTATGTCACGACTGAAGTGGATGTGGAAGCGCTGCTGGCTGTCCGCAAACAGTTGAACGACAGCCTGCCAACAGACGCCGCGAAAATCAGCGTCAACGATCTGGTGGTCAAGGCCGCCGCGCTGACACTGCACCAATTCCCAAACCTGAACACCCATTTTTATGGGGATAAACTGGTTCGCCACAAGCGCATCAATATTGGCATCGCCGTCGCGCTGCCCAGCGGTGGATTGATGTACGTCGTCGCCCAAGATGCCGATAAAGTTGCGCTGGGTACGCTGGCACAGCAAAACAAAGAGATGATCGCCCGCGCCCGCGAAGGCAAGGTCAAACCGAATGATATTTCTGGTGCGACCTTCAGCACCAGCAACCTCGGCCCGTATGATGTCGAGCATTTCAGCGCGATCATCAACCCGCCGGAAGCCGGGATCATCGCCGTCGGCACAGCGCTCAAAGTGCCGGTGGTCAAAGCAGATGGCACATTGGGCATCGGCAACCGCATGAAAGTGACCATCAGCGTCGATCACCGGGTCAGCGATGGCGCGGAAGGCGCACAGTATTTACTGGCCTTCAAAAACCTGATCGAGAACCCCATGCGCCTGTTGGTGTAAATTTTCGACACAAGATTCGGACAAGACGGCGACTTGTCCCTACAACAATCGTTTCTGAACGCGAGTCTTTTGACTCGCGTTTTTATTTACGCTTACGCGACGCTTAGGTACTTCTGACATCTGACTTACACGGCGCTGATTTAATGAAAGTCTCAATGGTTTATTGTAAGGAGTTTGTCATGCGTACCGTATTGTCCGTTCTTATGGCGTCGATTGTAGCGCTCATGATTGCCGCCTGTGGTTCACCGACCACATCGGCGATTCCAACTTCAAACCCGGATGCAGCCACCACTGAACCGACTGTCACGCCCAATCCTGCTGGTGTCGCCGAAGGCACAGTCGAAGCAACTGCCGACATGATGGCTGAGAGTACAGCCGCCGTTTTGAACACCGCTTTTTCAGTTCAGGTTTCAGGCGACACGCCCACGACGATTACCTCCAGCGATGGTGCAAGCGTTGCTGAATCCGTATCCGGCGCAAGCAATCCGAATGGTTCGGCGTCGGAGAGCAACACCGGCAGCGAATCATCGGCCAACCCAATCGGCCAATCGGTATTAAACACACCATCTGATGTGTTGCGGACGATCAGCTTCACCAATGCGGATGGGTCGTATACTTTTGACCTGATTATCTCGGACAAACTCGCGCCCGCTACCTATCAGATCGGTGTGGATAATGTCGTAACCACTGTTGGCGATAACATCAACGAAGATTCGGCTGGAAATGCTCAAGGTGTGACCGAAACGTCAACACCGGGAGCAGGTGCTTCCGTCGAAACCACTGCTCAGGTTAAACCAACCAGCAGCGCCGCCGAAGCAACCGCCGACATGACGGCAGAAATGACCGCCGAATCGACTACACAGGTGGGGACTTCGCTGAATGACGCCAGCGCACCGCCTGCAAACCCCTCACAAGGGATTTCAGAGCGCGATGAGAACCTTCCGCCAACGATTGCGGCCCGACTGACCTCTGATAAAGCCGACGATCCGGGCTACAATCTCATTCAGGATGGTGCGCTGACCATCACCGCGATGAACAACACCAGCGCCAGCGGCAGTTTTGAATTCACATTGGTCTCGCAGCAGGACACATCCAAGACGATTCAAGTTACCGGCACATTTACGGATATTCCGCTGTCGCCGACAAATTAAAATCGGGATTGTTCTGAATAAACCTCACCCCAGCCCCTTCTCCACGCAACGGAGAGGGGGAATTATTGTTCTCCTCAGCCAGTTTCATCATCGCTCCAATATCAAACCCCTGCACCTCCCCAATTATATATAGAATGTGGGTACTCACGGAATCGATTGGGAGGGCGATTTGAATGAAAACCAAGCCATCAAGCGCTTAAAGCGCGGCGACATCAACGGCCTCGAAACCCTTGTCAGACAGCATCAGGTACGCGCTGTGCGCACAGCCTACCTCATCACCCAGGATCGGGCACTCGCCGAAGACGTGGTACAAGCGGCTTTTGTGCGCGCCTACCAACACATCGACCAATTTGATGTGTCCCGCCCAACCGTCACGCTGGATTACGCCTACGCCGACGCCAACCGCATCACGGTCAGTTTCACGGCGCGCGGCAAAGCATCGGCATCCAACGCGGTATTGGTATTTTCCAACCCGACTTTGACCGATGCAAATGGACAAGAATTGTACCGGCTGCCCTTGTTGAGCAGTGGCGGCGGAGGGGGTGGCAGCAGTGACTCCGACCCTATCGCGGAATTCAGCAATAGTTTGACCACCAATTTCGACGCTTCCAGCATCACAGACGCGCCCGCAAATATCAATGTGCGTTTGAGCGTGGAAGTGGCTTATACCGACGCTCATACACAAGGCGGGATGCTGTCCGCCGGAACAGCCACTTTTGACTTCAGCCTGCCGTTCAATCCGGGGCGCAGCGCCAATGTCGTGCAAGCCGTTAATGCGGGCGGCTTGGATATGACGCTGCGAAAAGTGACGGTCTCACCTTCACTTACCCGGCTGGACATGTGTTATACCGACCCGGCGGACGATAATAATCGGGCGGTTCCTTACGGACAAGTTGAAGTCAACGGGAAAATCGTCGTCCCAGAAATGGAACTCACATTATCCGGGCTGGCGGGTCAATCCATCGACGCCGATGATAACTGCCGCGCCATCGACATCCCGGCTGCGCTGCAAAATGAAGGCGGCGCGTGGACGATCACAATTACCCGGCTGCGCTTGCAGGGTTCAGAAAATTTACAGGAAGTTGCGGCGGCGATGAAGCAGCAGCTTAACATCATCATCACACCGCAGCCAGGGAACGGCTTCAGCTATGACACGCCACCGAATGCCGACGAGTCCTTGGGGGATTCGGTGGACAGCATCGTGGCTGACGCTCAGGACTCCATCGAAGGCCCCTGGACGTTCACCTTCAATCTGCCGTAACTATCAACTTTTATCCGATTATATGCCTCACCCCCAACCCCTAAACCATTTGATGGAGAGGGGAGTCAAACAAAGCGCAGCGGGTGATGTAGAACAAGCGGTAATCCCGAACTCAGGTTTATCATAAACAAATGTAGGAGCCTATCTGCCTTTGGCGATAGGCTCCTATAAATGTTGTGATGTGAATTGGTCTCGCTTATTTATTCTGACCGCGTTTGAGCACCTTCGGGTCGTTGGTCATGCCGCCGCGTGCTGTCGCGCCGACAACCAGAGCCGCGCTTACTTTCTGATTGAATGATAAGTTGCCCTTACGAACAACATGCATCATTCAACCGTAAAAGCGAGCATGTCTTTTCAAGCGGAATTGGCGCAGCATTTTGGTTGAGAAGCGCGCCCATCAAAATGCTATTTCGTTTCGTTTTCCACCGGATGGAAACTGGCGATGAAGGCTAGGGCTTCGGCTTCCGAATGTACCATGCGCTTACGATCCTGCTGCGGTGAAATTTTCAACTCCACGCGCAGAATTTGTTCCTGAAGAAACGTATCCACAAGCAGCGCGACGGGGTGGTTGGTCATATCGACTTTGGTGTTAAACTGCTGGCTCTGGCGCTGGGCGGATGTCAGATTGCGGCTGTCGAAACCTGTCACCTGTCTGAAATCATAAATGGAACCCTTCGCCCGCACCACATCCGCCGGACGGCGCTGAATAACCTCGCCCAGCCAGCGATACATCTGGGCAGTCACATCCGGGGATAGCACACCTTTGTAGGCGACACGCAAAACCTGGATTTCGTCGTCATACCAGCCGGAAAAATTTTCGGTATCAATCGGTTCGAGCATCATATGAAACACCTCTTTTACAAATATTCCGACATATAAGTTGATTGTATAACAGGTTCGTAGAGGCAATCTTAACTCAGCAGCCTATCAGACCACCTGGATGTGACAAAGTTATGAAAAATGCGCGAAAAGTGTAAAATCTCAAGGATAGAATTGAGAATATCGGATATGATTTACAAAAGTTAATGAAATCCCAATGGTTGTGTCAGAAAGACGAGGGACGTATGACCACTCAAGCCCTTCAGCCTCCCAAGCATTACGCCAAACTCATTTGCCATTATATGAAAACGCTGCCGGACAAATTTGCAGACGATCCGCAGGATGTGCAGGATGCGTTGGGATTGTCCGATGCTGAATTTAAAGCGGGCTTGGATTGGTGTGTCGAGCATAAGTTAATCACGCTGGACAAGCCCGTCGCGCCTGCGGTTGCAACCCCCGCGCCTGTGGCAGCAACCGTTTCTGCGCCCGCCAGCCCATCGCCCTTTATAAATGATGGCGATGAGGACGAGACCGTTGGCGCTAGGGAAAGTGTCTTTGGCTCGTCATCCGCCCTGAGCGAATCCTGGGACAACGAAGACGAGACTGTCGGCAACAAGAAAAGTGTCTTCGAGACGGCAGAGGTCGCTGCCGTCGGCTAACGCTTTCCGGGCTATTGCTTAAGGCTCGCAATCGTTGTACAGGCCGGGCAGCTTCCGTCCGGGCGGATTATCGCGGCAGCGTACATTAGCGGATTCAATGGCATACCGTTGACGCGCCAGATCATGACCATCTTTACCTGAATACTACTCATTTCCGCTGCCATTTTGATTCCATCTGCTAACCACACAGCCTGCTGTTCCGCTGTGATATTCCGCACCCATTGAAAACCATCTGTGAAAAACGGCTTCAAAATTCCATCAAGCTGGGCTTCGAGATTGTTGCCTGCCAGATACCCAAACTCCGTGATGCACAGTGGCAAACCGGTTGACTGAAAGGGCGTATACGCGCGGTGCAGCATGGTCGTGAAATAACGAGTTGGGAGATTATCGCGTTCGTCTCCTGAGGTTTGATCGGGTGCGACAGCGCCTTCAATATAGGTCACGCCGATGCAATCCGCTGCCGGTTCGCCCAACGCTTTGTAGGCTTCCGCCATACCCTCATAATAAAGATCATCGTTCATAATCTTGCCTGGAAAAGCAGTTTGTGCGCTGGTGGGTGCGGGCGCGCCGATAATGACCATCGTATCCGGGTTAACGGCTTTGATCGCCACATAAGATTGATGCAGTAAGTCGATATATGCCGCTGGATCAACTGGATCAAGTTGATTGCTTTGCCAGAACAGATCGAGATTTTGCTGGTTCCAAATCTGGATGGCATCAGCTTTTAGCGTCGCCAGATAGCTCACAAACTGCGCGTATTCGGTGTTGTAATCCGGCTCCATTTTGATGGTCATGTCGGATGGGATACCACTCACGCGCAGCATGATACGAAAACCTTTATCATGGGCGGATGTAATCAGCGATTGGGCGGTGGTTATCAGGCTGGGCGTATTCGCATTGGCTTGATTGGTATAAGTTAAATCCGCACCAATCCAGGTCAGACCAGCGTCGCGCATCTGTTGGAGCGTAGCTTCGCTGAAATCGCTCACGTAGCCGCCGACGCTAATCGGCAGCACCTTTTCGACTGCCGGCGTTGGCGTCGCCGTCAAAGCCGCAAGGTTGGATGGCGAAACGGACGACCAGATACTCAATCCAACCAATAGAGTTGTCGCCAGGAAAACAACGGCCAGGGTTGCCGCTAACGTCCAGGGGATAGATGGATAGCGCCGCAGCGGAGGGTAAACGCGGTTGTGCAGCATATGTTTGTCCTTCTGTTTATATCCGTTCGAATGTATCGGGGTTGAAAATTGACTTGGCAAATGCGATTCCATACGGGTTAAAAAAGCGGCGCTGGGCTGAATTGAATCCGCAATATCCACGAGGTCGGCGGCGAAATCGGCTTCCGGCGATGGCGGCGGAACCGTGTGATTCTGTCGATACTGGGCAACGAAATTGTCCAGTTCCTCTGCGTCCCGAAATTCATCGTTCACGATTCCACCTCATCTATCGCATAAACGCCGACCTGTTTACGCAGATCGCGCAGCGCCCGATGTAATAACATTTTCACCGCGCCCTCGGACTTACCCATCACTTCGGCGGTTTCTGCGGTACTCAATTCCCCAAAAATCCGCAGCCTTACCACTTCCCCATATTCGTCAGGAAGCCTATCCAGCGCAGTGAGCACCGAGGCGAGTTGCAACCTTCTGCTGACAATTTCGTCGGTTGGCGGCTGGAAATCGGGTGTCTCCGTTACAGCGTCTAAAGGCACATCGCTTCGCCGCGCACGATAGTGATTAGCAACTGTGTTGCGGGCGATAATCGTCAACCAGGCCGCGAATGATCCCTGACCCCTATAGCTATGCATACTTTTCATCAGGGCGCTAAAGGTTTCAGCGGTTAAATCCTCGGCATCATGGATTGTGCCCACACGCGCCAAAACATAGCGATAAATCCGGCGCACATGCCGTTGATACAACTCGGCAAAAGCACTCGGATTATGCAGCGCCGCACGCGCCAGCGTTTCGTCACTCAGTTCAGACGCAGGTGACACATCCGTCACAAGGTAAACCTTCCTCAAAAAATCCGTCTGTCATCAGTATTGTCGTTGTTTGTGTGGAATTGGTCACGCCGGTCAATAAATTCCTGTGAATCGGCTGCACTTTAGGATTGATTCCGCCAAATAAGTTTACGCTTTGCTATAAGTCAGATTACACATCCGTAACACATCACCCCTAATCTGAAATCATCGAAACAATTTTCTAGAGCGATCCATATAGGGGGATTCGATCATGGCAGCATTAAAGCAGCGATCCATAATGTGGGTATCCGGCATTTCGGTTTTGATGATCGTGGTATTGATGGGTGTCGGGACGGCTTCGGCACAGCGTCCGGGCGGTGGACGACCCACGCCTTCCGGGAGCGGTGGGGATACTTCTGGTTCCACCAAGCCAACCCGCGAAGCACCGGTATTTGCAACCCCGGCGGCGACTCTGGTTTTGCCAGCGGGCGGCGGAAATTTCCCGACTCTACAGGGCACGCTTACACTGCCCAGCAGCATCCCGACGCTGCAAATTCCAACCGGATCGAGCGAGGCAGAAGCCGCGATCAGCAATTTCGGCAGCATGTATCTGGGGATTCAGCAGCATTTGTTGTACGCTGGAGATTTGACGGACAGTTTGAACAGCGCTTCTGGGAAATCAGGCAGCACGGGCGAAGCCAGCCTTCAGGCCAGCCTCGACCAGCTTCCGAGTGAACTTCAGGGTTTTCTCACTTCGGCGGAGAGCATGAGCGGCGCGATGTATTGGGGCGTCTGGCAAACCGGATCGGCGGCAGTGGCGGTTGGCGACTGCACCGATAATCCCAACTGCACCATCACCATCGACAACCTGAATGTCTATCTGACCCAAAGCAGCGGTGGCCTCTACATGACTTACACAAAATCGGCTCCCGCCAGCTCCAGTGACGCGCTCAATCTGATCCTGGCGACCTATCCGGGGTTGAACGGACTCACCTTCGATCCCGGCAGCTACACCAGCACCGGCTATGCCTTTCAATCGAATGTGGTGAAGTTGGGCAGCACCTCCACGATTGAAATTGTTTACACAGGCGTGGTCAACAGCGGCGGTCAATCGCTGGTGTATGCCTGGGTCGCTGTCGGCGAAGGGTATGTCGGCATCGTGGGAAAATAATCCCGCTATCCCCACCCAATGCCAATCGCCGTCTTGAAAAATTGCTACCGCTGTCCTGAAGTTCAAAACCCTCAGCGATGCAGCCACAAACAATTTTGTTGAGGCGTGGAAGATTTTCGCTCTCAATTTCTTTGGCACGCATGAGGACGAAATATATTGTCCGTTTAGGCTTAATTCGCCTGCGCAACCGCTTCTTTCAAAACCATTCCCAAGCGCCGGATGCCTTCGACGATCATTTCCGGGCGGGCATTGCTGTAATTCAGGCGGAAAGTGTTGTGTCCGGTATCGCCGATGAAAAAGTCGTCTACCGGCACAAAAGCCACATCGTGGGTCAGCGCCGTTTTGAGAATATCGCGCGCGTTCATGTGCAGCGGCATCGTCACCATCGTGAACAATCCACCTTCAGGTTTTGTCCAGGTGACTTCTGATGGGAAATGTTCGGCCATTGTCTGGAGCATCAGGTCGCGCCGTTCGCGGTACACATCGCGCAGCATAGCGACGTGCCCATCGACAAAGGCTTCATCGCGGGCCACTTCGTAGGTGATGAACTGGTTGAGCGTGCTGGTGTGCAAATCGGTGGCTTGTTTGACCTGTACCAGTTTGTCGATGACCGGGAAGGCCGCCGCCACCCAGCCGATACGCAAACCGGGAGTCAGGATTTTCGAGAACGTGCCGCAGTAAATGACATTACCTTCCAGCGTGGTCGAGCCGCGATGTTCGGCTTCCATTTGCAGGATAGTGGGTAGTTTTTCGCCGCTGTAACGCAGTTCGCCATACGGGTCATCTTCGATAAAGGGCAGATCGTGCTTGACCAGGATTTCGGCCAGCTTTTTTCGGCGTTCCAGGCTCAGGGTTGTGCCCTGCGGATTCTGGAAAGTCGGAATCGCATACATAATTTTGTGTTTTTCGGCGAGCAAGGGTTCGAGTTCGTCCACACACAAGCCGTTTTCGTCGGTGGGCACGGCAGAAAAATGCAGGTTGAAAGGCCGCCACGAAGTCAGCATTCCGACATAGGTTGGATTTTCGACAAGCACTTTATCGCCCTCATCCAGGAAAATGCGCGCCAGCATGTCGAGCGCTTGCTGTGATCCGCTGGTAATCAGGATGTTGTCGGGATGAATCTGGAATTTGCCGGAGGAAAGGCGTTTGGCGATCAATTGGCGCAGTTCGGGCATGCCCTCGCTGGTGCTGTATTGCAGCACTTCGCGTCCCCGTTCGGCCAGCACGGTATCGGTGGCCTGCCGGATGCGTTCCACCGGGAATAATTCTGGCGCGGGCAGCCCCCCGGCGAACGAAATCACTTCGGGGCGGGCCGTCAGCTTGAGAATTTCGCGGACGGTAGAGCGTTTCATCTGCTGGGTGCGGGCGGCAAAAAGCGAATCCCAATTCATCGTGCAGCCTTTCTGTATCCAAAACACATCGTATGGCACACAGTATAGGCTAACCCGCCGCGCAGACTATTGCCACTTCAGTCCAGTAAAGAGATTGACCGGCCAAGATTGTGAGAACGTAGCGATACTACCAACTTTTCTGAGTCCTATAGACAAAAATTAGCTACTTTTGAATGGCTCACCTTCGCATCGACCTTTTAAATTTCAGTATGAGAGGTGCTTTAACCCTCTGCTACCAGCGCGGCACTCCGTATTGGTTGATGTGGTCAGTATAGCGCTGGACAAGCTGCTCGGTATCGGCCTCGTAGCGCTGCGGGATAGCGAGTGTAATCGCATTTGAATGCGGCTGGCCTCTGCCTCGCGTTCGGACATGCAAGCGCAAATAGGACAGGTTATTTCCCCGGTACATTTTGTTTACATAAGCGTAGGTGATTTTTTGGAGTCGATCTGTTGTGTTGGGGGACAGAATTTCAGCACGATACAATCTTCTCAGGGAAGTAAAACCTTTGACCTGTTGATAGAACCCCTTCTCTCCGAAAATCAGCAATGGTGAAGGAATTTGCTGTGCCGCTGCATAGTGCTGTTGCGCTTCAGCCCGTCCCCGGTAAAACTGGATGATACCCAGCAGCATCAGTCCGACGGCTATGACAACACCGATAAATATCAGAAAAGGCGAGTAGGGTGAATTGCGGGTAAAGAATCCAACCAGTAAGAATATGCCCCCAAAGACCGGCCCCACCAGCAAATAGCTGCAACTGGCTCTTGCCTGGAGTTTTTCACCGCGAAAAATTTGCTCGTACTCTAGCTGCCATTCTTCAGGTGTGTATTGCCAGGTTGCCCAGGCTGGCTCTGCAAATAAAGCATCGATTCCTACTTTTTCCCGCCCAGCTTGTATTCGTGCGTTAACGATCCCAAGCGAAACAGAAAGTACCCAGAAAATCATGAGCACGACTACCGGGACAGTCAGATCGGAAAGCGTCGCGCCAAACCAAATCGCACCAATGATGACCAGCGCGTAAATAAAGACTAGGCTTAACCCCAGCATGACCGGCAGTGTCCGATAGGTTCTGTATTTAAGCTGGTCGAGTGGAATTGAATTCATCATATCCCCCCTTACAATATGCTGTAAGGCATTTTGTCACCCAAAAGAGCCTTTCACGCCTGCGACATCACTGTATTGAATTTCAGAGGACAACAGCTTTCAAAATCGTGTGGTTTTTCCGGGTAGGAGCAGACGAGGGAATTTCTCAGGCCACCAGTTCGGCGGAGAGAATCAGTCGTGAATGCGCGGTGTGATACAGGCGGTAAATGTGACCGGGTTTGAATGCTTCCCCGACACTCCGCGACGCGCGAAAAGTGTCCCCGTTGACTTGCACGCGGCTGCCCCACATCAGGAAGGCGATATTGACGCGCCCCGCGATGGCTTGAACTGGCGACTCAAGATCTGCCTGGAGGCCGTGGTAGACACCCAACATCAACGAAACCAGCACCACCGTGCCGAACACCATCACCATCCAGTCGAGATTCAATTCGATGCCGCCGATCCAGACACATATCGCGGCGATGACCAGCAGCGCGATGTGGCGAAAATGGGCTTGCTGAATGCCATGTTTCTGCGTTGGGCTGAACGCACCCTTGCTGTTGGCGGCCAGATCGCTGGCGGAAAAATCGAGCGCGCCCATGAGCAGTAGATGAGGATTTTGGCGCAGCATGTTCCGGTTGACTCCCCTTCCAATAAAATACAAAACCGCCTCTATTCTAGGCGTATTTCCGGCCTGAACTCCCCCATGGATTGGGGGAAAGGCTTGGATTGTTAACTTAATTTCACATTATGTTACTTTTCATCTTTGAAATAGGATTTTCGTTGTATAATTCACCCTTATGAGACAACATCAAATCCATGTCCCCCGCGCGGTCATCCCCAACGCGGTTACAGCGCTAGGCGTTTTCTTAGGTTATCTCGCCATCCTCTACACATTTGAAGGCAATTTTGTGGCGGCGGCATGGCTGATCGTCATCGCCGGAATCCTCGATTTGATGGATGGGCGCTTGGCGCGGGCTGTCGGTGGGACGAGCAAATTTGGCGGCTATTTCGATTCGCTGGCTGATGCCATCAATTATGGTGTCGCGCCCTCGATATTGTTTTACCGGGCGTTTCTGGTCGATTGGGGCGTTATCGGCGCGGCCTTCAGCTTTTTGCCAACCATGTGCGGGGCGATCCGCTTGGCGCGCTACAGTGTCGTGACCGAAGAAACCTCGAAGGGTGATTTTTTCCTGGGTTTGCCGACCACCGTTGCCGCCGGGTTCATGGCAAGCTACGTGATATTTACCCATGATCTTTTCGGCAGTTACGGCCCGGTCAATGTTGCGGCGGTTTTGCTGGCGACGGCCTCGCTGCTCATGGTGAGCGAAGTCCCCTACGAACATAACAACAATTTCACCCGCCGCAATTGGAAAGCCGCGCTGCTGCTGGTAATGCTGCTGACATTGGTGTTTTTCCCGGCGCGGGCGTTGTTTTTGTGGATCACGTTTTATGTGACGATGGGTCTGATTCGTAGTCTTATTGTTACCCTGAAAGACGAACAAAGGAAACGTGTGTGAATCGACAATTCTGGATGGGCATTGGCGTCGGTTTGGTGGCGGCTTCATTGTTGCAGCAGCGCCAAAAAGGCAGTCTGACTCAGGAACGCCTGGATGCATATTATCATCGCCGTGCGGGCAATTACAATGCCACCGACAATTTGTATCTGCTAGGCCGTTATCCGCGTATCGAAATGCGCGAAGCCGTCATGGATTTGGCGGCGCTTAAACCCGGCGACAAAGTGCTGGATTTCGCCTGCGGTGCGGGTGCGAATTTCCCCTACATCATGGAGCGCATCGGGCCAACCGGCAAACTGGTCGGCGTGGATTACAGCGGCGATATGCTCAAAGAAGCCCAGGGTGTGATTGATCGCGGTGGCTGGGAAAATGTCGAATTGATCGAATCCGACGCGGCGACCATGCAGCCCGGAGAAAATTTCGATGTGGTTCTCTGTACGCTGGGGTTGGTCGTGATCCCGCGTTATGAGATGGCAATGCAGGCCGGTTGGGATGCCCTAAAACCGGGTGGCACGTATGCCGTCGCCGATTTGTGTGAGAGCGAACGCTGGTACGGTAAGCTGCTGGGTTTCGCTATGAACCTGATGGACTTGCTGATCGTGATTGATACCACCCGCCGTCCCTGGGAATGGCTGTCAGCTCGCGCCCAAAATTTTTACCGCGAAGATTTATTCTACGGCTTTTTCTACGTCGCGTCCGGGAAAAAACCAGCCTGAATGACCACCATTTTCAAACCCGATTCTAATTGACAGATAAGAACTTTTGTTCTAAAATTAGAATCGATGGTGATTATAGGTCTGTACTTCGTGATGAAATGACCTTCACGTAAATAAACTGCCACAATTGTAGGAACGAGGCACGCCTCGTCCGCTTTAAAATAATCTGAACTTCTCTATTTCACACACAGGGTCTTTCGTAGGGACATGACATGTCGTGTCCACCTTGAAAACCGACATCCGTCCCTTACTTCACAAATGCGGCCTTTGTAGGGACAAGGCACGTGCCTTGTCCGTCTTCAAAATTCTCAGATACGATTTACTTTGCAATCGCCCGCCTACCTATATTTTTTCTTGTTTTTGCTCGTCACTCATCACTGTTTTACAGCAACTATGGCGGCAGCAGAGGCACTTATCATGTCGGCAATACGATCCCCTGTACCCGCCATTGCAATTGCGAAAGTCGAGTCTCGCCGCAGCGGCGGATCGCTCCCACATTCTCGCCGTTGTTCCGCCAACACGGTGGCGCTCCTCGTGCTTCCCGCCGTTTTTTCGCCCACAAGATTCTCGATTCGGCGGCGCTTCTCGTGTTTCCCGCCGCACATGTCGGCGGCAAATTCGCCACCGCATAGCGCAGCATACAGGTGTTTTTGCAGCACAACCCCGGCGCTTCAGTTTATGACGCAGTAACCCGCCGTGTTTATCGCAGGCGGCTTTTATAAACTCGCGATGGCTGCGCTCACCCGTTCCAGCGCTTCGGTCAATGTGGCGCGTGGGCAGGCAAAATTGATGCGCAGAAATCCCTCTCCCGGTTTGCCAAAAGATGCACCATCGCTGAAAGCAACTTTGGCTTTTTCCAGAAAGAATTTAAACGGTGCTTCGGGCAGATTCAGCGCGTTCCAATCCGACCACGCCAGATAAGTCCCTTCCGGGCGGGTGATCGGCACTTGCGGGAAGTTTTCTTCAAAATAACGCAGTAGATAATTACGGTTACCTTCCAGGTAGACCATGAGCGCGTCCACATAATCCTGGCATTGACCGTAGGCCGCTTCCGCAGCCACATAACCAATTGCGCCCGGATGCGCCATGATGCCGTCGGAGGCGGTCTGGAAGCGTTTGAGGATGTCCTCACTCTGGGCAATGGCGAAGCCAAACCCCAACGTGGGCATGTTGAAGGTTTTGCTGGGAGCCATAATCGTGATGGTGCGCGCGGCAACTTCCGGCGCGAGGGCGGCGATGGGTTGGTGACGATAACCGTCAAATATCAGGTCGCAGTGGATGTCGTCGGAACAAATGATGAGGTTGTGGCGCATACAAAAATCAGCCAGCTTTTCCAGTTCCCACTTTTCGTAGACCCGTCCGACAGGGTTATGCGGGTTGCACAGTAAAAAGACTTTCGTGCTGGGCGTAACAGCCGCTTCCAGACGATCAAAGTCGATTTCGTAGCGGATGATTTGCCCCTGCTGTATCTGCGCTAACTCCGCAAAAATGGCTTCCCGTCCACCGTTCTTGGGCGCGCTGATGAAGGGCGGGTAAATCGGCGAGTTCATCAGCACGCTTTCGCCCGGTTCGGCAAAGGCGCGTGCGGACACGTTCAAGGCACTGACCAGATTCGGCAGGAAGGTGATATTTTTGGCTTCGATTATCCAACCGTAATGCGATGCCATGCGCTCGACTAGAATTTCCCGCAAACGTGGCGAGTCCATTTGATAGCCGAAAATCCCATGATCGACCCGTTCGTGCATGGCGCGCAAGACCGGTTCCGGGCAGCGGAAATCGCTGTCGGCGACCCATAAAGGCAGCACGTCACCAAAATAATCCCATTTGGCGCTGCCGGTGTTGCGGCGTTCAACGTAAGTATCGAAATCGTATGGGCTGGTTGTGGTGGTCATGGGGAAGTCCTCAGTAAATCAATTGCTGCATGTTGATATGCATAATTGTGTCTAAGATAGGGATGGACTTCAAGTAATTGGTCTTAGGCTACAGTAACTTCTCCTGCCGGGGTTTAGCGGATTTGGACATGGGGCGGTGTTCTTCTTTGTAGATAACTGCTTCGGCCAGGATGCCCTGCGCGCTCATCTTGCCGCTTTCGCCTTCCGCGCCCAGCATATCGGCCAATTCCTGCACGCGCGCGGTTTCATCATCCAGCGCGATCACCTGCGTCGAAGTGCGGTTGCCGTTGACCAGCTTTTTGACGTGGTAATGTTTGTCGCCATAGCCTGCCAACTGAGCCAGATGCGTCACGACCATGACTTGATGGTTGCCGGAGAGCAGCCATAATTTTTCGCCGACGACGTTGCCCACGCGCCCGCCGATACCCTGGTCGATTTCGTCGAAAATCAGCGTCGGAGTCTGGTCGGCTTGTGCCAACACACGCTTGAGCGCCAGCATGATGCGCGCCGTTTCACCGCCGGAGGCCACTTTTACCAGTGGGCGCAAGGGTTCGCCCGGATTGGCGCTCATCATAAATTCGACGTAATCAATGCCCGCCGCATCGAAGGCATAGCGTTTATCGCCCACGTAGCAGCCTTCAGGGTCTTCCTGCTGCTGAATCGAAACTTCAAATTGGGCGCGTTCCATGCGCAGGTCGGCCAGTTCTGCCACGATGCGTTCGCCCATTTTCTTGCCGATCATCGCGCGGTCTTTGCTGACGCGCTCCGCAACTTCGCCCACATGGTGCAGCAGCTTGTCTTCTTCAACGCGCAGTTCGACCAGCCGTTCCTCGCTGTTTTCGAGTTTGTCGAGTTCAGCGCGGGCTTTTTCGGCATGTTCCAGAATCAGTTCGATGGTCTGCCCATAGCGTCGTTTCAACTTATTGATGATTTCCACCCGCTCTTCGACTTCATCCAGGCGTTCCGGCTCATACTCAATATGGTCAGCGTAACGCCGCAAGGAAAGTGCCAGATCGTCTACCTGGGCGCTCAGGCTCTCGGCTAAATCGGAGTCGTCCTTCATGTCTGGGTCAATCGCCGCCAATTTACTCAGGAGCACAGCGACCTGGCCCAACTGGTCAATCGCCGAAAGCTGGTCTTGGGAACGCTCGTCGCCGTGCAAAAGGGCATGGGCTTCGGCGGTCAGGGTTGCTAACTGTACACTGTTCCCCATGCGCTCACGTTCAGCTTTGAGGTCTTCGTCTTCGCCAGTCATGAGTTCGGCGGAGTCAATGTCCTCAACCTCGCTTTTCAACTGTTCGGCACGGCGCTGCAAAGCCGCTTCATCGTCCATCAAGGATTTGATGTCGTGGCGGACACCGTTCACGCGATCTACAAGCGAGGATAACGCGGCGCGCATCTCGGTGAGTTCGGCATAACGATCCAATAAATCAATGTGTGAACGGGGATTGAGCAGCGAGAGATGTTCGCTCTGCCCGTGAACATCCACCAGCACCCGGCCAATTTCGCGCAGGGTTTCCTGGTTGGCAGTCACGCCGTTGATGCGCCCCGTCGAACGTCCGTTGCTGCGCACTTCACGCGAGAGTGTGACGAACGAATCTTCGCTGTCCATATCCTCGCGTTGGAGGATAGGCCGAACGAGCGAAGCGGATACGCCGTTGAGCGTGAACACGCCCTCAACCAGGGCCTTTTCTGCGCCGCCGCGCACAAAGGACGGATCGGCCTTGCCGCCCAACAGCAGATCAACGGCGTCGATGATGATGGATTTACCCGCGCCGGTTTCGCCCGTAATCACATTGAAACCGGGTGAGAATTCCAACACAAGGTTGTCGATAATTGCAAAATTTTGGATGCGTAATTCTTCGAGCATGTACCCGTAGCCTTCAGCACTCATAAACAGTTAAAAGTTGAAAGTTAAAAGTACCATACAGTTTATCCTACTCTTTTAACTTTCTCCTTTTACCTTTTAACTATGCTTCACATTTTCATTTTAAAGCGTCCGTAGACTGTCGCCGCGACTATGCCCACGAACAGCAGCAAGCCGATATTCGTGACCGTGCTTTGGAACAGTATATCAAGACTGATCCCTGGGACATCGGCAGCGCGAGCGCCTGCGCGTGCAGCATAGTCCGCCAGCATTGAATTATAGCGGAGATAGACCTGGAGCATTGCACCGACTAATCCGCCGATGACCGCGCCCGCAGCGCCGATCTCGCCGGAATGTCGTCCGCGACGGCGTTGGACAAATCGCAGTGCAACTTCACTGACCGCGCCGCCCGCTGGGAAACCGACAATGAGCGCCAGGAATAAGCCCAGGTTGATCGCGCTAAAAATTGCCCCGGCCACGATCATGATTCCGGCGCAAACCGCGAAGACCTTCATATCGTCGTTAGAAGAGGCCTTATAGAATTTGTTTTCATGTTGGCGGACACACTCGCGGCAGCGATACCCGACGGGTGTTTGTACGGCACATTCGACGCACATCAGCCGCCCACATTTGTTACAGCGCAGCGCAGTTTCACGATCCGAATGAACTTCGCAGTAGGTCAATTCTTCGGCTGGAGCCGAATTTGCAGGTTGTACAGTCGTCATTTCTCTATCCTCAGTCACTTGTCGATACTTTAGTCTAAAAGCCATTAGCCATTACGATACTAAAGCGTTTATGAAAAAATCCTGGCTGTTAGCTGACGACCCGTGACTTTCGACTAAATTTGCAACTGCTTCGGCGCAGCGCGCACCGGGATGCGCGGCTCCAGCCGATCTAACAGAGAACGGTAAAAATAATTGCGTTCGCGTACCCGCACAAACCGGCTGACGTGCTGGCTGGCCTGGATACGAAGATGGTCTTCAGGCTGCATAATGCCCATATTAACACCATCAATGGATAACACAATTTCGGTGGTGTTATCCTTTGCTGCGACGACTTCCACCGTCGCGCCTTCCGAAAGCACAATCGGGCGCTCCATACTCAGATGCGGCGCAACCGGGACGATCAAAATATTGCGCAGTTCTGGCGGCAAAATTGGCCCACCGCAGGCCAGTGCATAAGCTGTTGAGCCGGTTGCTGTCGCGATGACCAGCGCATCAGCATGATAGGTCGTGATCCAATCCTTATCGATATAGGTCTCCAGCCAGATGGTGCGTGAAGCCATCCCGCGTTCGATGACCACATCATTGAGTGCGTCGCCTTGCGCCAGCACATCGCCGTTACGCATGAGCGATGCCCGAATCATCATGCGCTCTTCGATCCAATATTGCCCATTCAGCACACCTTCCAACGGTTCTTCCCAGGTGGTCGGGCCGCTGATTTCGGTCAAGAAGCCGAGCTGCCCCATGTTGACGCCCAACACCGGCACGCCAAAGGGTGCGCAAACCCGTTCCGCGCGCAGCATCGCGCCATCGCCACCAATTGCGACTACCATTTCTGAAGCCTGCACCTGCGCCTGAACATCATTTTCTTCCCACCGAGTATGAACCCAGGTTTCGATTCCGCGCTTGCGCAAATAAGCTGCAATAGTCTTGGCTACAGGAGCGGTTTGCGGACGAAGCGGATGTGCCAGAATGCCAATATGCTTGAGTGTGGACAATGGCCTGCTCCTAAAGAATGGTTTGATTATAGTGCAAGGGCAAAGTCACGGCTATGGTGAGGGCATCAAGAGACCATTATAGCACAGATGTTCGTAAAGTGGAGTCGGATTATTTGGTTTCGTGGCCTTCGACCAGAATGCAGTCGGCGACATTATGACCCACTACGCGCTGTTCACCATCCACCAGTGCTGTCACCGGCCCTTTGAATGGATCACGGGATAGCACTTCGATCTGGGCGTCCAGTTTAAACCCGCGATCCAGAATGTGCTGAAGCATTTCGCCGTTGTCGGCCTTAATACGTGCCACCAAAGCGGCAGTATGCAGCGGCCATTCGGAAAGTGGATGCAGATCGCGCCAGACGATTGTGCCATCGGCGTGTGGAATCGGGTCGCCGTGAGGGTCAACATCCGGGTTGCCCAATTTGGCGGCAATCGCTTCAATAAACTGGTCGGACACAGCATGTTCCAGATTTTCGGCCTCAGCGTGAACATCCTGTAAAGCGTAGCCGAGTTGACGCACAAGGTAGAGTTCGATCATACGGTGGCGTCGAATAATTTTCAGGGCTAAAGCCTCGCCAGAAGCCGTCAAGCGGACGCCCTGGTATTTCTGATAATCAATCAATTCTGCCGTGACCAGGCGCTGTGCCATATCCGTCACCGACGGAGCAGCCACGTTCAACATCTCCGCCAGGGCATTGGTCGAAACGCGATCCGAAGCAGCCTGCAAACTGTACACCGCTTTTAGGAAATTCTGTACCGACTCAGATTGGGTTAAATCGGATTTCTCCGGCATATATCTTCATTTCTGTGTGCCGATTTATGAAGCTATCATAGCATAAGTTGCCGGGTAAAAATAGAATGCAATGTGTAAGAAATGCCGGATTTGTGGGCAAATTAAACAAGAGGTGGGATGCAATTATAATCTGTATATAGGGGGATATTCAGGGCGACTCGCCGAGTCGCCCTCATGATATTTATGGAAGAGCTAACGATTTTCCACTGTTACCCAGCGACGGTCTTTCGTACCTGTGTAGATTGACTGCGGGCGGATGATGCGGTTGACTTCCTGCTGCTCGAAGGCATGGGCTGTCCAACCGGCAACGCGGCTGACGGCGAAGGTCGGGCTAAACAACTCCGTTGGGAAATCCAGGCCATGGAGCAACAGCGCAGTATAAAATTCCACATTGGTCTGCAAATTGCGCCCCGGCTTGTATTCAGCCAGCAGTTCAATCGCTTTGCGTTCAACGTCTTTCGCCAGCGTATACAGCGCTATATCCCCGCCGTTCTGGAAGAGGCGTTCGGCAGCGACTGATAACACATCGGCGCGCGGATCGCGTACTTTATAGACGCGATGACCGAAGCCCATCAATTTTTCGCCAGCCTCTAGCTTACGGCGCAAATAAGGTTCAGCATTGGCAGAATCTTCGATCTCGAACACCATATCCAGCGCGGGGCCAGGAGCGCCGCCATGCAGCGGCCCTTTGAGCGCTCCCAATGCGCCGACGACAGCCGAAATCATATCCGAGCCGGTAGAAATAATCACACGGGCGGTGAAGGTTGAGGCGTTCAGGCCGTGATCGACAACCGTGTTGAGATAGGTTTCCAGTCCGCGAACCTGTTCGTCACTCGGAACATCCCCGGTGAGCATATACAGATAATTGGCGGCGTGACTCAAATCAGAATGGGGTGCAATAGGTTCTTTTCTCTGAAACAAACGCCAGTAAGCAGCCACGATAGTCGGGAAGGCCGCGACCAACTTGAGCGCATCACGTTCGGAGTCCTGACCGTTCGCGCCCAGGCTCAGGGTGCTGGCTGCCATACGCAGGGCATCCATCGTATTTTGTTTTTCGGAAGCTGCGGCACGAAGCAGAGTTATGGCTGCGTCGGGCAAGGCGCGTTGGGCAGCCAGCAGGGCGCGAAAATTCGCCAACTGCTTCACATCCGGCAGATGGTCGTGCCACAGCAGATAAACCATTTCCTCGAAAGTGGCGTTGGGGGCGATTCCTTCCAGCGGGAATCCGGCGATGATGAGTTCCCCGGCGAGGCCGTCTACACTGCTGAGACGGGTTTGGGCGGCGACCACGCCATCCAATCCCGGTTTGAAAGTTGGTTCGTTGAGCATTTTGGGTCTCTCCAGTTTGAGTTGTCAGTTACGAGTTGCCAGTTATCAGAGAGTACAAAAGCGTGGATTTGCTGAAAACTGGTGACTGGAAACTGGCAGCTTGCTATATCTTTACATTCAGTCTAGGATTACTGTACAATGTTGTCAATCTTGATTAGAAAATCAATATATCCATGAAAAAATCACCTTATTTAAGTGCCCAGGAAGCCGCTGAGGCGCTGGGAATATCGATCAGTACGCTATACGCCTATGTCAGCCGGGGGATGATTCACTCGGAGGCCAGCGGCGGTGATCCACGCGCGCGGCGTTACAGCGCCGAGGATGTGGAACGGCTGAAATCCCGCAAGGAATCGCGCCACGACCCGGAAATTGCGGTGAAATCTGCACTGCACCTGGGGATGCCGGTACTCGAATCGGCGATCTCGTTGATCGAGAATGGGCGCTTATATTATCGCGGGAGGGACGCGGTGGAACTGGCGCGAAAAGCAACTGTCGAACAGGTCGCCGCGCTTTTATGGGCAGGGGATTTGGATGCGGACACCTCGGCATGGTTTCAATCACCGTTGGAGATCCCTCAAAATTTTCTCGACATCAGCGAATCGATTCAATCTATGCTGCACTTTGAACGATTTCAGGCCATTTTGCCATTTGTTTCCAGTAATGATCCAGCAGCCTATGACTTACGCCCAAAGGCGGTTGCTGCGACAGGCGCGCGAATCCTGCGCGTTATGGCAATCATCGCCGGTAGTGATGAAGGTGCTGAGGGAATCGCGGCTAAAATAGCCGGAATAGCCGGTGGCCTGACCTATGATCCGAAGGCCGTCGAACTGATTAGCGCGGCGCTGATTTTGTGCGCCGATCATGAGTTAAATGTGTCGGCGTTTACGGTACGCTGTGTCGCTTCGGCGCAGGCTACACCTTATGCGGCAGTAATCGCTGGGTTGGCAGCGTTGAGCGGAGCCAAACACGGCGGTCATACCGAGCGGGTCGAAGCGTTTTTGCGCGAAGCCGGGAAGCCGGAGAACGTTTATGACACAATGGCAGCACGGCTGCGGCGCGGCGAAATGATCCCTGGATTTAGCCAGCCTTTGTATCCGAATGGCGATCCACGCGGACGGGCGCTGCTCGAATGGACGGCTGTAGCGTATCCTGATTCGCTCGCATTGGCTTTTGCGGAAGCGGCGGCACAGGCGGGGAAATCGCTATTGGGTGACTATCCGACGATAGATTTGGGGCTGGTGATTTTGTCGCGGGCGTTGGGGTTGCCACAGGGTGGAGCGCTGGCGTTGTTCGGCATCGGGCGGACAATTGGTTGGATCGGTCATGCCATCGAGCAGTACCAGACAGATCGTTTGATCCGTCCACGCGCCCGTTATACCGGTGAACGACCCACCTCAGGATAAGCAACTTGTTAATTATTTTGTGCGTATTGATTGTTCATAGCTTTGATTCATCAACCGAGGGGGAAATACTGTGCAATTGAGTTCGATGATAATACCGAAGACAGCCCTAATCGCACTGCTTTTGGTTTTGACAGTAGGCGCGTGTACACCTGCCGTTCAGGGAGCATCTGTCCAGATGACACTGCCGCCAGGGGACGCCACACATGGGGCAGAATTATTCACACAGTCCGTGAACGGCGCACCACCGTGCAGCACCTGCCACCAGACCGATGAAAACACACTGGTTGGGCCGGGGCTGAAGGGTTTTGGCGCACGCGCCGGAACGCGAGTCGAGGGGCAGAGTGCTGAACAATACACGCAGGAAAGCATCATGCATCCGGCTAGTTTTGTGGTGTCGGGCTTCGCGAATGCTATGTATAATCAGTATGCTTCCAAATTGAGTCCGCAGGACATTGCCGATTTGACGGCTTACTTGCTGACGCTCTAACAAGCGAGGGGGAATTATGGATATTTATTTGGTGGTCATGCGTCTGATTCACATTGTCGCGGCATTTTTATGGTTCGGAACCGGTTTCTATTCGTCGATGTTTTTGTTTCCAGCGCTCGCAGAAGTGGGTGATGCTGGCAGCACGATCATGAAGGTGCTGGCAAAAAACCGTTTGTTCGTCATGATTTTCCCGGTTAGCGCGGGTGTAACGGTGCTGGCTGGCATTCTGCTATATATACGTCCAGGCGAGACTGGTTTGTTCAGCAGCGCTGGATGGATGTCGATTTCCATTGGAGCGTTGTTTGGAATCCTGGCTGCGGGGCATGGTGGCGCGGTGGTAGGCCGCACAACCACTGAATATATCAAGAAACTGATGTCTGGCACTGCGCAGCAGGACGAACTGACAGCGCTGGCGACCAAACTCGCGCGGAACGCAAATATCAGCCTGATTCTGATGATTATCGCCATGCTGGGGATGGAATTGGCGCGCTACCTGTAGCGCGGGCGCTGCACAGCAATCATCACTAAAGGCTTAAATATTGAATTCATTCATGTATGATCGTCCTGCACTGGTAGTGGCTTTCGGGCTGCCCGGTGCAGGGAAAACCTATGCCGCGCGTGTATTCGAGGAATTTGGTTTTACGATGCATGACGGCGATGACGATTTACCGGATGACATGCGCGCTGCTATCGCCGCCAGCCAGCCCATCAGCGATGCCCTGCGCGATATATTTTTCGGGCAAATTATCGCCAGCGCCCAACGTTTGTGGCCTGAAAACCCCAAGGTGGTCATTGCCCAGACTTATATCAAAGAAAAGTGTCGCCAGCGCTTTCTGGATACGTTTCCAGCGGCGCGTTTTGTCCTGGTGGAAGCCGATGTAGGGGTGCGCGAACGGCGCTTGGCTCACCGCACCCACCAGGCACTTGATCCCGACTATGTACGCAAAATGGATCGCATTTTTGAGCTACCGCAAATCCCCCATCAGGTTATCAGTAACAATGAAGATGGCGACGCGCATCTCAAACGGCAGATTGTAGGCATCCTGGCATCCCCTGGTTCCCTCCTCACTTCGTAGAAAGAGAGAACTTCTGATATAATCCGTATATCAGCCGATGCAGGTGGCTAGGGTTCCGCTGGAAATTCCAGGTCTGGGCCGAGCGCCACGTAAAACCGCCAGGGCGGTAGGCATCTCAAGGAACAAAATTCTGGAGGAGACAGGTTGGTGTATTTTGCCATTCCTGTCTCTTTTGGTTTACCTGGAGGTGCTGTTTGTTCACCAAATTTTCTCCCCATACACGGGCAGTTCTTCAAGCGCTTTTCGTCACCTTTTTGTGGTCAACATCCTGGGTTTTTATCAAAATTGGGCTGCAAGGCGCTCTGCCACCGCTCACTTTCGCCGGGTTGCGCTATACGCTGGCCTTCATTTGCCTGCTGCCCATTTTGCTGCGGCGTCCAGCGCTGGTCGAATCAGTTCGCCAGATGTCAGGGCGTACCTGGATGACGATGGTCGTGCTGGGGTTGGTGTATTACGCTGCCAATCAAGGGGCACAGTTCGTGGGATTGGCGCTGCTGCCCGCGACGACAGTTAATCTACTGTTGAGTTTCGCAGCAGTTGTGGTGACGTTACTCAGTATCGGCTTGTTAGCGGAACGGCCAACGCGCCTGCAATGGCTGGGCGTGGGATTGTATTTGCTGGGCACACTGACTTATTTCTACCCGGCGGCGCTGCCCTCTGACCAGATTTTGGGCATATTGGTCGTGATTGGGGGTGTGTTATCCAACGCGGCGGCAACATTGATCGGACGCAAAATCAACCGTGAAGGTCATTTTCATCCGCTGGTGGTGACGACCATCAGCATGGGGGCTGGTTCGCTGGTGCTGCTGACGGCTGGAATTCTCACGCAGGGATTTCCGACGCTGACGCTGTTGCAATGGGGCATTGTGGGCTGGCTGGCGCTGGTCAACACCGCGTTCGCATTCACACTCTGGAATCACACCCTACGCACACTGTCAGCGATGGAATCGAGTGTGATTAACAACGCTATGCTCATCCAGATTCCAATTCTGGCATGGTTTTTTCTGGGTGAAGGACTGACCATCAAACAGGTGACCGGTTTTGCGCTGGCGGGGTTGGGAATCCTTGTGGTTCAGGTTTTTTCGGCGCGAAAACAAAATTCTATTCGCCAACGGACGGCGATTCGCGCTAATATGGAATAATCCGTAAAAACATCACTGCTGATATTCGTCCAGTGAGTATGGGTTTTGCCCTGATGAGGTTTCTGATGCGCATCTGGTTTCGCCTCTTTGGGATGATCGGCGCTGGTTGTGGTTTGCTGGTCGGTTTGGCCGCTCTGATGGGCAGCATCCATCCGGGCAGCGGGATGATTACTTTTTCATCCAACCGCGAGGAATTGGGCGAAATCTATCTGATGGATATTGAGCACAACCTCAACGTCAATTTAACCCGTTATCCGGGTGAGGATACCTCGCCGGATGCGTCCCCGGATGGTCGTTATATCGCTTTCCAGACTTCGCGAGATCGCAACTCCGAAATTTATCTCATGGATATGCAAACTTTCGCGGTGCAAAACCTGACACACAATCCATCCAGCGATATGAACCCGGATTGGTCGCCGGATGGTCATCATATCGCTTTTGTTTCGAACCGCGATGGCAATGGGGAAATTTATGTGCTCGACCTGGAAAACGGCAGCACTGTGAATGTCACCAACAATCCAGCCGAAGATGCCGCGCCGAGTTGGTCGCCGGATGGTCACCACATTGTTTTTGCCTCACACCGTAATAACAGCACTGGCATTTATGTGGTAAATTACCCGCAAACCGGACAAGCGCCGGACTCGGTGACAACGCTGGTGGCGAACAGCCAGACCAGCGATATGGATCCAGCCTGGTCACCAGATGGTCGTTACATCGCGTTTCGCTCTAACCGGGGTGGGACAGGTAAAATTCATCTGATTGATGTGCATGATGGTTCGATCCGCAGTCTGACCGACAACCGAGGTATCGACCAATGGCCGAAGTGGTCGCGGGATGGGCAACGGCTGCTGTTCTGGTCAGACCGTAACGGAAACAACGAAATTTATTTGATGACCGTCACCGATTGGTTGACAGGTATTGCGCAGCGACCTATGATCCGTAACCTGACCAATAATCCGGCCAGGGATATGGCCCCGGCATGGTTCCCAGGATGGCAGTAATCCGGTCAAAACAGATTCGACGGATTATCCAAAAGGATGGATCAAGAATTTGTCACGACCTGCTATATCAGCATGTTGTCACCTACGGCATAGTACAATCCGATTGATCTGGGCATAAACAGGATAATTTTGCATTATGTATTATTCGATCCGCCACATGACTCGATTTCGCTACAGCGCGCCCATCAGCCAGAGTGTGATGGAACTGCGTATGGAACCGCGCTCGGAACGGGGGCAGCGCTGCCTGAGTTTTCAACTAGCGCTCAACCCACACACGCGGGTTATGAGTTATCGCGATTACCTGGGTAACGTGGTTCATCATTTTGACATTCCCGGCCAGCATCGTCAGTTGGTGATTGTGGCCGAGTCAACTGTCGAGATGAAACCAGCCCCAGACCTGCCAGAAAGTCTACCAGCGGATGCCTGGGATGCTATCGATCATCTGGCACGGGGCGAATATGACATGCTGCTGCCGAGCAAATACACCGCGCCAACGCCGCTTCTGGAAGCCTTTGCTGCGGAAATAAACGCTGTCCGGCGGGACGATCCGATGACTTTGCTGCGGGAATTGAATACCGCGATTTACCGTACATTTGATTATGAACCCCAGAGCACCGAAGTTGATTCGCCCATTGACGATGCTTTACAAGCGCGCCAGGGTGTCTGCCAGGACTTCGCGCATATTATGCTGGCGCTGCTACGGCATTTAGGTGTCCCGTGCCGCTACGTCAGCGGTTATTTATTCCACTATCAGAATAAAGCGGATCGCTCCGCCCAGGATGCCAGCCATGCCTGGATCGAGGCGCTTTTACCCGATCTCGGATGGGTGGGATTTGATCCGACCAATAATTTGCTGTGTGGTGAGCGTCATATCCGGGTCGCCATCGGGCGCGATTATTCCGATGTGCCGCCCACGCAGGGCGTGTTCAAAGGCGAGGCCGAAAGTGAGTTGAGCGTTGGTGTGCGGGTTGCGCTGGCCGATGAACCGCAAGCGGAGATCACTTTACAACCGGTTGCACAATGGATTAGCGGGGGAGAAGGATCGCCTTCGCTTGACGAGCAGCAAGAATCCCAGCAGCAATAAGCGCTTCACAATAGACCAGTTTCAAAAATATGGGGCATATCCGCATTCGGTATGTGCCCCATTTGTGTTCCTTTTACCTGAAAAAGCCATCCTTTTACGGCGCGGGCGCGTCGGTTGGGAGGGGCGCATCCGTCGGCAAGGGTTCGGGCGTATTCGTCGGCAGCGGCGCATCCGTTGGGAGGGGCGCATCCGTCGGCAAGGGTTCGAGTGTGTTGGTCGGCAGCGGCGCATCTGTCGGTAACGGGGCGAGTGTCGCGGGCGGCGCGTTGGTCGGGAAAGGCGTCAGCGTCGGCGCGAGTGTCGATGTCGGGATAAAGACCGGTGGTTGATTAGTCGGAACTACGCCACCGCCTCCACCGCCTCCACCGCTTCCGCCAATTGGATTCAATGGAACAAATTGCAGCGGCGTCGGTTGCAGCGGTGCAAGCACGGTGGTTGTCAGGGAGAATGCCGTTAGGGTTGGCTGCGGAGTCGCGGTCAAAAGGCCGCCAATCGGCGTGCTGGTCGCGACAAGTGTACGAGAATCCGCCCCGACGGGATGCGCTGTTCCCCATAACAAAAATCCCGCGCAATAAAAAGGTGTAGTGCTGAGAATGATGAGAAACAAGACAATGCGGATAATGCGCTTACGCCGTTCCAGCGCTTCGAGGGTTTGATACGCCATTCAAATTCCTGATAGTTAGTCACGAAACAGTCTGTAGGGAAACAACAAATCATTTCCCTTTACACCTCAATATTACCATAAAGCCTCAGGGGAGATGATGAAGGCGAAAAAGCGCTCGCGAGTCGTAGGGTAATCCAGTGAATCACCCCGCGACTCGTGAAATTTTTAGCCGCGCGTGATGTTTACCG
Organism: Chloroflexota bacterium; assembly: GCA_039933955.1. Lineage (GTDB taxonomy): Bacteria > Chloroflexota > Anaerolineae > Aggregatilineales > Phototrophicaceae > CFX2. Next base: position 34,538 of record JBDTNB010000064.1, read on the forward strand.
TGACCTCGCTGTTGGCCTGATTGCCGACGGCATCGAAGGCGACAGCGCTGAAGGTTTGGGTTCCAGTCTGGGTGATGTCCCAGTCGAAGCCATACGGCCATTGGGTATCGCTGCCGAGGAACTGCCCATTCTGGTAGAACTCAACGCGGTTAATAGAATAGGTATCCTGAACATCGGCGCTGAGGCTGACGACAGTATCGCCCGGTAATTTGTAGATTTTCCCCGGATCGCCCGCGCTCAAAGTGATGGTCGGCGGGGTGTTGTCCACTGTCACCTGCACCGTTTTGGTTTCCGCTGTATTGTCATTGCGTTGGACGGTCAGCAGAATATTATACAGGCCGTTCAAACCGGTTGTGTCCCAGCTTCCTAAGGTGCTGCCCGGTTTAAACTCGGTCTGGCGATCCCCAATCTGGAACCATTCTGTCGGATTTGGCCCCTGCCCATACGATAATTGGAAGAACTGCATGTTGGCCGGGTCGAGCGTGCCGCGAATATCGACTTTGCCGCCGACATAAGCGAACTGCGCAGGCTGCAAAATCTGCACCGAACTCAGCAATTCCGGGAAGCTGATGGTGTCATATTCTTTGGGCGGCAGCGGCAGATTGTTGGCCTGCCACCATTCCTGGGCTTCGGGCGGCGGGATAAAAT
>JBDTNB010000065.1:0-35025 GCA_039933955.1 Chloroflexota bacterium
TAACTTAGGGAATGCTTATATTAGCTTGGGCGACTATCCTCAAGCCATTGAGTATCATCAGCAAGCCCTTACCATCGCACGCCAGATTGGCGATAAACGTGGAGAAGAGTCACGTCTGGGCGGCCTGGGAAACGTCTACTACGGCTTGGGCGACTATCCTCAAGCCATTGAGTATCATCAGCAAGCCCTTACCATCGCACGCCAGATTGGCAACAAACATGGCGAAGGCGGACACACAAGCGGCCTGGGGAACGTCTACTACAGCCTGGGCGACTATCCCCAAGCCATTGAATATTATCAGCAAGCCCTTATCCTCGCACACCAGATTGGCGATAAACATGGCGAAGGCTCAAGCATAAGCAACCTGGGGAATGCCTATAATAGCCTGGGCGACTATCCTCAAGCCATTGAATATTATCAGCAAGCCCTTATCCTCGCACGCCAGATTGGCGACAAACGTGGCGAAGGCTCAAACCTGGGTAACTTGGGGAATGCCTATAACAGTCTGGGCCAGTTTCCCCAAGCCATTGAATATTATCAGCAAGCCCTTATCCTCGCACGCCAGATTGGCGATAAACATGGCGAAGGCGCACGTCTGGGTAACTTAGGTAGTATCTACGGCAACCTGGGGGATTACTCCAAAGCCACTGAGTATTTTGAACAGGCACGGTTAATTTTCGTGAATATGGGAGTGAAACATTTCGTTGAACAGATGGATAATAATATGCGTATTGCGCAGGAGAAGATGGACGCAGGCAATAAGCAATCCTAATTCTCCACCTGAACCCTGACCAACCCCAAACCATTTTCTAATTGACTGATAAAAACGAATGTTCTATAATGAACACTCCTGCCAATCATCAGGCATATTTCATGCTGCCCACTTTTCGTGCCTTGCTGGAATCCCCATTCCGACAACCACGCCTGTATCTCGGCCAGGCTTTTGCCTTTGACTCATCCCGCGCCCCTCATGCCTCATCTCTGTTTCCGACAACCAGCCGTGCTTCCAGGAAAACACATGCCCTGTCCAACAACCCCGCCTCGTTGTCGGACGATCTTTTGTTTTCACTCATATCTTCTCTCGGCGCAGTATCCGAGTATCCTTTCAACAAAGCCCGCCCTGCCCGCAATACGACGCAATGTCGAGCCGTCTTTACTGCGCCATTTGCGAATCAATCTTCAAGTCCCTCGCCCCTTGTGGGAGAGGGATTTAGGGTGAGGGGATTGCCGTTTTGGAACTTCCCCTCATCCACCAACAAAGGTCTCGCTTCAGCACACCGTTTTGGAAAACAGCCGAAACTTCCAAAAAAATATCGCCTGTTCAGACTATTATTTTTGGACACATTTTCAGTTACGGCGAGTCTCTTACTCCCCCTTTCTCTGTACACGGGGAAAGGGCTGCCGAAGGCGTGGGGGGATAGGGGTTGCGCTATAATCGCCTGTCATCTCAACGACAGGAGTAATTTTTATGTCCCTTCCCCTATCCGGCGTGCGCGTCCTGGATTTAACGCGGCTGCTCCCCGGCGGCGTGTGTACCATGCTGCTGGCTGACCTGGGCGCGGACGTGGTGAAAATCGAAGACCCCAACGGCGGCGATTATGCCCGCTGGATGCCGCCCAGCATCGACGGCCAAAGTGTCTACTTCCGCATGAACAACCGCGATAAACGGGGCATCATTCTGGATTTGAAACGCGCGGAAGGTGTCGGCATCCTCAAAAAATTGGTCGAAACCGCCGATGTGCTGGCCGAAGGTTTCCGCCCGGATGTGATGAAACGCCTGGGCTGCGATTATGCCGCGCTCAAGGCCATCAATCCCCGGCTGGTCTACTGCTCGATTTCCGGCTGGGGCGCGGATGGCCCCTATGCCAACCGGGGCGGCCACGATCTGAATTATGTCTCGATTGCCGGGTTAACCGGAGCCGCCGAAATTCCGCAAGTCCCAGGCGGCGAAGTGGCGGACATCGGCGGAGCCTATGTTGCAGTGGCGGGCATCATGGCCGGATTATTTCAAGCGGCGCGCACGGGCGCAGGCAGCTTTGTCGATGTCTCGCTGTTTGAGTCCAGCCTGCCCTTCGTCATGTTTCCCTGGGTGGAAGCCGTGACTACTGGCTTGAATCAACCCGGCGGATTAACCGGCGGCGCGGCCTGCTACAACGTCTACCGGACACATGATGGTCAAGCCATATCCCTGGCGGCGCTGGAACCCAAATTCTGGGACAACTTTTGCACCGCCGTCGGACGCCCCGATTTGATCGCCGATTATCTATCGCCGGAGCGCCAACCGTATTTGAAAACCGAGTTGACTCAAATTTTTGCGCTCAAAAATCTGGAGGACTGGCGGGCGCTTTTAGAACCCGCTGACTGCTGTTTCGCGGTGGTCAATCCGCCGGGAGCGCTGGCCGACGATCCGCATGTCAAAGCGCGCGGCATGGCCGGAATCGACACCGATGGCGCGCCCTGGATGCGCAGTCCCATCCACATGGGCGGCGCAGGATTTACGCCAGGACATGTACCGGGGTACGGCGAACACACCCGCGTAATTTTGCAGGAAGCCGGATACAACGACGCCGAAATCGAGTCTTTCATCGCGTCCGGCGTCGCCAGAGCATAAATTTTAAACGCTGTGTGCCGTTGGATACCGATTTTCAAGATAACCCGGCATGGTCAGCATCGGCGGGCGTTCAACATCGCCAATCTCATTGATTTCGAGCGCAAAGCGTTCTGGCTCCTGCAAAATCAATTTCATGCTGTGGTTGGCTTTATCCAGAAGCTGCATCCCATAGCGGCTCTCTAAACGCGCGATGAACACCTGTAAAATCGCGAAGGACATCTTGCTCAAACCGACCAGCGGTTGGTTATGATGAACACGCATTTCGAGATCGGTCTGGGCGATGGCTTCTAGCCCAAATCGATCCAGCAGGTCGATGAGCAGACCCGTTTCAACACCGTAACCGCTGAAGAAAGGCAGTTGTTCCAATGCGGATCGTCTACCTGCATATTCCCCGGATAAGGGCTGCACGATCCCCGACAGTTCCGGGTAAAATAAATTGAGTAACGGCCTTGCGACCAATTCAGTCACACGGCCACCGCCGCCCGCCTGCATTTTGTCACCCACCTTAATCGGGCGCTGGTAAAAGCCTTTCACATATTGGATGCGCGGCGATTGCAGCATCGGGCCAATTAATCCGTAAATAAAACGGGGGTGGATATTGGTGATGTCGGTGTCTACCCAGGCGATAATGTCGCCCGTCAGGACATGCAGGCTCTTCCACAATGCATCGCCCTTCCCAATATTTGCGCCCGCTTCCGGTAGAACATTTTGGTGAATATACACCGGCACGTCATAGGATTCGGCAATATCGCGCGTCCGGTCGGTTGAATTGCTGTCGATCAGCACGATTTCGTCCAGCAGCGGAACTTCATCCATCAGCGCGGTTTTCAAGGTCTCGATAACCTGCCCAACCGTTTCTTCTTCGTTGAGCGCGGGCAGGCCGAGGCTGATCGTCACACCCTGTTTTTCCTTGAGCGTCATTAAATAATTCAGATCGCTGAATTCGTGGCTGTGGAATGTGTTTTCGGCGAACCAGCGATCCACCTGCGTCGAGAGGTCATCAACCACCCGTATGAACTGGCGCGGCGCATGAAATTCCAGGGTTTCCGGGCGGCGGGCGCGCACCAATACCAGCGGCGTCCCCGTTTGTGCTTGAAGCTGGGTGACCAACGTGCCGGATTTACCCGAACGCGCATCCGGTTGATGGAAAGTCGCGCCCATGACAATTGCGTGATGTCCGGGGGCTTCGTGCAAAATGCCATCAACGATCCCACTGGCTGCCGTGACCGTCCGGTGAATTTGGTCGTCTGCACGCATAATCATCTCAAGGTCAGGCGCGGCGCGGCGCTGGTCGGCAGCATGGAACAAGGTGATCGACGAACGGTCTGCCAGGGCTTTGGCGACATGCAAACCGAGCGAAAGGTTCGGCCCACCGCGCAGCGACAGCAGCACTGGGGCGTCCTGCATTTGGAGATCATGGCTGGCAAGTATGAGGTCGCCCTGCGTGCGCGCCAGCAGTTCGTCGGTGTCGACGCCGCCCGTGAGCACACCCGCACCCATCCACTGCATAATGACCAAATCTGCTGGTGAATCTTCCAGTTCATTGAGCAGGCGTTTCATGGGCTGGTAATCGACATGAATGCGGAATTCATCGTGAACCTGCCCGTGACTCTGGCTTATGTGGGTGAACGAATCGCGCCATGTCCGCGCCGTGAGCGCACCCTCGCTCAGTGATTTATCGTCTGCGACGGCGACCAACCCGCGCAAATGAATTTCGCTGTCTGGCGGCATGAGACGGAGCGCCAGATTCATCCAGGAATCGATGTGGGTGGTGTCCAGCAGCGCGAGAATAATACGATAAGGATGGTTGTGTTTCATCAGTCCTCCAAAAGGGGTACAAGCTGGTCTTGAATGAGTGCATCCCAACGGAAGGATCGGCGTACACGGCGGCGCAGGCGCGAAACCGGGTTGATGTCCAATCCATTCAGGACGCGGGCAGCGATGTGATTGGGGAGTTCGTTCACTGGATCAAAATAGGTAACATCCGCTTCGCCCGTTGTACGCAGCGGCGGAATATCAGCACAGAAAATAGGCAGTCCGGACAGACCTGCTTCCAGTATAGGAATGCCGAATCCTTCCTGAATACTGGGGAAAAACAGGGCGTCGGCGATCTGATACAGTCCGGCAACCATATCATCATCGGGGAGAAACGGCGTGCCATCCGTGCTCCATTCGTGCAGAAAATGGGCGCTGGCTTCCACGCCTAATGCCTGCCGCAAATCCAGGAGTTCAGTCAAATAGCTGGCATTGGATGGGTTGTGGGGGCCGGGTGGCCCGGTGACAATTAAGCGGTAATCGCAGCCGGATTGGGCGCGAACTGCCGCCAGCACATGCAGGGCGAGCGCAATGTTTTTGCGGCGGGTTATCCGCGCAGGCAGCAGCAGTAATCCTTCAGTGTCTAGTAGTTTCAGTTCGTCGATTAGCACCGTAGTGGCTGAAGTCCAGCGAAAAAAACGTGCGGGATCAATGCCCGGTGTAATGACCTGGATCGATAACGGATCAATTGCGTACAAAGCCGCCATTTCTACACGGCGCGCCTCGGAAATCGTGACATAGCGTACCATCGGCCAGGGCTGCCGTAGCAAATCCCAGGGATAACCGGGATGCAGTTCTGGCTGATATTGAGGATTCGTCCAGGCCAGGTCACTGTTCCAGGCAATCAAGCGGATTGGCTGGGTTTCTAACAGGCGTGCCAGCGCAGCGGTCAGCGGCAGGTTTTTGTTGAGACTGAGGATATTGTGGACGATACAAATGTCGCAGCCTGCCAGGGCTTCATACAAAGCCAGCTTGAGACGTTCGACCAGCGCCTCAAAAACAATAGGCATCATGCCGGTGTCGAGTTCAGACTTGACCGCCAGCACGTCCGGGTGCGTCGAACCAAAGAGCGGGTTTATATGAACGTTGATGTCTTCATGAAAGGAACCGCCTTTGCCGCTGATGATGCGCACAGCATAACCTGATTTGTTGAGGCCACGCGCCTGATGTTCTATTAAGGATTCAACACCACCAATCGTGGGCGGGCTGGCATAATGCAGAATGGCAATGCGTTTTGTCATATTGTACCTCGTAAAAAAATCGAAATGTGGATTATCACCTCCGCACAGGGCGATAAAATGCAAAAGGCGTTCACATGGAACGCCCCTTAAACCGCTAAAGGAAGATTGTTGGCTGGTAAGGGCGAGAAACCTACTACCCTATTATTGTACCATAAAATGTAGGCGCTGAAAACCTATGGAATGGTCAAAACCTGTCCGGCATAAATCGCGTTCGGATTGGGCAGGTTGTTAGCCGTCTGGATGACCTGGACGGTTGTACTGTAGCGTGTGGCGATGATGAACAGGGTATCGCCGGATTTCACGACATAACTCACCGGTTGGCGCGCGGGCGCAGCCGGGATCGTCAAACGCTGTCCGGCATAAATCGCGTTGGCGTTGACCAGATTGTTGGCGGCGGCGATGGCCTGCCAGGTTGTCCCAAATTTAGAGGCTATGATCGCCAGGGTATCGCCTGCCTGGACGACATATGTACCAGGGTTAGTCTGCCCCCCCGTAGGCGGTACATAAACACCACCGCTGCTCCCACCACCGAAGATGACCAGCACTTGTCCGGCATAAATGAAATTGGCGTTGACCAGATTATTGTTGGCGGCGATGGCCTGCCAGGTTGTCCCGTAACGGCGGGCGATGGTTTGCAGCGTGTCGCCAGTTTTTACGGTGTAGGTCACAGTTCCACCAACGTTGCCACCATTGGGTGGGGGAACCGTCTGCGGTGGGACGATGATGGACGTATCATAGGTGATCGGCAGCAGACTGAAGTCGGCATACGTGCGGATGAGGATCGAATTGACCCAACCGACTGTGCCGCCGACAGTGCGAATCTGCACCCATGTGCCGCTGCTGGCCTTGCCAATCAGCGTCACTTGTTCGTTATATTGCAACTTGCCCAGGATCGAAAAAATCACACCAGGGCCAGTGCGGATGTTCAGCGTACCGGTGTTGACCGCTGCGGCTGAACCCGACTGCGCGGACACTCCCAACGCCGGGACGATGAGTCCGACGACCAGCGCCAGCAGCAGGAACCAGTGGAGGATTGTGGCCGGTTTGGGGAGCATCTTACGGTTCATAATGGCGTCCTGTATACCAATCAATACGGGTTGATAGAGGTATATTACTATGATTGCACATCTTTCGCCAACGCTGCGTGAGCGAGAAGCAGTCAATCGTATGGTGATCGTTGGATACAGGCTGCAAAATTCCTTTTGGGATGCCGTTTCGGTGGGTGCGTGCGCGGCTGGCGGGCGCTGCTATAATGAAAATACATATGGTTTGAAGCCTACCAGCACAGGAAATTACACATGGAAAAACCGGATCATCTTGTCCTGAAAAAACGCGCCACTTATCGCACCGGCTGCGGAGTGGGCGTGGTCTGCCTGTTCTTCCTGGGCGTCGCGATTGTGGCCGGTTATTTGTCGGGCGCAAAACCCGACGAACTGCTGCTTCCGGCTGCGGCGTTGAGCATCATGGGCGGAATCGTTGTCCTGTTTTTGTTTGTCGGCACGGCTATCCGTGTTTTGTGGGAACGCGGCGACATCAAACGGCTGCTGAACGGCACACTGTGGGCAGAATGGCAGTATGCGCCGGATGATTGGAAGAGCATTGCCCAGCGAAAACTGGACGCTGAAAGCAAGATGTTCAAGCCCGGTTATAACCTGATTATCGGGCCAATCCTGGGCGCGATCATCGCCGGGGTAGCCTTGTTCGGTATCAAAGACCCGGAAGTGACACCGATTCTATTGTTGGTAGCCGGGGGGATTACCCTGCTGTTCGTCCTGTCCGGGATTATTACGCCGCTAGTGCTGCGCAGCAACCGGCAGGCGCGGTTTCGCAAACGGATGCAGGTGGAATCGCCGCGCGTGTATATCGGCGCAATGGGTATGTATCACGAAACCGAGGGTTATACCTCGCTGGATCGGCTGGGTGGCGTGGATTATATTCCCAGCGATTCAGCGATTACATTTCAGGTGTATCATCGTAATGAAGAGTATGGTGCATTTCGGATTCCTACCTCGGTGGAAGTCCCGCGTGGGCGAGAAGCCGATGCCGAAGCGCTGGTCAACCGCTTTCATCAGGAGCGGCGGATGGAACGAGGCCGTTGGCTGCCCTGGTAAGGGGCATTCTTTCAGCCCGGTTTGAGAGTCGTTCGAGAATTGTTTGTTAACTTTCGCTATATGTTATTTTTGTTACAATAGCATAACCGCAACAAGATATGGAGTTTCAATACCCTGCTATGCAGAAAGCACCTGAGAATATGTCTGAACTGCCAGCGACACTCTGGGTCATTGAACTCTGCCCTGCACCCAATACCAAACCGATCACAATCCGCGTAGAAGACCGGATCACGGTTGGGCGGAGTGTGATGGGTGATTCCAAGCGCCCGGATGTTGATTTGGAACCCTATGGCGCTGAAGGGCTGGGCGTATCGCGCCAGCATTTAGCTATCTACACCGAAGCCGAACGGTTGATGGTGATGGATACAGGCAGCAACAATGGCACGCTGCACAACACGAGCAAGATGAAACCCAACGAAGGTTATCGTCTGGCGCACGGCGACCAGTTAACGCTGGGACGGATGCACCTGGACGTAGCGGTGGTGCTGTCGCCGGAATATGGCGGCGATGTGCATAAACAGCCCAGCCTGCAATTGGCTGACCAGACCCAGGCGGGCAAAGGCCAGACGGTATTGATTGTCGAGAACGAGCCGCAGGTCGCGGCGGGGCTTTCCACGATACTGGAACGTGCCGGGTATGCGCCAAAAGTGAACCATGAAGTTGTCGGCGCGATCCGCAATTACAACCAGCGCCGACCCAGCGCAATCATCCTTGATTTGATCCTGCCGGATATGAGCGGCATCGAATTTTGCCGTTATGTCCGGCGTGACCCGTTGCAAAATACCGTGCCGATTGTGATTGTCGGTGCGCTGCGATCTGCCGCCGAAGTAGCTGAGGCGATGCAGGCCGGAGCCGATATTTTCCTCGCCAAGCCGGTGAGCGCCAAAGAACTGCGTCACGTCGTGTCATCGCTGATTTACCAACAGGAAATGGGCAACTCGGCGATGTATACCAAGCATCTGGTGGGCACAGCGCCATTGAAAGCCATGCCGCCAGAATCGCGGCGGAACGCGGCGGTATTGTTCATCGCCGGATATGCCGACCAGCCGATCACCATGACGGTGAGCCAGCCAGTATCCTTCGGGCGGACGGCCAGCACCGGCAGCCTGAAATCGCATTTGGATTTAACGCGCTATGACGCCGCCAATACGGGTGTCTCGCGCTTGCACATGTTCCTGCACCACAAAGACGGCCAATTTTTCGTCGAGGATGCCGATAGCATCAACGGGACGTATATCAACGGCGATCCGCTGAAGCCGCGCGCGCTGACCCCGGTGAAAAATGCTGACGAAATCCGGCTGGGGCAGCTCCGCATGTATATTTATTTCCTGGACGATCAGGATCTTCCGCTGGGGAGCAGTGAGCCAGCCGAAGCGGAATAATTTTAGTCGATAGTCAAAAGACAGTACAAGGTACTGGGTACTGAGTGCTGAGCAACAAAAGATAGGATTGAGCTTTTTGAGTCACTAGCTGCTCGATATTGATTCAACTGAGACCATTTGTGACCAGTGCGGCGGCGGCGAGACTACAGGCGCGCCCATTCCGCCCTCCAATGTGATAAATTCGATCATAAAATAAGCGAGAGAAACGAGAATTATTCTCAAAATCTTCAATTTGACGGATGCTGGTAGCGAAATTTCGCCTTATTCGAACACCTATGGGCGGAAAAGTGGGCGAAAACGATGAACACAAATCGGCGAATTTTCCCACAGTTTTCCAGTGGCAGTCATTGAGGTCTGCTGCCGCTATAGTTGCTATAAAACAAGTATAAAGTTCAGCGCAAAATTGTATTTTGCTGCGGGTACTGAGCCATACGTTTGTCGGGTGGACAAGGCGCGCCTTATCCCTACAGAATACCGATGTATACGCAAATCATCGTTTGTGAATCGTGGCAATTTTAACAGCTTAATTTTAGAACAAAAGTTCTTATGTGTCAATTTGATTCCGGTTTGAATTTGGGGAGAAATGTACTTTGACGATTGGATTTCAATATCACGCGGACATCCTGGGAAAATTCCCAAACGTAGTGGGCGGGGTGATCCTGGGGCGGGGTTTGCAAAATGGCCCGACGCCGGATGCGCTGCTGGCGGATTATATGGCACAGCAGCAGGAGACGATTGCGAAAGTGGGCGGCGCACCCTTGAGCGAAGTGCCGTCGCTGGCGGCGTGGCGCTCGGCATTTCGGGCGTTCGGCGTGGAACCGACTCAATATCGCTGCGCGGCAGAAGCGCTGCTGCGGCGGCTGACGAAAAAGGGCGATATTCCGAGCATCAATGCACTGGTGGACATCGGCAATCTGGTGAGCATCCGCTACGCCCTGCCTGTGGCGATGGTTGATACGCAGGCTTTAGAAGGCATCGTGACGGTACATTTTGCGGAAGGGTCGGAATGGTTTTTGCCGCTGGGCGAACCGACAGCCGAGCATCCTGAAGCGGGCGAAGTGGTGTTCTCCGACCCTACGCAGCGGGTGATCGCACGGCGTTGGTGCTGGCGGCAGAGCGACGACAGCGCCGCTCGTGAAACGACCACCGACTTGATTGTGACCGTCGAGGCGCAGCACGAAAACGGACGTGCCGATGTGGAAGCCGCGCTACGCGACCTGAAGTATCTGCTGCAACATTATGTCGGCGGGGAGTACATGAACGGAATTTTAGGGCGTGATCGGGCTGGAATTTCCGAATAAAAATCAAATGAAATCGTTGGCATTCTCATTTTTGTTCGTTCTGATTATTGTGGTTGATTCGAGTACGCCTCCCCCTCCAAGTCCATTGTTTACACCTGGAGAACTTTTACTCGGACAAATTGCATTTGATTCGTATCGCGATGGGGACGGGGAGATTTATTTAATGGATTCAAACGGCGAAAATGTTGTGCAGCTTACCAATAATCTGGTGAGTGATGTTGCGCCCGTGTGGTCACCGGATGGACAACAGATCACATTTGATTCTAGGCAAGATGGCGGCGACGAAATTTACGTGATGGATGCGGATGGCAGCAACGTTCGCCAACTGACTGAAACGACAACGCTAAAATATGAAAATTTCGAACCTGCATGGTCGCCGGATGGGAAACAGATTGCGTTTGTTTCCTACAGAGACGACAACGCGGAAATCTATGTGACCGATTTGAGCGGAAAAAACGTGAATCGACTTACAAAAAATGATTTCTACGATGGAGAGCCAAGCTGGTCACCCGATGGATCAAAGATCATTTTTGATTCGTATCCGCAGGACAAAGGTGAAATTTACGTGATGGATGCTGATGGAAGGCATCTACAAAGGCTTACTGACAACGGCGATACATGGGATGGCGACGCGCACTGGTCGCCGGATGGAAATCAAATCGCTTTTGCATCAGATCGTGACGGGAATAATGATATCTATCTCATGGATGCTAGTGGAGAGAACATAGCCAATCTCACTAATCTGGAAGATTTTTACAGCGGCGACATTGATTGGTCACCTGATGGGTCGAGAATTGTGTTCGCATCCAATCGGGATGGTACAGGCGATGCGTCTGAAATCTATGTGATGAATGCTGATGGGTCTAACGTCCGGCGTCTAACCACTAATCTCGACATTGATATGCGTCCAGCTTGGCGTCCTGCCCCATTGAATCCATCAACCTAAGTGAGCATTTCGTGGCATGTTCAACGAAGGATGCGAGGGAAGGCTGGAATCATTTAGCCTAACGCTTCAAGTGCCTATTTCGGCGCGGACGCCATTGATGATGATCCGTACACCCGTGCCGAAGTGGGTATCGGCGTCTAGCTGCTGCCACGCTTCCATCGCCTTCGCCATCGCCTGATATTTCTGATTCGCGAAGAGCATTCCATTGACGGAGTTATGGGGTGGATTGGAGTAAGGCGGCGAGGATTGTTCCTCAATGACCCAGCCAAAAGTGAAGTTGATCAAGGTGATCGTGAGGGTCGCGGCCTTGCCATAACTGAAGCCGTTGTGATGCAGCACACGAACCGTCATATCCCAGAGTTTTATGAGCATGATCGTAATATCGGGATGCGCCCCGGCCACCACCCGCGCCCCTTCGCGATGTGCCAGCATAGCCGCGCGCAGTTCGTGGGCCAGTGTGTGGAACCATTCCGCCCAGTCAAGCTGATCGTTTTCCAAATCAAAGGTGCCGAAATGTTCCTCCAGGATGGCGTTCGCCATTTCGTCGAGGAGCTGTTCTTTGCTGGGGATATGCCAGTAAATCGAGGCGGCTTTCATATTGAGTTCAGTTGCCAGACGGCGCAAGGTGACACCCTCTAAACCATCGCGGTCAAGCACTTCAAGCGCGGTTTGAATAATCTGGCTTTTTTGCATAGGCATAAGCAATCGACTAAGCCTCTTGACAATTTGAAAAAACAGCCTTAATCTAACAGTGTTAGCCTAACACTGTTAGGGTGAGATAGAAACATGATAACACCAATAAACTATCTCATCAAGCAACAGCGCAGCATCATTAGCAATGAACTCGATGCCTGGGGCTTCGATCTCATGTTCGCGGAGACACTCTTATGAATGCAGGTACGATTGTCGGGTTGGTCAATTTGTTGTGCGTGGGCATCCTGGCGGGCGAGGAGTTCACGATTCGCTACGGGGTACGCGCACCGCTCGCCAGCCTTGACTAGGTTCCACATATCCAATTTCGGCAAGCGCTGATTCGCAGGCTGCGTATCCTGGTTCCCGCCGTCTTTGGGTTGTCGGTGCTCTCCGGGATTAGCGCAATCCTTGTCAATGGTTCTGATGGTGGATTTGGCCTGCGCCTTGCAGGATTGCTGGCCTTAATCGCGTTCATCGTGGTCACACTCAAAGGGACTGTGCCAATCAATCAGGCCGCCCTGGACTGGAATCCCGCCGCGCCACCAGCGAACTGGCGAACGCTGGTCAACCGATGGGAACAACTCGACAATGTACGCTGCTGGTTGGCTCTGGCAGCGTTTGCGCTGTTTTTGATCGCTATGGCAGTGTAAAGCGTCCCCTCCCCCTTGCCCCCTCCCCACACGTGGGGCTGAGGGGCGGACACCTTTTAATTCCTCCCTCAAAAATTTCTGTATTGCTCCCCCTCCCCGCTGCGCAAGGAGGGGGTTGGGGGGTGGGGATGAGGGAAAAGCTTGAGCCGAATATGTTTATGCCCTCAAACATGTCCTCCCGTCAGCCACACGTGGAGAGGGGGAACTAAGAGGAGCGTTCGCCATTTTTAGCGACTGCGGCGCGAATTGCGCTGTGCGGCTAATGCGCCGGAGTAAATAAACGGCGTGAACGAATCCATGACTACTTCGGGCATTCCGGCTTCCTCACAGGCTGCCATCATATAGTTGATCCAGCGATCCCGTTGGGCATCACTGATTGTAAGCGGCGCGTGGACGGCAACCATCGTCGAAAAACCGCCGCGCTGCTGGCTATGCTCACGCGGGCCGCCGAAAAATTCGCCCAGCCACAGCGCCATTCTGCCGACATGATCGTCGTCTGGGTTCTGGAACAAAGGCCGCATGAGCGGATCGTCAAAAACGTAGCGATAAAAAATCGCAGCAACCCGCCGCATCCCTTCTGCACCGCCTGCTAAATCATAAAGTGTCTCTGGCATACCGTTAAATCCATTTCCTTTCATGTATGCAGCTTATTATACGACCAACACGCGGCTTGGGATGAATTATTCGACCTCTTGACAATTTGAAAAAACAGTCCTAATCTAACAGCGTTAGACTAACAGTGTTAGAGTCAAAAATAAGGGATACCCATCGCTCAAATGCAGAAAATCGCGTCACAAAAGGAGACACTCATGGCAATTAACAGCCTTATCAAACCCGTCAATCTAGCGAGCGCGGCATTCAAGGCCAATCCGTTCCCGTTTTATGCGCAGTTGCGCGACGAAGCACCTGTGTATCGCACGACAATCAACAAAAAACCGCTGTGGCTCATCACCCGTTATCAGGATGTGGCATCCGCGCTGAAAGATGAGCGCTTCGTCAAAAATCATGACCATACCCTGCCACCGGATCAAGCCCCTAAACCGGATTGGCTGCCCAATTTCTTCCACATTATGGATAACCATATGCTGGATATGGACGTGCCGGATCATACCCGGCTGCGGGGGTTTGTCCACAAGGCATTCACGCCGAGTCGGGTCGAGCAAATGCGGCTGCGAGTTCAACAGTTGGCCGATGAACTGCTGGATACGGCTGCCCAGGCCAAACACTTTGATCTGATTGAGGGTTATGCCCTGCCAATCCCGGTGACGATTATCAGCGAGGTTCTGGGCGTACCGGTGCAGGATCGCGCCAAATTTCATCAATGGACAAAGGGCTTAATGTCGTCTTTAGACCAGCCTATGCAGCTTTTGGTGAAAATCCCGACATTCATCGGATTTCTGAACTACATTCGCAAGCTGTGCCAGATGCGGCAGAATGATCCACAAGACGATTTGATTAGCCTGATGGCACAGACCAATGAACATGGGGAGCGGATGACGAATGACGAATTGCAAGGCATGGTCGTCCTGCTGCTGATTGCCGGTCACGAGACGACGGTCAACCTCATCGCCAGCGGCACACTGGCGCTGCTCGAAAATCCCGATCAATTTGACCTGCTGCACCAGAATCCCACGCTGATTAAAAGCGCCACCGAGGAGCTTTTGCGGTATTACCCGCCGATTGAGACGGCTACCGAGCGTTATGCGCGTGAGGATGTCACGATTGAGGGTGTCACCATTCCCAGAGGTGAGCAGGTCATGGCGGTTATTGCGTCCGCCAATCGCGATGCAGCCCAGTTTGAGAACCCCGACACACTCGATTTGACGCGCGAGAATAACAAACATCTGTCGTTTGGGCAGGGGATTCATTATTGTGTGGGCGCGCCGCTGGCTCGTCTTGAGGGTCACATTGCTTTGAACACCCTGGTCGCCCGGATGCCGACTCTCCGTTTAGATGTGCCTGCCGAGGCTCTGCGCTGGCGTTCGGGTTTAACCTTTCGTGGATTGGAGACGTTGCCAGTGACGTTTTAATTTCATCCGAAAGCGAGTCGGTGCTGGGGTCTAATCGTGTTATGATCGACCTCCAACGAGAGCGTCTAACAAATGTATCCGCAAGCACTACGGGGACGGAGATCATTCATGCCAGAACCAAATTTATCGTCGGTCAAATCGCGCAGCGAGAAGGTATCGCCTGAGCTGCTAGCCCAGCGCGAAAAGGTCATGGGCAATGTCCTGGAGCAGCTCAAACCCTGGTTGTTGGAGTTTGGTAACTGGATATTTGGCGGGCTGCTGGCTTTCACGTTGGTGATCGTGGCAACGCTGCTCAACGTCGGCCCGAATCACCTGGCAATACGGGTGTCCATCGCCATTTTCGCCTGCTCGCTGCCGCTGAATGTGTCCGGGCTGTTCTCGCTAAAACTCATCCGCGATATGAATAAGGTTGCCATCGACGAGGTGATGAAACAAGCTTTCCAGGATGCCGGGAGCGCCAGCCTCGAAATCACCGGGACGACTACACAGGAGCAGACCGCGCCCGACAAGCGGCGCACCGATGTCGGTCTGCGCTATGCGACCCGGATTGCAGCCCTGGGTGCGCTGCTAACGCTGCTGGGCATGGCGGCGGCGTTGTGGTATATGGCGTGGTGGATCGCCGTGATTTTCGCCGTCATGGTGATTGTGAGCATTGTCATCACCATGAATATCATCTCCGGTTTGATCCGCCCGCAGACTGACGGCGTGAAGATCAAGGTGTGATAGGGCTTAAGGTTGTTTACCCCATCCCCCGCCCCCTTGCCTTGTAAACGGGGAAGGGGAGAAAAGCCGTCTTGAAGTCCCTCCTCGCTTGCGGGGAGGAATTTAGGGTGGGGTAAATAGAATTATTACCGTGATTGCCAGTTATTTATCGTTACCCCCTCACCCCACGCCTTCGGCAGCCTCTCCCCCGAATTCAAGGGAGAGCGGCTAAAACCGCGTGGCATTGGGTTCCCTCCCCGAATACCGCTTCGCGGGGCTTCGCACGGGGAGGCTTAGTGAGGGGTCAATAACGGCAAACACTTACTAGCTCACCTTACGCACCAAGAGGATTTTAGTGCTTTTGCTCCCTGAAGAGAAAATATGAGAATCACGCGGTTGTTTGAAAGTCCTTCGCCCTGAGGGAGAAGGATTTAGGATGAGGGTCAAGTGCGTAAGGTGAGTTACTAGCAATCAGGGTAATTATTTTCTCGCTCAATTTCCTTATTTTGGTACGCAGAGGGCGACCCGGTGGGTCGCCCCTACAGAAAATCGCCTCTGAGTGTGTCCTTAAAAAAGCGAAGCGTCCATCTGATTCATCAGCGCTGATTAAGGGCGCTCTTCAGGGCCGCCCCGGTCAGTGAATGCTTGTCAGTCAGAAGTTGCTGCGGTGTGCCCTCAAAGATGACTTTTCCGCCCTTATTGCCGCCTTCAGGCCCCATATCAATGATCCAATCGGCGTTTTTGATGACATCCAGGTTATGTTCGATCACGATAATCGTGTTGCCGGTATCAACCAGCCGGTTGATGACGGCCAACAAATGGCTAATATCGGACATGTGCAGGCCGGTAGTCGGCTCGTCCATGACATAAATACTGCCTTTTTTGTGTAGTTCGGTGGCGAGTTTGATGCGCTGGCATTCGCCGCCCGACAGGGTACTGAGCGGCTGTCCCAGCGTAATATAATCCAGACCGACATCACTCATGGCCTGGAGCGTGCGGACAACTTCTTTGATGCTAAAGAAGTCGAGCGCTTCCTGAACGCTCATCGCCAATACATCCGTGATGGACTTGCCATCCAGCTTGTAGGTCAGCACTTCGTCTTTGAAGCGTTTGCCGCCGCAGACTTCGCAGGGTGTCTTGACCTCATCCAGGAAGGCCAGATCGGTGTAGATCACCCCCAACCCCTGACAATTCTCGCACGCGCCTTCGGAATTGAAACTAAATAATGAGGGGCTGACTTTGTTGGCGGTGGCGAAGGCTTTGCGAATGTTGTCCATGATGCCGGTATAGGTAGCCGGATTGGAGCGGGTAGACGTGCCCACAGCCGATTGGTCGATCACCACCACATCATCATGTTGGCGCAAAAATACCTGATGAATGAGTGAGCTTTTGCCCGAACCGGCGACACCCGTAATCACGGTCAGCACGCCAGTCGGTATATCGACACTGACATGTTGCAAATTATTGACACGGGCGTTTTTAATACTGAGTTTGCCGGTTGGCTGACGAAAGTTGTCTTTAAGCGCCATCCCCCGATTCATGTGTCGGCCCGTCAACGTGTCGGCGTGGAGCAATTGAGCAAAACTACCTTCATACACAATCGTGCCGCCGCCGCTGCCCGCGTGAGGGCCAACATCCACAATGTGATCGGCTATGCGGATCACATCCGGGTCGTGTTCGACCACCAGCACCGTATTGCCCTTGTCGCGCAGCTTGTGCAGGAGATCGTTTAAGCGGTGAACATCGCGCGGATGTAAGCCGATACTGGGTTCGTCAAAGACATACATCATCTCGACCAGACTGCTGCCCAGATGTTTAATCATCTTGATACGCTGCGATTCGCCGCCGGAGAGTGTATCGGTTTCGCGATTGAGGCTCAGGTATTCCAGGCCAATATCCATCATGTTTTGCAGCCGCTCGATCAGGTTTTCAACCATAGGCGCGGCAACCGGGTCTTTTATTGCCCGGATAACCTCGATCAGCTCGTCAATTTCCATCGCGGACAGCTCGCCGATGCTGCGCCCATTGATTTTGGAACTCAGCGCCAATGGACTCAGGCGTGTGCCTTTGCACAGTGGGCAGGGGCCGAAGCTCATGAAGGGCGCAACCGCTTTCTGGGTGCGTTCTGACATGGTTGTTACATCGCGCACGACAAACTTCTGGATGAACTTGTCAACAATGCCCTCGAAGGTGAAGTTGACCGAACTGTCCCCCTGCTGGATTTTACCCTTACGCGGTTTGCTGTGGAGGAGGGTGTCCATTTCTTCGGCGGTGTAGTCCGCCAGTTTTTTATCCAGATCGAACAGGCCGGACTGCGGGT
Source organism: Chloroflexota bacterium (assembly GCA_039933955.1). Lineage (GTDB taxonomy): Bacteria > Chloroflexota > Anaerolineae > Aggregatilineales > Phototrophicaceae > CFX2. The sequence continues at coordinate 17,803 of JBDTNB010000065.1, forward strand.
CGATACTCCATCCCCAAATCCATCTTTTCGCGGATTCATTGCTGACGGCATAATCCGGGAACAAGATCGCGCCTTCGTTGAGCGACTTAGATGTGTCGAGAAAGGCATCCAAATCCACACCGATTTTGCGGCCCAAACCGCTGCACTCCGGGCACATGCCTTTGGGGTCATTGAACGAGAAGATGTTGTAGTTGCCCACGTAAGGCTGCCCAATGCGCGAATACAGCAGCCGGAGTACGGAACCAATATCGGTAATGGTTCCCACCGTTGAGTGCGATCCACCGCTCAGGCGCTTCTGGTCAACGATAATCGCCATGCTCAGGTTTTCGATGGCGTCGGCATCTGGTTGAGCGTAACTGGGCAGGAATTTACGCACGAAGGTGCTGAAGGTATCGTTTAACTGGCGGCGGGCTTCAGCAGCGATGGTGTCAAAGACGATGGACGATTTACCCGATCCAGAAACACCCGTAAAAATGGTGATCTTGTGTTTGGGGATACGCAGCGAGACATCTTTAAGGTTGTTTTCGCGAGCACCGCGAATTTCAATATAATCCTGTGGCACGCTCATTTCCTTCTATAGCTAAGTCGTTAGCTGTTAGCAATTAGCTGTTAGCAATTAGCTGTTAGCTAAAAGACAAATACAATCCCTTGACCAGAAAGAGACGCCTTTGTTTCTCTATCATACTTGAAGCGCCTGTCATGCGGGTAGTCAGGGAGGATGAATTATAAGGCGAGGTCTCCCCTGGTGAACCATATTCTAAAATGTTATCGCGATTCCTATACTTCTCCTGCACATTGTTGATATGAAAGCGCTAGAGTCATAACATCAACCGTTGCAAATTTTAGAATGGAATATTGCGATGCACCAGCCAGACGCCTCTTCGACCATTCCCTGGGTTATTGAACTTCGCTCATCACACTGGGCGCAGCCGATGCGCGTGTCGATCTGCAATTCGGTGATCGTAGGACGCGGCATGGACGGGGCCGTTCCCCAACCGGATGTTGACCTGGAATTGTGGGACAGCAGTAACTCCGTTTCGTGCCATCATGTGCTGCTGTACCGCGAAGATGATGCCCTGATGGTCATGGATTTGAACAGCGATCACGGCACAGCCTTGAACGGTCAACGGCTGGAAACCAGTGTCGGCTATCGCATTACGAACGGCGATCAACTGACGATTGGGACGCTGCAAACGGATGTGCGCATACTTTTAGCACCCGTCGCAATGAACGCTTCGCAGGAACAACCTGAAATCAATATGCGCGATATGAGCACGCCCGCTCAAAATCAGTGGGTGTTGATTGTCGAGCATGATGCGGCGATTGCCCAAATTCTGGCGCAGCTCATTGAGGATGTTGGCTACAGCGTCAAAACGGTGCGCGATGAAGTCAGCGCGATGCGCGTTTTCAGCCAGAAACAACCCAACGCTATCATCCTGGATTTACATTTACCGGATATGGATGGCCTGGAATTCTGCCGGTATGTCCGCCGCGATGTTTTGCACGGCACGATCCCGATTTTAGTCGTCAACACCGGAGAATTGCCGTATCTATCTAATGATGTCACTCAGGCGGGCGCGGATGTGATGCTGGAAAGTCCGTTGAACGCGGTGTCCCTGCGCGATATGACGATTGCGCTCATTAACCAGCATGAAAACAGCGCCCATGCGGTTCGCACGCGGCGGCTTCCCAACCCGACGCCTTTTACCGTCCTGCCGCCGGACACCCGCCATCACGGGCTGGTGGTTTATGTGGTGGGTCAGGAAAATGAGCCGATTGTGTTGAAGGCTAGTGAGCAAAAATCGGTTTCCTTCGGGCGCAAGCCGGGGGGCGAAACGCTGGGCAGCGAAACCCATGTTGATCTGACACGCTACGACGCCATCAACTGCGGCGTATCGCGCGTGCATATGTTCCTGCACTGCCTGGACAATCAATTTTATATTGAAGATGTGGACAGCCGGAACGGAACCTTTTTGAACGGCAGCGCGATCCCTTCTTTCCAAATGAAACCACTGCAAAATGGCGATGAAATTCGCCTCGGCCACCTGCGCATGTATGTGTATCTGATCGAGGACAGCGTCGCCGTCGCGTAACAAGATAATTGAACCACCGAGAACGCCGAAAATAGAGGCACGACCAGTCGTGCCTCTACAGCAAATTGTCTAGAAGGGTAGGCTGGAAATCGACCTAATTGTTGCCTTCGGCAATGGCCTTGAGGTTCGCCAAGCCTTCGCGTAAATCCGATTCGTTTTTTTGCTCGATCACCAGCTTATTCAACAGTTGGCCGAGCACCGATCCGGGCAGCTTGTAATCGACGCGGATGGTCAAATCCGTCGCCTGACCTTTGGGCTTGAAGATGAACTCAAATGTGCTGTCGATGCCGCTGATGGTCTTGACCTTCAGGTATTCGTTGTCGGCCATTTCCAGCACTTCATGTTCGCCTTTGATCTTCACGCCCATCATGTTATAGACATAGCGTGAGACCGAACCCACAGTGGTCGGTGGCGGCGAAACCCGTTCCTGCAATTCAATCGGAGGCCACCATTCCGCCTGCCGTTCTGGATGGTGGGCGATAATCTCAAATACCGCCTCCACAGGCGCTTGAATTTCAATGGATTGTTCAACCAGAGGCATGGCCCTCTCCTTCTTCACACCAATATAAACCGAATTATAACCGTTTATGTACTTTTTTTGTGGTTTTGTGACGATTTTGGGATATGTTTGGGAAATAAAAGGGGCGTCCTCGCGAACGCCCCTGAAAAACCGTAACACGATGAAGCGGCTAACTGCTTACACTGGGCGGGTCGAAATCGGCTACCAATTCGCTCACCGGCTTCTTGTCGGGAAACAAGCTGAACTCCTCACCATTAACAATTGCAGTGGGATCGGGGGTATGCAGACCGTATTCATCAAAGAATACCCGAACCTCATCCGCCAGCAGTTCTTCTTTTTCGAGCAAGAGTTTCACCAGCGCTTCAACAATATGACCATGCTCACGTAACGCTTTGCGCGTCTCGACCATAATGCTTTGGAACATTTCATCCATCGCTTTTGCCATCGCCGGATTCGGCGCTGCAAGTGCATTGCTGCCCGCCTGGGCTGCATCCTGCGCACGTCCCAGTGAGCCGCCCAATGGCCCGAACATGCCAGCCAGCGCCATTGCGTTGAGGATACTGCGAATGGTATCGAAATCGCCACCGCCACCGCGTCTGCCCATCATGACCATCATGCTCTGATTAGCCAGACCGGCAAACTCGATTTCAGACGCTTTTCCCGCAACTGCAACCTTCAAACGGTTGAGCCACTGCTTTTTGGTCATCATCCCTTGATAGGCTTCCCGCGCCGGGTAAGCCCATATATGCCCAAAGGCCTGCCCCTGACGGACAATCGTGATCCGCGCGATGCGGAAATCGGGCTGGAATAAGCGGATGGCGACGGCTTTTCCAGCATGATAGTAGGCCAGACGTTTCCGGGCTTCCGGTGCGATGTGTTTGAGCGGTGAACGCAAGCCCATTTCATGTTCCGGCTGCGCCATGCGGAAATCTTCGTAGGTGACGTATGTCCGACCATTGAATAACCCATGCCGCAGCGAGTCATTCAGCAGATATTTGATGTCGGCGGGGCTGTAACCGGGGGTTTCTGTCGCCAGGATCGCCGGATCCATGCTCTCGTCATGTGCCATTTTGGACAGATAGTAGCTGAAAATTTCGCGGCGTCCTGCCATATCGGGTACTTCGACACGAATTTTCTTGTCGAAGCGTCCGGGACGCAGCAGAGCCGGATCGAGCGCGCTAATACGGTTGGTCGCGCCAATCGTCAGCACGCGCTTGGGGATTTTGGGCGGGTCACGGCGCAAGAGTGTTTTGTAGAACCAAGTGCGCCAGCGCGAACGCCAGCCATGCTCCTGGCCGAAGCCGCTCATTTCGATGAGCAGGGTGCTAAGGATACCCATGTCGCCGCCGCCCATCCCGCCGAACATGCCCCCCATCCCGCCCATACCTCCCGCGCCTCCGACCTGACTGACGCCGCCGCGTGCGCCAACCGAGTCGATTTCGTCCAGGAAGATCACCGCCGCGCCGTACATTTTGGCGGCTTTGCGGGCTTTGTTATACATGCCGCTCACCTTGAGTGTACTGGTTCCCATGAACATGCCTTGCAGAGATGACGTATCGACGTAGAAGAATGGCACGCCAGCCTCGGTGCTGATCGCTTTCGCCAGCCAGGTTTTACCGGTTCCGGGTGGGCCTTCCAGCAGCAAGCCATTAAGCGGTTCGCCGCCCGATCCTTCAAAGGCTTTTACACCGCGCAGCAGTGTAACCATTTGCTGCGCCTGTTCCAGCAGTTCGGGCTGACCGCGATAATCGTCAAAATTAACGCCTTCCGCCCCAGGCATGACGGTATACATGCGCGAGCGCCCCATAAACCAGAAAATAGCGACAAATTGCAGGATACCGATGCTGAGGAATAGTCCGATTTGCACCATCGTACCCATTACCTTCAGGAATCCGGTCATAAACTGCGCGTCGAGCAGCGCATAAATAAAAATGATGGCAATGATAATCCACAACCAGCGGCGGCCCAGCACACTGCGGATGCGGTTGGGCCAGCGTCTTCGCCGGTCTACCAGCGTTTCTTCAAGTTCCCAATCCCATTTGCCAGAGGTATCCAGGTAGGGTTGATTCGGGGCATTTTTGATGCTCGTCATGATTTCGTTCCTTGTCCTGCAACCGTTTCTTCAAGCTTGCGCGGCGTGATTTCCACTTTGGGCGTATACAGGCCGTACTGATCGAAGAAGGCTTCTACTTCGTCGGCCAGCAGTTCTTTCTTCTCCATCAGCAGCTTGATGAGCGCTTCACCCATCTCACGGTGCGCCCGGAAGGAAATGCGCACCTCATCCAGCACCATGCGGAAAGTATCTTCCATCATCTCAGCCATTTCCGGCGGATAATTGGTTCCGCGCAGGTTCGCGCCCAATGGCCCAAACATACCCGCGTTTGCCATTTGATACAGCACCGCGCGGATGCGGCCAAAATCGCTGCCATCGCCCCAACCGATGCCGACCCCCATTGTCTGCGCGTCTTCATCCACAAATTCCATCTCACCGGCTTTGCCGCCAATCGACACCCGTAAACTGTTCACGAGGTTATCATAGGTGTTGATGTAATCGAATTCTTCCAGGGCGGGATAGGCCAACACATAACCGTGTGCGCCACCCTGGCGGATAATCGTGATACGGGCGATACGGTAATTCGGCCTGAACAGGCGGAAACAAATCGCATGACCGGCTTCGTGCGCGGCAAGGCGATACTCATCCTCTTTCGCCAGATTCTTAATCGGCGAACGCAAGCCAAATTCATGTTCCGGCTGCGCCAGACGGAAATCGGCATAGGTGATATAGGTACGCCCATCAAACAGTGCATGGCGCAGCGCTTCATTCAACAGGTATTTGAGGTCAGCGGGCGTATAGTAGGGTGTTTCCGAAGCCAGGATGATAGGATCCATTGACTCGTCATGGTCGATCTTGGTCAGGTAATATTCGATGATGTCGCGGCGGCCTTCCATATCAGGCGCATCCACACGGATTTTCTTGTCAAACCGTCCGGGGCGCAGCATGGCCGGATCAAGGGCTTCAATACGATTGGTCGCGCCGATGGTTAAAACACGTCTTTCCGGCTTCGGCGGCTTGCGCCGTAGAATATTGCGGTAAAACGCATTCTTCTGCCGTGCCCACCAACCATGTTCCAGGCTGAAGCCATCCATCTCCACCAGCAAAGCGCTCAACAAACCTGACCCGCCCCCCGGCATCATCATCATCGGCAGACGGTTGCGGCCAAACGGGGCCGCATCTGGAGCCATGTCGCCGCTGCCGCCGCCGGTTGTCGATACACCACCACGCGCACCGACAGCATCAATTTCGTCAATAAAAATGATCGCCGCCCCATAATCTTTGGCAGCGTTACGTGCCTTGCGATACAGGTTGCCCACTTTCATAGGTGCGATGCCCATAAACATCGACTGCATCGAGGATGCATCCAGATAGAAGAACGGTACACCCGCCTCAGTGCTGATGGCCTGCGCCAGCCAGGTTTTACCGGTTCCGGGCGGGCCTTCCAGCAGCAGACCATTGAGCGGTTCGCCGCCCGATTCTTCAAAGATACGCACACCGCGCAGCAGTTTCACGACTTGCTTGGCTTGTTCCAGCAGTTCGGGCTGCCCGCGATAATCGGCAAAGTTAATGCCTTCAGTGGTGGCTCCCGGCCAAATCGTATACATCCGCGCCCGACCCAGGAACCAGAAGATCAAAGCAAATTGACCAATGGCGAAGGTCAGTATGAAGACCGCCTGAACCAGAAAGGGCGCTGCACTGGTGAGGAACCACGTCATCAAGTCAGCACTGAGCAGGAAGGGCGCAACCAGCAGGACGATGACTACCCGCCAGAAGGTGAAAATATTTACAATGCGATAGCGCAGCTTCCGCCGCTGGTCAACCAGCGTTTCTTCGGTCTCCCAGGCGTGTGGGGTGCGGGGTTGACCGAGTTGATTTTTCTCGCTGCCAGTGGTTGTTATACTCATATACGAATACTCCCCTGTCTCTCAAATAACGATAATATCGGCAGTCACAAGTCTTCGAACACGTTATAGGGGCGCACAGTTGTGCGTCCCTACTGAATGTTGATCATGAGGATACTGAAAAAACATCGTGGAGCGTGGGCGGATCATCGCCATTACTGGCTCGGCTGCTGGCCTTGTTGGGCACGAAGCTGGGCTTCCATTTGTGCCAGCATGAACACCGGATGATTAGGTTGTCCGGTATAGAATTCGGCGTTGGCCTGAGTCGGTTGATCTACCGTCATCTTGCCCTGGGCGATCAAATTGATGAAATCGTTAATTGAATTGGGGCGATGCGCCAGATAAGCAACCGCATCTGAACGCGCAATTTCGGAGCTGATAGAGACTGAACCGGCGAAACTGATCCCTTTGTCCAACGTCGGTATAGGCTGCGGATCAAGAATCACAACTTTCAGCACGTCCGATCCCAGGCTGGATTGCATCGTGCCTTGCCAGGTGAGTTCTATCGCGCGCCGCAGCGAGTCAACATAGTCCTGCTGGGTGGTGTTTTGTCCGGGGGGTTGCAGCAGCATATAAACGGTGAACATATCGTCGGCGGTATCCTGCCGGATTTCGATAACATCCACTTTGCCGCTGGCTTGCTCAATGCGGTCTGCGGCAGCCAATAACGCGGGGTCGGTTGTGCCAGATTTGTCGGCCATGACCATATCAGTCAATTCGGCCACCTGGTCAGCCAGCGCGTCGGGGGAATCCTGTCCAGAGAGCACGCGCAGCCCTGGTAGGGCGCTGCACCCGGATGCCATCAGCAAGCCGATGGCAAGAAGAAATTGGAGGCGCATACTGATTTTCATACGTCAATCCGAACTTTCCGCTGGTCATATACCATCTAAATACTGTCTGGTCAGGAAAAATGTTCAATCCCGCATATAACATTCTAACGTGGATTACGTTTCTTTGGATATCAATGGATTGATAATCTCAGCGAATGTTAACCTTTATTGACAATATAAATGACTTTACCTTATATTTGTCACCGACTGCTGGTACGCTATATCCGACATCCTACGGATACTCCTTGAGCATATTTAACAAATGCCCCGATCCAATCACATAAAAGTCCTGTTCACTTCTTCCAAAACCCATCGCTGGCTGCTGCTGATTCTGCTAGCGGCCTTTGTCCTGCGTTTGGTGGTTGCGCTAGGGCAAAATCCGCTTGACCCGTATAGTTCTGCCAGTGGGGATTCCTGGTGGTATCTCGATCATGGGCTGAAGTTGTTCCACAATGCTGTCAATGGGCCGCCGCAGTCGGCTCCCCTGTATTTACTGTGGGCGGGATTCTGGGAAACGGTGCTGCCGGGTGCGGGTGCGGTGATCGCTATGCGCCTGTCACAGGTGGTCATGGCGACGGCAACCTGCTGGTTTGCCTATCGCTTGGCGAAGGCGCTGACCGATGATGAACGCGCCGGTTTAGTAGCGGCGGGGGCGTTGGCGATTGCGCCGGTTTTCGTCCTCGAAACTGCCCAACTGCTCACCGAAACCCCTTATATTTTTTTCGTCGCGGGCGGCCTCACCGCTTATGTGGAAATGGTCAAAAACCCTGACCCAACGACCCGCCGTTATGCCCGCGTGATACTCATCAGCCTGTTATTGGCGCTGGCGACCATGACGCGCGCGGTGCTGATCCTCTTCCCGCTGGGTCTGGCGATTCATTTGCTGCTGGTTTACGGTTGGCGGCGTGGATTGCAATATGCGGTGCTGCTGCTGACCATTTACGCGCTGGTCACATCCATCTGGACAATCTATAACGAAGAGCGCTGGCACACACCCGTCATCGGCGCGCAGGGATTGTCGGCATTTTTGCTCATCGGCGCGACAGAATGGACATCACCTCAGGATATGGACGCCACCCTGACAGCCGAAGCGGGCGGGCAGCTTTCAACCCAGGTTGGCGACCAGCAGGAAGTCTATGCCAACGCGGCAGCGGAAGCGATCAGCAGCAATCTGCCCGGCTGGCTGGCGCGGCGTGTCACCAAATTGGCGGGCGCGTATCTGCAACCGCACGGCACAATATTTTTTCATGGCGAAAGTTTGAAAAGTCTGGCGGTGGATTGGCTGAAACATGATCGCACGCCTGCCGGACTGCTGCGGCTGACGCAGGGCGATGAATTCTGGCCGAAGCTGTCGATGTATCTGTTCCATTATACAAGTCTGCTGGCCGGGATTGTGGGGATTTGGATCACGCGCCGCAAGTGGCGGGTCGCACTGCCACTTTCCGGTTTCATCCTGTATACAAGCCTCGTGCATCTCTTCCTGGAAGCGATCCCGCGCTATTTGTTTCCGCTCAGTTTCGTCTGGTGGGTTTTTGCGGCGGTCACATTGGTCGCCATCTGGGATCGCGTGCGCCGTCCGCATCGAAACTCGCTGGTCTCCCCCGTAAATCCGGCAACTGATCATATCGCATCGGTTTAAATACATCCGAAATTACCCCTAATCGCTAATTCGTCAAAAATAGTCAACGAATTGCTTAAACTCCCCCTCTCCACGTGTGGAGAGGGGGCTGGGGGTGAGGTTCTGAGGCATGACCTCTCATACTCTGGATTTCCGCGACGGTTATTTCACCGTCAATGTACCGACGCCATCCTCGTAATGAATGACGATGGGACGGTCAGAGTTCTCAAAACCCGCACTTTCCCAAACACCATCCTCACCCACAAATTTGTGGGTGTCGCCGCTCACAGATGCAAAATTGGTGGGCACATTCACACTGCCCACGCCGGTACTGGCTTCTACACGCACTGCTGCACCCTCCGGCACATCCACAGTCACCGATCCAACCCCGCCTTGAATGGTGAAATCAACCGTAGTGCCTTCTTCAACGGTGATGTTGGTCGATCCAGCGCCACCGCTGATGTCCACAGTATAGGAGTCTTGCATGGCGGGCAGCGTCAACTCGGTTGAACCGACACCACTGTTGACATGCAGGCTGGTCAAATCCAGGTCTTGCAAATCGAGTGTACTGTTGCTAACACCGCTGGTCACATCCAGATCGAGCGGCACATTTTTGCTCAGGCCGATGTCCCAATTAAGCTTCTGGTCATGATCCCAAAAATTCCAATCCAAAAACCGGATACCGCCGTTCGACTCGTTGACCTGGCGTAGGCTGATAGTTTTAACCGGCTCATTGACGACTTCGTAGTCCAGATCGCCAATATAGGTCAGGTCGGCCTGGAACAAATCATTGGAGTCGGTTAAGGCTTTCACAGTCGTATCGGCCACCGACAAATCCAGGCTGATATGAGCGCTTTGTGCATCGCCGACGGCTTCTTCATAACTGGCGGTTTTGACTTCCGCGCTTTTTGCCCAGCCCAGCGATGGCCCGACCAGCATCAAAAGGATGACCACCGCGACTCCGCCCAGGCCAATCAATGTGCCGACTGCCGGAGAACGGCGCCCCAACAGCAAATTGAGTCCCAGCACAATCAGGATCACCGGCCATAGCCGGAACAGAATATTGAGGCTGGCAGGCTGCAAAATGCCCACGTTGGTCAACAGCCAGACCAAACCGGCCCCAATGAGAATCAACGGCCAGAAAAGTGAACGGCCATTCCGTTGTTGTAAAGATTGTGTAGTCATTATTTTTTGCTCCCCTCCGAAGCTCAATTAGAGTATCAACCCCTATTACCCTACCGATAGCGCAGGCGTTTGATATGCAGAAACTAAACTTCGCTAGCGATTATCTGTTTCCGTAAGACAATACGTAAGCCAATCAATTTGGGTTGCGGCGGGTGCATTTGCCACTGTAACGACCACAGTGTTTGGGCATTTGGCGATGCAACCAGCATATTTCCAGTTCCCCCTCATAATTTTGATGCGATTCTCATAAACCCCCGACCTTAAATATGTTAAGATAGTTATGTACAGATTTACACGTATCAGGGATGAAAGGTATCGTTAGCACCTCCATATGAAATAAAGGGCAGGTATCGGGCTACCCTATTCGGCACAGATCGCGCCGTCCTTACCAGCATATGCGGAAGCTATTCGCCTGGGGTTGTTACAATCCATCCGAGTTCCGTTCTCGCAAACGCATGATAAGGAGTAAATTGATGACCGAAACCGTGCAATTTTTCCTCGCACTGGGTGTCATGGTCGCCTTCGCCAAAGCGCTGGGCTACCTGACCTACCGCCTCAACCAACCCGCCGTATTGGGCGAACTCTTGGCCGGGTTATTCATTGGCCCAACCGTGCTCAATTTTTTGGGCAATCCATTTTTATTTCCCGACGGTCACAGTGTCCAACACACCCTCATCGAAATCGCCGAAGTCGGGGTGCTGCTGCTGATGTTCATGGCGGGCATGGAAGTTGACCTGGGCAGTATGCTAAAAGTTGGGCGTCCGGCGGTGCTGGCCGGAGTCGCGGGCGTACTGCTGCCGTTGATCGTGATGACACCCGCCGTGATGGCCTTTGATTATCGCCCGGAAAAAGCCTTGTTCATTGGTATTCTGATGGCCTCGATGAGCACCAGCATCAGCGCTCAGGTGATGCTGGAGTTAGGCGTCTTAAAGCGGCGCGAAGGACTCACATTATTGGGCGCGGCGCTGGTGGACGACGCGATTGTGATTTTGCTGCTGTCGCTGTTCGTCGCCATCAATCCCGGCGGCATCATCGCTATCGAATCCACGCGCTCAGTAGTTGAAGTGCTGCTGCGGATCGGTGGTTTTCTGGTGATCGGCTCAGTTGTGAGTTGGATTGCCCTGCCGCGACTCGCCAATCTTGTAGACCGGCTGCCCATCGCTGAAGGCGCATTAATGCTGGCGATTGTGGCGACTTTACTACTTAGTTTTTCCGCCGAGTTTTTTGGTGGCATCGCCGGGATCACGGGAGCGTTCATCGCCGGAGTGTGCATCAAGCGGGCGCGGCACGGCGTGGTCGAAAAAATCGAGCGTGGAATCCATGCAGTGAATTATGGCTTGCTCGTGCCCTTGTTTTTCGTAAGCATCGGCCTGCGCGCTAATTTGCGCCTGCTGACTGCCGAAATTTTGCCGTTCGCATTGGTGCTGACCGTATTGGCCGTCGTCACCAAAGTCATCGGCGCGGGCGGCGGCAGTATGCTGGGCGGTTTTAATCGCCAGAGTGCGCTGCGCGTGGGTTTGGGCATGATTAGCCGGGGCGAGGTTGGCCTGATTATCGCCGCCATTGGCGTGGATTACGCCATTTTATCGCCAGAGGTTTTCACCGTCGTGGTGTTCGTGGTGCTGGTGACGACCATGATGACGCCGCCGCTGGTGCGCTGGTCATTCCGCGAAAAAGCCACACCTACTGATACACCGCAGCCTATTGGACAGGAAGGATAAAACCGTGATGTATATGATAATGTTCGTCTCCAAAGACGTAGAGCAAGCCTCGGAAATGTTGGATGTGTGGGTGAAAGCCGGGGTTTCCGGCGTGACGATTCTCGAAAGCGCCGGGATGCAGCACCTGGAAGAAGGTGGCATCCGCGAGGACGTGGGTATTATTTTCTCGCTCAAATCGTTGATGCGCGTCCACGAAATCCATCACCGGACGTTGTTTTCGGCCATCCCCGACGAATCCACCCTCAACAAGGTCATCGAGGCCAGCACGGCGCAGGTCGGCGATTGGTCACGCCCGGATGTAGGTGTATTGTTCGTCTGGCCGCTGACGCAGGCGTTCGGCTTGGAGAAAACCTTCTCGTAGAAGCACAACATATCGCGCCTATCTGGCAAGTGATTCGGTACGAACTGTTGTATATTTCTCCCTCTCCGAATTCAGGGAGGGAGAAATGACCGAAAAGCACAGGCAATAAACCAAACCTGCGTTTGACGCATACATAAGCCGCATATGCCCGCTCAATATGTATTTGTCTTTTGACTATCGACTTTAAGTCGTGATGCCTTCGCGCTCGTTAATCATTTCGAGCAGGCCGTCTGCGGCTTTCTCAATTTCATCGTAACCATTCTGGGCGGCGCGCTGTTTGGCGGCGATCACCCCGGAACGATGCACTTTTTTGAAGTCGCCAAATGGAAATCCATAATGCCCTTTGGTGTCTTTGTCTTCTTTGGCATCAACGCCCAGATGCCACGCGCTGTAATCTGACCAATCATTGTTTTCGAGTAACTTATTTTCTGCGTCCGCTGAGGGCTGCGCCTCGCTCCACTCTGAATGGACAACGTATTTGCCATCCTTGATGAGCTGTTTAGCGTGGGTGACGGCAGTTTGATTGAGTTTCATAATCGACTCCTCTCCTTCAACATCCGACACACACCATTCTAAACCCCTGTCGTTAGAACTGTGTTGGCGCAAAACCACCGCCAATAGAACTTTCGTGCGTAAGTATTTGCGCGATCCCGGTGTCCATATTGTCTACTATCCACAGGCCAGGAAATGAGAAAATAAATGGACTCAAAGCAGGTGATTCGCAGCTACATAATTATCTCCAGCCTGTATACCCTGTCAGCATCGCTGATTTGGGGCGTGAATACCCTGTTTTTGCTCCATGCCGGACTCGATATTTTCGGCGTCTTTCTGGCGAATGCGGTTTTCACCGGCGCGATGGTCGTTCTTGAAATCCCAACCGGTGTGATTGCTGATACCAGCGGCAGGCGCACTTCTTTCCTGCTGAGTACCGCCGTGTTGTGTTTGGCGACACTCGGTTATGTCGGCGTAGCGCTGCTAAACGGGGGCTTGCTTGGCTTCTGCATCATGTCGATTTTCCTGGGACTCGGCTTCGCGTTTTATTCGGGCGCGGTGGAAGCCTGGTTAGTGGATGCGCTCAAAGCCACGAATTATGAAGGTGAACTCGAACAGGTTTTTGCCCGCGCCGGAGTCATCACCAACGGATTGATGCTCATCGGAACCATTGCGGGCGGCTTTCTGGGCAGCATCAACCTCGCTTTCCCTTACATCGCGCGGGCGATTTTGCTGGCATTGGTTTGCGGCTGGGGATACCTGCGGATGCAGGAAATCGGTTATACACCCCGCGCCCTGACCTTTGCCGCCATCCCCAAAGAGATGCGTAAAATCACCCGCGAAAGCATCACCTACGGTTGGCAAAAACGCCCCGTGCGCCTGATGATGATCGTCACCTTCATTCAAGGCTTATATTTTATCTGGGGCTTTTATGCGACGCAGCCCTATTTCCTGGATTTGCTCGGCCAACCAAACGCCATCTGGGTATCGGGCGTGATCGCCGCGCTAGTGTCGGTCAGCATGATGGCCGGGAGTTGGCTGCTGGGTCGCTATATGAAGCGTTTCCGCTACCGCAGCACGCTCTTGATCGCCACCTCGGTGATTATCACGGTTTCGACCATCGCCGTCGGCCTCGCGGGATCGTTCTGGCTGGCAGTGCCGCTGTTCTTGGTCGGCACACTGGCGAGCGGAATCATGGCTCCGGTCAAGCAGGGTTATTTGCATCAGGTGATTCCGTCAGAGCAGCGCGCCACCGTGATTTCCTTCAACTCCATGATGGACAGCGCGGGCGGCGTGATCGGTCAGACCGGGTTGGGCTATATCGCCGAGCGCCAGAGTATCGCCGCCGGGTTTGTGGTCGGCGGCGCGGTGACAGTCTTCGCGATTCCGTTTCTACGGCTGTTGTATAAGCTGGGCGACCCCGCCGATCAGATTAAAGCCAACGAGGATATGCCGTTAGCGACTGTTCCGGCGGCAGCCGTCGCGGAAGAGGTTTAAGAAAACTACGGCTGCATCGACGCTAGAAGCTCATCTTTATAGGATGTGCTAAACCCGTGCCACTTTATCTGATAAGCAGGCCGATAAGTTTTGCCCCATTCCACCGGGTCATACAGATCAAGCATTCCTGCCGAAATATAGGGACTGTCTACAGCAAAATTATCGCGTGGATTGTACAAGGTCAGGCGCACATTCCACCGATTATAGAGCATATTAGGCACGGCATAGTGATTACCCCATGTAACCGAGAGAACTTGCGGACTCCCTAAAACGAAATACCACTCGCCTAAGGTAAGTTCAGCGCCGCTAAGGGTTATCTGATCAATAATCATATTTTCAGTTTTATTTTCAGGCTTTTGCCACACATTAAGACTCACATAAAAATCTGAATCGTCGTGGCGATTTTGGATATTTAGCCAATCGGTTCCATCATAAACATTTTGGCCTAAAGTGATTTCATAAGCTTCATCTGGATAGGTGTTTTCGATAAGCATCCTCGCTTCGCTAATCGTAGTTTTGCCGGGGATAATCCCAATCCAGCAGGGCAATTTACAATCGACCAGATGGAGCATTTCCAGTGTTTTGAATTGCGGCGAAGGCGGTTGTAGACCGCTGACAAGTAACGATAAAATAATTATCGTGAAAGAAGCTGCAAATAGACGCGATGTGTATTTGATAAAGTAATGCACAGTACGTTTATGATCGCTCAAACACCGCCACCGAATCGACATAATAGGTTTGCGGGGCGAGGTCGATGGGTTGGACGTAAACCAGACGGTAGCCCTGCGCGGCCAGTCGTTTGCCATCACGGGCGAGGGTCGCCGGGTCGCCGCTGACGTACACCAATCGCGGGATTTTCAGCGCCGCAATCTGGTCAACCGCTTCCACGCTCAGTCCATCCGGCGGCGGATCGAGCAGAATCACATCATACGAGTATTCGAGTTCCGATAAAATATCTTCGACTGCGCCTTCCAGGATGTCCACATTTTCCAGGTCGGCCAGATTTTCCTCGGCATCATTCAGGGCGGGCGCATAACTCTCGACCAGCGTCACCAACCCGGCACGCTCGGCGATAAACGCGCTGAACGTCCCCACGCCCGCATATAAATCCAGCACCGTTTCGCCGCCGGATAAATTTAGCGCATCCAGGGCAACGTCGATCAGGTTATCCAGGCCGCTGACATTCGGGCGGAAATAACTCCCGGCGGTGACACGGAATCGACGCCCAGCAAGCGCATAGTAACTGTATAAATCGCCGATCAGATTGACCGGATCAACGCCGCCGACCAGCATATTCACGCTGGCGGGCAAATCAGCCACCAATTCGGGCGCATCATCGTTCGCCATCGTCAAAATCAACATCGGCGCGCCGTCCGTGCCCATTTGCAGCGTTAATTTTTCGATTCCGGTGATGCCGTCGAGTTCTAGCGACCTATACAGCGCCAGCAAATCAGGATGCATAATATGGCATTCGCTGATGGGGATTATTCCCCCTCTATGCGAAGCGGGGAGGGGGCCAGGGGGAGGGGATGCTAATAAAAACCCCAATTTTCCCGACTCACCATTCAACAGGGTCATATGATGGTTGTAGCCCCACTCCGACGGGCTGGCGAGAATCTGACGCACATCCACATCCGCGAAACCGCCGATACGCTCCAATTGGTCAGCCAGGACATCCTGTTTGAGCAATAACTGCGCGCCGTAGTCGATATGCTGCCATTGACAGCGCCCACATTTGCCGGGGCCGAAGTGCGGACAGCGCGGGAAGACTCGATCCGCCGAGGCTTCCAGCAGCGTCACGCCTTCAGCGAAAGCCACGCGGCCTTTTTCGCCCGTGATACGCGCCATAATCCGTTCGCCGGGAATCGTATACGGCACAAAAATCGTGCGCCCATCACGCCTGCCCAACGCGCTGCCGCCGTGCGCCATGCCCGTGAGCATCAATTCAAATGATTTATTTTCGGTTTTCAGGGTTTAATTCTCAGCTAAATGTCACGTCCGACAAGCGTAACACAAACCCACAGTTCTGAGTACCGCGTACTGAGTGCCGAGTAAAAATTGATGATGCAGCGATTTTGAATCTATTCAGAAGGCACGAGGGGGAATATGTAGAGGGTTTCCCGGCGGCCAGGGATTTGAATCCCTGGCGCAACAACCACAGAAATCGGGCAGTTGAAAATCATTCCGGCTGGAGCGGCGGTTCCACAGGCGACGGTAACGGCGGCTCGACTGGGCCAGGGAGCGGCGGCTCAACCGGCCCTGGCAGCGGTGGATCCGGTGGCGGATCGAGCGGCCCCGGTATCGGCGGATTGGTCGGCCCAGGAAAAGGCGGATTGACTCCTGGCAGATCAACACCGGG
The DNA here is from genome assembly GCA_039933955.1 of Chloroflexota bacterium. Lineage (GTDB taxonomy): Bacteria > Chloroflexota > Anaerolineae > Aggregatilineales > Phototrophicaceae > CFX2. The sequence continues at coordinate 34,436 of JBDTNB010000065.1, forward strand.
CGGCGCGGGTGGGATAATCGGGATCGGTCTGGGGTCTTCGAGTGTAATGTGTATATTCATGCCCGCATAATACACAGTTTTCCGTTAGATCAACGCTAGAACCTCACGCCGATTTTTCATAAATGAACAGCGCCCCACGATCCAGCAGGGCGATTTTGCGGCTGTCCGGCGACCAGAATACGCCGATGCGCGGATAATCGACATTGTAGTGATCGTCAAAACTGTGCAATGTATTCCCCGTCGTCGCGTCCACCACCCGCAGCACCCCATCTACCCCGTATACCACTAACATAGTTTCATCCGGCGACCATACCGCATCCTGCACGCCGTACAACCGGACGCGCAAACTTTGCGGCTGTAAATCCCAGATAATCGCATCATTCGCCACATCGAAGCCGATTACCTTGCTGGCCTGTGGGCTGAGAATGGCATTAGCAACTGGGTAGGGAAGATTGGACAATACTCGCGACAGTTTAGTTTCAGTGCTGGATGCATTATCAATGTAATCCGCTCCAACATTTATGTCATAGTTAGGTGAGGGTGGGGCATAAGGTAGGAATGTCAACAAAAGTGAGCCAATTCGAGTAAAG
>JBDTNB010000066.1:0-33780 GCA_039933955.1 Chloroflexota bacterium
TGGTGGCGAATATGGTCACAGGGGTATCGACGGGTTTCCGCCGCACCCTGATGATTGAAGGCGTGGGTTATACGAGCGATATGCGCGGTAAAGACCTGGTGTTGAAGCTGGGTTACTCACACGAAATCGTTTTCCCACCGCCCAGTGGTATCTCATTTGAGTTGGAAGATCGTGGGCGCATCATCCACATCGACGGCGCGGACAAGCAGGTTGTTGGTCAGACGGCAGCCAATATCCGCGAACTCCGTCCGCCGGAGCCTTATAAGGGCAAGGGTGTGCGCTACAGTGATGAAACGATCCGCCGCAAGGCCGGTAAAGCTGGTAAGGCAAAATAGTTAGTCGCCAGTTCCCAGTTGTCAGTTTCCAGAGTCTTAAAGCTGGTGACTGGCAACTGGAAACTGGGAACTCAAGAGGGTTTGAAATGGCAAGCATAACTCAGAAAAAAACCGCCGCCCGCGAACGCCGTCACCGGCGCGTGCGCGGCAAAGTCGAAGGCACTGCCCAGCGTCCGCGCCTGAACATCTTCCGCAGCCTGGATAATATTTATGCCCAGGTAATTGATGATGTGGCGGGCCATACACTGGCGTCTGCGTCAACGGTGGATAAAGAAGCCGCTAAGCAGATGGAAGGCAAAAATAAAGTCGAAGCCGCCAAGATCGTCGGCAAGCTGTTGGGTGAGCGCGCCAAGAGTGCGGGCATCAACTCGGTTGTATTTGACCGGGGTGGATACCGCTATCATGGACGTGTTGCCGCTCTGGCCGAAGGCGCTCGTGAAGCCGGTTTAGAATTTTAAGGTCGAGGTAAAATGGCAGATCAACCAGAGAAGAAACCGCAGCGTCGCGGCGGTGGCAACAGACCAGGCGGCAGCGGCAAACCCGGTGGCAATAAACCGGGTGGTGATCGCGCAAGTGGCGGTGATGACCGTCCAAAGCGTGACCGTGACCAGAAGCCCCGCGAAGAAGATCGCGAGGAACTCGATGAACGTGTTGTCGATATTAAACGTGTCGCGAAGGTTATCAAGGGTGGACGTCGTTTCGCCTTCCGTACCGTCGTGATCGTTGGCGACAACAAAGGCCGCGTCGGTGTTGGCATCGGCAAAGCGCGCGGCGTTCCGGACAGCATCCGCAAGGGCGCTGACCATGCTCGCCGTCAGATGACGAAAGTCGCTTTGTCTGGCTCGACCATCCCGCATCCTGTCGTGGCGGAATACGGTGGCGCAACAGTTATGCTGCGTCCAGCTTCGCCCGGTACGGGTGTTATCGCGGGCGGCGGCGTGCGCGCAGTCCTGGAAGCCGTCGGCATCCATGACATCCTGAGCAAGAGCCAGGGCAGCAATAATGTATTGAACGTCACGATGGCGACGCTCACCGCATTGGAACAGCTCCGTTCGCCCCAGGAAATGGCCGCCATGCGCGGTAAAGACATCGAAGATGTGCTCCCCTTCTGGGAACGTAAGCGGAAGGTATAGGCATCATGGCGAAGAAAAAAGAACAGATTCAAGAAAAGAAGCTGAAAGTCACATTGGTGAAAAGCTCGATTGGCTTTGCGCAGAACCAGAAAGATACGGTTCGTTCGCTCGGCCTGCGCCGCATCAACCATACCGTGACACTCACTGATAATCCCCAGATTCGGGGGATGATCTACAAAGTCCGCCATCTGTTGACGGTGGAGGAAATTGAATAATGAAGTTACACGATTTGAAGCCCGACAAGGGTTCAACCAAAAAACGCAAGCGTATTGGTCGTGGTCAGGCTGCTGGTCAGGGCGGTTACGCCGGACGCGGTATCAAGGGCCAGGGATCACGCGGCGGTAAGCCGAAGGGCGCATACTTTGAAGGCGGTCAGCTCCCGTTGGTGCGCCGTCTGCCTTTCAAGCGTGGTTTCAACAATAAGTTCCGCATCGAGTACCAGGAAGTCCGTTTGGATCGTCTGGTGAGTCTGGCAGATGATGGCGCAGTGGTGACACCCGCGCTGATGCTCGAACTCGGCCTGATTCGCAACGCTATTGAACCCGTTGTGGTGTTAGGGAATGGCGAGAGCATCAGCAAAAAGCTGACCGTTCACGCCCATCGCATCACCAAAAGCGCGCAGGAAAAAATCACTGCGGCTGGCGGCAGCACCGAGATTATCCCGCTGCGGATAACCGGCGCGAAAGCCACCTTCCGCAAGATGCGCAAAGAAGACCTGGTAAAACTATACAGTAATGAGTAATGCGTGATGAGGTATGAGTAGAAAAGCTCATACCTCATTTGCGCATCCTCGTTATTTTTTGCTTAGGCTAGTCTACCCGCAGTATACTCTGCCGCTGGTAAACAAGTTTACAAGGAAGTAACTATGTTTGAGGCTTTTCGGAATGCATGGCATCTGCCAGACCTCCGCAATAAAATGTTGATTACGGGATTTATCCTGTTGATCTACCAGTTTGGTGCGCATGTCCCGGTGCTAGGTGTCAATCAAGCTGCGCTGACCTCCTTGCTTGAAGGGCAGGCAGGTGGTTTGATTGGGGCGCTCAACCTCCTCTCTGGCGGCGCGGTGCGGCACTTCAGCGTTATGGCGATGGGGGTGTATCCTTACATCACCGCGCAAATCATTTTCCAACTTTTGGTTCCGCTCATCCCGCGCCTGGAAGCGATCCAGCGTGAACCGGGCGGCCAGGAAAAACTGAATCGCTATACCTATTACCTCACCATCCCAATGGCCGTTTTGCAGGCGATTGCTCAGGTCAACATCTTCGGTACGCTCAGCGGACAGGCGATTATCCCCGGCTTCGGCTCGGATTTGCTGCTGACCCTGGCCGTTATCGTGACCATGACTGCCGGTACAATGTTCGCCATCTGGTTAGGTGAACTCATCACCGAACAGGGCATCGGTAACGGTTTGTCGATCATTATCTTTTCGGGTATCGTCGCGCAAGCGCCCACCAACTTCGCCCAACTCCTCAACAGCACCACCCAGCCGATCTTTAACCTGATCATGTTCGTGGCGATTGTGCTGGTGAGTACGGTGGTCATCGTCTATATCTATGAAGGTGTGCGGCGTGTCCCGGTGCAGTACGGCAAGCGGGTGCGTGGACGCAAGCAGTATGGCGGCGGCACGACTCACATCCCGCTGAAAGTCAACGCGGTGGGTATGATACCGCTGATATTCGCGCAGTCGTTCATCACCTTCCCGGCGATTGTGGTGAACCTGTTCCCGGATGGCCCGGTGCGCCAATCCATCACGCAGAGTTTCGGCAACCATCAAGGGCTGGCCTATTGGGTGACGTTCTTCGTGCTGGTGGTGGGCTTCACGTTTGTCTACACCGACATTATGGTCTCGCAGCAAAATCTATCCGATACACTGCAACGCCAGGGTGGATTCATCCCTGGTATTCGACCCGGCAAACGCACTCAGGAATATATCCAGCGGGTGACACGGCGCATCACGTTCTCCGGCGCATTGTTCCTGGGAATCATCGCGGTAGTTCCGGGTCTGGTTGACCTGCTCAACCACATCATTTTCCCAACGGAAGCCACCAGCGGCACGGGCACGAACGCCGCGTTGGTCATCACTGGCGCTGGCCTGATTATCGTGGTCGGCGTGGTCATCGACACCATGCGCCAGGTCGAAGCGCAGCTTGTCATGCGCAACTATGAAGGCTTCATGGGCTAAAAAGTTAATAGGCAAAAGTTAAAAGTTAAAAGCGAAGGTCGCGAGACTTTCTACTTTTAACTTTTAGCTTTCTACCAAAGGTTCCTGGTAAATGGGCTTATACATCCTCCTGGTCGGGCCGCAAGGCTCAGGCAAAGGCGTACAGGCTGGCTTCATCCAGAAGCAGCATGGCGGCATCCCCCACATTTCTACAGGCGATCTTTTCCGCGCAATGCGTAACCGGCAGGATGATTTCGCTAAACAAATCCAACAGACGATGGCTGAAGGGAAGCTTGTTTCCGACGAAACCACCTGCCAAATGGTTGAGGAACGTCTCGCGCTGCCCGATGCCCAACAGGGTGTGATTTTTGACGGATTCCCGCGCACAATTCCGCAGGTGAACTGGCTCGATGGCTATCTGGCTTCCAAAGGGGAGAAGTTAGCTGCGGTGATACTGCTCGAATTGGATTTGTATGAAGCGTTCCGGCGGACTTTTGGACGGGTGTCTACGGCGACAGGTGAGAGTTACAACATTTACTCCCATGCCGCAGCGATTGATTGGACATGGGTCGAGCATTCAGAAAAAGCTTTTCCACCGCGACTCGAAGTGACGGCTAAAGGCGGCGGGGAAAAACTGATTCGTCGCCCCGATGATGCCAGCGCCGATGCGATTATCAAACGGCTAGACATCTATATTCGTGATACCAAAGTATTGATTCCGTACTACGAGGCTAAAGGCTTGCTTCACCGGGTTGACGCCGCGCAATCTATCCAGGCCGTTAGCCAGGATATTCAACAGATTATCGAAAAGGCGAAAGGAAGCGATTAGCTGTTAGCCTTTGGCTTTTAGCTAAAAAATTCATCTCTGCGTTTCGCGCCTCTGAACAAACCATATCGTAGTATCTCTACGCGAGGATGAAAAATTGCTTTTGTCTTTGCTAATCACTAACCGCTAATTGCTAAAAGCTTATGAGTATTTCTCTTAAAACCCCCGACGAAATCGCCATCATGCGCGAGGCGGGACGGATCGTCGCCCGCGCGCATCAGGCCATGCGTGAGGCCGTCCGCCCCGGCGTGAGCACGGCTGATCTCGACAAAATTGCCGAGACCGTCATCCGCGATCACGGCGCGACACCTGCCTTTCTCGATTATCCCAAAACCGACGCGCCCAATTTCCCGGCGACGATCACGGCATCTATCAACGAGGAATTGGTACACGGTATTCCAAGCCCGAAACGGATTCTCAAAGAAGGCGACATCATCAGCCTGGACACCGCCTGTCATTACCAGGGATTCGTCGGCGATGCAGCTTTCACCATCGGCGTAGGCGAAATCAAGCCGGGGGTGCAGCGCCTCATTGATATGTGCGAAAAAGCGTTGTATGTGGCAATTGACGAATCGGTCATCCCCAACACGATTAAAGATGTGGCGCTGGCGACTCAGGCGTTCGCCCAAAAGCACGGCTACAGCGTCGCCCGCGAATATACCGGGCATGGAGTCGGGCGGGAGATGCATGAAGACCCGCAGGTTCCGAATTGGTGGCCGCGCCGTGTGCAGCGGCGGGGTTGGGACAACTATCCTTTGCAGGTGGGCATGACCTACGCCATCGAGCCGATGGTCATCGCCGGACGCAACGACCTGGAAGAACTTGACGACGGTTGGACGGTGGTCACTATTGACGGTTCATTGTGCGCCCATTGGGAGCACACCATCGCCATCACCGACGGCAAACCGATCATCCTGACGCTGCCGTAAAGTTACCAGTTGTCAGTTTCCAGCAAATCGATAGCTAAAAAGACTGTGGGGCGGTTGTACATCGCTGCAAAACAATATCCAGGGTTGTGATTCGTTCGCGTACATGAACCTAAAACCAACGATTTACAAGCCGTTAGCAAATTATCTCCCGTTCCATCCTGCTTTTCAGGAGGTAGGGAAACTCATATGGTTGGGGTGTTCATTAAAAAACTGGAAACTGGAAACTAAAACAATGTTCGCCGTATGGTCTTATCTTAATGCTTTGCGTTCTCGGTGTCTTGGCGGTTCAGTCCGTATTTAGGCGAAATGCCCGAAAGTGACCGTAGACACTAACCATAAAAACTGCTAAAATCTTTAACCTTACGGAAGTCTAAAGGAATCATTATGCGTGTTTCTACGTCTATCAAGCCACGCTGCCCCAAGTGCCGCGTGATTAAACGTCATGGCCGGGTCATGATTATTTGCGAAAATCCGAAGCATAAGCAGCGCCAGGGCTAGTTGGCGAACTTAATTTTTACGAGGGAATGAACGAATGGCGCGTATTGAAGGGGTTGATTTACCCCGCGATAAACGAGTTGAAGTTGCCCTGACCTATATTTATGGGATCGGGCGTCCTACCAGCCGCAAAATCCTGGACGCTACTGGCGTAAACCCGGATTCGCGTGTGCGCAACCTCACTGAAGAAGAAGTGCAGCGTTTGCGTGAAGAAGTCGGCAAGCTGACCACCGAAGGCGACCTGCGCCGTGAAGTGCAGTTGAATATCAAGCGCCTGTCGGAAATCGGCTGCTATCGCGGGATTCGGCATCGCCGCAGCCTCCCGGTCAACGGCCAACGGACGCGGACGAACGCCCGTACCCGGCGTGGTATCCGCAAGACCGTCCCAGGTCGTGGCCGCCGTCGTGGCGCGACGAAGAAATAACCGTCGCAGCCAGTTCATTATGGCCTTGTTGTAGAGGGTTTGTCACCGATAAACCTCTACTGAAATCTACATATCAGCACGAACGAATGCGCCCTCAACCGTATAGGCAGGGCGCGTTTTCCCGCCAGGACATGAGCGAGGGGATTTTATGGCACGTACAACGAAACGCGCGACTGCCCGCCGTACCACCAAAAAGGTCGCGAAGAATATTCCTTATGGGCAGGCGCACATCCATGCGACCTTCAATAACACGATTGTCTCGATGACTGACCAACTTGGCAACGTGGTTGCCTGGGCCAGCGCCGGAACATCGGGCTTCAAGGGCAGCCGCAAAAGCACGCCCTATGCCGCCCGGATGGCCGCGCAGACTGCTTCAGAGCACGCGCAGGGCCAGGGGATGCAGGAAGTCGATGTCTTTATTAAAGGCCCAGGGCCGGGGCGTGAAGCCGCCATCCGTGCCATCCAGGGCAGCGGCCTGAAAGTGCGCTCGATTACGGACGTGACACCCGTGCCGCACAATGGTGTCCGCCCGCCGAAACGTCGCCGCGTATAGTCTTTAGCCATTAGCTTTTAGCAGTTAGTAAAAAAAGGCGACGAACTGCCGATTTCTAACGGTTAGCGGTTGTTGATTCGGGACTTAATCCCACGCCTAACCACTAGCCATTGAATCCGCAGCAAACCCGGAGGGTTAACAGTTGGTCACAAATAATATGGTTTTGCCACATAAGGTTGAAGGCGATGCGACGTCCCGCAATTACGGACGTTTTATCATCAGCCCGCTGGAAAGTGGTTATGGTTTAACGTTAGGCACAGCGCTGCGCCGCGTGCTCTTGGCGTCGCTGCCCGGTGCAGCCGTCACCAGCATCCGCGTGTCGGATGTGCATCACGAATTTTCGGCAATTCCCGGCGTTCGGGAAGATATGACCCAGTTGATTTTGCAGGTGAAACAGCTTCGCCTGAAAGTGTTTGATGTTGAATCGGCGCGCCTCCGTTTGGAGCATCGCGGCGAAGGCACGGTCACGGCAGCCGATATTATCTGCCCGCCGGAAGTCGAAATCATCAACACCGATTTGTATCTGTTCACGGTTGACGCCCCTGACGCCCACCTGGAAATCGAATTTGAAGTCCAGTCCGGGCGTGGTTACAGCCCTGCCGAAGACCGGGGACGTTTGCCCATCGGTGAACTGCCGGTAGACGCCATTTTCAGCCCGGTGCGCCGCGTCAATTTTGATGTGGAACGCGCCCGCGTCGGCCAACGCACCAACTATGACAAGCTGGTGGTTGAAATCTGGACGGATGGAACTATTCGCCCGGAAGATGCCCTGAGCCAAGCGGCACAAACACTGCAACGGCATTTGCAGGTCATCGGCGGCATACAGGCGATGGATCCATTTGACGGCGGTAAAGATGAACCGGCGGAAGAGACTCATGGTCGCAAGCCGGAATTGTATGACAAGCCCATCGAAGAACTGGATTTGAGCGTCCGCGTATTCAACTCGCTCAAACGTACCGGCATCACCACCATCGGCGATGTGCTGGATATGTTGCAGCGCGGGCCGGATGCGATGCTCGCCATCCGCAACTTCGGTGAAAAATCCCTGGACGAATTGGTCGAAAAACTGCGCGATAAGGGCTATCTGTCCGATGGCGCTGAAACGCCCGAATTTAGTAGTAACAACGAGTGAGGACGCAATCATGCGACACCGCGTATCTGGTAAAAAATTAGGCCGTAGTGGCAGCCAGCGCAACGGCTTACGCCTTGCATTGGCGACTGCGCTGCTCCAAAATGGGCGCATCCAGACCACCCAGGCGAAAGCCGCCTTCATCCGCGCTGATGTGGAGAAGTTAATCACCCTGGCGAAGCGCAGCAAGGCGCACGCTGATCCGCAGCGCGTGGTTCATGCCCAGCGCCTCGCGGCCAGCCGTTTGAACAACAACCGCGAATTGGTACATAAGTTGTTCGCCGAAATTGCGCCGCGCTTTGAAAATCGTCCCGGTGGTTACACCCGTGTGTATAAATTGGGGCCGCGCAAAGGCGACAACGCCGAAATGGTGCTGTTGGAACTGGTCGAACGCGAGTAAGAAATCCCGCCAACCCTCATCCCCCGCACCTTTTTGTCACCGATAAGGGGACTTTCTGGGAACGGTGGTCGAAACTCCTTTGCTCAGGCGAAGGGGTTAAAATGAGGGTTGTATTTTATGCGCTACCGTGCGACGCTGGCTTATGATGGCACGGCTTATCAAGGTTTTCAGCGCCAGATTGGCGATACGCCGACGATCCAGTTAGCGGTTGAAAGGGCGATCCTGGTGGTGGCGGGGCAGACGGTGACGGTTAACGGCGCAGGCCGAACTGATTCCGGTGTCCATGCAACCGGGCAGGTGATCGCCTTCGATGTGGATTGGAAGCATGAGGACGAGGCGCTGCTGCGGGCGATCAATGCCAACCTTCCGGATGACATTGCCCTGCAAGACATTAGCGCAGCACCCGGATTTCACCCACGTTTTGATGCGGCGGCTCGGTTGTATCGTTACCGGGTATTCCAGAGTGAGCAGCGCCAGCCGATGATGCGCTTGCAAAGCTGGTGTTTCCGCTGGGAACTAAACCTAGCATTCATGTCCCAGGCTGCGCGGATGCTCGAAGGCGAACATGATTTCGCCGCGTTCGGCAAATCGCCCCAGGGTGAAAATACGGTTCGGCGGGTGTTTCAATCGCAGTGGTTTATGCAACCGCAGCGAACCGGCGTGCTCTGGATTTACAATATTGAAGCGAACGCCTTTCTCCAACACATGGTACGCCGGATTGTCTGGCACATGGTGAATGTGGGGCGTGGGAAAGAGAGCTTGACGGAATTTGAAACCTATTTCCGTCGGGCGCAGCTCCCACAAGAAGGCAGTATCGCCCCGCCGGAGGGGTTGACACTGGAGCAGGTTCGCTACGGGGAAGGAACGAATTCGAAGCCTCCCCCTATAAAAATACAAAATAATTGATTATGATGGAAACATCTTAGATTACACGGAATTTGTAGGGATTAAGGTAAGCGTAAGCACGGCCTTGTCCGCATGAAGAACGTTAGGGAACGAGCGGGTGAGTCGCCCGCCGGAGGATGAACATGGCACTGCAAAAGACTTACATCACCAAGCCACTGGAAGTTGAACGCAACTGGTGGATTGTGGACGCAAAAGGTCAAAACCTGGGGCGGCTCGCTTCTCGGCTCGCGCCGATTCTGCGCGGCAAACACAAACCGGTCTTTGTCCCGAACCAGGACGTAGGTGATTTTATCATCGTCGTCAACTGCGAACACATCGTCGTCACCGGCAACAAGCTGGACGACAAGAGATATTACCATCATTCGGGTTATCCGGGCGGCATGTCGTCAATCACCCTGCGTGACCAACTGCGTAAATTCCCGGATCGCGCCATTACGTTGGCGGTTCGCGGAATGCTCCCCGACGGCGCATTGGGCCGTAATATGCTCAAGAAATTGTTTGTCTACGCCGGGGCAGAACACCCGCACGCGGCGCAGAAGCCCAAAGTTTTGGAACTTTAGGAAGGTATTTTAGATGGCTGCACAATATTACGAAGGCATTGGCCGCCGCAAGGCCGCAAGCGCCCGTGTCCGCATTTTCCCCGGCGGCACAGGCAACCTGACCATCAATGACAAGGATGGCACGGATTATCTGCCGCGCCCTGGCGATGTCGAAATCCTGCAGGCTCCGCTGGGTATCACCGGCAACGAGAAGAATATGGATATCACCGTCCATGTCAATGGCGGCGGTATCTCTGGTCAGCGCGACGCAATCCTGCTCGGTCTGGCACGCGCGCTCATCAAGCTCGACCCGGAACTGAAGCCCCAGCTTCGCGAGGCCAATTCGCTCACGCGCGACGCCCGTGTCAAGGAACGTAAAAAGCCAGGTCTGAAGCGCGCCCGTAAGGCCCCGACCTACACCAAACGTTAATCCGCAGCTTTTAGCTGTTTGCGATTAGCCTGGGGGATACGACGAGATCGTACCCCCGTTTTTATTTATCGGTACGGCGAGATTTCTACTCCGTTTGGTCGAGGCTGTACTCGAAATCGTAGCTGTGCTTGCCGTCGGTGATGTCGATGCTCATCCTACCCGTGAGTCCCACCAATTCGCCGGTTCCAGAATCGGGAATCACGTTAATCGCTAATTGACCGTCGCCGCGCGTCATGATACCGGTGTGATGAAGGGAAAATGTGCCCCGACGATCATGCAGCGTGCCATCCACGCGCTCGATGGCGACGTACACTGCCGAACCCCCAATCGGCGTGCCAGCGGAAAGCATCTGCCCCTGGCTAACCCCTTCGATGTCCCCATGAAATTGTTTGTCGAGAAGCAGCCTGCCTAACGGCGGATTCTCGGTAGCGTAATCCTGTGCCTGCGGGGTCGTCTTAACTTCGAATGTGCCGCGTGCGTGATTGGTCATTAGTGTATGCTCCGTATTGCGAAAACAATAAAACAACTTGAATCGGGTTCAGGTTCATTTTAGGAGATTAAATCCTTTTAGAAACCTGAGTCGGAGTGTCGTCTCCCGAAAATATACTATCCTGGATTAGGACACAATGCTTCCCTGATTGTTACAGCGCTCACCACTCTGGAAGCAATTCTGAAAAAATGCGCTATGATTTAGCTCGAACTTTTAACTTTTGGCTCATGTTCAAATTAAGTGAAAAAGGTATTTTAGCAGGGACGACACATAGGTCGCCCCCTACAGAAATCACTCGTTTTGAACATAAGCCTAACTTTTAAACTCACTATGTGCTATCTACAAGTCTACATTGTCTTCGATTTCGCTGACGAGACCACCCTGCAATCGCCCAAGAACATCGGCACGGCGTTTGAGTCCCTGTTTAAAGGGCAGCAAGGATCGCATTTTCAGTTGGCGAGCGAGGATTTTGAAACCGTCGAGGCGGCATGGTCATCGGCGGTGCGACAGTCCAAGCGCAGCGCCTATATCGCTTTGACCAACAGCACCGGATATGAGATTACCTTCAGCGTCGTCACCAACAACTGGCGGCGGGCATATTTCACGGCCAATCGCGGGCAGGTGACACAAAAAGGGCCGGACTCGATGCTCGAAGCCTGTACTTTTTTCCGCACTACGCTGGCAGCCGATTATGGTTTCGGATTCGTGGCGATGGATACCAATCCGCTGCCGCCGACGGGCGAAGGTGATTACAGCCTCACGACGCTCTACGATTACAATTTTCTCAGCCCGCGTCTGATCGCCACATTGGGAGCAGATAAATTGGCGTCGCTGCCGGTTTATGGAACGCAGCATTTCCCAGATGGCGGTCTACTGCTGGAAATGGCGCGTAATCCGCTGGTCGATAAGAAAAACGCCGCCCCGGCATATCAGGCCGCCGCGATGATCCTCGGCCTGCCCAAATTCCAGCAGGGCTGCTAAACGGATTAATGACCTCAGAAATTGGTTTTTGTAGGGGTTTGTCGGTGACAAACCCTACATATCACCTTTCACCTACTGTACGAATCCGAAGGTCTCTTGCTTGTTTCCGATGGGCAGGGTTACGGTGAAGGTTGTGCCTGTGCCGACCTGACTTTCAACCTGAATATCCCCGTTGTGTAAATCGACAATTTCTTTGACGATGCTTAAGCCTAAGCCGCTGCCCGCGATTTTGGTTTGTCCGGCGCGTTCACCCCGGTAAAAGCGTTCGAATAAATGCGGGATGTCGTCGGGCGCGATGCCCATGCCGGTGTCCTGGACGCGCAAATAAATGTGTTTGCCCTCAATGCCGGTGCTCACGTCAATATGCCCATTAGGGGTGTAATTGATGGCGTTGGCGATCAGATTGGTCGCCACCTGTGCGAGTTGGTTAAATTCGCCCTCTATCGGCGGGAGCCGCTTGGCATAGCTGATGTTTAGGCGCAGTCCGCTGGCTTCGGCACGGGGTTCGAGCGCTATCACCACCTGATCGACAACCTCGTTCAGATTGACCGATTCAAACTCAATTTTTCCTTTGCCCAATTCCAGCCGCGACAGGTCGAGAATCGTATTGACGAACTGCGTCAGCCGCTCGATCTGCCCGCGCAGCCCGGTTAGATATTCAGTACGCTTTTCCGGCAGGCCCTTTTCCAGCAGATAGACGCGGGTGTTCAACACGGCTAACGGCGTGCGTAACTCGTGGGATACATCGGCGATAAACTTGGATTTCAGCCGATCCAATTCGGTCAAGCGTTCGTTGGCGGCGGCTAGTTCTGCTGTCCGTTCAATCACACGCCGTTCCAGGTCGGCATTGAGTTCCTGAATCGCAGTTTCAGCCCGTTTGCGCTCGGTAATATCGCGGCTGATAATCAGAATTTTATCTTCATCGAATGCCAGAATGCGCGATTCGAACATGCTGGGATTATCGCTGCCCGGTGTGCTGTACTCGAAGAACTGCATTTCCCCGGTTTCAAATGCGCGTTCAATCCTGCTGTGCATGGTACGGGTCAGCACTTCGGGCAGCACATCATAGACACGATTGCCCAGGAATACTTCAGGGGGCACAAATAACTCCGCCCCAGACGGAGCGCGATAATCCAGGAAAACACCGTTTTTATCGAGCAAAAACATCAAATCCGGCATCGAATCCAGCAGCGCTTTATTATGAGCTTCGCTCTGGCGCAGGGCGACTTCAGCCTGTTTGGCCTGGGTAATATCCTCGATCAAAGCCACCGCCAGACTTTCATCCTGGTCGGGGAAGCTGGATACATTGATACGCACCCAAACGATGATGCCATCTTTGCGGATATAGCGTTTTTCATACTGGTAGTGCTCAATCTCATCGGTCATCAATTGCTGGAACAATTCCAGGTTTTGACCGATGTCTTCAGGATGGGTGAAATCGCGGAAAGGCCTGCTCAGCATTTCCTGTAAATCGTAGCCCAGCATCCGCACGAAGGCTGGATTGACCGATACCAATTCGCCTTGCGCATCAACCACCGCCATACCAATGCTTGCACCTTCAAAAATGGCGCGGAAACGGGCTTCGCTTTCGCGCAAAGCCTCATCCGCCAGCTTCCATTCAGTGATGTCGTCAATTAAAGCGACGGCCATCACACCCTGACCATTGGAATGGCCTAATGCAGACACACTGAGCTGCGTCCAGACGATGCTCCCATCTTTATGTATGTAACGCTTGTCGATCTGATAATGGTCGATCTCGCCACTTTGAACCTGTTGGAACAATTCAACCGTTGACTCAACATCTTCCGCATAGGTGAATTTACGGAACCGCTGTCCCACCAATTCATTTTCGCCATAACCCAATATACGTTGCAGCGCCGGATTGACCGATACCGCCGTACCGCCCGGTTCAAATACGGCGATTCCCACATTCGTGCCTTCAAAAATAGCGCGGAAGCGCGCTTCACTCTCGCGTAGAGCCTGCTCGCCTCTTTTACGTTCGGTAATGTCTTCGATGAGTGATACAGACATGATCTGATTGGTTGTCGTATCGACTAAGGCAGATACGCTCAAACGTACCCAAACAACACCGCCCTGCCTGTGGAGGTAACGTTTATCCATCTCATAATGACTGAGTTCACCCTTTTGTAGTTTTTCAAACAAATCCATGTTCTTGTCAATGTCATCCGGGTGCGTGAAATCGCGGAAACGCAGTTCGCGGAATTCCGCCTCGGTGTAACCCAACATGTGGCTGATCGCCGGGTTGGTCGAAACGCAGTAGCCCTGGGCATTAACCACAATGATACCCATATTCGCGCCCTCGAAAATCGCGCGGAAACGAGCCTCGCTGTCGCGCAGAGCGATTTCGGCTTTTTTCTGGTCAGTGATGTCGGTGAAGATACCCAAAATATGCGGAACGCCACCAATATCCATGATCTCTGCGGAAAACTGCACATGGCGCAGGTCGCCGGATTTGACACGGATTTCCCCTTCGCTGAGGGGCGTCTTGCCATGTTTCAACAAGAAGGCTGCCAGCCGTTCGCGGCCAAACTGCCCCACCACCATATCTAAATCTTCCGGTGTATGGCCGAGTACCTCCTCTAGCTCAAAACCGCTGAAGTTGAGGAAGCCTGGATTCACGTCAATGAGTACGCCAGAGTCGAGTGTGCTGATGCTCAACGCAGCCGGGTTGGCGCGGAAGGCTTGTGAAAAACGTTCTTCTGACTGGCGCAAGGCCAAATCGACCTGTTTGCGCTCGGTCACATCAATATTGACGCCGAGTATGCCCCGAATCGTTTGATCACTCTCACGAAACGGGGCGGCGATAGCATAAAAATAGCGTCTTTCACCGCGAACCACGACTTCAGATTCACCCCGTTGGACAACCCCTGCCAGTGTCCGCTGGTTATGAGCCTGCCATACTGAAAGGGTCGGCTCGTCCAATCCCAACCCTTCCAATCCTTTGCCAATCAGGTTGCCCCACAAAGCAACCGAGGCTGGATTTTGCATCACGCAGATGTCATGGGTATCCCGTACCCAGACTTCAAACGGCAAATTTTCCAGGACAGCTTGCAGCAGTGTTTCACTTTCTTTGAGCGAGTTCTCGGAGCGCTTGCGTTCACCGATAGCCGCTGCCAGCAGCAGCCCTGTGACTGAAATCGTACCGATATAGCTGCATACGAAAATCAGGCTCTCCTGGATGTTCCCCTCGACGAACGGCCCAATATGCTGGATGGTTCCCCAGGCCGCAATCGTCCAGACCAGCAAATTGCTGAAGGCCACCGTGCGGATTCCAAAACGGAAGGCCGCCCATATCAGGAACGGAAATGTCAAATAGGCCAGTGGGTAAAAGCTGACTGTCGCGAACTGAGTTGCGAAAACCAACAGACTGATGACGCTCAGGATGCCCAGCAGCAGCAGTAATTCAACGTTTTGCATCCATTTTTGTTTCGGGATTTCAAGGTTAGCCCAGGTGAGCATCAGCGGCGCGACGATCAGCACACCCATCAGATCGCCCGCCCACCAGATGCCCCACACCTGCGTATAATTGGAGTCCAATATTCCGCTGACGCCCAGCGCGATAGTGCCGAAGGTTGCGCCGATGGTGGTTGCTAACAGACAGGCCACCAAAACAAAACAGACAACATCGTAGACGCGGCGTAAGGAGGGTTGGAAATGAAAGAAGCGCACGAGCACGTATGCCCCGACGAAAGCCTCCAATGTACTACCCACGCTGATGATAGCCGCGCCGGGAAGGGGAATGCCGCCGGAGTAATTCACTATGAGTGCGCCCGCCGCGATCCCCGGCCAGGATTTGTTGCCAAACAGCAAAAAAGCGGCG
Organism: Chloroflexota bacterium; assembly: GCA_039933955.1. GTDB lineage: Bacteria > Chloroflexota > Anaerolineae > Aggregatilineales > Phototrophicaceae > CFX2. The sequence continues at coordinate 15,573 of JBDTNB010000066.1, forward strand.
ACGGCGATGCCACTGGGCGGCCAGATTAACGAGACGCCGTAATGGGTAGAAGCGTAGAGCAGGCCGATCCGCCCCAATACAATAAATAATCCTGCCAGGATAAGCATCCGCAGCAGGTAGGGTAACGTTTGAAATTTTTGTAGGATAAGTCCCATGAATATTCTATGATCCTGCTTGAACAATGGCAGACGGAGGGGACTATGTTGGTGCTGCTGTGCTGAGTGAATAATTGTAATTTTACACGATAAATTAAGATCGTTGCCTTGACACATTTGCCCGTCATCACAAGCCTCGATTGATTTTCCAGGCCGCAAATGGGGGACAGTTTATGCGCCTTGTGAGCTAAAATGGTTTGATTGATCTCTTGACACCCATTTCGACCCTACGTTATACTCCGAACATATGTTCCCAACTACTTCACAAAAAGGTGCTTATGAAATCAATCAGGGGGCGAGTGGGCATGAAAATGAATTTTCGTTTTAACGTGAACCGTTTGTTGGTGACGGATTTTGAAGCCTGTTTCCGCTTTTATCACGAGATTATGGGCTTCGATTATCAGGCGGGCGACGAAAATGGCCCGTATGTGGAGTTTATTACGGGCGATACGCTCATCGCACTGTTTGATCGGGGCTATATGGCGCTGGTGGTCGGCGCGGGCGCAAAACCTGCCCAGGCTGATTGCCAGGATCACGCCGCCATCATCTTCGGCGTGGACAACGTAGACGAGGCCTATCAATTTTTGCAGATCAAGGGTGTGATATTCCTGACCGAACCCAAAAATCGTCCCGATTGGGGCATCCGTACCGCACACTTCCGCGATCCCGAAGGCAACCTGATTGAAATTTTCAGTCCGCTTACGGAGTAAAAACAAAAATATTTGAACCGCCAAGATGCAGAGAACGCAGAGAGATAAGTTCAAAATCCTCATCTCCTGGCGAATTTGGCGGTTAATCTCCCTTCTTTGCCCTTTCCATTCGCTCCTGCCCCGGTTAATCTTAGGGTGGGAGCGGATTTCAATTTATCCCCTCCCCAACCCCTCCCCACATCGTAGAGAGGGGCTTAAAAACCGCTACTCTATGGGTGGGAATTTCCATGCACATTGCTTTTAACGGCTGGTTCTGGGATCAGCCGAATACCGGCAGCGGCCAATATCTGCGCCGTTTGCTTCACAATCTGCGCCGGGTCGCGCCGGACTTGCAAATGACGCTCGTCCTGCCGCCGCATAACACCGCGCCGGACGATTTACCCGCCAATGTGAGCATCGCCAGCACGCACAAAACCCTGTTTGGCAGTCAATTGGGCAAGGTATGGTTTGAGCAGCGCGCGTATCCAGCGCTGGTCGGGCGTGTTGGCGCAGATATCGCCCATGTGCCCTATTGGGGGCCGCCGCTGTCATCCCCGGCACGCTTGGTCACATCCGTGTTGGATGTGATCCCGCTGGCGATTCCCGATTATGCGCGCGGCTTCAGAGCACGTTTGTATACCTCGCTGGTGACGGCGGCGGCGCGCGGCTCGTCGCATACGATTACGCTCAGCCAGGACTCAAAAGCTGACATTGTGAAATATATCGGCCTGCCAGAAGAGTCGATCACACCGATTTATCTGGCGGCGGACGAGGCCTATCATCCGCGAATCGGTGCAGAACGTGATGCCGCCGTCCGCGAAAAATATAATCTGCCGGATGAATTTGTGCTGGGCATCGGCGGCTTCGACATCCGCAAACAGTTCAATCAACTGCTGCTGGCCTATACCTATGTCGGGCAGGCCGAGGGCGATAATATCCCGCTCATTCTCGCAGGCCGCGAACCGGAATGGGGGACGGGCGTTTTCCCTGACCTGCCCAAATACGCTGCCGAATTGGAAATCACCGATTACGTGCGCTGGATCGGTTACATTGACGAGGCTGATAAACCGTCGTTGTACCGGCTGGCAAAGGTTTTCGTGTTCCCTAGCGTTTATGAAGGTTTTGGTCTACCGGTTCTGGAAGCGATGGCGTCGGGCGTGCCGGTGGTCGCCAATAATATCTCCTCCATCCCAGAAGTGAGCGGCGACGGCGCATATCTGGTCGAGCCGGGGGATGCGCGCGCGATGGGCGGGGCGATTATCGCACTGTTATTACAACCCTCGCTGCACGAATCATTGGTCACGCAGGGCTTGGCGCGGGCGACCAATTTTAGCTGGCGCAAAACGGCGAAGGAAACCCTAGCCGTCTACGAAAAAGTTATGGGGATGCCGGAATAAGTCGATAATCTTTAGCCGAAGGTTAAAGTTACCAGGCGATGCGGTAGACGTAGGGCTTGTCGCGATAGATGCGCAGGTTCGAGCCTTTGGGCGCATGGCGGCGGGCGTGTCCATAAAACGCGCCGTAGAGATAATCGTCAGGATACGGGCTGTACGCCGAAACGGTGACTTCTTTTTCTTTGGAAGACTCGACGTTGATTTCGCCAATATAGCCGCCGCGATGACTCATGTTGTAGGTATCGTTGGCGGTTACGAAAGCGCCTTTGATCGTACCATCGCCGTCCGCCTGCGGGATATTCTCGCTCACCTTGATCGAAGCAGAGACCAGATTCATTGACCCGTTGTCGTGCGCCGCAATATCGTTGAGCGCGTCAATCCAGGTTGATGCCGGATACCAACGATCCTGTTGGACGTTACTCAGGCCATGCGCTTCCAGAATGGGTACGAGTTCGTCGCTGTTGATGGATTGGCTGATGGCGATGATGACGGCTCCCAACACCTCGACATTAGCATCAAACGGTTTTGCTTTGGACATCGTTATAATTACCTTTTCATTGTAATAAACCTTATGTTAAGTTTTATTACGAAACGAGAAGCCTGTCTATAACGATTTGGGGTTTTTCAGAAATTATTCATGCTCGTGCGCGGACTGAACCTCGCAAAAAAGCGCCTCACTCGATGCTCAGACGAGGTCAGGCGGGAGGGGAAGTCCGACGCTCACCAGCACGGAACGCAAGTAGGCCAGCAGGACGGTCTTCATTTCCGCGATGATCTGTTCGGGCGGCAGATCATCCGCCGATTCCGCCAGCGACATCAACCCTTTGACGACGGCTACGCTGATGACCGCAGTGGTATGGCGGCGATCAGGATCCAGTGCAGGGTAATGTATCGCAAAGACCGCATCGACGCGCTCCACGATTTCGGTGTGGATGGCATTGACGGCCTGGGAATGCTGCACCGTGACGCTTGAACTCAAAAAGATGGTGTTGAAACCCGCGTGCGAGGCTTCAAAGGCGGCGATTCCATCGATTATGGCGCTGACGAGCGCGGTCACGGTCAGGCGGCTGACCGCTTCGGCAGACAGGGTGCTGTCCAGGGTTGAGCGCAATTCGGTGACGTAGCGTTCAATCAGACCGTCCAGCAGGGCCTCTTTGTTTGGGAAAAATTGATACAGCGACCCGATAGGTACGCCTGCGCGAGAGGCAATCAAATTAGTCGTCACGACTTCATAGCCCAATTCCGCGAACAGGGTTTCAGCGGTATTCAAGAGTTGATCGACACGCTGCTGGCTGCGCGCCTGCCGGGGTTTCCGCCGCAGGTTCACATCTTCGGACATGCTGCTGCTCCATGATGAGTAAGTCATAAGAATTACTTGAAAACACGAGTAAATGCTCATATTCTGTAAACATGAGTAATTACTCGCATCTGAAGTCAGGTTGATTATAGCGCTTATCGGAGGGCATGATGAAGGCTTTTGTTACTGGCGGCACGGGATTGTTGGGTAGCAATCTGGTCGAGCAGCTTATTGCAGCAGGTTATGAGGTCACGGCTTTGGCGCGGTCTGAGGCGAAAGCCGCGCAGTTATTGGGCACTACCCGCGCGCAAATCATCATTGGTGACATGGAAAATGTGGCCGCGTTCGAGTCAGCCTTGAAAGGCGTTGATGTCCTGTTCCACACAGCCGCGTATTTCCGCGAATATTTTGGCCCCGGCGACCATTGGGGTACATTGGAAAAAATCAACGTTCAGGGGACGATTCAACTTCTGGAAGCGGCTGAACGCCAGGGCGTGAAAAAAGCCATCTATGTGAGTTCGTCAACGGTGATTGGTATGAAAGCGGATGGCAGTGCGGGCGACGAAAGTACACCACCCAATGCTGGAACGCTGGACAATCTGTATCGCAAGAGCAAAGTCCTGGCCGAAAAAGCGATTTTTGCTTTTCTGAAAACCCATACACTGCCCGTCGTGTTGATTCTGCCATCCGCCATGTTTGGCCCGCGCGACGCCGCTCCCACCAGTCCCGGACAAATCGTGCTGGATTTTCTGGGGCACAAGTTACCCGCGATTCCGCCGGGTGGGTTCAGCGTCGTGGATGCGCGCGATGTGGCGAAAACCATGCTGAATGCTGTCGAGCTGGGTAAGAGCGGCGAACGCTATATTGTTTCCAACCAGTATCAGGACATCGGCGATATTCTGGTGATGTTGAGCCATATCACCGGCATCCCCGCCCCCAGCCGCCACTTACCCTATCGGGCGGCGCTGGCATACGCCTATATGATGGACATGCGCACACGGCTGACCGGGATCAGCAGTCCAGTCTCGGTTGTGGGGATTCGCTTATTAAAGCAGAAAGATGATGTCCGCAGCGACAAGGCACGGCGCGAACTGGGCACGACTATCCGCCCATTTGAAGAGACGCTGCGCGACGAAGTGAATTGGTATATTCAGAATGGGTATGTGCCGAAAAATGTGCTGCAAAGTTTAGCCAGGGCACAGGCATAAGCGGGGATCGGAACGGGCGACGGTGGAAAACCATCACCCGCATTCAAGAACTGTCAGAGATTATGAACCAGGGTTTCGCCTTCGTGTTGGCCGACAAATTCCAGCGCTTCGTCAATGGTATCCACGACTTTGTAATTTTTGCCGATCACCTGAGCGAAGGTGGTTGCCAGAAAACTCAAGAGGCGGTTGGGGATGCCGATGATGATAATCCAGCCGAGTTTATCGCTCGACCCTTCGTCGGTGATACCCTTTAATTCGTTGAGTCTGAGGGGAAAGTGTTCGATCTGGCTGGCGTCCACGAAGCTGTAAACCGGCGCGATGCCCGATTCGATCATGGCGGTTCCCCGGCGGGCACTGGCCTTCATATCCTCCACTGTGATGTTCCCGCTTAGACGAGTGAGCATGATACGATTTTCGACGACCCAGGAATTTTCAGCAGGCATAGTTCGATGCTAGGCTTTCATTAATTGATAGATGACATGAAGCATTATAGGACAACTTTACGCCGGAACGCTATAGTCCCTTCGTAATAATTAACGGATTTTTCGCAATTCTCTGGTGAGCAGGTGCTGCCCCCTCCCGACTTCGTAGAGAGGGGCTTCAAAAAGCGATTTTTAGTCGGAGGATATTGCACTCCCAAAAAGGAGCAATTTAACTTAGTGGCTCATGGTGTCGTTGGCACGGGTATGATCGACGTGAAACGGAACACTGCCGTCATTCTTAGTCATACGAAGCTGCTCGACAAGCCAATTCATCAGTTGTTCCACATCCACATTTTTGGGGATATGGATGCCGTAGCGATACAGGCTCTTTTTGGTTGGGTCGCCATAACCCACCAGCCATTTACTCAAGGGGACGGCATCGTAACGGAGGGCGCTGATTTCATCGACGGCGGCTTCGAGGGCAGCATCATCTTCAAAGGACGAAAAAGCCAGTTCAATTTCGTGGGGACGGGACTGAATGCGTATGATCGGTTGGCTCATAAAAATTTTCCTTATCTATTGAATTTCCCAGTATAAACCTATTGTCGCCCGAAAGCAGGTGAATACTTAGCATGAGATGTGACTCGGAATGCGTGATATGTATGTTGAGGGTGGTTAATGTAATTCCCTCATCATTGGTGCAAGTTTACCCCCTCGCCCCGAATTCAAGGGAGAGGGGCTAAAAATCGCATGGCGTTTTGTTCCCTCCCTGAATTCGGGGAGGGCTAGGGAGGGGTCAATAAAGGCAAAATCTCTGACTAGCAATCACGGTAAAATATATTTTGTCCCTACAGCCCTGAAAGTATAGGGCATTTGCAGACTTATTTCGCCAACAAATGTGGACATCAAAACAGCCAGAGATATTCCCTGGCTGTTTATTGACTGCATAGTTTCGAGGATTACTTACGACGTTCTTCGACCAGATCAATGGCCTTGAGCAGCACTTTGAGGTCGTTGGCGAGTTGATCGGTTTTGCCGGTCAGATGCAGGCGCACGGCACGGCGATCCTTGCCGCGCAGGGCTTCCATATCACCGGCAGCCTGCGCCGCTTTGAGCGTGCCGAAGCTGTAGGGAGCGCCGGGAATAGCAACGTCCTGGGGATTATCACAGGTGATCTGGATAAAGTTGCCGGTATTCGGCCCGCCTTTGTGCAGTTGACCGGTACTGTGCAGGAAGCGCGGCCCATAACCCACCGTGACGGCGCGGCGGGTGGTGTGGCGCAAACGGCGGCGGATTTCACGCAACACGGCGTCGATTTCGGGCGTGGTGGGCAGATAAGCCAGGATCGCGAAGTAGTCATTGGCGCGGGTGGAGTTAATCATCGCTGCCAGCAGACCAGACAAATCGCCGCTGTTGTAGTTGTGCTGCAAACTGAGTTCGCTCAACATCCGCAGCATTTTTTCGTCGGCGTATAATTCTGCGCCGTTTTCGCTCAGTGCCTTTTCAGCGGCGGGCAGATGACCATTCGCTTTATAGTATTCGAGCAGACGGGCTGTATTTTCCTTGCTTTCGGTCACATTGGGTTCATCGAAGGGATTGATTTCCAGGAGCTTGCCCGCAACGGCGGTGGCATATTCCCAGCGGAAAAATTCGCCTGCGATGGCATAGCGATCCGGCAGATACAGCGTCACGCGCGGATGCCCGGCTTCGCGCAGCGCCCGCACGCCAGCAATCATCTCTTCATTATCTTCATTCTCAACCTTGATATACACAATCAGCCGGTCAGAAGAATAATCATGGGGATGACCGATGGTCGCGCCCACAACCGGGACTAAGCCCTTGCCTTCTTTGCCGGTGCTCTCGGCGATGAGCTGTTCAATCCAGTTGCCCAGACTGCTGATGGACGGGCTGGTGAAAATGCTGACCTTATCACGTCCCTGCAAACCAAGCGTCCCCATAATCGTGCCCAGCCAGATGCCGGGATGCAGCCGCGCCGGAATATTTTTGGCACTGGCTTTCATCATGTTGTTGGCCGCGCCCCAGATTTTATCCAGGTCAAGGCCGATCAGCGCCGCCGGAACCATGCCGAAGTAACTGAGCGCGCTGTAGCGTCCGCCAATATCTTCAGGGTTGGAGAAGGTGTCACGGAAGCCTTTGTCTTTCGCCAGCGTTTCCAGGCTCGTCCCCGGATCGGTGATGGCGATGAACTGCTTGCCGTTATGCCCGGTCAATTCGTAGAAATACTGATAGTAGGATGAGGTTTCAATCGTGCCGCCGGATTTGCTCGACACCAGGAACAGCGCATGTTTCACGTCCACTGCGTCGCGGATCATGGCGATGCGCGTCGGATCGGTGCTGTCGAGCATATGGAAGGCCGGGAATCCGCTTTGCCTGCCGAACGTTTCATACAGCACTTCCGGCGCGAGGCTGCTGCCGCCCATGCCCAACAGCACCACATCGGTGATGTCGCTGCTTTTGACGCTGGCTTGCAGTTTCTTCAAGCGTTCCAGATCAATCGTTTTATCAGTATCCAACCAACCGAGGCGATTCTCGATTTTGGTGATGATAGCCGGTTGATCTTTCCACAGGCTGCCTTCATGCGCCCAGATGCGGGCATTGAAATGGTCGGCCTCCAGCTTTTTGATGGCGGCATCAACCGAGTCGCCATAGGTTCCGAGCGCCAGATTTTGTTTGGCGATGACGCCGGTTGCCAGGACGTTGCGCTTGGCATCCACCTGATCGAGCAGATTTTCAAAAGCCTCGACAAACAGCGCTACGCCGTCGAGTTGAAGCTGATTCGTGACTTGCTCGATGTCGATGCCAACCTCGGCCAGTTTGTCCATCGTCTGTTCGATAGTATCCAGGCCATCGGTCAGGGTGTTGGCGGCTGTGCCATGATCCTTGAAGGCTTTGAGCGTCGCGGGCGGCACGGTGTTTACGGTGTCTTTGCCGATGAGGGTGTCAACATAAAGTGTGTCCGGGTAGGCGGGATTTTTCGTGCCGGTGGACGCCCACAAAGGCCGCTGCACCTGCGCCCCAGCATCGCGGAGTTTGGCGAACGACTCGCCGTAGAACATATCCATGAAGCGTTTGTAGGCCAGCTTTGCATTGCCGATGGCGGCCTTGCCCAGCAGTTCGCGGTTGGCAGCAACGCGATCCAGATCGCGCCCCTGTGCCGAACGGATGTTATTTTCCAGCATCCGATCCACCATTACATCAATGCGGCTGAGGAAGAAACTGGCAACCGAGGCGATATGGCTGATGTCTTCGCCCGCCTGCACGCGCCGTTCCAACCCGCGAATATAAGCCTTCGCCACTTCTTCATAATTTTGCACGGCGAAAATCAGCGTGACATTAACATTCACGCCCGATGCAATCGCTTCTTCAATCGCCGGGATACCCGCCTGGGTCGCCGGAATTTTAATCATGACATTGGGACGATCCACCAACTTAAACAGGCGCTTGGCTTCCGAAATGGTGGTGCTGGTGTCGTTGGCGATCAGCGGCGAGACTTCCAGGCTGACGTAGCCGTCCTGTTTTTGCGTCCGGTCATAGATGGGACGGAACAGGTCAAGCGCTTTTTGGATGTCTTCGACAGCCAGTTTTTCGTAAATCGCGTAGGAATCCAGGTCAAGCAGGTGCATCATGGCTGAATCGTAGTCATCCGACTCGCCGATAGCTTTCTGGAAAATGGATGGGTTGGAAGTGACGCCGATTACCCCATACTGATCAATATATTGTTGTAGTTCGCCACCCTCAATTGAGCGGCGGTGAATGAAGTCGAGCCAAATGCTCTGTCCGAATTGCTGCACATCAACCGGGGGATTGCTCATGCTATGCTCCTCAAATAAAAATTTGCCAGCGGGTTTATATAGAAATACCGCGCATTGAAATCACATCTTGAGTCATTTATCACAAAAACCTTCCGCTAAGTATACACGCTTTAGGGGAAATGGGGGGTCAGGCTAATGTATGAAATGGATAAAATCCTGATGGCTTTGTGACGAACCCCATCTTGAGCTTTAATGGTATTTGTTATTTAGACGAATCGGCAGGGGTTGCGCTTACCGAAATCGAAGGACACATGACCGCCTGTGTGGTAAACTGGAAAGTGTCATTTCAGCTTAATGGTGTCCATATTATGATTGATTACACCAATATCATCACCCTGGAACCGGGTAAACGTTCGGGCAAACCGTCCATCCGAGGACTACGCATCACCGTATATGATGTGCTGTCATATTTGGCTGCTGGGATGAGCGTTGACGAAATTCTCAGTGACTTCCCTACGCTGACCCGCGAAGACATCCTCGCTTGTCTGAGTTACGCCGCTGACCGTGAACGACATACTGTTATTGCCAGGTCATGAAACTGCTGCTCGACAATAATCTTTCGCCGAAACTCGTCGCGCGACTAGCGAGTTTGTATCCTGACTCAAGCCATGTTGCCATGCTGGGATTGGATGCCGCTTCAGACATGGAAGTCTGGAAAAGTGCTCAACGAGAAGATTATTGTCTCGTCACCAAAGATTCCGATTTTAATGAACTACTTGCCTCTAAAGGATTCCCACCAAAGGTCATCTGGATACGTTTGGGCAACTGTACAACAGCGGAAATAGCTGAACTCTTGCAAACACATCACCAGACAATAGCAGAGTTTGCCCAGGATGACTCTGCTGGATTGCTTGAACTTTATTGAAGTATTCACGCAATTGACAGCGGATAATAGTCTCCTACAATAAGGTTTGACGATCACAAAAACTGGATGATAGAGGTTTTTATATGCGCGCACGGTTCACAATTCTAGTGCTGTTTTTCCTGGCGGCAACGCTTTTCCCGGCGGCGGCGCAAAGCCAATGCTTGCCTGGAAATGATTTTTCCGCATTAGGCGATTCGTTCATTCAGGCGGGCGATTATGATCGCGCGGTAGCCGCCTATAGCTGCGCCATCGAGGCCAATGACCAGGATGCGAACCTGTATTATCAACGCAGCGAAGCCTATTATTCCCTCTCGGATTATGACAACACACTGGCTGACCTGAAACGTGCTGACAAAATCTCGCCAGATATGGCACTGCTGCAATTCGGGTTGGGCAAAGTTTATTACGCGATGCACCAGTACACCCTGGCGATGCAGTATTTTGACACTGCCGCCAACATCCCAGCGAGCGCGCCCGATGCCAATTTTGTGCTGGAGAATACCTACGGCTTCCGGGGACTCACGAATGTTGACTTGCAACAGTATGCGGCGGCGATCAAGGATTTCAACCGTGCCATTGAACTGGATTCAACCTGGGTGCTGCCCATTTTTTACCGCGCGGTAGCCCATGCCAATCTGCGCCATTATGAAGCGGCAGTCGCCGATTTCAACCGGGCGATTGCGCTCAATTCCAACGTGGGCAACATTGCCTTTTTGCTGGGTAATGTGGGCGTCCTTACATCCGATTATGACAGTTTGGTCGCCGACGTGAATACGCAGACGGTTAGCCTGCAACTCACCCCGCGCGATGCTGAACTGCTGCTCAAGCGCGGCGCGACCCATGCCAAATTGGGTGAACTGGACGAAGCCATCAGCGATTTCAGCGCGGCGATTGAGTTAGACACGAAAAATGCTGACGCTTATTATCAACGTGCTCAGGCGCGCGAACTTCAACAATCCCACGACTCCGCCATTGCCGATTACAACCGCGCCATCGAAATTGACGCGACCAACGCCGATTATTACCTAAACCGCTCGGTGGCCTATCAGGCCTCCAGCGATTACGAGCACGCCATCGCCGACAGCAGCCAATATATCGAGATGAAACCCGACGACCAGAACGGCTATCTGAATCGCGGTATCCAGTACGCGCTGAATGGTCAGTCCGATAAAGCTGCCGCCGATTTTCTGGGATGGGCAGACCGGATTCAGACCCAGGAAGAAGATGGTGGCCTGCTGGCTAGCGGCGAACCCACCGAAATCGAAATGTCCGAGGGCAGTGTCTTCCGCTTCACCTTCAAAGGGAAGGCGGGCGAACACCTGAGTTTGAGCGCCGTTCCCGCCCAACGCTATGCCGATATTGACACGCTCATCATCGTCCTCGGCCCGGATGGAACACCCCTGACGGGCAAGGACGACAATGTGCCGCAGTTGGACATCCACAACAACGATTATGATTTCAGCGCAACCATCGACAACTTTGAAGTGCCCGAAGATGGAACCTATACCCTCGTCGTGACCCACGCGGGCGGCAACAAAGAAGGCGCGGTGGATGTGCTGGTCGGCCCGCCGATTGAAATCACCGGCACGACTTAAAACAATAGCTGTTGGTTACCCAACCTCGGTATTGAATTGAGCCACATAAGTCGCCCAACTGACCTAAAATCATTTGGGCGATTGCTATTTATGCCCCGTGAAAATTTCGGCGTTCACAATCCTTAAGCGATTTTGATTGACCCTTCCCCATGCATCCATTTATAGTGATGAGAGGTATAAGGATCAAAGGCTTAAGGATGACCCATTTAAAATTCGTGTTTTTCCTCGTCATCAGCGTATTTAGTTTTGCCTCCGCAGCCGCGCAATCGCAGCAGCAAGCTTGTGAGACAGGCGTCAATTATGGCAGTCGAGGAAATAACCTGATCAGCCGCCAGGATTACGAAGGCGCAATCCAGGCGCTCAATTGTGCCATTCAACTGGACTCCCAAAATGCTGCCTGGTATCTTTTGCGCGGCGTTGCATATTTTTACACGCACGATTATGACCAAGCGCTCGTTGACATAACCCAGTCCGATACCTTAGCGCCTAAGACACCCATTACCGAGTTTTATTTAGCAGCAGTCTACGATGCGCGCGGCGATCATCAAAGCGCGATTGATTATTTAAATAAGGCAATTGACAAGCGATCCGATTATCTGGATGCCATTGCATATCGTGGAGTCGAATACCTTCAACAGGGCGATTATGAGACCGCCATCCTCGACTTTGACCGCGCGCTTGAAATCAAATCCGATTTTGCCTACGCCTATTTCTATAGAGCATCCGCCTACGCGAATTTGCGCCACTATGACAATGCCATCGCCGACTTTGACCATGCATTTGAATTAGAGCCGACCTACAAGGACACATACATTCTGCTTGGTATGATCCGGGCGAAGGCCAGCGACTATGGGCGTTTTGTATCTCGTGTGCGGACGCTTAATCTCGCGATTCAATATAATCCGTTCAACCTCGACCTGTATCGCCAGAGGGGAACCGCTCATAGTGCGATCAATGATGCTGACGAAGCTATCGCGGACTTCACACAAGTGCTGGAACGGAATCCCGATGATGCACGAGCCTATTATGCGCGGGGTTCGGCTTATTTCCTTTCCCAAAAGCATGATGATGCGGCTTTAGCTGATTTTGACCGGGCTACCGAATTAGATCCCAATCTCTTCTATGTCTATACAACCAGAAGTACGTTGTATATGAAGCTAAAAGATTATCCGCACGCGATTGCCGATTACACACATATCATCGAACTTTCGCCTCAGATTCCAAAGGCTTTCTACACCAGCGCAGCGGCTTTTTACGACAATATCTATCTGTATCGGGGATATGCCTATTCGCTCAATGGCGACCATACCGAAGCTGGGGCTGATTTATTGCGCTACGCATCACGGGACGGTACACAAATTGTTGACGCTGGAGAATTGACTGTAGGCCAATTCATCACCATTGAGATGTCCGAAGGCCAAGTATTTCAGTTCAAATTTGACGGTGTGGCAGGGCAGCATTTCAAACTGAGCGCCGTGTCAGCCCGTCGCTATATCACAGTCGATACCGTGATGATTATTCTCGACCCGGATGGAAAACCGGTAGATGGCAATGGGAATAATTCGGACACTGATTTAGCGGCGATTATCAAGGATTTTGAAGTGCCGGAAGCTGGCCGTTATACATTGATTGTGACCCACGCAAATAGCTTCCAGAACGGCTCGGTTAAAGTTTTGATCGAGGACATTCCCCCTCGCACATCTTGACAAGCCTGTTGAATACGTTTAATATGCCGTTAAGCGACATATCGTAATGCGACATATCGACAGGAAAATGATGATGGAAGCCCAGCCCGAACAATCCATGCCGCTCACCGAAGCGACCTTTTTCATTTTGTTGAGTCTCGCGCCCGCGCCGCAGCATGGTTACGGCATCATGAAGGATGTCGAGGCCTTGAGCAACAGACGGGTCACATTCAGCACTGGGACACTCTACGGCGCGCTCAAACGGCTGCTGCAACAAGGCTGGATCGAACGCTTCGATAATCCCGAAGCCGCCGAATCGGGTCGTCCGCGCAAGGACTATAAATTGACCGATCTGGGACGGCGGATTTTGTCGGCGGAAGCGGCGCGGCTGGAATCGTTGGTGCAGGTGTCGCGGCTGCGTTTGCGCGGCAGCGAACGATGAAGCGAGTCGCATCCGGCATCATCCGTTTATATGCCCGCTTACTGCGCCTGTACCCGCCCCAATTTCGCGCCGAATTTGCCGATGAGATGCACGAGGTATTTACCCAAGCCATCGCTGAGACAAATGATTTATGGTCGCTGTTGGGCGTTATGGATGCTGAAGTGCGCGATTTACCGTTGAGCCTAATCCGCCAACATTTGCGCGAACGGCGGCAACCGATGTGGAATATTGAGGGCAATAAAACCATGAAATGGCTCTATTCTTCGAAGCTGCTGCGTTTCTGCACGGTCACTATTCTGGTGTTGTGCAGCCTGTACGGGCTGGCGATTGTCAGCAGCTTCTTCGCTTTTGATATGCAGACACATACTTACCAGACGGCCAATAATTGGTGGTACAGCTACGACTCCAACCCCGACTTCATTGGGCGACGTATCCCGATTGGATTATTCGTATTTATCGTCTATATGCTCACACCACCCGGATTGATCGTCTGCGGCAGCGCATTGGGACTGAATGTTTTAGGCCGTTGGAAACAATTGGCGCATTCTGAACGCCGATTAGCGTTGGTTGCCCTGATGGCTGCCGCCCTGATGATTATCAGCCTGAATACACAGTGGGTATATATCGGCGGATTGTGGTTTTATGACTGAGGCAAGTTGACCTTGAAACGATCCCCAGTCACGACCAGGATATTGTGGCTGATGAGCGTTTCCAGATACGCCCGCAGCGCCCGTTTGTCGTTGGCAACAACTTGCTCCATTTCAGTCTTCAAGACGGCGCGCTTGATTTCTTGCAGGTAGAATTCACTCATGAGTGTCACCAAACAGCCCTGGGGTGTGACGGCTGCGCCTATCACGATGACCGGGGAACGGTTGAGATACAACATCCCACCGATATGATGTTCGTGGGAACCGTCGGGCGAAAAATGATCCAACGTATCCTTGACCACGTACCAGTTCACATCATCACCCTTTTGCTGCGTTGGCCCGCAGTGAAAGGTCGCGAACTCCCACAAGGTATGCACCACATCATCGGGGGTTTTCAACTCGGTGGCGAATTGGGTGCGATAATAAGCGATGCGCTTTTTCCAATCAATTGAATCAAACTTGTCCGGTATATAGAAGCGAAGATTTTCGGGCATCAGCGGCTTCAGCAACGCATAACTACTCCACGTTCCCGGCGGATGCATTTTATCGGGGATGGCTTCCCATTCAGCAATAATCGCCTCCATCGCGTCGGCGTAGGGGGCGGCCTTCTCCGGCTGACCGGCGTCGATCAGGCAAAAAATGATGTTCGTCCACATATCCAGGATCAGGTTCACCGGCACGGTAATCTGCTGTTGGTCGGCATATTCCAGGCAGTTATAAAATGCGGTTTGTGCGTCCAGATATTTTTGCTGGCGTGCCAGTTGGTTGGCCTGTGCCATACGCCGATCCAATTCATCAAAAAATGGTTTACCAGCTTTTTGCGGGTTCATGGCAGCCTTTATGCAATAGACAGACTTTATATTTCTCAATATACTATACGTTATCGTTCGTGCTGCCCAAACAAAAGAAATCGGTCATGTAACACCCTCGCCTCACCACCCATACCCGTCACGAACAACCCTGTGTTGTTTATCGCATTTTGATTCCCACAATTGAATAGGATGGTGAGAGGAATTCATCATGTGTCGTTACGCTGTACACTCGTACAAACGCCATACTGTCTGTTTCGGCTGCCGACTTGCGTTAAAGGCGGTTTCTGTCTGCCCCTATTGCCATCACGCAATGATTAGTATGGGACTGGATTTTAAAGCACCCAAACGGGGTGATGTCAAACAGTGGAAAAAGGTGGAAATCCTGTATCAAAACGGGATCAACTTCCATTCATGCGGCTGTAATGGCCCTGGTTATCGTCCCAGGAGATTGGATGAAGTCGAGCATTTTCTAGCAACGAGCGGGGAAATCAATCGGCGTAAATCTGAAGGAGAAAAGCTCCTGGAGAAAATTGACCGGTTTGCAGGTGTGAAACGGAAATTCTACGCCTAGTACATCAACAACGTTAATTTGCTCATCGAACAAGGGGTTTAAACCCCTTGTTCGCCTGTCATTCTCATCTTGTTGAACTACTAGTTCTTGTGTAGGGGTTTGTCAGCCTGACTAACCCTTACTTGGCTTCATCCAGGCTGGGGAGTTTTTCACCTTTGTAGGCCAGGATAATTTGCTCACGCGGGACGCCCGCTTTTTCCAAAGCCTGCCACAAATTTTTGTCCCACAAAGTATCTTCGTCTATGACAATATGATCGTCCACGATGCGAGCTTGCATCAGGATGAAAGAGCGTTCCTGCTCAGCCTGGGGGGTGTTCCTGACTCCACTGATAACATATAAACGCTGTTCGTCGTCCTTTGCAAAATACAGCCTAAAATCATCCGAAGTCCCTGCGTACCAGCCTAATTCCCGGATGAGTGTGTCTCGGAGTTGGTCAGGTGTCAGTCGAGCCATTGGACAATCTCCTCTCGGTCAATATCAACGACGATGAGTCTGATTTTTGTTTCCTGAATGGTTTTGGCGACCACCTGCCGCTGAAATAAGCGATTGTAAACAAATACGGGTATCGCCATATAAATCTTAGCCGGAACCGCTTTCATTTCCATGATAGTCCGATAAATCAGATATTGTCCAATCGCTCGATAAAGTTCATCCTGATAATTTTCTTCATGCGGAAAGCATTTGACTTCGACGACCAGGATTTCATCCACCTGCCCGTTGATTTGCCGCGCGCGAATATCAGGAAAAACGCGGATACGATCTAATTCAATGACATAGGCGGACTTCTCAACATTCCAACCCGCTTTTTCCAGAGCATTCACCACTTGTTGATGGCAGCTATCGAGTGCCATTTATCCTCTATCTGGTTTTTGGGCAACAATTTGAAAAATGCGTGCCAGCAAATAATACGGATAATGGTCACTCATGGCAATCTCCAGGCGTTCCAATTCGGCATAAAACGCAGGGTCGTGTTTGCGCTGGTTGTCGGCGATGTAATCATTGATGCAGCGGATACCATAATGCCCCACAACCTCACAACCTACCGCTTGGATAAATGGGATCAGTTCTTCGGCTGAATAGACGGTTGTGATGGTGTCAAAAGTTTCGGTATACATCTGATGTTGATCGAGTTGATTGAATGCCGAATCGAGGTCGAGCTTTAAGAGGGCTTCACGATAGGCCATCGAAAAGCGGTTGATGCTGGTTAATGATAAAAAACCACCGGGCAGCAACGGTTGGCACACAGCCTGTATCGCGTCCCTTGCATCAGCTACATACTGAATAACATTGTTGAACACAATCACATCAAACTGTGGAGTTGGAAACAAGGTTGGGATGTCTTCGATTTTGCCCAATTGCAACTGTATTTTTGTGCTGACGTTGCTCGCTTCGGCGTCCTGTTTTGCTCCCCGAAGCATGGCTTCGGAATAATCCAATAGCGTTATGCTATGTCCTTGTTGGGCAAGGCGTATGGCATCACGTCCACTACCGCCACCGGCATCCAGAATATTCAGGGGTCTTTGCGGAAGATGGCGGTTGAGATTGAAATTGATGACGGTATATCTCAGCTTGCTCCAGGGCTGCTGACCATCTTCGTTCCAGAGCGAAAGATTCAGATCAAATTTGTCGGATGATGTCATGATGGCAGTTCCTTAAAAGGGCATGTCGCCAACGGCAGACATGCCCTTACAAAAAATCCTTATTTCCCCAAAAGTCCCTTTGCTGCGTTGACGACGGCCTCTGGTGTCAGGCCGAATTCCTTGTAGATGCGTTCATAGGGGGCACTCGCGCCAAAGTGATTGATACCGATCATCACGCCGTTTGAGCCGACGTAACGATCCCAACCAAGCGTCACCCCGGCCTCGATGCTCACGCGGCGGGTTACACTGGCGGGCAGCACGCTCCCTTTGTAGGCGGCGTCCTGGGCATCGAACAATTCCCACGAAGGCATGGACACCAACCGCGCTTTCACACCTTCGCTGGTCAATGTTTTGTAGGCTGCGTTGGCGATATGGACTTCGCTGCCCCGGCTGATGAGAATTACATCCGGTGTACCCTGGCTGTCGGCCAATACATAGCCACCCTTCGCGACACCGGTGCGGATATGATCGCCTTCCAGCACCGGCAAATCCTGGCGCGTGAAAATCAACACGGCTGGGCCTTTGAGCATCATTGCCACATGCCACGACGCGGCGGTTTCATTGGCATCCGCCGGACGGATGACGGTCAACTGCGGAATGGTATTGAGCGCGACGACATGCTCAATCGGTTGATGGGTCGGGCCATCTTCGCCCAGGCCGATGCTGTCATGGGTGAAAACATAGATCGCCGGGACACTCATTAACGCACCCAGGCGAATCGACCCACGCATATAATCGCTGAAGGTCAGAAAGGTTGCGCTGTAGGGCTTGATGATGCCGCCGTGCAGCGCCAAGCCGTTGACAATCGCGCCCATGCCGTGTTCGCGCACGCCAAAACGTACATTGCGTTCAGCAGGTTTGTGGAATCCGGTATTTTCCGCGCCTTTGATGAGCGTTTTGGTGCTGCCCGCGAGGTCAGCATCGCCGCCGATCATGGTCGGGAAGTGCTTGG
>JBDTNB010000067.1:0-33161 GCA_039933955.1 Chloroflexota bacterium
GGTTGGTGCATCGCGTCAGAATGTATATAATGAATAAGGTTTGTAAATTGAATCACTATTTTCACAATGTCTGTAATCTCAGGAACACTCGTTATCGGTTCGATCTGGTATGGATAATCATTCGCGCAGCTTTGAAATACGGATTATTTCGGAGCAGGGTGATCCGGTTGCCGTCAAATTGGATAATCGGCCTCTGGTCATCGGCTCGTCGAAACAAGCTGGTCTTCATCTGGATGCCCGCTTCACTTCGCGCCGCCATGTCCTTGTCACCCAACACCGCGATCAAGTCCAAATAGTTGATCTTAACAGCAAAAACGGAACATTTCTAAACGGGTTTCGGCTGCCGCCCAATAAAAAACATGACTGGAAACCGGGTGATATCCTCACAATAGGTTCTGTACGCCTTGAATTGGTTGGGGAACCGGTTTTTAATCATGTTCCTGATGGGCGTTTTGACCTCAACATTGCTCAGGCACAGCTTACACCCTTCACACCGGCAACATTAACCCTTAATTATGAAGGCACAAATACCCAACAGGTTTATTTTGAAGGTTATGCTGTTGACCAGGGTATTGCGTTTCGCCTCGATCCTTCCGAGGCTTATGTAGATCCCGGTGCGCAGGTGCTCATTCAGGCCAGCGCATCGCCCTCGCGTTTGTTTTTCCTGGGCGGTTCAGTCAAAGCGGAGTTTTCCGCCTTTACAACCGATGGCTTGTTCGACAGTGTAGAAGCCACAGTTCGGGTTCGCCCGCCTTATCATCTCTGGTTGCTGCTGCTTTTTCTGTTGATTGCTGCTCCTTTATTGACCTATAAAATTTTGTCTGGCCCAGTTCCCGCGCAACCACCGCAGAGTACCGAAATTGCGCTCAAACCGTCACCTTCTAAAGTGCAGCCGACCAGCATTCCAACGGAAACCGACGTTCCGCCGCCTTCGCCAACCGCTCGTCAGATAATCCCGGTTGTTGAGACGGGTATTCTGCCCACACCGACCATTTTGGCGACAATAACGCCAACCGAAACCCTTGTCCCACTTTGTACCAACACTTGTTCTCAGATGGGCTGGCAGTCGGTCAACGTTCAACCCGGCGATACTCTGTTTACGCTGGCGCAGACGGCGGGTGTCAGTGTATCGCTTGCGGCCCAGGTCAACTGCGTTGCCGATCCCAATCTTATCATTTCTGGCACATCGATTTGCCTTCCCTGTTCCGATACAGATCGCGATGGGTCGTGCGATCAGGTGGACAACTGCCCCAATGTCGCCAATCCCGATCAGGCGGATTCGAATGGTGATTTCGTGGGCGATGCCTGTACACCGCCCTTTAATCTCGTTTGGGTGACTCTTCCACCCAGCTTGATGGCCTCCCAAAACGCCAGTTGTTCTTCGACACCCACCGGCGCTCAAGCGGTGGTTAGTGCCACCAGCGGCTTCCCTATCTCAGAAGTGACCGCTCAGATAACCATTGATGGGCGCGGGACAAATAATTTGTCGGTGGGCGCAAAAGGTGGTGACCTGTATGGCTTCGACATCAACATACCAGGCGATGTAGCCAAAAATGGCAGCATAAATGCGTCGGTACAGGTCAGCGCCCGCGATTCGCAAGGCCGCACCGGAACCGTCAGCACGTCATTTACCATCAAAAATTGCCCGCCGCCTACGCCACCACCGCCCAAAGTCTTGGCTGTGGCCTGGGTGCAGCCATTGCCTGCCAGCATGACCCGCGATAATTTTTATTGCTCGACCACTGCGATGGATGCATCGGTAATTGCTCGTGTTACCAGCGACGCCGGTATTGATACAGTCATGGCCTCACTTCAATTTTCGGCCCCAGTGACCGCTGCGGCAGATAATCCCAAACCAATTGATTTACCGGTAGAGACCAAGCCTAATGGTCAATATGCCATTCAGGTAGGTCTCGGTTTGGCTCGCGCAGGGGATACGACAGGCACGGTAACACTCGACGCCAAAGACAAAAAAGGTGTAGCCAAGCAGCTTGTTGGCAGTTTCAATATCATTAACTGCACAATGGTTGTGGCATGGCGTGCCGAACCTGCCCCCGCGATAGCTGCCAATAATGTCCTTTGCTCTTTGGTTCCATCCACAACACTGGGTGTTTTCACGGTGTCGGCGCCTGGAGTTGTACGGGATAATGGTGTCACGGCATCGCTAAAAAATGGTGCGACCAATCTCGCGACTCTTCCGGTCACGTCACTGGGCAACGGACAATATAGACTGAGCGTTGACCCCGCCGATTTAGGCGTGACCTACACCGGCGCGGCCAGTGTGGTGGTCAACGTGGCTGATACGCGCAATACAAACACCAATCTGACTGCCAACATTGAACTTTCAGATTGTGTACTGCGTTTCAGGTGGGTAGCGCTTCCTGATCTGGTCATCGCTGGTAGCAATGCTACCTGTCCCGGTACGTTAGTCAATACATCTGGCACGATTAGTGCATCACTTCCTCCTGCCGTCAACACGGTTTCAGCGGACATCACAATTCCAGCAGCATCCGCGACATTCCCCTTAGTGGTTCGAACCTTAGGCGGTGGTCAATATGCAGTAGACATTAATGCTGCGCTGCTTCCGGCGGTCAATTCCGCCACCAATACGATTCGATTCTCAGCAACAGATATTGCGGGTGCAACATACGAGTTAACCACAACCATTCGCCTCGCTGATTGTCGTGGTGACTTGACCTGGGTTGTCCCGCCGCCTGCCGAAATAGCACCCGTTTCCTGTACTGGGGTCATCGGCTTGGGTTACACCGTTCGCTTCCAGGCTGAAGTTCCATCGCGTGTGACCGCTGGGGTAGTCACCGCCGAAGCGCGCAATTTGACGCGCGGTGGTGCGGTATCTTTTACCACTTCAGTGACATCTAACGGTCAATTTGAATTTTCCATTAATGGTGTTCCGCCTGGAACACTTTCGGGCGATCAAATCGTAGTTCGTGCCTTTGCACTCGATCATCGCGTCACACCCTTTATCTCGACGCTGATTGTCGATTGCCCGGATGTGCCCGTCGCGCCGGTATCGCTCCCTACCGATACGCTTTTGCCAACGGCATCGCCACAACCGCCAACTGCGACAACGCCACCACCTCCGACGGCTACAAATACCGATGTCCCCCCTACCGACGATACGACAGCGGCGGTAACTGAAGAACCGGTTGTGAGCGCTTTAGAGGAAGGTAATCCAGCCTCGGAGCCGACAGTAGAATCTGCTCCTGCCCCCGATGTAACGGCAGAATCGAACGAATAACATGGGAGTTGCCGACGTGGCGGTTTCGGATGCGACCAGTAATGACCCCCTGATTAACCGGACGGTTGAAGGCTATCATTTCATCAAGCGCCTCGGTGAAGGCACATACGGCGTTGTCTATATGGCGCGCCATCCACGCATTAAAGATCGTCTGGTCGCCATTAAATACATCAAACTCGGCGATCAGCAGCAGATCAAAAAAGTGGAGCGCGAAGTAGACATCCTCGCACGTTTGCAGCATCCCAATGTCATCGACATTTACGATACCTATCGCTTCGATCATTACCAACTCATCATGATGGAGTTGATCCGGGGCGGCAGCCTGCGCGATGCGCTTTCGCAAATGAAAGGGCTGCTCGATCTAAAGGCCGTCATCGAAATTGCTGAACAACTGGCTTTCGCCCTCGGCTATGTGCATGATGAAAATATCCTGCATCTGGATTTAAAACCCGCCAATATTCTACTCGATCCCGTTGCCCAGGGTAAATTTGCCCGCTGTGTCATCACCGACTTTGGTATTGCCCAGATCGTCAATCCTGGCTCAATGATGTCCACCAACCTCGTCGGCACGCCCCGTTATATGTCGCCGGAGCATTTTGGCTTTGGCGATACCAAACCAGATCGCCGTTCCGATATTTACTCGCTGGGCATCATCCTCTATGAACTGGTGACCGGTGTTGTTCCATTTCAGGCTCCACAGTTGCTCGATTTACTGAACCAGCACGCTTATAGCCCGGTTCCTGTGCCGTCCCTGACTACATCCTATATTCCCCCAGCGCTGGATGGCATTATCCTCAAATCGCTGGCGAAATCACCCGCTGACCGCTTCCAATCTGCCAGCGAAATGGGCAGCGCCCTTCGTGAATTGCGGCTCGGCCCGCTGGCATCAATGAAAACCCCGCCAGAGCGACTTTCGGGCGAAGCCTTAGGCGTGATTGCACAGGCCGGTGCGGAAGTTATGGCGGCTGTCGATTCGCGCTATGAGGGGCAGGTTCCCACGATTTTTAACTTGCTCGTCATGAAGCCGGATGGCGAGCAGCAGTCGGTTGGTTTTGATAAGCAGTCTATCGTGGTCGGGCGCGAGAAGGGTGTCGATTTACAACTCGATCAGACCAAAGTTTCTCGCCGCCATGCCCAGATTGAATGTGACCGCAGCGGCAATATCTATATTACCGATTTGCAGAGCGCCAACGGTAGCTATCTCGATGGCGTGCGTTTGACTCCACAAGAGCGCGTGCTTTGGAGACGCAATCAATATTTGGAAATTCAGGGTTTTCTCCTGCAAATTGACGGCTTGGCCGATCAGCAGCAAGACCCTGTAAATCCCTTTGTCTTCAAGACCGATGTTGTGGTCGCCCTCCTGGATGAAATTGACCATCAGCGTAGCAAACCTGTCGTACACATGAGTTTGTCGCCTGCCATCGTCTACACTGAACCGGGCAAGCCTCAGTATATTCAAGTGCGCGTTTCGCCGGAGCATACGCCTACCGCCCGTTATGAAGTCCGTGTCAAACCGGGGCCGGGTGTCGATGAACGCTGGTACACCGTGCCTGCTGCCCAGATTATCCAACCCGGTGACGCCTATACGTTTGACTTCATCGTCAGCCCGCCCGTGATCGGCACCGTCGGCGGGCGTACCCATGAAATCACCCTGGAAATTGTCGCCGATCAGCCCGATATTCCTGGTTCGTTTCAAATATTGAAGGTTCGCGTCGTTCCACTCACGCGCTATACAGTCGCCCTGCGTCCCAACGAAATCTCGCATAATCGCCGTCGCCAGTCGGATGTGGTCATTACCAACACCGGCAATGTTGCCGAAATGTTTACGGTTGAAATTCAATCACCAGACACCCTCCAGGTGCAGATGCGGACGCCCCAGATCGAAATCGCGCCGGGGCAGGAGAGTCATGTCCGCCTGAAATTCAAACCTGCCCGCAATATTGCCCGCGCCAGCAGTCGTTTGATTTATATTGTGACGGTGCGGGCGGCCTCTGGTAATACCGAGCGCGTGAATGGAACCTATATTTTTCGGCGGAAAGATCGTTTTCCGTTATGGATTATGCTGATTTGGATCGTGCTCGTCATTGTTGTAACACGACATTTTGCATATCAGGTAACTTTTGCGGCACAATTTGATGAAGTCCGTGCTGTGTTCGAATATCTAGTCCATCTGGTGACAGGTTCACGATGAACGAGAATGCCGAATCGCTTCCCCCGAAACACATAACCTATCAGGTGGTCGCGACTCGTGCCGGGGACGATCATGGGCAAACCTTTCGCGCCCGTTTAGGGCCGAAGCCCTTCCTGATCGGCAGCGGCAAGTCCGCCAACATGCTGCTCGATAATCCCCAAATTCTCCCGGTTCAAATTCGCTTGCTTTCTTCGACGGCAGGGCAGGTACTTCTCACCAATCTCGGCGAAGATCATAGCGTCCTGATGAGTGGTGATCCCGTCCCCACCTTGATTCCAACCTATTGGAAGCCTGGACTTGCCGTCACCCTCGCTGATTTTGAATTGCAATTAGTTACGCTGGTGGATATGGAAGGTGAGGGGCAAATGGAGCGCGTGCGCCCTGCCATCATCACCCAGGCCAGTGAAATTGCCCCTGAATCCCTCTCTGAACCCGGCTTCGTCATCGAATGGAACGACAGTCGTGATTTGCGCGGCAGTATTCCAGAGATTCCTACGAATAATACCGTCTTGTTTGGCAAGGGCGTGGCCGAAAACGAAAGTGAGCTTGAGGCCGTCGAGGATGTCGAAGACACGCGCGAAGGCTGGCGTCTGGAAGCCACGCCCCAGGAATCGTTGCCCCAGCTTTTACCCATGCAACCGCCACCGCCCGAATTGCCCGTTCTGCCGGATATGCTGCAGACCCCGCTCCCGGCGGTTCCCCGTCTCGATGAAAGTGAATCGCTGCCGACGGAAGCCATGCCGTTTTTGGCAAATCTGGCCCAAGCCAATGCGTCGCCCTATGCTGCCGCGCCAACTGGCAACGAAACCCTTCCCAAAAACTGGCAGTCTGTGGGTAAATTAAGCGCGCAGCTCACCAACGATTCGGTCAACCTTGTAGCGGGTGAACGGGTACGCATTCCGGTTTCTGTCCGTAACGAGAGCGCCAACGCCATGCATCTGCGCGTGCATATTGCCGGTCTCCCCCGCGACTGGACGGCGGTGCTCGATAGTGCCTTACCGCTGATGCCCGGAGACATTTGCGCCCTCGACGTGATTCTGGAAACACGGCGACCTTTCGATCAGGCTTATCTCGACACGCTTTTGCGGATTCACGACCAGCTTTCGCCCGACAATTATTTGACTCTTCCGCTGCGGCTCAATTTTAAAACCGCGCCTAACATTGTTGGACGCTTATCGCCCTCGCGCCTGATTGCCTCGCAAACCGCCTACCTGAATCTGCATAATCATACCCAGGTGACGATCACGACTTTTATCGCTGGGCACAGCGACTCGCCTTATTTGCACATTATCCCGGCGCAATCCCAATTTGATTTGCCGCCCGGACAGAACATCGAAATTCCGGTTGAAGTTCGTCCTTTGTCGCGTCCCTGGCTTCGCGGAAAAGATCATCGCTTTTCGGTGTCGTTGCGGCATGGCAACCGTGCTGCCCTCGATTATCCCGGTGTTGCTCGCGTTCGCCCTCGTATTTCAATCAACACCTTATTATTGCTGGTTGCGCTGCTCATTGTACTTTTCGCTGGCTGGAAGCTCCTGGGCATAGGGGGAGGGGGTGTTGCTCCCGCTGCGATAGTGGCCGAAACACCAGAAATTACCCCATCGCTTCCTGCTGTTGTTGCTGATACGCCGCGTCCGACGCCAGGATTGGAATCGACAGCCGAGGTTCGCGCCGTAGCTCCGCCAGAAGTGAAATCGACATCTACATCTACATCACGCCCGCCTGCCAGCGATACCCCATTACCTACCACATCCCCTGTGCCGACTCATACGGATGCTCCGCCGCTAACTATAACCATTGCCGTGACCGAAATTTTGCCCACACCTGTACCGCCAACAACTTCTATCCAGGCGATTGACGACCCCCGTCCGGCGGGTTGCACGGTTGCAATTCCTGATGGATGGAAACCCTATACTGTCCAATCCGGTGATCGTGTATTCCGCCTTGCCGTGACCTATGCCACGACGGTTGAAGAAGTCACGCGAGTGAACTGCCTCTCCGACGCCCGCCTGTTGCAAGTCGGTCAGGTGCTTTTACTGCCCATCCCCTAATCATTCTCGGATAATGGGTTAAATGAACGCTTCCGCTACCCGTCTTTCGTAGGGACACGGTTTGCCTTGTCCGTCCTGAAAATACCAACCCACACTTACTTTGTAATTCTTTGAGACAAGACTGCCGTAGGGACGAAGCCGTCGCTTCGTCCTCTTAAATCGGCTTTACAACATCTGTCACGATTTCGATTCTCTTTTTCCTCTCCTTTATTTTCCTTTGAAAAATCAAACCGAATGTTCAAACAAATGTTTCACCTTTTGCCGTGAAACTATGCTATCCTGTCTTTTGTTATTTGAGTCTTGGAGCCAGTGCGTAATGGGTTATCTGTATCACTTCCCTCTGAACCTCTGTTTCTCTGCGCCTCTGAGATACGTCTTTTTCTTTTTTTTCTCTTTTCGCATTTATGGCGGCGAATCGCAAATTCGCACAGCGGCAGATGGCTCCCCTGCTCTCGCCGCAATTCTGCTAACGCGGCGGCGCTTCTCGTGTCACCCGCCGATTTTTCGCCCACGAAATTCGCACTGCGCTTTAGCGCGTGGCGGCGCTCCCCCTGCTTCCCGCCCGCCACTGCGGCGACAATTTGCGAAAATAGCCGCTATTTTCGCAATGAAATTGAATTTGTAATCTGCACACGATTGTTCATGTTCGAATTTGGTCTATGGTAGGGGCGACCCGTCGGGTCGCCCTGGTAATTGTTGTTTGATCGGATTCGAATGGGGTTAATTCTGGGGCTTGTGATGCTTCAGAATCGGAATCACTGCATCGGCGATCCGATCTTGCATATGTCGGCTCAGGCCGTAACGTAGCGCCCATTTCACCTCGTACCCGCCTTCCTCGAAAGCGTTCGCTGGAGGCAAATAGGCGAAACTGCCGTTGGCATAACTCACTAGCCAGGGGAACCCATAACCCATCTGCTGGCCTGCCTTACGTAAAGCCACTGCCGTTTCGCTGAAAACTTCACCCGGTTGTGTGACTAGCACCGCTGGCCCGATGCCCACCACCATGATTTCCATCGGGCGCGTGTTCCCTTTAATTTCGGGAACGTAATTCTCGTATTCCTGGGGCAGTCCTTCCGAAGGGGGTTCATCTGGCCCAACCGCGTTATCCACGATGATTTTTTCGATCCAGATCGGCACAGTGGTTTCAGTTTTGATGGCTTTCCAGACCCGCAGCACTTCGGTGTTATAAGCCCGTGCCAGTGTTTCACATTCCAGGAACGTTCCGCCGCCCCGATCCTCGATATTCCAGGTGGTCGGGTCATCGCGTCGGTATTCACCGTAATAACTGGTTAGCTCGCCGATAGTGCCGACAGGATGTCCGGCTGCGAGGCGCTGCCGTACCGTTTCCGTCAGCGGGTTTACATCCCCTGCGCCGCCCTGCGTGAAAATCGCAAGGCTGCCGTCGCCCATTTCAGCTTCGAGAAGTCGGCTGGAATACCCCGGCCAATCGCCCGTGAGCAAGTAATTATCGTAGCCCATCACCACCGCGTGGCACGCATAATTCCCGACCACTGCCAGCGGTGAACCATCTGGCTTATCCACCCGGATCACACCCACCGACGGATCAGCAGGGCGGTTAAGCCAGCGCCGGTTGATGTTGTAGCCGATGAGCTGCCCGAATCCGAATCCGATTCGGGCCGGTTGTCTTGTTTCATACGCCGCGACAATCGCATCCGCGATCAAGTCCACTAAAGGGGTATCCCAATGCGCTGCATCGTGGGGTGCTGGCCCGCCGTGTGTGTGTGTGCAGGCGATCATAATATTTTCGGGTTTGAGGCCGCAGCGTTTTGCCACAGTCGCCCGAATATCAGTCACAATGTTTGCCCACAACCACAGGAGTTCGATCCCGCAAATGGCAATGATTTGTTCCCCATTGTCTAATACCAGTGCCCGCGCCATCAGTTCATCATGAACCGCTTTTGACCCGTCCAAACGGTCGAAATAACCGACCAGTTTTGCGCCCACGCGCGGCGTAATAATACTTTTACCAATCCCTGCTTTGAGTTCTGCCAAGATGTTTTAACCTTTCAAACCCGAAAGCGCGATACCTTGAATAAAGTAGCGCTGTAATAAAAAGAAAACCAGAATCATGGGAATTACCACCAACGTTGATGCGGCCATCATCAGATGATATTGTGTTCCATGCACCGTCTGAAACTGCGTTAATCCAACCGCTAGTGTCCGCCATTCATCCTTATTGGTGACGACCAGCGGCCACAACAGGCTGTTCCAATTGTCGAGGAAAATGAAAACCGCAAGTGCTGCCAATGGCCCTTTCGACAGGGGGAGGACAATTTGCGTGTAAATTCTGAACTCGCCTGCACCATCAATCCGCGCTGCGTCGAACAATTCATCCGGCAGCGTCATAATGAACTGTCGCAGCAGAAAAATGCCGAACGCGCTCATTGCCCCCGGAATAATCAGCGCTGAATAACTGTTAAGCCACTTCAAATCCCGCATCAGGATAAACAGGGGAACAATGACCACATGGAACGGAATCATCATCGTCGCCAGGATGAGCAAAAAAAGAATATTCTTTCCGAAAAAGTTGTACTTAGCGAAGCCATATCCTGCCAGACTGCAAAAGAAAAGGTTAGCCAGGGTCGCTGCGCCGCTCACATACACGCTGTTGAAAAAGTAGCGCGCGAAAGGTGCAGTATTCCAGGCTTCAACATAATTTTGCCAGCGGAACTCCCAGGGAATCCAATCTATCGGCACGGTAAATAATCGGTTCGGCGCTTTGAGTGAGCTTGTTACCATCCAGATCAGCGGTAGGCAGATGATAACGGCCCCGATGATTAACACCGTGTGGAAGAATATATTGCGCCTGAATTGTTGGCCTCGTGAAATCCCGCTCACGCTCCGGCTGGAATGCTGTTCCGGCAGTTCTTGTAGATTGCTGGTCATGTTATTCGTACCTCTGCCGTAGTAGATAAAGCTGGATGAATGTGAGTACGATCAACATTGCGAACAACACCATCGAAATTGCGGCTGCCCGTCCCATATTCAAGTTGGGAAACGCTTCTTCATAAATTAAGTAACCCAGTACATTGGTCGAGTCATTTGGCCCGCCGCGCGTAATCAAAAATTGGAATACAAAACTCTGGAAGCCGTTCAACAGGGTAATGACCACGACGAACACCGTCGTCGGGCGCAGCAGGGGAAGGGTAATGAGGCGGAAAATCTGCCAGCGATTGCCCCCATCGACTTTCGCAGCATCATAATATTCGGTAGGGATATTTTGCAGCCCAGTGATGAAAATAATCATGTAGTAGCCGAACACCCGCCAGATCGCGACCACGATGACCGCTATCGGTGCAATGTTCGGATTCGTGAGCCAGGGAACCCGGAAGCCGCCATTGAATGGAGCGATGAGCGCATTAATTGCGCCCTGTGGATGGTATAACAATCGCCACACAATCGAAATCACCGTCTCCGACAGCACGATTGGCACGAAATACAGGGTTCGGTAAACACCACGTCCCTTGAATTCCTGGGTGAAAATCATCGCCAACGCCAGGGCCAGAATCCACATAGGAATGGCGTAACCGCCCACAAATTCAAATGTGTTGACCAGGACTTTTTGAAACCGGTCACTGTGGAAAATGTAATCGTAATTCGCGAGGCCAACGTCTTTGGGCGGGCTGAGTAAATTGTAATCCGTCAGGCTCAACCGAAAGGCGCTAATCATCGGATAGTAGGCGAAAACGATGAAGAAAATAATCGCGGGCAAAACAAATGTGATGCCCCACAAACTGCGTCGCCGGTAGAAATTCATGGTGCGGGTCTCACTATAATAAATTTGGGGGCGAACATGCCGTTCGCCCCAGGGATCCAACTTACTTTTCTTGTAGCAGTGCTGTAAATTCGTCGTTTGCCGTGTTCAGCGATTCCTGGACATCAGCACCTTCATCCAGAATGCGTTGCAGCGCCCGATCCATAATCGGCGGTAGTTCGCCGAAGTTTTTCAACGCAGGTAGTGAAGGGCTGTTTTCCATATCGCGGATGAACATGGACGCAAACGAACTGTCCATCAATTCCTGGTTGTTGACCAGCGACATGCGTGGTTGAAGCAGCAGGGCTTCCTTGAAATACCGTTCCGGTTGGCTGATGAGCGCGTTTGCTAGTTTCCAGGCTGCCGCTTGCACCTCCGGCGAGGATTGGCTGTTCACGAACAGACCGTAAGAATACAAATAGCTGCCGGTATCATTCACCAGCCCGTCTTTCCAACGGGGTAGGGGAGCGGTGACAATCGCATTGGCAACCGCTTCATTATTGCTCTTGACCAGATCAGAATACCAGGGGCCAGAGATGACCATCGCCACATTGCCTTCGTAGAAGCCAATCGACGATGGTGTCAGCGATGAACCCCCGAATTCCTTTGCGTAATCGCGGATGAAAGTATAGGTCTTCACCCAGGGATCAGTGTTGATGGTCGCCTCGGTGCGGTCATCGTTATAGAGTTTGCCGCCCAGTTGGTAAGCCATTGCATTGAAGGTGATCCCGCCCGACACAATTTCATCAGGAATGGGGTAGGAGAAATCAAAGGCTCGCTGGGTGATATTTCCATCCGCGTCTTTGAGGGTTAATTTGGGAGCCAGTGTCATCAAATCTTCCCAGGTTTTAGGGGCATCTTTGACGGGATCGAGTCCGGCTGCTGTGAAAAGATCGCCGTTGATGAACAAGGCATAATTGCCTAACTCGGTTGGCACAGCGTATAGCTTGCCATCTTCACCTAACATCCCCTCAAGCGTACCTGGGAGATACGAGTCAATCAGTTCTTGCTGTGATGCATACCCCATGCCTACTGTGTCAACCGGTACAACTGCGCCTGATGGAATCAGGTCGGGAACCAGGAAGGTGAGAATATTAAATAAATCTGGCCCTTCGCCGCCAGCGAGTGCGGTCAGCACCTGTGGGACATATTGCGAGTCGTCACCGGGGCCAATCGTGTAATCCACCTTGATATTGGGATTGTCTTTTTCAAATTGGGCGATGATTTCATCATCAATGGCTTTACGAGGGGAATAATCATGCGACCAAAATTTGATGGTCACTTGATCCTGGGCTGTCACGACGGACAATGACAAAAGTGATACGAGCGCGAAGAACATGAATAATTTCACTACGTTTTTACGCTGTCTCATCGAAATGCTCCTTGTGTATTTACTTTGACGATAGTGACAGTCTTATCTTGCTGGCGATATTTTTGATAAAGGTTGTAATCCTCCCCTAAAAACTTTGTTGGGTGTCACTTTTGGGTGCGAATTTCAAACCAGGGACGATTATGCATGGGCACGTTTTCTCGACCAGGAAGGGGAAGGCTTTCATTCTGAAAAAATGCTTCGGAACCGCCGAATCGTTCGACTCGATACACCTCGGCAAAGTCCATACCGTATTCGTTACCCCATCGCTTGGCTTGTCCGCGTAGATATAAATCAGCCATTGGGCGCATATCGCTGCTCTCGATTGCTTCATCGAGTTGAGGTACATAACGTTCCCATGTGGCTAATTGAAGTCTCGATTGATTGAGTGTATTGCGCCACATCTCAACATGAGCGGACAATGCCTCAATTTTTCGTTCAATTTGTTGGCTGATGTCTATTGCACAGGTAACTTTTGGCAGTTGTCGTGCAAAATACCATCTTTCACATACCGAATGAGGTTGAAGCCCTGCTTGCAAATGTTCAGGATGATGCTTATCGAATGTGGCTGTCCAATAGGCTTCTTCAATGGCTTGCGACACCACTACATGATCCAGATTGGGTTCATACTGCGCGTATGGATCAAATGACATCACCGCGTATGGACGATACTGGCGAAATAAGCGAATGAATTTTTCGCGTATTTCGACTCGTGAGACATCGCCCAGACAGTCGGTGATGTATCCTAACTCTACAATTTCATGGACACCCATGATTTGTGCGGCTTTTTGCATTTGTTCTGTATTAATTTTGACCGTGTCTTCACGACTTAAACCGATGGAATCTGTTTCGTCGTTGGTGACGCGCACCATAACCACATTCCAGCCTTCATCGGCAAATTTAATCACTTGACCGCCGCAAAAGGCAGCGGCATCATCAGCGTGAGGACAAATGACTAGAACGCTTTGAGGCATCGAAAGAAATGTCCGAATAATATGATAATTACTTTAAGGGTGAGTATAACGATTTATTTAACCGGGGCAACCTGGCATTATCGACAATGGACTCGCGAGATATTTGAGAGGTTTTAATAAGCGATTGCTTACAAAGGGAAATGGCCTCTAATTTTAGGCCTGGCACAGTCAACTTATTTTTGTTTGTGAAATAAGTTGGGTCTCAAAAGACATTTCTTGTTGACTTGGCAAAGAAACATATGGTAAATTGTCGAAATTAATAGATAAAATATTTTCCAATTTACATTAGTTTATATGTCCAAATCTTCCCACCTTAAATGTTATTTCCTATATTGCTTTCAAGAGGCCGAATCTTGAAAAGCACATATTCTTACGCAGACGATAATATTCTGTTATCCGCGCCTTTTCCGCTTCGATTTTCCGAATCTGAAGCGGTTGCCTCAATTCGTTTACATGGCCCTTTGTCCCGCACTGAAATTGCCGACGTTACCGGTTATTCACGCTCCAAAATTACATCTGTAATCAACCGCCTGACCGATGTAGGAATCCTTGAGGAAATCGGCGATGGACAATCAAGTGGTGGTCGGCGTCCGCGTGTATTGAATTTCAAGGCTGAGTTCGGTTATCTGGTTGGCGTCGATATGGGGGCTACTAGCCTCGACATTGCCCTTGCCAATTTCAACGGTCAGATTATTGATCGTGTTACGCTCAGCATTGATGTGCGCGAAGGCCCGGAGACAGTTCTCGGACTTTTACAAAAGACCTTGCTTGAGCGGCTAAATCACCTCGGTATACATCCAAGCAAGATCTATGCTTTCGGTATCGGAGTTCCAGGGCCGGTTGAGTTCGCGACTGGTTTGTTAATTGCGCCGCCCATTATGCCTCGTTGGGAGGCGTACCCCATTCGAGCTTTTATACATGAAACCTTCCCCTGCGCCGTCGTGATCGTTGACAACGATGTAAACGTGATGGCACTGGGTGAATTACGCGCTGGGGCGGGTACTAAAGACAGTAATTTCATTTTTGTAAAAATCGGTACAGGCATTGGCGCTGGCATTATCTGCAATGGGCAAATTTATCGCGGGTCGAATGGTTGTGCGGGCGACATCGGTCATATCTGTGCAGATCGCAATGGCCCGCCTTGTCATTGTGGCAATATTGGGTGTCTGGAAGCTATTGCCGCTGGGCCTCCAATAGCCAAGCGCGCAATGGACGCCGCGCGAACAGACCCCAACACCATCTTGGCGAAGTACATGACGGAACTAAATGGAAAATTAACCGCAGTTGATGTTGGACGTGCCGCAATGGAAGGGGATCGCGTTGCGAACGAGATCATACGCGAAAGTGGACGCATTATCGGTGAAGTCTTAGCCAGTCTGGTTAATTTTTATAACCCCAGTCTTGTGCTCATCGGTGGTGGAATTAGCAATATTGGTCATCAATTCCTGGCTTCTATCCGTCGAGGGATTTTGCATCGCTCTTTGCCTTTGTCTACGCGGCATTTACGCATTGACACTTCGCCTATCGCTGCGGATTCTGGAATTGTTGGCGCTATTTCACTGGCTATGGAGCATGTATTCGAAGTGAAAACCGGTTAA
Source organism: Chloroflexota bacterium (assembly GCA_039933955.1). Taxonomy (GTDB): domain Bacteria; phylum Chloroflexota; class Anaerolineae; order Aggregatilineales; family Phototrophicaceae; genus CFX2. Next base: position 15,215 of record JBDTNB010000067.1, read on the forward strand.
TGATTTGGACTATGTGCAAAAAATCCTTGACGACTGCCTATCGGTTGCGGTCAGGTTCACAATCTAGGGAAAGTTATCTACATAAGGAGGGAAATATTATCGCGATTTCTCAAAAATGGTTCATAGACCTGTGCAACAAAAACATTGTCCCTTATTTGCAAGGAGAAACCTTCAATGCTTAAGAGAACGAGCATCCTTTTTGTACTCGTTGTTTTGCTCACCACCGCACTTGGTATTTCTGCGGTGGGTGCGCAAGACGTAAAAGAATTGACTATTTGGTGGGCGCAATGGTCACCATCCGATTATCTGCAACAAATCGGTAATGATTATGAAGCGGCCACAGGCATCAAAGTGACGGTTGTTCAAACCCCCTGGAGTGATTTCTACACTCGCGTTGGTACGGAATGGGCAGCGAAAGGTACATCCTACGACCTTATTGTTGGCGATAGCCAATGGGTCGGCCAGGGCGTGACCCAGGATCATTATGTTGACCTGACCGATTTTATGGTCAGCAACGGTCTCGATAAGAGTGTGACCCCCGCGACCTTGACCTATTATGGCGAGTTCCCACATGGTTCAGGCAAATACTATGCGTATCCCACCGAAGGTGATGCCAACGGTTGGGCATACCGTAAAGACCTGTTTGAAGATGCAAAGAATATGGCCGATTTCAAGGCGAAATATGGCTATGACCTTGCTGTTCCCGAAACCTGGGCGCAGCTAAAAGACATTGCCGAATTCTTCACGGGTCGCCAGGAAGGGCTGTACGGCATCGGGGTTTATACCCAGGATGACTACGACGCTATTACGATGGGTTTCGAAAATGTCTTCTTCAGCTACGGCTGCGATTGGGCAGACGCGACCAACAATGTTTTGGGGGTCGTTAACGATAAAAAATGCATTGATGCGCTCCAACTCTACAAAGACCTGTATGCGTTTGCTCCTCCTGGCACGAATGATGCTTTCTTCCAGGAAATGAATGACGCCTACACCAATGGTCAGGCAGCCATGATTATGAATTACTTCGCCTTCTTCCCGGCGCTGAATAGCGATGTAAATCCATATAAGGATGTCACAGGTTATTTCGTGATGCCTAAAGGCCCGGATGGCGGTCAGTATGCAGCCCTCGGTGGTCAGGGTATCAGCGTGAATGCTTACGTGGATGATGCACGTCAGCAAGCCTCATTGGATTTCATTAAATGGTTCGGACAGGAAGACATTCAAAAGCGTTGGGCAGAACTGGGTGGCTACACCTGCAATATCAACGTTCTGGGTTCAGAAGAATTCCTGAATGCTACACCCTACAATCGTGCCTTTGCTGAGACCATGACCTTCGTCAAGGACTTCTGGAACATTCCAGAATTTGGTCTGCTTTTGGAACCGACCCAGCGGCATTTGAGTGCTGCGATTGTGGCGGATTCTGAAACGCCTCAAGATGCTCTTGATAAGCTGGCTGACGAACAGGATAAAGTTCTGGTTGATAATGGCCTCATCACGCCGTAGGCTAATCTAGCTAGTAACGAATGTATTGACAAAGAGGGCGGAGTTGCTCTGCCCTCTTTCTCCTAGTCAAGCCTAGAGGTGAAATGTGACCCAAGTTAGCAGTGCCAACATTCAAGAAAATCAGCCGACAGGTATGGGTGTTCAAAGACGACAGATGAGTGACCGCCGCATCATCATGTGGTTCATCATGCCGACCATAATTCTCTTGATTGTGATGAATATATTTCCACTGATTTACAGTTTATATTTGAGTTTTACCAATTATTCGGTTATTGCAGACAAAGCACCTGAATGGATTGGCATCCAGAATTATCAAAATATTCTTTCAGATCAACGTTTCTGGACAAATTTTGCGACCACCGGACGATATGCACTCTTGTCGGTCGCCTTACAGACTCTTATTGGTTTTGGTTTGGCGCTGTTGTTGCGCAACAAGTTCAAGGGCAGTGGCCTGATTACCACACTGATTTTGGTTCCCATGATGTTGTCTCCGATCGTAGTGGCGAACTTCTGGAAGCTAATGTTCAATCCCTCGGTTGGAATTTTTAACTACCTTTTGGGATATACCAACATCAACACATCCCCTGAATGGCTGGGACGTCCCGATTTGGCATTATGGGCAATTGTGATTGTTGATGTGTGGATGTGGAGTCCGTTCGTCATGCTGCTGTGTTTGGCTGGTTTGAGCGCGATTCCAGAATATCTTTACGAAGCGGCTGCGATTGATCGTGCTAGTGCATGGTTTCAATTCCGGCGGATAACGCTTCCTCAGGTGATGCCACTTTTGCTCATCGCTGTACTCTTTCGAACCATCGAGGCGTTCAAGCAGTTTGACCTCGTGATGGGACTCACTGGGGGTGGGCCAAGCGATGTGACCGAAACCGTTTCCATTCGGTTGTATAAATTGGCTTTTCAAGGTCAATATGATACAGGCACATCCAGCGCGCTCGCTTATGTGATTTTGATCGTGATTATTGCCGTGAGTAATTTATATATTCGGTCTTTGAACAAGGCAAGAGGAGCATAGTATGGCAGCCCAATCAACCGCTCCACAACTGTCCGTCAATTATTCCACCCGCGTTGATAAAGTGGGTTGGCGACCACGAGTTGCAACCGTTATCCGTGCGCTTCTGGCCGTTATCATCACGATAATTACGCTTCTTCCAGTTGTCTGGATGGGGATGACCGCTTTCAAGCCGCTGCCAGATGCTTCGGCTGCGCCGCCTGTCGTGTTTTTTACTCCCACCTTAGAAGGTTTTGTTAATTTGTTTTCGTCTCGCCGCCAACTGACAAGTGCAGAACTGGAACAATATAAAGCGCGCACCGATCTGAGTTGGGCAGACCAAATTGAGTTGGAACGGCAGCAAGCCATTATCGGGCAGAGCCAGTTTGCAAAACAAGTTTTTAACTCTCTGGTTATTGCGGGGGCTTCAACTATTTTCTCCGTAGGGTTTGCCGTCCTCGCAGCTTATGCCTTTAGCCGATTTGAAATTCCGGGTAAGGATGATCTTTTATTCTTTATCCTTAGCCAGCGTATGTTACCAGCAGTTGTCGTAACAGTTCCGATTTTCCTGATGTATCGGCAGGTAGGTTTATACGATACTCATTTGGGTATGATTTTGCTCTATACCAGTTTTAACCTGTCATTTGCTGTATGGCTCTTGAAGGGTTTCATTGATGAGATTCCGCAAGAATATGAAGAGGCGGCGCTCGTTGATGGTTACACGCGGCTTCAAGCGTTCCGCAAAATTGTGCTGCCGCAGGCTGTGACAGGTATCGCGGCTACAACTGTGTTTTCATTTATTTTCTCCTGGAATGAATATGCATTTGCGTTGATGCTGACCCAGGATCGCGCGCGCACTGCCCCGCCCAGCATTCCGCTGATTCTCGGCTCCGGTGGGATCGAGTGGAACACTATTGCGGCGGGTTCGTTATTGTTTCTTATCCCGGTTGTGATTGTGACTTTTGCATTACGCAAACATCTTCTGCGCGGTGTCACCTTTGGTGCAATTCGCAAAGGCTAAAAGTAGGCTTATTTATGGCAACGATTGAACTCAAGCACGTTGTAAAAAAATTCGGTGAAAGCTATGCGGTGCAGCCGCTCGATTTGACCATCCATGATGGTGAATTTGTGGTTCTTTTAGGCCCGTCTGGCTGCGGAAAGACGACTACACTCCGTATGATTTCCGGGCTAGAAGCAGTCACCGATGGCAATATTTTATTTGATGGTCATGATGTGACATGGCTCCATCCGAGCGAACGGGATATTGCCTTTGTATTCCAATTTTTTGCCTTGTATTCACATCTCAGCGCTCGTGATAACATCGCATTCCCTTTGCAGGCGCAAGGCGAATCCAGAGATGCAATCAAGAAACGGGTTGCCGAGGTTGCGAAAATGCTCGAGATCGAGCATGTGTTGAATGCGCGCCCCGGTAGTTTGAGCGGTGGCGATCAACAACGGGTGGCATTGGCACGGGCATTAGTGCGTCGTCCGGCAGCATTTTTGATGGACGAGCCGCTCGGAGCATTGGACGCTGAATTTCGTGAAACCATGCGTGCGGAAATTAAACGCCTTCACATTGACCAGCACGCGACTACCGTCTATGTGACGCACGATCAAATCGAAGCGATGGCGATGGGAGACCGCATCGTCGTGATGTCGAATGCGGTTGTGCAGCAGGCCGCGACTCCGGCAGATGTGTATCACAATCCCGCGAATTTATTTGTTGCACAGTTTATCGGAAGTCCTGGCATGAATCTGATCCCCGCCCAATATGCCGACGGAGTTGTCCATTTCGAAGGTGGAAATTCATATACTGTCCCCGACGATTGGAAAGCAACGCTAGCGCGCGAACTTGGGTCTGATGGGCGCGTCATCGTGGGTTTTCGCCCGGAGGCCGCAATGGTTTCTGAAACCGGCGAAATGACAGCGCCAACTTATGCAAACGATTTGCATGGGAGCTACACCATGCTGCATCTCGAATTGATGAAAGATCAAATAGTTCACGTGCGCGTAAGCCGGGGTACTGATTACAAAATTGGGGATCGCTTACATTTTGGCCTTGACCCCCAGATGGTACGGTTTTTTCACCCGGAAACAGAAATGGCTCTGATTAAACAAGGGCATCTCCAATGAGCGATATTAAACTCGAAAATATCACGAAAAAATTTAAACACATTGAAGCGCTGAAAGATGTGTCGCTCGCTATTAAAGATGGTGAGTTTTTCGTTTTACTTGGCCCAACTGGAGCCGGAAAAACGACGACTTTACGGGTCATCGCGGGCTTAGAAAAACAGAATGCCGGTCATGTTTATTTTGATGGTGAGTGTGTCGATACATTTATGCCCGCTGACCGCGATACAGCCTTCGTTTTTCAACAATATTCGCTTTATCCCAATATGTCGGTTTATGAAAACCTCGCGTTTCCGCTGCGCTCACCAATGCGTCAGGTTCCCGAAAACGAAATTCGCCAGCGGATTACTACTACCGCTGAGAAACTGCGAATCACCCATCTATTAGAGCGGAAAACCGCCAAGTTGTCTGGTGGCGAGATGCAGCGGGTGTCAATTGGACGCGCCATTGTTCGGGAGCCGCGCGTGTTTCTGATGGATGAACCGCTCTCAAACCTGGACGCGAAACTGCGTGAAGCGCTTCGGGTTGAACTACAGCATCTTCAAAAAACTCAGCAGAGCACAACCCTCCTGGTCACGCACGACCAGATTGAAGCATTGACAATGGCGGATCGTATTGCGGTTTTGGATCACGGGGAAATTTTACAGGTCGGCACACCCCACGAAATTTACGATTACCCCGCTACCACCGTAGTTGCACAGTTGGTTGGCACACCGCGTATCAACTTGCTGGACAGCAGTATTCAAGACGGGAACGTAGTCGTTGACCGGAGCACTTTACGAATACCTGTTCCAGCCCGTTCGAATTTCCCGGATAAATTACTGCTGGGTATCCGTCCTGAAGACGTTAAATTGACTCGAAGCGGGCAGTTTTCGGGAAAGGTGTCGTTAGTTGAACCCTTAGGCGTTGAGACGATTGTACATATTCGAGCAGGCGAGCAAACCCTGTTGAGTATCGTGCCGGGTACTGCGCCTTTCGGTATCGACAATGATATTCAATTTGATCTGGCAAATGACCGTCTGCATGTCTTTGGGTTGGACGGCATCCGTATCTGAACTTATTCAAAAAAATTATTGAGGAGAAAAAGATGCATTTTGGAGTGAATACCTGGGTCTGGGCATCACCCTTAACCACTGCCGAGTTGGGCGATCTTGCGCCGCGTGTGGCGAAAATGGGGTTTGACTGGATTGAAGTCCCGCTTGAAAGCCTGGATGATCTTGATTTTCCGAAAGCCGCTCAAATCATTCGCGATAATGGCCTGGGCGTGAGCACCTGCGCGGCGATGGGGCCAGACCGCGATCTTATCCATCCCGACCCTACGATTCAGAAAAATGGTATGAATTACATTCGCCAGTGTATTGACGCGACGCATACGATTGATGGAACGAATTTGGTTGGGCCAATCTATTCGGCAGTGGGGCGGGTGTGGCAGCAGACATCCGAAGAGCGTGCCAAAGATGTCGATACGCTCGTTAAAAATTTGGGCGAACTGTCCGCTTATGCAGGCAATCAAGGGGTTGTGTTGTGCATCGAGCCGCTCAACCGCTTTGAGACCAGTTTTATCAATCTTGCAACGCAGGCTATTGAAGTTGTAGATCGTGTGAATCATCCGGCTTGTAAAATCATGCTCGATACCTTCCACATGAATATTGAGGAAAAGTCGTTGGGCGCGGCCATTCGTGCGGCTGGAAGTCGCATAGCGCATGTTCATACCTGCGAAAATGATCGCGGCGCACCGGGTTCGGGCAATGTCACCTGGAATGAAGTCGCGCAGGCATTACGGGATATTCATTATGACGGGCCGCTGGTCATCGAATCCTTCACGAGTAAAGTCAAGACGATTGCCCGCGCAGCCGCGATCTGGCGTGCATTTGAACCCAGCCAGGACGCCCTGGCTGAAAATGGATTGAAATTTCTGAAGCAGCTCATGGCTGCCTAGTGAGTGGGTTGTGAGTTGTCTCACAGGAGAAATCAATGAATAAATATATTGGCCCAATTAAATGGCTAGGCGGTATCGCAGTGTTTTTGTTTGCATTTGCGTTGATTTTTGATCCGCTTACCCAAGGACTTTCGGAAGATACCCGAAAAAGTGTTTTGTTACATGCGGTTCCTTTTTTTGCCGCGTTCGTTGGTATTCTACTGTTATTCATCATGGTGATTACCCTGGTTGCCAAACGGTTCAATGGCAAAATTCCAGGGCGCACCTATCAAGGGGTTGAGTACACCATGATCGCCGGAATCCTGGTAGGCGTGGTGTGTTTATTCCAGCCCTGGAGTTTTGTCCCTTATCGTTACGGGTTCCTCTTGCTGCTTGGCTCGACACTGAGTTTCATTTTATGGAGCCATATCATGCCGCCTCGTGCAGATTTTGATGCGCAAGTCCCCGCACTTACCTCTTTGCAGCATATTGCTGGTGCAATTGCCGGAGTCATTGTTATCGTGTTCGTGGTGACGAGCTTCATTAACCTCAATGGCCCTAAACCACCTTATGGTTTGAGAGAACGTGTTTATAATTCCTACGATGACACACGAAAAGCGCAGGTAGCGGCTGATGCAAACCAGGAATTCCAAAGTGTTGAGATTCCCTTCCTGATTTTCTTTGGTGCTTTTCCGGGAGTTGTTGCCTATTTTGTAGCACGGGAAGTCGTTGGCGGCAGACGTTCACAGGTAGAGGATCGCATGGGGCAACCTGTCGCGGCGAGCAGCGGAACCTAATTTGCAAAACTTTAAAACCTTTTATCCACATTTTTCTTAGAGCAAAAGGATGAAATCATGGCAAGACCTGTTACCCTTTTTACCGGACAGTGGGCAGATTTAACCCTCGATACGTTGGCGCAGAAGGTCGCTAGTTGGGGTTATGATGGCCTGGAATTGGCTTGCTGGGGCGATCATTTCGAGGTTGATAAAGCGCTTGAAAGCGATAAGTATGTCCAGACGCGCAAGGACATCCTGGAGAAGCATGGTCTTAAATTTTTCGCGATCAGTAATCATCTGGTTGGGCAGTGTGTATCCGACGCGATCATTGACGAACGGCATAAAGGCATTTTACCAGCACGCCTATGGGGCGATGGGAACCCAGAGGGTGTTCGCAAACGCTGCGCGGAAGAAATCGCGAATACTGCTCGCGCAGCCAAGTTGTTTGGCGTCAATGTGGTCAACGGATTTACCGGCAGCCCAATCTGGCATATGATTTATCATTTTCCGCCTACCTCACAAGCCATGATTGATGCTGGCTATCGTGAGTTCGCTGACCGCTGGAATCCAATCCTGGATGTTTTTGACAAAGAAGGTGTCCGTTTCGCACTCGAAGCGCATCCGACAGAAATCGCTTACGACATTTATACCGCTGAAGCGACGCTGGAAGCGCTCGGCAACCGCAAAACTTTTGGTTTCAATTTCGACCCCAGCCATTTTGTCCACCAGCTTTTTAATCCGATCCACTTTATTGAACGCTTCCCGGATCGTATCTATCACGTCCACATTAAGGACGCGAAGGTCTACACCGATGGTTATCACAGCATCCTCGGCTCACATCTGCAATTGGGAGATCACCGCCGGGGCTGGAATTTCATCTCGACAGGTCACGGTGATGTAGACATCGAATCGATTGTGCGTGTCTTAAACCGGATTGCCTACAACGGGCCGCTGTCGGTGGAATGGGAAGACTCAGGCATGGATCGTGAACACGGTGCAGCCGAATCCGTCGCCATCGTGAAGAAGGCGGATTTTACGCCGTCGTCAGTGGCTTTCGACGCCGCGTTTGCATCCAAGAAATAACAGGGAGTAATCATGAGTGATGCGACTGGATTTACCAGTATGGCCGGGGCGCACGCAGAAGGCGAAGCGCCGGAAATCGGAATCGGGATGCTGGGTTATGCCTTCATGGGCAAGGCACATACCAACGCGCTGAAAAAATTGCCTTATATGATGTATCCCCCAGCAGCGCGGCCACGATTGGTCGGTATTTGCGGACGTAATGAAGCGGCGACGGCTGAGGCTGCTCGGCGCTACGGCTACGAAGGTTACTATACCGATTGGCGCAAGATGCTGGAGAACGACGCGATTCAGGTTTTCGATAATGGCGGGCCGAATGATGCTCATGCCGAACCTTGTATCGCAGCGGCGCAGGCCGGTAAGCACGTTTTTTGCGAGAAGCCGTTGGCACGGACTGCCGAAGAGGCCAAAGGCATGTGGGATGCTGTACAGAAGGCTGGTGTTCAGCACATGGTCGCGTTCAATTATCGCTTTGTCCCGGCGATCGTGCAAGCCAAAAAACTCATCGAGAGCGGCGCATTAGGGCGCATTTTCCATTATCGTGCGGTGTATCTGCAAGAGTGGATTATTGACCCCAATTTCCCGAAAATCTGGCGGCTGGACAAGAAAGTTGCCGGGAGTGGATCGCTCGGTGATCTCGGCGCACATATTATCGACCTTGCGCGTTATCTGGTTGGTGAGCCGACGCGCGTCATGGGCATGACTAAAACGTTTGTTACCGAACGTCCGCTGCCAGACAATCCCAACAAAAAAGAAAAAGTGGATGTCGATGACGCGGTGATTACACTGCTGGAATTCGACAACGGTGCGATTGGCACAGTGGAAGCGACGCGCTTCGCCCAGGGGCGGAAGAATTACAACTCATTCGAGATCAACGGCGAAAATGGGTCGATTGTCTTCAATCTGGAACGCCTCAGCGAACTCAATGTGTATTGGGCGAATGAAGAGCCAAAAGAAACGCGCGGCTTCCATAACACCATCATCGGCGAAGGTTATCACCCGTATATGTCGAATTGGTGGCCGAGCGCGCATCTCATCGGCTGGGAGCACACTTTCGTCCATGAATTTGACCATTTCTTCCGTGCGATTGTGGGGCAGGGCAAGGTTGCGCCTTACGGAGCCGATTTTGAAGATGGTTATCGCAACGCGGTGATTTGCGACGCGATTATCCAATCATCGACGAGCGGTAAAGCTGTAGACATTAAATATTAAGTCGAATAATTGGGAGGGCAGGACAACAACTGCCCCTACATTGTGTAACTTTAAATATTGCTTCTTAGGCGGCAATTTATGGAAAAGTCCATCGCGATTTTGGGTGCGCTTGATACCAAAGGGCAGGAGTTTGCGTTCCTGAAAGCTGAAATTGAAAAGCGCTGTTTCAAGACTCTGATGATTGATACTGGCGTTTTGGGGACACCATTTTTCCAGCCGGATGTGGATCATGAGCAGGTTGCCCAGATGGGCGGCGTCAAACTAAATGACTTGGTGACTCGAAATGAGCGCGGTGAGGCGATGACCGTCATGGGGCGGGGAGCCGCAGCCATTGTACGGCAGCTATACGATGCGCAAAAAATCGACGGCATTATTTCGATGGGCGGCGGTGGGGGAACCTCAGTAGGGACGAGCGCGATGCGTGCCCTGCCGGTTGGGTTTCCGAAATTGATGGTTTCGACAGTCGCGGCTGGCGATACTACTGGATACGTCGGAAGCAGCGATATTACGATGATGCCCTCAATTGTGGATGTGGCAGGTATCAACCGTATCAGCCGAATGATTTATACCAATGCTGCCGGGGCGATTTGCGGGATGGTGGCGGGAGAAGTTGAGGCCAGTGCGGATAAACCGCTGATTGCGGCGACCATGTTTGGGAATACCACGCGGGCGGTTAATCACGCTAAGGAACTTTTAGAAGCTGCTGGCTATGAAGTGTTGGTATTCCACGCCACTGGCACGGGCGGGCGCACAATGGAATCGCTGGTTGGGGATCGTGTAATCGCTGGCGTTCTGGATATGACGACGACAGAATGGGCAGATGAAATTTGCGGCGGTGTTTTGAGCGCGGGTTCGACACGACTGGATGCCGCAACCAAAACGGGGACACCGCAAGTGGTTGTTCCCGGCTGTATTGATATGTGTAATTTCTGGGCGCGGAACACTGTGCCTGAAAAATATGCAACACGCAATCTTTACGAGTGGAATCCCAATATCACGTTGATGCGGACGACGCCGGAAGAAAATGCCCGTATGGGCGCAATTTTTGCGGAGAAATTAAATGCTGCGACTGGCCCGATTGCGGTTTATATCCCGTTGGGTGGTTTCTCGGAACTTGATCCAAAAGGGAAGCCTTTTTATTGGCCAGAAGCGACTGAGGCTTTTGTGACTGCCCTCAAACAGCATTTGCGGGAAGATATTCCAGTGACAGAAATGGACACCGACATTAATGATCCGGTTTTTTCGGGTAGAGTTGCGCAGGCGTTATTGGATATGCTGAAAATACGGGAGCAATAATGGCGTTTACGCGAGACGAAATCCTGAAGCGCCTGCATGAACAGATTAAAGCGGGTAAGCCGATTATCGGAACCGGGGCAGGCACAGGTATCTCGGCAAAATTTGAAGAAGCGGGCGGTACTGACCTGATTATCATCTATAACTCTGGGCGCTACCGGATGGCAGGTCGCAGCTCATTGTCTGGGCTGTTTGCCTATGGCGATGCCAACGCGATTGTGATGGAAATGGCCGGAGAAGTGCTGCCAGTCGTGAATCATACACCGGTGATTGCCGGGGTTAATGGTACTGATCCGTTCCGGCTGATGCCAGTATTTTTGAAGCAAGTGCGTGATGCTGGTTTTTCGGGCGTGCAAAACTTCCCAACCGCTGGCTTGTTCGACGGTATTATGCGCCAGAATATGGAAGCAACCGGGCTGGGGTACGACAAAGAAGTTGAAATGATCCGGGTTGCGCATGACCTGGATATTTTCACCACGCCTTATGTATTCAACCCTGACGAAGCACAGGCGATGGTCAAAGCGGGGGCAGATTTGATCGTATGCCACGTGGGATTGACCACAGCGGGGAGTATCGGTGCGGCGGTATCTTTCACGCTGGATCAGGCGGCGGATAAAGTCATGGAAATGGCGGAGACCGTTTGGAAATTGGATAAGAATAAATTGGTCATCTGTCACGGTGGGCCGTTTGATGAGCCGGAAAATGTGGGCGTTGCGCTGAAAAAGATGAAAGGGATCGCCGGATTTTACGGCGCATCCAGTGGTGAACGCCTACCGACTGAGCGTGCTATCAAAGCACAGGTTGAAGCCTTTAAATCCTTGACATTGATGTAATGTCCAGTTTTTTGCTTTATGGGTTCTGAGCCTATAGAATTTTTGAAATTTGATCTGTATACAGGTTGTATACCTGAGGTCTGGATAGGCGATTGATGATGCATATGGAAAAACTTGAGACGTATCTCATCCAACAAAAATCGCCGCGTCGGGAGGCACAATCTCGCACCCGGCGCGAAGTGGCTTATGAACGGCTCAAAGATGCCCTGCAACATGCGGGTTTGGAACCGGGCGAACCGCTGTCTGAAGTGCGGCTATCAAAAGCCCTAGGAATCAGCCGGACGCCGGTGCGAGAAGCCTTACAGCAGTTGGCGCAGGAAGGCATGGTGCAGGTTATCCCCGGTAGGGCGGTGACTGTCGCCTCGCGTTCGTTGAAAGATGTACTGGATGTTGTGCATATGCGCTCCTTATTGGAACCAGAATTGGCGCGGCTGGTCGCAGAGATGGCTTCGCCTGAGCATATCGGCCATTTACAACATGCCATACAGGAAATGATGGCTGCGTTACACGATGATGATTACAGCCGTTGGTCAAAGGCCGATGTGGTTTTTCATGAGACGATGCATCAGGCGTGCCCAAATCCGCTGCTAGGGGAGACGATTGTCTTGCTGCGTAACCGTGTCCATCATCTCGCGAATACCGATTCGCGGCGCAATCCAGCGCGATTAACCGCTTGTACAGAAGAGCACCGGCAGGTAGTGGATGCAATTATTAACCATAATTCGAAAGCGGCGGAACAGGCGATGCGCGATCATCTCAATCAACTGCGCGTCAGTCTTTTTAATCAACTCAGTTACGGTTGACAACGTGGGTTTAAGACCCCGTATAAAACAAAATTCGTTTTAAGAAATTAATTCACAGGAGATTTTGTCATGAAAGTTGGTATGCATAATTGGATGCGCCCAGAACCATTGGATGTCACGCTGGCGCGGTTGCAAAAGCTGGGTTATGACGGCATTGAAATCATGGGCGAACCGCGCAAATATGATGTTAAAGATACGCTCAAGCTCCTCAAAAAATATAAGATCGAGTGCTATGGTTCGGTCACGATCATGATTAAAGGGCGCGACCTGATCCACAGCGATGTTTACTATCGCGAGATGAGCCTGCAATACGTGAAGGAATGTATTGATCTGGTGGCTAATTTAGGCGGAACTTTGTTGACACTGGTTCCCAGCGAAGTCGGCAAGGTTGTCGCGATGTCCGATCAGGATACAGAGTGGAAATGGGCGGTTGAAGGCATCCGTAAGGCGGCTGATCATGCGGCCAAAAAGAAGGTCAAAATTGGCCTGGAACCGCTCAATCGTTTTGAAACCAACTTTTTGAACAATCACAAGCAAGCACTCAAGCTGGCAGGTGATGTGGGCGATGATGTCGGCGTCTGCCTGGATGCTTTCCACATCAATATTGAAGAAGAAGACCCGTATGAAGCCGTAACTGTGACGGCCAAAGCAGGCAAACTGGTGGATTTCCACGTCGCGGACAACAACCGCTTCCCTCCTGGTGGCGGAAACTGGGATTGGAAGAAGTTGATTTCAACGCTGAGAAAAGCTGGCTATGACGGTTGGATTACGAGCGAATTCGTTGTGCCAATGGATCGTTCGCCGCTGGCAAAGAAAGCAGAAGCCGCCGGAACCACTGCTACCGAGGCGGAACTCAAGTTCATCCGCGATCACGGCAGCGACTTGATGAGTGATGCGGCCTATTCCAAGTATGTGGAAGACACCATCAAGACCTTGAAAAAAGCCGGTGTGTAGGCGGTTGCCATGACCACCGTCCTTCTCATAGGTACGCTGGACACCAAAGGGCCGGAAACCGCCTATTTGTGTGACCGGGTTCGGGCATGGGGCTGCGACGCGCTGGTATTGGATTCGGGCATCCTGGGTGAGGCGGTTGAAATTGAAGCGGATTTCAGCCGCCAGCAGGTCGCAGAAGCCGCCGGGACGACGATTGATGCGCTGCGGAACGCGGGCAGCCGGGGTAAAGCGGTTGAAGGGATGCTCAAAGGTGTGCGCAAAATTACCCTGGATTTGCTGGCTGCGGGCAAAATCCAGGGGGTGGCCTCCCTGGGTGGGGCTGAGGGTGCGGTGCTGGCCGCAGCCGCGATGAAAGAACTGCCAACGGGTTTTCCTAAATTGATTGTTTCGCCGTTGGCCTCCGGGCAACGGAAGTTCGCGCCGTTTGTCGGCACAAAAGATGTGACGGTGATGCATTCGGTGGTGGATATTCTGGGATTGAATCCGATCAGCCGGACGGTCTTTGATAACGCGGCCAGTACGATTGCCGGGATGGCAAAGGCATACGAACAGCGCGGCGGTAAGCTGCTCACCGAGGCCAATCAACCTGCGAAGTCGATTGCGGCGACGATGTTGGGGAATACCACGCGCCCATTGATGCGGATGAAACCGCACATCGAAGTGCAGGGGATGGATTTCGTGATCTTTCATGCCAACGGTGTGGGCGGGCCAGCGATGGAAGAATTGATCCGTCAGGGGCAGTTCAGCGCGATTCTGGATTACACCTTGAGTGAGGTCGCGGGACAGATCGCGGGCGGATTTCATATCGGCGGGGCGACGCGATTGGACGCGGCGGGGGAGATGGGTATCCCGCAAGTGATTGTTCCAGGATGCCTGGACTTCATCGTGTTTGGCGCGAAGCACGAAATCCCAGATGCGTTCCGTGACCGGCCAACTTATTACCATAATCCCGAATTCACGCTGGTGCGGGTAACACCGGAGGAACAACTCGCCGCAACACAGTTCGTCGTGGAGAAGCTGAACCGGGCGACAGGGCCGGTGACGGTTGTCGTCCCGCTGGGCGGCGGCTCGGTGATGGATATTGAGGGCGGCGCATTCTGGAATCCCGAATTGAACCGGCGGTGCAACGATATTCTGCGCGATGGGTTGAAAAAAGAAATCGCCTATCGTGAAGTTGATGCCCATATTAACCAGGATGCCTTTGCGGATGCCGTGCTTGAAGATTTGTTGAAGTTAGTCCGATAACCAATCGTAATTAGAGAAGGGTGGCACAAGCCCCTCTACTCGACGGCCTGTAAATTAGTCAGGAGATATTTTATGGCGACTACCCGAAAGACAAAATCGCTCAATTTCCCCTCATTTTGTCTGGGCGATTTGAGTTATGTTGATGTGCAGGAGTATCTGAAACATTCGGATACGATCCTGATTCCTAAGGCCAGCCTCGAACAGCACGGGCCGCATCTACCGTTGTATTGCGATACGATCACGGCGACAGAAGTGGCGACACGGGCGGGCGAAGAGGCGGGCATTATGTATACGCCGACTCTATGGCTGGGTTATTCACCGCAGCATATGCGCGCACCGGGATTTGGCGCAGGGACGATGACGTTGCGGGCGGATACTTATCTCAATGTGCTCTACGACATGGGACGCAGCTTAATTCATCATGGATTCAACCGGCTGATTTTTGTAAACGGACACGGATCGAACGTCAAAGTGGTTGATCCGGTTTTGCGGCGCTTGCGCTATGAGACGGGCGCGTTGATCGGTTACTACAAGCCGTATGCCGAACGGTATATCGGGATGCTGAAAGATGTGCTGGAAGGGCCAGTTGAGGAAACTCCCGGCTGGCACGCAGGCGAACTCGAAACGTCACAGTGTTTGGCGCACAATCCAAAGTTGGTGCGGATGGATCGCGCAAAGACGGACAAAGCCCATTCGCCGACATGGTTGGGCAAGGCGTGGGAGAAGAAAGATGGAATGCCAGACGCGGAATTCCAGGGATACCAGTATTTCAATTTCCCGTTTGACCACGAAGAATTTACCGATTCGGGCGTGATGGGTGTGCCGGAACGGGGTACAGCCGAGAAGGGCGAGATTGCTTTCCAGCGGTTCTCACAGCATTTGATTGACGCGGTTGAAGAACTGGAAAAGGTGGAACTGACGATCAAGAACCGCGATTTCACCGAGGGCAAAGCATGGCTGCCGTAACGAATGCCTCGCTGGTCGAGGCGCTGGTCAAAATCGTCGGGGCGAAAAATGTGCTGGCGCAAGAAGAAGCGCGGACGAAATATGCCAACGACCAATATTGGTATGCGATTGCGGCGACAGGTGCGGAAGAACCGATCAGCCGCCCGGATGTAGCCGCGTTGCCGGAAACGCCGGAACAAGTCGCGGAGATCGTCCGGCTGGCGAACGACCTGAATGTGTCGGTAACGCCCTGGGGCGGGGGAAGCGGGGTGCAAGGCGCGGCCAACGCTGACCAGGGCGGGATTGTGCTGGATGTGCGCGGGCTGAAACAGGTCAGAAAGATCGATGAGAAATCGCTGACGTGTGTGGTCGAGGCCGGGAAAATCTGCCGCGACTTTGAGGAAGAATTGAACGCGCGTGGTTTGTCGTTCACGCATTATCCGGCATCCACCGAATGGGCGACCATCGGCGGGGCGATTGCAGCACGCGGGTCGGGCGTTTTGTCGAGCAAATATGGCAAAATCGAAGACCATGTTTTGAACCTCGAATTCGTAACGCCGACGGGCGAACTGGTGAATACACCTTCGGTTCCACGACATGCGGCGGGGCCGGAATTGACCCAACTGCTGGTGGGTGCGGAAGGTACACTGGGTGTGATTACGGCAGCGACGGTCAAGCTGCGGGCGCTACCCAAAAAGCGCGTTTTCAGCGCGGTCAGCTTCAGCAATCTAGCGGACGGCGTGGAAGCTGGACGGCGAATCATGGTGAGCGGTTTGCGTCCGGCTGTTGTGCGATTATATGATGCCCAGGCGGCGATGCACAGTCTGTCACGGGCGGTGGAAACGGAATTACCCGATCCGACGCTAGTGTTGATGTTTGACGGCGAGTATCCGGCGCTGGTTGAACTGGAAGCCAAAACTGCGCTGGATATTTGCAAGTCGCTGAACGGAAAAATCCTACCCGAATCGGTCAGCGAAATCTGGTGGGACAAGCGCTATGTGTTTTACTATCCGCCGTATGCGCCGGAACTGCCGAGCATCTGGGGGACGGTGGACGTGGTGGCGGATTTCGAGCATATTGAAGCGGTGTATTATGCGACCACCAAAGCGATGCGGGCTGCCGTGCCGGAAAAATGGAATCTGTCGCTCAATACCCATTTTTCGCACTGGTACGAGTGGGGTTCGATGATTTATGCGCGGATGAAAATCCCCACTGGGCCAGCCGATCTGAAAGAAGCCAAGCAGCTTCATGACGACATCATCCGCGCCGGGATCGAGGCCGCGCTGGCAGCCGGGGCGGTGATGAATGACCATCACGGCGTGGGGCTGCGGTTGGAGCCGTTCATGGATGCGCAGTATGGGAGCAGCGGGATGCACACCCTCTCCCAGATTAAGCACGCGCTTGATCCGAAAAACATCCTTTGCCCCGGCAAGTTGGGGCTGTAGGCAGAAAGTGCTGAGTTCTGGGTACTGAGTTCAAAGACCAAAACCATTCGATAGGATGCTTTTCATGGCGGCTGTGGCGGCATTGGCAGTGGCGGGAATAGTGCCACCGCCACTGCCTTTGATTTGTTGCGGCTGCTGCGGCGGCGCGAGTTTGTTTTCACTCATTGTCAAGCTTCAGGCGCAGAGGCTCGAAATAATTGGCTTCCTCAGTCATACCTTCGGAATTTATTGCCGAATCTGCTGCAAATTCTGCCGATTCCGATCTGTATTTTCGGCAATAAAGCAAGGAAATTTCGCCGATTTTGCCCTGGCTTGAGAGAGCGGGGGCGAAAACGACGAAAACGAAATGGCGAGTTTTCGCGAATTTCGCCATTTGACTATACAACACATGATTCTTACCAATTCAGTATAGAACATATGATCTTATGTGTCAATTAGAAAATGGTTTGAATTTCTGAGTATCGAATCAGGTTTTGACAAACGGAGGAAAGCCTATAAGCTCGATGGAAAAGAGTAAGAGGGCACGACATGTCGTGCCCCTACAAAAGTAATCGCGCTTACCGAGAACACTATCATTGAGAGGACATTACATTATGCCGGTTGACCCGAAAAGCTGGACGCAGGCAGAATTAGAACGACACAGCGTGGATATGCGGCAGTTCATCGACTTCCGGCAATCGACGCTGGCGAACGGGATGCGAATCATCGAGGCATACAACAGCAGCGGTTTGACGTTCACGATTTTGCCGGATCGGGGGATGGACATCTGGACAGCGCATTACAAGGGAATTCCGCTGACGTGGATCA
>JBDTNB010000068.1:0-32715 GCA_039933955.1 Chloroflexota bacterium
CCTACTTTTAACTTTCCTCTTTTAACTTTTAACTGAGAAGGAGACCCACATGTATATGCTAAACACCCTCTACGCCTTGCGCGCCCGACTCGGACTCGTCGCCGCGGAAACCAGCGACGACTCTCGCTTGATCGCCGCCTTGCAAGCCGCTGCTTACCAGGTTGAACGTGCCGCCGGACGCCGCTTTGCACCGCGCAAAGCCGCCCTTCAACACACCATCACCCGCCCGACGGAACTGCTGCTCGATGACGATTTACTCGAACTTTCGACTCTTGCCAACGGCGATGGAACCACCGTCCCACTCAACAACGTTGTCCTCCTGCCGGATGATGCCCCGGCGGGCGGTCTTCTGCTGACAGCGGGCAGCAGTTTCATCTGGACGCAAACCCCCATCCAGGCCGTGACCGTCACCGGCATATGGGGCTGGCACGAGCGCTGGGCAACCGCGTGGCGCGATTCGTCCGATACGGTGCAGAATAATCCGCTCAGCAGCAGCGCTACATCCATCACTGTGGTCGATGCCGACGGCCTGGACATCACCGGCGAAACACCGCGTTTTCAGGTGGGTCATCTGCTCAAAATCGAGAGTGAATATCTGCGCGTTCTGACCGTCAATACCGCTACCAATGTTTTGACCGTTTTGCGCGGCGTCAACGGCACAACCGCCGCTTCCCATGCCCTGAACACGCCCATTTACACCTACCAACCCGCGCCGGACATCGCCGCCATCGCCCTGACTCATGCCGCCCATCTTTACCGCGAACCGGACGCCGCCGCCGCCGCCGCTGCAATCCTCGATTCGCTCGCCCCTTACCGCCGTTACCCTGTCAAAGTCTGAAGGTCGCGTTTTGCGGTTAGCAATTGGCATTCCCTGTCTTGTATTTTCTTCTCTGCACTCTGTTCCCCCTCTACGTACACGGGGAGGGGGCTAGGGGGAGGGGTTAATTTCCCCGCCTTTCCCTCAGCACTCAGCACTTTGAACTCTGTACTTCTTTTCCCCAGGAGACTCCATGACCCCATTTCGTTCTGCGTTGACCAACCTGTCCGCGCTGCCCGTGAGCGGCGTCACCCACAACTTTGATGTGGACGCCCTGCCCGATGAACTCAGCCGCGCCCAACTCCCGGCTCTACTCGTGCTCCCTGGCACAATCCAGGAAAACGAGCGCATCAAAGAACGTGGTAAAGGCTTTGTCGCCATTGCCTTCAGCAGCGGCCCGCGCACCATCACCTATACCGTGACGCATCTGCTGCTGGTCGCGCCCGTTAGCGCCGGACGTGGCGCGCGTTCCCACCTGCCCAGAGTCATCGACCTGATTGACGCCTATATCGCCGCTCTGAGCGCCAACCTCACCCTGTCTGGCGCACTTCTCGAACCCGCTCGCGTCCAGGTTGAACCCGGCCTGTTCACACACGGCGACATCCCCTATCACGGCTGTGCCTTCCGCCACACCTGGATCATTCAGGTATGAAAAGGAAGTAATGAGTGATGAGAAAATCAGATTCGACTTCTACCTGTCTTTTGCATTTTACTCAGCACTCAGTACCCAGCACTCTGTACTCTCTTTTACTCGTTACTCATCACTCGTAACTTTTCCCCAAATGAAAGGAGACCCCGTACCCCTATGTCCCCTCCCACCTATACCGTCACCCTCGACTGGGATGACGACGGCGATTTTACCGACCCTGGCGAAGACATCAGCGCCGATGTCCTGCGCCTGGAATGGCGGCTCGGCCTGGAAACGCCCTACGAGTCCATCGCTGCGCCGATTGCCGCGCAGATCACCGTTCGCAATCCATCCCAGAGTTATTCGCCGGAATACACCGCCAACGATTTGTCACCGGGCAGACCCATCCGCATCCAGAGCAATGATGGCACGACCACACGCACCCATTTCACCGGATTCATCAGCCGTGTCGAGCCGGTAGCTGGGACTCAGGGTGAACGCTTAGCTGTCATCCATGCGGCTGGCCCGGAAAGCGCGCTGGTGCAGAATATCGTCCGGCTGCCGCCGCAGGTGAATAAACGCGCCGACGAAATTATCCTCGCACTCCTAGAACAACTTTTCCTGCGCCAGCCGCACCTCAAAGGCTATTTCCTGATCGGCCTCACCACGCACGCCGAACTCGATACCAACACCCGCTTGGCGGAGACCTATCCGCGCAGTATCGACATTGGCCGTTCAACCTTCGCTTACACGGCAGATACCTGGCTGTCGGGGATACCGGCGCTGGATGCCCTGCGCCAACTCGCCGACTCCGAACGCGGGCGCTTTTTCGTGGATATGGCGGGAAAGCTGGTTTTCTACAACCGCCATCATGCCTTGGCGAAAGTCAGCGCCGACGCCGCCTTTGCCGACAACATGGAAGGCTTGGATTATGTCTATGGGGCTGATGTGGTCAATCGAATCGGGGTGCGTATTCTCCCGCGCAGCATTGGCGCGCCTGGATCAACCCTCTGGACTCTGGCAGCCTCCCAGAAAATCAATCCCGGCGAAACGGGAACTTCTCAGATCATCGTCCATTATCGCGATGCTAACGAGCGACCATTAGGTGCGCTTTCTGCCATTTCTCCCACACCGTTTTTCGACTACCTCGCCAATACCCTCGCCGACGGCACAGGTCAGGAGCGTACTGCGCAAATCGCGATCAGCCTGTCAGAATTCTCGGCCAGTGCCGTTGTGCTCACCCTCCGCAATATCGGTACAGATGTCGCCTATTTACAGGCTGGGGCACGGCTGCGCGGCACACCGATCATCCAGGGCGATCCCATTACCTTGCAGCAGACCGATTGGACGAGTGTTTCGCTGCATGGCCTGAATGGTCTAACCCTGAATCTCCCCGCGCTCGGTTCGCTGGAAGACGCCGATCAATTGGCGCGCTTCGAACTCACACGCCGCAAAGACCCACGCGGTCAAGTCCGCCGCATACAGGTGAGCAGCGCCAATCTGCTCACACAGGTGCTGGCGCGAACACTGTTTGACCGCATCACCGTCACCGAAACCCAGACCGATCACAGCGCCGATTACTTCATCATCGCCGAAGAACATACTGTCGATCTGGGCAGCATCCGCCACGAGGTTTCCTGGTTATTGGAAAGCGCCGCTGCTAATGCCTTCTGGATTGTCAGCACCAGCCACCTCGATCAGGACGCCTATCTCGCTTACTGATTGTCATCCTCAATTCTCCTCATTTTCTCCCTCTCCGTACACGGGGAGGGGCGGGGGAGGGGGTTCTCATTCCCGTCTTTTGCATTTCACTCTGTACGCTGCACTTTGCACTGTTTTCCACTCATCCCTCGTACCTCATACCTATCTTCCCTCAGCACTCGGTACTGTCTTTCATTCGTTACTCAAGAAAGGACTTCCTATGCCTTCAGTTTGGTCGTCGCCCAAAACGTGGTCAGTGGGGGAATTAGTCACTGCTGCTCTTTTGAACAGCCATCTGCGTGACAATTTCGATTTCATCAAGACCCCGCCTACCGCCCTCTACATCCTCAACGAATCCAGCGATTACACCACCACCTCAACTTCGTTCGTCAACGTGGATGGTGCGAAACTCGCACTCACCATCACCACTGCGGGCGGTGATGTGCTGGTCGGGTTTTGCGGATCGATTTTGCAAAGCGCCGCTACCGTCTTCTTCGATGTTGAAGTCGATGGGTCGCGCACAGCCGGTGATGATGGTCTGTGTGTCATCACCCCCAGCACCGCCAGCGCCCGTATGAACGCAACCTGTTTCAAGCTTATCCAGGGGCTTTCGTCTGGTCTGCACACCTTCAAATTACAGTGGAAGGTGAACAGCGGAACAGCCACCCTGTTCGCCGGGGCAGGCACAGCCAACGGCGATATTCATCCACAGTTCTTTGTTCGGGAGGTATCGTAAATGATTGAAGTAACCGTAAACCGCGCCGCCGTGAATATTGAAGCGCTGGATGAGCAACTGCGGACGGCCTTCGGGTCGGCCACCAGCGGTTTTAGCATCGGCGCTGGTCAGGTAACGGTCTATCTGGCCGATAATGCCACGCCAACCCAGGTCGATCAGGCCCGCGCCATCGTCATCAGCCACGACCCCTCGGCACTCACCGTCGCGCAGCAGGCCGCGCTCATCAGCCGACAGAAGCTCGATCAGGCCCGCCGTGATTATGATGCTGCCGAAATCGACCTCACGCCCTATGCCGGGAAAGACCCGCTGCTTGTAGCCCTGGCCCAGAAAATCGTCTGGCTTGAACGCGAAATCGTCTCGCTCCGTGCCGAACCCCTGACCGCGAATTCAACTTCTCCTTCGCACCTGTAAGCCCTCGCGTCACGCCACTTTCAAAATCGCGCAATTCCCCGTTGGGTTTGTCGCCGACAAATCTCTACAACCACATTCCTTAACTCCTCTCCTCATTTTCCCCTCTCCGTACACGGGGAGGGGCAGGGGACGGGGTTTCTTATCCCTGTCTTTTGTATTTCACTCTGTACTTTCTGTTAACCAAAGGAGTCTCTCATGCCCGAAGACAAATCTCTGCGCCGCCCCGTCATTGACCCCGTGCTGCTGGCGCTCAAATCGCGCCGTGTGGTGGTTGCCCTGTCCGCGTTGATCGTCGGCCTGCTCGTCCTCGCTGTGCCGGAAGTGCAGGCTGTACGCGGTGAACTGCTCACGCTGGTCATCACCTTATCGCTGGCCGTTATTGGCGGCTACACCGTCGAAGACGCCGCGAAAGCAGGTCGTGACCGCGCCACCACCACGCCCGATGACTTGCGCGACCTCATCAAAGACCTGCTCGACGGCATGGTCGATGAACTCACGGACAAAATCACCCCGCCCAATCCGTAGCTGCCAGTTTGCCTCCTCACTAATCACACGAACCTAGTACGATTGTACTTGTAGGTAATAGTGCTTATGGCGTCGCTGTCTCGCTGTCAGATTGAGGCAGGACAGTTCCCCTTGAATCCCCCCTCAGCCACACACTGAGCGGGGGCTAGAGGGTGAGGTTTCCCATAGAGGCGTCCCAACTGGGACGCCTCTTTTTTATTATTACGGAAAATTTCACGTATATTATGGATTATCAATTTAAGAACTGTACTATAATGACTTAAGGAATGTTACAGCAGGTTACAAATACAATGCCCTTGCAATTTCCGCCGTATGTCCTTCCTTCCGCGATTGCCGCTTTGATTTCTATATCGCTGGCGATATTGTCTTATCGTCGCCGTGCCCTCCCCGGTGCGCTGATTTTCTCAGTGCTCACAACCGGCGCGGCCATCTGGGCTACAGCCAATGTATTGGAAAACATCTACGTTGACCTCGCGACCAAGACTATCTGGGGGCAGGTGAGCTATTTTGGGATCGTCACCGTCATTGCCGCCTGGCCGGTGTACGTGTTCCACCACACGGGAAATGGCAAGTGGCTGACCCGCCGTAACCTCCTGCTATTGTGCATTGAGCCAGCGATAGTGATTGTTTCCGTCTGGACAAACAGCCTTCATGGGCTGATCTGGCCGGAAATTGGAATACAATATCTTGGCCCGTACACTGCAATGACAGCCTCGCATGGGCTGGTTTTCTGGTTACACGCGGTTTATGGCTATATCCTCCTTCTGGGTAGTACCATTCTGCTCTTTCGTTCGCTCTACCGCTCGCCTGAAATTTACAGAGGCCAGGTTGTCTCCCTGCTCATTGCGGGTGTTGCACCCTGGATTGGCAATGGTTTGTATCTGGCTGGCATTAGCCCAATTGACCTCACACCCTTTGCATTCACAATTACTGGCCTTGCGTTGGCCTGGGGTTTATTTCGCTTTCAACTGCTCGATATTGTTCCCGTTGCCCGCGATCTGGTCATGGAGAGCATCAACGACGGCGTGTTGGTGCTGGATGCTCAAAACCGGATCGTTGATTTGAATGCCGCCGTCCGCCGCATCATCGGTGAAGAACGTTCCAAAGGGTTGATTGGTCAGCCAACGAATCGCGTGTTCACCCAGGTACACGAGCAGGTCATTCAAAAACTTGGCTCGGTAGACAGCATGGAAATTTCATTGGGAGAAGCGCCCGCCCAACGCTTTTTTGATCTGCGTGTGTCATCGCTGACAGATCGTCGCGGAAAACTGACCGGACGTGTCGTCATCCTCCACGAAATCACCGAGCATAAGCGCATTGAAGACCAGATGCGTGCCCAGAATGAAGCGCTGGTGAAGACTAACCTCGAACTTGAAATCGCCCGTAACAAGGCCGAGGAAGCTACGCGCCTTAAGAGTCAATTTCTCGCCACCATGTCGCATGAACTCCGCACCCCGCTCAATGCCATCATCGGCTACAGCGATATTGTCCTGGCGGGTATGACCGGCGAACTCTCGTCGGAACAACGTAATTATCAGGAGCGCGTGCTCGCAAATGCAGAGCATCTGCTTGGCCTCATCAACGACGTCCTTGACCTGTCCAAAGTCGAGGCCGGACGTATGGAAATCGCCCGCAAACCCTTCAATATTCAGAGCTGGTTGCGGGATATTGAGTTCCAGACCAAAGGGCTGGCTGAGAAGAAAAAGTTAAGTTTTAATGTCATCCTCGACGCTCATATGCCAGCCAATATCTTGGGCGATTCGTCACGCCTCAAACAGCTTGCGATCAACCTCCTGTCGAATGCGGTCAAATTCACCGACGCGGGCGGGCTTACGCTGGAAGTTTGCAAAGGCGAAGACGCTACCTGGACGCTGGCTGTGACCGATACGGGAGTTGGTATCCCGCCGCACATGCTGGATGTCGTATTTGATGAATTCCGGCAGGTAGATGGCACTTCTCGCCGTGCGCATGGCGGAACCGGCCTCGGCCTTGCTATTGTGCGTAAATTTGCAGTCACGATGGGCGGTAATGTCCGCGTGACCAGTGAAGTTGGCAAGGGCAGCACCTTTACGATTACGCTGCCATTACTCGTCGAACCCACCCCGGAAGCCAGCAACGGGCATCTCATCAGCAGCAACTAATAACCATACCTAGAGGCATTTATGACTGAGAAACGTAAGACGGCTGAACTCACCAAAGTCGTGAAAAATTGGATTGTCTTGGCGATTGATAACGAACAGGACAACCTGGATGTGGTCGAAAAAGTGTTGTCCTATGAAGGCGCAAAAGTCTACACCGCCATGAACGGCATTGAAGGCTTGTCGATGCTCGAAATCGTGACGCCTACCTTCATTCTGCTGGATTTGTCGATGCCGCAGATGGATGGCTGGGAAATGCTGGAAAAATTACGCGCCAATCCGGTCATCCAACATTTACCCGTCATTGCCCTCACCGCCCACGCAATGGATGGCGATAGGGATCGCGCCCTGGAAGCCGGTTTTGACGGCTATGTGACCAAACCTTTCCGCATCGGTACACTGCTGGCGGCGATTCAAGACTGCCTGGACAGCATCATCGCTGCCGGTCAAGGAGCACAACTCTAATGAATGTATCGGAATGGAAAGTGCTGGTCGTTGAAGATACCGACGACGATCTGGCGATGGTCTCTAAGATTCTGGATTTTCACGGCATTCAGGTGTATGTTGCCCGCAACGGCGCGCAGTGTTTGGATATGCTCCATAACGTTCAGCCCGATTTGGTCATCATGGACTTATCCATGCCCGGTATGGATGGCTGGCAAACCCTGGCTGCGATTCGCTCCGATGCCCATTTTGCTGGGCTGCCCGTCGTGGCTGCAACCGCCTATTACAATACCGATATGGGCGATGAAGCCCAAAACGCCGGTTTCGATGCCTACTTCGAAAAACCCCTCAATCCCCGTTCGCTCGTTCAAAATCTCTCGGAACTCATCAAACAATAAAGACCATTGGATAACCAACTGCGATTATAATGAAATTACCCTGACTGGAACATGAAGCTTGTCGCTCGCGGCAGGGCTTGTCCGGTCAAGAAATATTGGCTCCATAGGGACAAGGCACGGTCTTGTCTGCTATACCTTTAAACAGGAGTTTTACTGGTGAGCGATGCACCCCAACAACCACATTTTGCCAATATCGACAGCGAATCCTATCAGGAACACTTTAAATCCGGCGACCATATCCTGGTCGATGTCCGTGAATTGCACGAGTGGATGCAAGGCCATCTCCCCGGCGCAGTTCACATTCCATTGTGGGAACTGGAAGATCGCCTTGATGAAATTCCCGGCGATCAACCGGTTGTCGTCGTCTGCGCGGTAGGAGGTCGAAGTATGCAGGGCGCACAGTTTTTGCTCGAATCGGGTTACCAGGAAGTCTACAATCTCTCCGATGGCACGATGGGCTGGATCAAAAAAGGTCTCCCCATCGAACGCGAGGGCTAGGAATATTCATGGGGTCGAAGACGCCTGTAGTCCGTCAGGTTTCCTGGCTCATGCTCATTCCACAATTGTTGGTGATGGCAGCACTCATTGTATTGATTGCACTTCTGTTCCCGCCTAAACCACTGATGATGTCGGTTGCTTATGGCTCGTTTCTCTATTTGCTGTATTCCTATGGTTCACGCTGGCTGCTCCTAAAATCCCACCGGCAGGGTATGGCGCTGACACAAGCCAATGATTATCGCGGAGCAATTGAGAAATACAATGAAAGCTATCATTTTTTCAGCGATCATCCCTGGATTGATCGCTATCGCTATTTCACTTTGATGAGTCCATCACTCATCAGCTTCCGTGAGATGGCGCTCATAAATATCGCCTTTTGTTACAGTCAGATTGGCGATGGTGCAAATACCCGGCTGTATTATCAAAAAGCATTGGCAGAATTCCCGGATAGCGAAATGGCGAAAATGGCCCTTAAGCTCATTGCATCTATCGAAACCAAAGGTTAACACCCGAAATAGTTTTGCTCTCTCACGAAAAGAGAATCCAGGATATAGAAACATGCTCCTGAAATACTTCTACGACCCCCATCTCGCGCAGGCTTCCTATATGGTGGGCTGCCAGGAAACCGGCGAAGCACTCATCATCGACCCGGCCCGCGACATCACACCCTATCTCCAGGCCGCCGGTTATGAAGGGCTGCGTATCGCCCACGTCACCGAAACCCATATCCACGCCGATTTTGTCAGCGGCGTGCGGGAACTGGTCGCTGCGACAGGCGCGCGACTTTACCTTAGTGATATGGGCGATGCCAACTGGAAATATGCCTTCGCCAACACCCGCACCGTCCTCCTGCGCGATGGCGATACCTTCAAGGTCGGCAACATCAAGGTGGATGTGATTCACACACCGGGTCACACACCCGAACATCTCATCTTCCAGATCACCGATACCCGTAACGCCAACCTCCCGATGGGCATTTTCACTGGCGACTGTTTGTTCGTCGGCAATGTAGGCCGCCCCGACTTGCTTGAAGAGGCAGCCGGTTTCGCCGGGACGAAAGTGATCGGCGCGCGCGACCAGTTCGCCAATATCCAGGGACTCAAAGACCTGCCCGATTATTTGCAGGTCTGGCCGGGACATGGGGCGGGCAGCGCCTGTGGCAAAGGCCTGGGCGCGGTTCCATCCAGCACGCTGGGTTATGAAAAATATTTCAACCCGGCGTTCCAGATCGCCGACGAAAATCAATTTGTGGAGTGGCTGCTCGAAGGCCAGCCGGAAACCCCGCGTTATTTCGGTCACATGAAGCGCGTCAACAAAATCGGCCCGGTGCTGCTCGGTGAACTGCCTGTACCGCGCCGTCTCGCCGATCAATCGGTTTTGAAAAGTGTCGCCAATGATTTCCTGGTCATCGACACCCGCCATTCGTTGGTGTTCGCTGCCAATCATTTGCCCAGTACGGTGAACATCCCCGCCACTGAAAACAGTTTTAGCACCTGGGCGGGCTGGTACGTCGATTATGCCGCGCCGACCTATCTGGTTGCCGATGAAGCTGATTTGCCGCATATCCTGACTGAACTGCGCGCGATTGGCGTCGATAACATCCCCGGTTATTTCCCGCCGGATGTGCTGCCCAAAAATGGCGGCATGATTCGTCAGGTCGGCCCGGACGATGCCGCGCGATTGCTCAAAGAGCAGGGCGCATATTTACTGGATGTGCGCGGCGCGGACGAATATCGTGAACGGCATATCCCCCGTTCGCATCATATCCCGATGGGGCTTGTGCCAGATCGCGCTGCCGAACTCCCGCGCCAGACACCTATCATTGTCCAGTGTGGCAGTGGATTCCGTTCGCAAGTGGTCGCCAGCCTGTTGCAGCGGCAAGGCTTCACCAATATTTATAACCTGAGCGGTGGCATCGATGCCTGGGAATCGGCTGGTCTGCCCATCGAATAATTCTATCCGCTAAATGTTCATCATTATATTGGGACACGCCATGTCGTGTCCTTTTGCTGCCAGGATGATGGTTCATTTACTTTGGGATTGGTTGCTTTGTAGGGACGAGATATATCTCGTCCGCTCTTCACCCTATAAATTATTCATGATTACCGATTTGTAATTCGGGTGAGGTTTCCCCTATTGCGATTCCCAAACGCCAGCGTAGGCCAGTCGTAGTCTAACTGTATAAAATCAACACAGATAAAATTCGCGGTTCAACCCTATTATGGAGTCATATCACTTCGATGGGCTGACTCATAGGGGGTTATCATGAGCACCAAAAAGCTTTTTGCAAT
This sequence comes from Chloroflexota bacterium, assembly GCA_039933955.1. Classification (GTDB taxonomy): domain Bacteria; phylum Chloroflexota; class Anaerolineae; order Aggregatilineales; family Phototrophicaceae; genus CFX2. The sequence continues at coordinate 10,588 of JBDTNB010000068.1, forward strand.
CGGTTTCTCGCTGATATTGTTAATCATGTCGATTTGGGTCACGCGCGCCCAGGACAGCGGTTGTGACCCGGAAGTGAACACATCAGCCCAGGGCGATGGGTTGTTCGCCGAGGGCAATTATGCCGGGGCAGTCTCAGCTTATACCTGCGCCCTGCAAACCAGACCCGACAGCGCTGCCCTGTATAACGCACGCGGTAATGCATACCGTCACCTGGAAAATTATGCTCAGGCCATCGTCGATTACAACCGCGCTGTCGAACTGGCCCCATCTGTGGCGATGTTCTATAACAATCGCGGTTTTGCCGAATATAAACAGGGATCATTGACACCCGCGCTGAACGACCTAAACCACGCTATTCAACTCGATTCCACGCTCGCTTACGCCTTCAATAATCGTGGTCTGATTTATGCCCAACAGGGACAAAATGAACTCGCCGCTGCTGACTTCCACAAAGCGATTGATCTCGGTCATGATCCCATTTCCTGGCCGACACTGAACCTGTCCAATCTTCATATGGATACTTCCGCGGATGGGGTTCCGCCGGTAGAAGCCACCGTTCCACCTCCAGTTGTAGCGGCATCCGACGATCTCGCTCAGGGGCAAAAGGCGTACCGTGCGGAAGATTATGAAGGCGCGATTGCAGCCTTCAGCCGCGCCATCGAGGCCAACCCAAACGATGCCTATCTGTTCTGCGAACGGGCCGCCGCTTACTATATGTCCGGCGATTATCAGCGCGCCGTCGAAGATTACACCAGCGCGATCAACTTGGGACATCAGGCTTTCCATTACACCTGGCGTGGCAACAGTTATGTTCATCTTGGTCAGAACGATAAAGCGCTGGAAGATTACACCGCTGCTATCCGTGTCGAGCCAACCTACTTCAATGCCTATCTGTTCCGCGCGCTGCTGTATCATCAAATGGGCGAGACTGATCTGTCACGCGATGATTTAGCACAGTGGGCGAAGGGTAACTTCAGCCAATTTGTCAGTCAGCCGACACCCGAATCCGGCGAAACCGTATCTCTGAATCTGGCGAACGACCAAATCTATGCGTTCAAAGTTCCAGTGAAAAAAGGCCAGATTCTCACCATCGAAACCATCACCGCGCCCGACAGTACCGTCGATCCGATGTTGGTGCTGGTCGAAAGCGGCATTCCCCAGGCCGCCGATGATGATGGCGGCGCGGGCATCAACGCGGCGATTAAGCAGTTTGTTGTCCCCGGCGACTGCGTATACGATTTGTATCTCATGCATCCCGGAACTGTCGGCCCACTCAACCTGACCATCACCATCACCAATCCGTGAGGGAAAGACACTCTGACAGCCAAAATGTCAGGTGTTATTCCCCTCTCTGCGAAGCGGGGAGGGGGTTAGGGGGAGGGGATGATGCCTTCCCCGTCGAATCAAAAAGGGGAGTGGCTGCTCTCAACCACTCCCCTTTTATTATTTCTCTGTATCTCGGTTGAAAATTTAGCCGAAACGCCCCGAAATGTAATCAGCGGTTTCCTGCATTTCCGGCTGCTCGAACAACTGCTGCGTTGGGCCAAACTCGATCAGCATTCCGATACGCCGTTCATCCGCCAGGAAGAAAGCTGTCTTGTCGGAGACGCGCGCCGCCTGCTGCATGTTGTGCGTCACCAGGATCAGCGTGTATTGGCTGCGGAGTTCCTGCATCAATTCTTCGACCTTGACCGTCGAAATCGGATCGAGCGCCGAACAGGGTTCGTCCATGAGCAGAATATCGGGTTCAATCGCCACCGCGCGGGCGATGCACAAACGCTGCTGCTGTCCACCGGAGAGCGCCCCACCAGAATCGCGGAGTTTGTCTTTCACTTCGTCCCACAAGGCCGTCGAACGCAGCGCCTTTTCCACGATCTCATCAAAATTTGTGCCCTGAGGCGGCCTGCCCACGTTGAGTTTATAACCCGCGATCACATTGTCGTAGATCGACAGGGTGGGGAAGGGATTCGGCTTCTGGAACACCATACCGATGCGGCGGCGGATACGCACCGGGTCAGCATCTTTGGCGTAAATATTCTGCCCGTTGAGCAGCACTTCGCCCTGTACGGTTGCCCCGGCGATGACTTCATGCATCCGGTTCAGGCAGCGGATCAGCGTCGATTTACCGCAGCCCGATGGCCCAATCATGGCCGTAATCATGTTGCGTTCGTACTTGATGCTCACGTCTTCGAGCGCTTGTTTCGCGCCGTAGAAGGCGGAAAGATTCTTGACTTCGAGTTCATGGCCTTCGCGGGTTATTTCGCCGCTGTAGGTTGGCGCGCTGACCGCGATGCGAACTTCAGACCTCATACTTGGTTCTCCCAGCAACCGTGCGAACGGTGGCACTGAAAATAGCGATGACGATAATCAAAACCAGTGTCGCCGCCCAGGCTTTCTGGTTTAAGTCTGCTGAAGGGGCTTGAGCGTACACATAAATCTGCAAAGGAATGGCGGCCATCGGCTGCGACAGGTTGGCGTTGAAGAAATCGTTGCCTAATGCCGTCAGCAGCAGTGGGGCGCTTTCACCAGCGGCGCGCGCCAGCGACAAAATGATGCCGGTCACAATACCGGGCAGCACTGTCGGCACGACAATTTTGGTAATGACCCGCCAGCGCGGCAATCCCAACGCATATCCGGCCTCGCGCAGCAAATCGGGCACGAGCCTCAAAATTTCTTCAACGCTGCGGATGACTATCGGCGTCATGATAATCATCAGGGCGATTGCACCGGCGATACCCGAATAACCGGTCACGCTGCGCACCAGCACCGCCCACACGAAAATACCGATGACGATGGACGGCATTTGCAGCAGCAAATCGACGGTGAAGCGGGTTGCCGCACCCAGCCAGCCTTTTGAAAATTCCACCAGATAAACCGCAATAGCGATGCCCAGTGGAACCGAGACCAGCGCCGCCACCAGCAGCATTTCCAGCGTACCAGCAATGGCCTGCCAGATACCGCCCCCAGCAACCCCGGCAGGGCGGTGCGCCTGGGTAAAGAAATCCAGGCTGATCGCGCCGATGCCGTTTTGCAAAACGTTGAAGACGATCACGAACAGGATCGCAACGGATAAGACGGTCAAAACCGTGAGGCCGCCGGTAATCAGACTGTTCACTGCTTTGCGGCGCATCAGGCGGGATTGTTCGGCGATTGCCAGTTGGTCGCGGGTGAGCGTTCCGGCTGCCGCAGCGGAGGTGGTCATTGTGTTGGTTCGATTGAGTTGTGCCATGATATTTTCTACTTTGCTCCACCGGGCATACGGGTTGCGCGTTTCACCAGCGTCCGTGCCACGATGTTAAAGGCCGATGCGACCACCATCAAAATCAATCCCAGGCCGACAATAGCGCTGAAGTGAATCGGGCTGTTGGCTTCGGTAAATTGGTTGGCGATAGCGCTGGCAATCGTGTAACCGGGTGTAAATAATGAAGGGGTGATCTTACTCGACGCATTGCCGACCACCATCGTGACAGCCATCGTTTCGCCGAAGGCGCGCGCCAGCCCCAGCACCATCGCGCCCAGGATACCCGGCTTGGCGAAGGGCAGCACCGCCATCGACAGCATTTCCCATTTGGTCGCGCCCAGCGCCAGCGAGCCTTCTTTTTGCAGGCGTGGCACTTGCGCGATAATTTCACGGGATAAAGACATAATTGTGGGCAGGATCATGATCGCCAGCAGCAGACCTGCCGTCAGCAAACCTTGACCATACATTTGCCCCTGGAAGAGTGCTCCGATGATGGGTATTGGCCCCAGTACATTTTGCAGGAAGGGCTGTACCGTATCGCGCATGAATGGAACCAACACCAGCAAGCCCCACAGACCGTAGGCCACGCTGGGGATCGTCACCAGCAGTTCGACGGCAAACGAAATCGGCCTGCCCAACCATTTTGGCGCATATTCGGAGACGTAAATTGCTGAACCTACTGCCAGCGGTGTCGCAACCAGCAGGGCAATGATGGAGGTGACAATCGTGCCGAAGATGTAGGGAAGTGCCCCAAAATCGGACGGTTTGGTATCGGTGGCGTTCGGTCTCCAGGTGCTGCCGATAAAATACGATATGCCGTATTTCTGCAAGACCGGGATCGAATAACCTGCCAGAGTCAGCGCGAGGATCACCAGCACCACGATAATCAACACCGAGGCGATTTTGAGCACAAGACCGAAAATCTGGTCGCCCCGTTGGGTTCCGCTGAGTTCCATGCGCGCCGCAGGCGTTACTGCTGCCATCCACTACCTCCGCACTATGATCAATTGAATTGCATTTTAAAAGGGGATAAGTAAATATTCTACTTGAATCGATGTTTTCTCAGGTTAAATATTTTTAAAGAAGCGGCTTGTTTCTTAACAGGATTTGCGCGAGCACAAAGTCCCTCCCGGCCTGAACCAGAAGGGACTTTTAACATGAGCTGTATTACGAGCTGACAGACATGGCGAGCGCATCGGGCAGCGCCATCTTGCCATCAACGGTGATCGATTTAATCAGCGCTTCAGCTTTGGTGATCGCAGCCTGGGGCAGGGGTGCATAACCGCTGGCGGCGAACAGAGGATCGCTCTTGTCGGTGATTGTAGCGGCACTTGCCACAATGTTCTGGCCGTCGTGAGTGACCCACCACAGCAGGCTGGTGACGGCGGTGGCTTTGGCGGCGTCGGTCTGGTTCTGGCGGATCAACAGCCAGGTGAAACCGGCAATCGGATAGGCATCCGCGCCGTCAGCATTGACGATTTTGACGCGCATATCATCGGGCAGTTCGACACCAGCAGCAGCGGCGGAAACAGCGGCCTGTGTCGGTGTAACCCAGTTGCCAGCCTTATTCTGGATCTGGGCGGCGGGCAGGTCATTCGCCAGGGCGTAACCGGCTTCCACGTAGCCAATGGTGTAAGGGGTCTGACCGATGTTACCGGCGATGCCCGCGTTGCCGCGTGCGCCGATGCCCGTCGGCCAATCAACCGAGTTTCCAGCACCCACTTCATCGCTCCAGCCCTGGCTCACGGCGCTCAGGTAGCTGGTGAAGATGTTGCTTGTGCCCGAACCTTCGGCACGATGGACGACAGTGATGAATTTATCCACGTTCGCCAGATCGGGATTATCCGCGACCAGACGTTCGTCATTCCATTTCACGAGGGGCGCGAATTTATCGACAGTCGAATTCGCGGCGGTGGCTGAGGCGCTGTCGCCCAGGTAAATCAAAACCAGATTTTCGGGGGTCAGCTTGATGGCGTCTTTGCCCGCCAATTCAGGGATGTTATAGGTGATCGCGACGCCGCCCATAGTCGCGGGGATGTGCAGCACCGGGCCGCCATTGGCTTCAGCAGCCGTCAGTTGGTCGTCGCTCATCGGGCCGTCGCTGGCGCCGAAATCAACCGAGTTGTCGCTGATGCCGTTGATGCCACCACTCGAACCAATCGCCTGATAATTCACTTTCAGGCCGGTCAGGGTGTTGTAATTTGAACCTTCGGCGGCGAACAGGATGTCATACAGCGGCTTGGGGAAGGTCGCGCCCGCACCGTTCAATTCGGTTGCAGCGCCATCAACCGGGCCGGTGATTGTGCCTGAACCAGGAACTTCCGTCATGTCTTGCGCAGCGACACCTGCGAAAGAAAGAATGCCCACGAGAAGGGCGAATAAGACAATAAGGCGATTTTTCAACATGCTCACGAGTCTCCTTCAAGATCGTTCAAAAGGTTTACTGAAATGGTTTTCCATTACGCGCCCATCGTAACCCGCGATTATTAAACAGAATCAATCGGATTGTTATGGAATTTACGAGTATTGTTAAACCTGTTTAATCCTGTCCCCTCATGCTCGATCCTGATTTCCGCTGGCTTAGTTGTAATCGCTTTCAGGTTGTACCTTGAACGCCAAACATGGCGTTTTTTACTGTCTTCGCCTTTCCTATGTACTCTGAACTCAGCACGTTGTATTGTTTTGAACTTTCCTATCCCTTTGCGCACACTATAGAATACGATAGAGTCTAAGGGATAAGACGTTTGTGCAGATATGACCTAAGATGGATAGCAATCATAGATGCTTCTAATTAAACTTATCCCACATCACACTATTGACACGATAAACCTGCTGTGCGGGATAAAACGTTTATGAAAGACCAGAAGACGCAATCCAACCTTCAGGCGAGGATGCCATCTACACCGAGGATTATCCCGCTGGTGATTTTGTTAGTGCTGCTGTTCGGTGCCATGATTGCCATCGGCCTGACCCTCAGCGATTTACTGCGCCTGATTGACCAGAATGCGCGCGGGGTCGAGTGGGGCACGGTGCTCGTCCAATCCGGCAGGCAGTTATTGCTGCTGTTGGGCGTGATGACGCTGCTGTTAGTGTTCGCCCTGGCGATGGTGATCTGGTTTGCCCGCCGTGCCGAAGACGAACGTGCCCAACTGGAAGCCGACGGGACACTTTTTTATAAAGAACTGAAGCTCCATGTTGGCAAATTGTCCGCCGAACTGGAAAACGAACGCGCCCAACTCAAGGCCATCCTCGATGCGATGGACGAGGGGGTCGTTTATTCCGAAGGTGCGGATATCCGTTATACCAACCGCGCCCTGTCCCGTCTGACAGGTTACGCGCCCGATGAGGTCATCGCCTCACCTTCGCCCAGCGACACCCAGTCGCATTTCATCCGCGAATTGGTGCGCCTGAATCAGGTCATTCAGGGTGTGACCGACGAGGGTGGCATGTGGCAGGGGCAGTATAAAATCCATCGCAAGGATGGGAGCGAGGTTGAAGTCGGCGTGATCGGTGCGCCCCTCAGCACCTCCAATGGTCACGGAACGCGGCTTGTGACCGTGATTCGCGATGCCAGCCAGGAGCAAATCCTCCAGGCGCAAAAAACACGCTTCATCTCCAACACCTCCCACGAACTCAAAACCCCGCTGGCAAACCTGCGCACGCGCCTGCACCTGCTGCGCAAACAGCCCGACAAAATGGAAGAACATTTGCAGGTGATGGAGAGCGTCACCGCCTACATGCAGCAGTTGATTATCGAAATGCTGGATGTCGCCCGCTTTGAGCAGGGTGTGATGATGCTCGAACGCGAAAAGGCCAAAATTGAAGACCTGATTCACGAGGCGATTAAAGGCTTCAAATCCAGGGTAGAGCGCCGCGAAATCGGCCTCACTGCTGATCTATCGCCCGGTCAGCATATCGTATTTGTCGATCACAAACGTATCGCCCAGGTGTTGACTAACCTCATATCCAACGCCGTGAACCGCACCTCTAAGGGCGGTCATGTTCTCGTGCGCTTGCTGGATAAGCCCGACTCGAAAATCGCCATTGAGGTTGAAGATGACGGTGCGGGCATTCCACAGGATATGATCGCGCATGTGTTCCAGCCCTTTTCCATCGCTAGTCAGGGATTAGTGAGCGGCACGGTGCTCGGCCTCAGCCTCTCCAAAGAAATTGTTGAACTCCACAGCGGGGAAATCACTGTCGAGAGTGATGGCGAAAACCGCACACGTTTCTGCATCACGCTGCCGCTGGTCGAGTCGTAGTTTTCCGCTTCCTAAGCCATAATCACCCTCATAAATTTGTTTTGTGAGGGGCGTTCAATTGATGGTTGACGAAATAATTTTTGATAGGGACATGACATGTTGCGTTAGCATCCCTACCAAAGACCGCGTCTGTAGGGACGAAATATATTTCGTCCGTCTTCCTGAAGTACAGAATTTAATTATCAACCTTCAACTGAATGCCCATACCAATGCAGTGCAATCTTTTGTCTTTGCTAACCGCTAATAGCTAAGAACTAAAGGCTCCAAAAATGCCGCACACCATCATCATCGGCGCAGGGGCGGCGGGATTAGCCGCTGGCCGAATGCTCCACGACGCCGGATACGATATTTTGATCCTCGAAGCCCGTGATCGCATTGGCGGACGCGCCTGGACGGATTACACTATCGCCGATTTTCCCATCGAACTTGGCGCGGAATTTATTCACGGCGAACACGCCGCCACCCACGACCTCGTGTGGCAGGCTGGATTGCACACCATCCCTGTTGTCCGCATGGATAATCTGTGGTGGGCGGAACCCGATCAGCCCGCTCTGCCTCGAACGCATCTTTCACCCCACGCGCGCGACATTATCGACGGTCTGCTGCACGATTACCACGAAATGCCTGCCCTGATTCCCCCTCCCCACTTCGTAGAGAGGGGGTTAGGGGGTGGGGATATATCTCTAGCGGAATATTTACGTGAGCGCGGTTGGGATGCTGATGCGCTCCGGGTCGCGGACGTACTCTTGGCGCAAACCTGCTGCGCGGGCATCGAATCGCTCTCCTGTTACGACCTCATCCGCGAAATGGGCGCTGACCACGCCGGAAGCGAGGAATTCCGCATTGAAGAAGGTTACGCTGCCTTATTCGATTGGTACAGCCAGGAGCTGCCGATTCAACTCAATACGCCCGTGACCGAAATTTTTTGGGATGCGGATGAGGTGATGGTAATATCCGGCAATGAAAAATTTGCGGCTCAAAAATGCATCATCACGATCCCGGTTTCGCTGTTAAGCAGTAGCATTGCTTTCTTTCCATCCTTGAGTGAATCAAAACAAGATGCTATTCGGGCCTTCCGTACCGAAGCGGCGGCTAAATTGATTTATCGTTTTCAGGAACCCTTGTGGGACGACTCGCTCACATTTATGGCCTATCCGGGGGTGGCGGCCCGCTGGTGGACGCCCGGATATGGACGCGAAGGCGCTGCTACCATTTCAGCCTATATCACGGCAGCCAACGCCCGATTTTTCGATGAGATGGATGAACAAAATGCTTTGGCAGTCGGATTAGATGAACTGAGTGTCATTTTGGGGATACCCCGCGCAAAATTGAGTCAACAGTGTGTGGCTGCCCAGCGTATTTCGTGGACGGCAGAACCCTATACGCGGGGTGGTTATGCTCATATTCCACCCGGCTATGCCGATGCCCGACCCATCCTCGCCCAACCGGAAAAGAATATCCTGTTTTTTGCCGGGGAAGCCACCGCCTACGACACCAACCCCCAAACCGTACACGGCGCGCTCGAATCCGGTTGGCGCGCCGCCCGCGAGGTGATGGGGTAATTTAGGTTCAATGTAGGGGCATGTCGGTGACATGCCCGTGCAGAATTTTACGTCGGCGTTGCGGTAGGTGTGACCCGAATGGGCGGCGGCGCGAGCGTTGGCGTAATAGTCGCGCTCGGAATGGTCGTCCATGTCGGGCTGGGTGTGAGATTATTGGTATTGAATGTTAAAGTCGGCAGCGGTGTTGAAGGCACTTCTGTTGGCGGCTGTGGAATTACATCTTCGACGCAGCGGAATCCAATCCAGGCATAGCCGCCGCTTGGGTTGGCACTCTGGCGGTGGACGCTGCGTGCGAAAAACGGTTTCGCATCCCATGACCCGCCGCGCACGACTTTTTCTTCGCCTGCGGGCGGCCCTTTAGGATCGAGTCCGCTGGCGGCTGAATTGCTGTAGTAAGCCGCGTCATACCAATCGCTCACCCATTCAGCCACATTCCCGGCCATATCCAGGATGCCATAGGCACTCCCGCCGCCCGGTAAACTGCCCACCGCCAACGGCCCAACCTCATCTGTTGGCGAAATGCTGGTCTTGGCGAAACCGGGGTTCCAGTCGTTGCCCCAGGGATAAATGGTGTCGCCATAACCCCGTGCCGCGCGTTCCCATTCGGCTTCAGTTGGCAAGCGGCGACCAATCGCGCGGCAGTAAGCATCCGCGCCGTACCAGCTCACATTTGCCACCGGGAAATTGCCAATGACGGGTACGACTTGATATTGACCGCCTTCAAGGAAAATATTGCTGTTTGCATTTTCAGCGCGGGTTTCTACACAGCGCTGTCCATCACAGCCGTTCAAGTGGCTGCCTGCGCCTAATATATTGAGAAAATATAAATATTGGTTATAGGTGACTTCGGTGCGCTCCATCGCGAAACCGGACACTGTGACTGGGTGCGGTGGCGCGGAATCTTCGCCGAAAGCGATCTGGCAGTTGCCGCCCTGACCGTTCACACATTCATTGACAGCACTTGCGACTTCTTGCGGGGTGGTTCCCATCTGAAACGTGCCGCCATCCACACGCATCACTTCGCCACCCAGATTGGCTAACAGATCAGCCTGACTTGGTATGGGTGTCGCGGTATTCGTCAACAATGTTTGGGCAAAGCTGGTCATTGTCATGGGGTTGGTCGGTGCGCGCGTTGGAGACGGTGCGAGGCGTTGGGCTTGTGCCGTTGCCGTCTGCGCCTGCTGGAACATCACGTCTACCGTCAGCGAAAAGGTGCTGTAAGCGCTGGCCTGCGCCGTCGCTGTGAACAACTGCTGCACAGCCGCTTGTGCGGTTGCGAAGCTGTCCGGCCCACTCTGCGCCGCTGTCGGTGTAAGCGCTAGCAGCCCGCCCACGACGATACTCATGAACAGTGCCGCGTAGAAGATGTGTCGCTTTGTTCGCATCTATGTCCCTCCGCTAATCAATCGGGCGCAGATTATAGACACAACTTTTGCGCGGGTCTTGCTCCGTAGGGAAATCGTAGGCCAGCAAGAAAGGATGTTCTTGGCCTAAAATGACCTTTTATTGCTTGGCATAAAAGTCCGCCACCACATGAAAAGCCAATTTCGGTTCCCAGGGCATATCGGGATAGGTGAGGCCATGTTTATGGGTCAACGTTTTCGCCAACGCATAGCTTGCCATGTCGAGATCGCAGCGCGGATTTTCGTTGTAGGGTAAATTGGGAGCAACAAACGTGAACACAAAAGTGCCCCCAACATCTGACTTTTGCAGCAACCCCAACAGGTCGATAAGTTCGCGTGCCTGTAAACCCTCATCGCGCACATAATCGCCGTTGATTTGGTCTCGATGCACCGGATCAACGATCATAAAACCGCGTGCGCCCTTGTCTTCTGCACCTTGATAAGCGCAGCAGCCGACTTCGGTGATTATCACCGGTTTGCCGTGCCTGAAGTGCCGTTGTAACCGTTCGGCATACGAATCGCGGTTGGCTTTCGCGCGGTAATAATCCAGACATACGAAGTCGAACAAGCGCCAATCCACCGCCTCGATGGGTGCGGATGCATAGGTGACTTGCCCGTGAAAAACCTCACGTACTGCTTTGTTCAGCTTCGTCAAATAGGTGTTGAGCGGTTTGTTGTGCGCCTTTAAAATTTTCAAATTCCACCACACGGATAACGGGCTGCCCAGCCGCTCCATGAAATTATCGCCCTTGAGGATACCCTGCATGAACAAGGTTAATTCGCATCCCACGATGAAGACCAGCCTGGGACTGGTTTTTCGCAATGTTTCGGCGGCAGCGGCGCAGCGGACAGTGTATTCCAGCGTTTCCTGGGGATTTTTATCATGCAAATGGGGTGACAGCCAGACTTCTAAACCCTGATCGAGCGCATCTTTTGCGGCTGTTATTAATCGGTCAATATCCGTGCCGGAAATACGAACCGCGTTGCAGTGTAAATCCTGTTTGATAATTTCAAGCTCACGGTGGACGACTGCGGCGTCAAAGGTCGTGCGCGATAAATAGTCCTCGTGAAATTGAATCCCAACGTCGTAATTAACCCCTCGTCGCTCCATACTCTACTGCTTTCGCACGCGCGATTTTCCGTCATATGGGTTGGCAGCCAAAACCCCGCGCCTAAATCTGGCTCCACTCATACGATAGATGGGTTATGTAAATCGAATTTAAACAAGCATTTGGGAGGATACGGAAAAATAGCGAATGACTAAAAGTGATAGGTCATTCACCCTGGATTGTGTTTTCTTTTACTCATTACTCGTTACTCATCACTAAAAATCCGGCACTTTGCATCCCGGAAACGTCAGCGCGAATCCGTACCAGCGCATCAGCAGTTGCATCGGGCGTTCGAGGGGCTGCGACGAGCCGTCCGCGTGGCGAATCGTATCATCCTTAATGGATGTGCCGTTATCCAACCGCAGCATATCATCTTGCCAGCCGAGAGGCCGCGCATCCACATAGGCTGCGACAGGTGCAATCGCGCCTTCGACCTGATAAATCAACAGCCGCCGCCCGTCAAATTCGGTCAGCAAGGCATTGTCGTGCATATGCATCATCACCAGCGGGAAAAAGGTGCTGGTCTCCCCGGCTCCGCTCCATACGCCCAAACCCAACTCATAACGCGGGCGACGTTTGTCCTCTTCGGCGATGGTCGCCACGATTCCCACATCAAATTTTTCCGGTTTGGCGCGCATCTTTTCCATCATGCCCGATAGGGTTTGCTGCGCTTCGGTGAGCGCGGTGGTGAGCAGCCGTGCGCCGCCGTTAATCGCCACGGCTTCGCCTGCGCTCATCTGCCGCGTAGTGGTAATCATATGAAGCTGCTTGCCCGCGCTTGATCCGTGCAAACCCTCGCCGGTGATATGCTGCCAGTAGGTATTGGTTTCCTCGTCCCAGATCAGCAGCAAACCATCGTAGCTGCCACGCCGCCGAAAGTGCAGCAGCTTCCCGTCCAGCACCGGATCAAACACCATGCCGGTATTGCAGGCGTTGCAAAAGGTCATCATCCAGGGCTTGTCCTGGATCGAACCCTGAATCACGTTGTAACTGAGCACAACCGACATAGGAAAGGTGTATAACACACTGTCATGTTCAAAGGTCAGCATTCGCGTATCGGCTGGAATACTGCCCGCCGCCAGCGCATCAGCCAGCGATTGTGCTTCCGAAACCATCAGGCGCGCCGGATACAGGCTGGTATCCAGATAATCTTCCAGCACTGCGCGTCCAGCATCAAAGGTGTTGAGTGTCGTAGTCAAAAGCATTGCCCCATCATCATTTTTTTGCTGCCTACTATACGTATGATAGCCCCGCTTTGGACTTTTCTTACCTTCAAATTGTCAGAATTATTTTTAAGACTAATCTTATGGCGATCCAATATAAGGGGATTATGATGGCGGTTAAATCCTGTAGAGCTTCACTCTATAGGTTAGTCAAACCCCTGGGTGCGCGCCGAGGGGTTTTTCTATTCTATGGTCAGGAATCAAAAAGGCGCTCCACAACTGGAGCGCCTTTTTTTGATTCACATTGCTTCTGTTTACGAGGCTTCCGGCATTTGTTCCCCGGCATACGTTAAAATAATCTGTTCACGCGGAATCCCCGCCCGCACCAATTCCTCCCACAACGGCCTATCGGTAATGTCGTGTTCAATAATCACTTTACCGTTTTCGACGCGCGCCATGACTACAATGCTGGCTGGAAATTTACGTGGATAATCTGGAACGCCTATCACCGTATAAATATTACGCTTGGCATCCGTTATGGCATATCCTCTAGCCTTTGCCCAACCGCCTTTGGCATAAGCTTCAATTTGCTGCTGAACGATATGAGTTAAGTCTACTATCTGATCCATTGGACAATCGTCTCCGTCTCTAAGTTGACGATCACTAACCTGATTTTACTCTCATTTATGACCCACATCACTGATTGGTCGAAAATAGTTTCAAAAATTGGCTGTGGCACAGCTAAATATAGAACTTCGGGTAAATCTAGTTCTGCGATCATTGCTCGATAGACCAGATCTTGCCCAATCGAAACATATAAATCGCGGGTTGTGCTGTCTTCATCAGGAAAACACTTCACCTCAATCAACATTAATTGCTCAAAATGACCATTTTGCCCACGCGATACTCGCAAATCAACGAACCCGACGCGCGGAGGTACGAGCAATCGAAATGGCTCATCCTCAATTTGCCATCCCTCTTTTTGAATTGCTCTTGCAACTTGATCGTGACATTGATCGAATGCTGGCATGTTTATGCTTCCATTTCTAGTTAGCCCGTCAATGCGAAGGCGCGCACCGGGAACGTCCCCATGCCTTTGACCTTCACCGGCACAGCGAAAAATTTGAAACCCGCGTCCGGCACGCGCTCCAACCCACACAGATGCTCGACAATCGGGATGTCCGCGCCCAATAATGCGCTGTGAACCGGGCGTTCGCCGCCCGCCGTATTGTCGATATTATGCGAATCAATCCCGACCAATTTTGCGCCCGCTTTCAGCAGAAAATCGGCAGCGTCGGCGGTCAGATAGGGATGGTTTTCAAAATAAGCATCGGTTTTCCAATGCGCATCCCAACCGCTATGCACCAGCACGGCTTTGCCCCACACATCGACATCGTTGAAGACCGCGCGCGTGATGGCTAATCCGGCGCTGAACGGCTGGCGCACAACCACGCCCTCCAGGTTGGCAATCGAAGTCATTGGCAGTTCCGATAAATCTTTACCGTCTGCGTAACGGTGGAAAGGGCTGTCGATATATGTGCCAGTGTTCGACACCATTTCGATTTTGCCGATCTGAAATTCCGTCCCCGCTGCATAACGTTTGCGCGATTCTTCGCGGCTCAAATAATCGCAGATGATCGGCGCGGGCAGTCCTTTATAAGTAATCAGGCCATCTTCGACAACGTGGCTAACATCTATGCAGGTTTGACCGCGTTCGAGCGTCCCCGCCTCGGCCTGACGCTTATGTTTTTCCTGAATAATTTTTTTATTCAAAATGCGGACTTCACCGACCATCAACAGCCGCATATCCGCCACGATATAGTCTGCCAGCGCCTTGTCGGGCATATCGTCACCGTCAATATCGAGCCGGAATCCCTGCCCCTGGATGCCGCCACCGTTGGAAAAGTCGATCTCAAAATCGAACTGCACTCGTTTGTCGCTCATAGTTCCTCATAGATTGAAACATTAATTTCGGTCACATTCTGAGGCCCACAAACATCCTGATTCGGGCTGGCGCAGTCTTCCAATCGCGCACACTGACACTGCTGCGTCTGCTCTAACAGGCGTTTCATTTTCTGGGCACGGGCGATCAGCGCGTCAATTTGTGGTAATTTTTGTTCGGCAACCACCTGCCAGCGTTCGGCAGGCGATGTCTCCGGCTCAAAACCGTGAAACAAGCGCTGGATTTCCGCCAGCGTCAAACCTGCTTTTTGCGCGAAGTCAATCAGCGTCAGCCAGTGGAGCACGCTCGGATCAAAACGGCGGTGCTTGTGGACTCGTCTGGGCTTGGGCAGCAGCCCCAGACGGTCATAGTAACGCACGGTTGAAGTATTGACTCCCGC
Organism: Chloroflexota bacterium; assembly: GCA_039933955.1. GTDB lineage: Bacteria > Chloroflexota > Anaerolineae > Aggregatilineales > Phototrophicaceae > CFX2. Next base: position 25,671 of record JBDTNB010000068.1, read on the forward strand.
TTGTTTGGCGACTTCGCCAATCGTCATTTCTGCCATCATTTTGACCCCTTGACTTGAAGTGCGCTTCAAATATTACACTGCAAATCAGACGCGGGCGATACGCCCAAACCCACCTCGAAAGGAGGAAACTTGTTACCAAAAGTATCCTATCCAATTGGCATAAGCCAAAAAACAACCCCGACAGAGATTGCTGCCTGTAGCTGTTGCTCCCCTGCGGCATCGGTGACTATTCCGACTGTTGCCGTGCCAGATAAAAGCCCAGGTGCATGGCGTAGGATACGCGGCGCAGTCATGTTTGGGATTGCCTGCCTGACCAGCCCGTGCTGTACACCCCTGCTGGTTCCGCTGGTCATCGCGCTGTTGGCCGGGACGCCCGCCGCCCTGTGGATGTCCGCGCATCTCGGCTGGATATTTGGCGGTCTGACTCTCATTTCAGCCGTCAGCTTCGTATTGGGATGGCGCTGGTTGGGGAGCAAAGTCCAGCCTACGCAATCCGTCGCGCAAGTCTCCAATGTCACGTTCGATTCGAATTACCCAAAAATCCTAGGAGGAATTCTCATGTCCGAGCAAGAAAATCTGGTTATTGCCTGTGACCTCAGCGCCATTAATGCTGCTGAGCGTGACCAGCATATGCTGACTGGAAAGCAGTTGTTTGCGTCCGTGACTGAAGTGCAAGAACTCGCCGATGGCTATGCTTTCCGCTTACCGAGCGAAAACCTGACTCTGCGCAGCGCGGCTAATTTCATCGCCAACGAGCGCCTGTGCTGCCCCTTCTTTGATTTCACGCTCAAAGTCGGAGCACAGGGCGGCCTATGGCTGTCCCTGACCGGGAGCGATGAAGTCAAGCAGTTCGTCCGCGTGGAATTCGGCACGTTGGTGAAGGTTTCGTTAGGCACGTAGCTTGACTTTATTCAATTGTATTTCCATAAGGTCAACAAGCGTCAAAAGGATTGCAATTGCGCCGCCAGAAATAGACGGCACACAGACTTCTGGCTACAAAAAGACGGAAGCCCACTCGAACACTCGAAGTGGGCTGAAAAGCATGATTTTTGTTTTATGGGCAAGTTTACGACATTCTGTGCTTTTTTTGCTGTACGATTGCTGCTAGCTCTCCGCCACTGGCCGATGGGCGTCCAACCAATCCAGGATCATTTTCGTCACGGGTTTCAGCGTGGTATTGTGCGGATTGAAATAGGCTGTGCCATGCGCGCCACCCTTGAGCAGATGCGCCTCAATTTCACCCTTCGCTACCCCAACCAGTGCCCGCAGAGTATCGGCGCTGCCGCGATCACTCTGGCTGGCGATCAACATGGCTGATCGGGTTTTCAACCCGTCTGAGACGGCTTCCTGGCTCGGAATCGACGGCCAGGTGACGGGCGATAAGGCAATCGCGGTGACACACTGTTCATCTGCCGCGCATCCCGCCAGCGCTAATGTTGTTCCCACACTTGCGCCAATGATGGATATGCTGTCATCTTTCACGCTGGGCTGTTCGCGCAGCCATGACAACCAATCCTGGGTGTCGTCCTGGGCTTTTATCCAATCGCGCGTACCACCGGTATCACCGTGACCGCGCAAATCAACCGCCAGCACATTATAGCCATCGGCGGTCAGGGCTGGAATCAACGGCTCCCAGGCGCTGCGGCTGCTATCCAGCATGTGCAGCAGCAGAACAGCCGGTTTTTCGCCATCTGCATCGGGCGTCGCATAAAAATCGCCGACCAGTTTCAGACCATCCGCCGCCGTCACTTCAACAACTTGCGCTGTCGGCGTGGCGGTTGCATCCTGGGCAACAACCGCTGGAACCATCCCACAAACGACGAACAGCAGCCCTGCTAATAATAATCGTCGCATCCTGTTTCTCCTTGAAAAAAGTGTTAGGGCTTAAAAATTTTGGCTCTTGTTCAAAAAGAGTGACTTTTGTAGGGGACGACCTATGTGTCGTCCCTAGAAATCAACAATTTTCACTTTCTCCGAACATGAGCCAAAATTTTTACCGTATGTAGTGGGTACGCACAGTGTCACAAACATTTCATTCTAGGCGAATGCCTAGACGAAGCAAGCAGATGTTCGACTATGCCGAACATCTGCGACGATTACCGCAATCGGGTTCAGGTTTCGCTCGTCCAGCTCACAAATACTTCTGTTCCCTGACCAGACTGGCTTTGGAGGTCGAGCGCGGCGTTGATGGCCTGCGCCCGTTCGCGAATGTTTTCCAACCCCAAGCCGTCGTTCAGCGCCGTGAGATCAAAGCCTTTGCCATTGTCGCGAATACGCAGTTGGGCGTGCGCAGCATCCATGTGCAGGTGAACCGAAAATTCGGTTGCCTCGCTGTGCTTCAAAATATTATTGATGCTCTCCTGGGCAATACGATAGAGAGCGACATGCACCGCCGGGGGCAAAGTGATGTCCCCACCTTCGATGACCAAATCGGTTTCAACCGCGCGCCGTCCCTTTGCAGCTTCAATCAATTGTTGAATCAAAGTGGACATGTTGGTTTTGAGCAGCGCTTCCGGGCGCAGTTCCAGCAGCATCGTCCGCATCTCGGACATTGCGGCACGATTCAAGGTCACGAGTTGTTTCAGGAATTCTATGCCGCGTTGGGGGTTACGCTGCCAGGTATTCGGCAGGGATTCGGCCATGATAGTCGCCGAAAAAAGTGTCTGGCTCACCGCGTCATGCAGTTCCCGCGCGAGCCGCTGGCGTTCTTCTACAGCGGCGGCTAACTGCGCCTGACGGAAAAGCTGCGCCCGTTCCATCGCCTGCGCACATTGTCCAGCCAGCGACAACATAAAGGCGCGCCGTTCGTCGTCCCAGCGCTGCTGTGGGTCAAAGCGGATGCTGATGCCGCCAATCGTATGGTTATGGACGATCATCGGCAAACAGACAATGGCCGGATTCTGGGCAGCAGTTGAAACCTGATTGGCAAGCTCTGGGAATAAGCTCTGGTAGGTTACAAAATTTTCAATCCAGACCGGCGATTGGGTGCGGATAGCCTGTCCTAACGGCGTGTTATCCAGGTCAGCATTCAGATAGGTTTCGAGGAGGGGGTTGGGCATGTTGTACTGACCCACAATTTCCAGAGTGTTATCTCCATTGAGTAAGGCCACTGTACCGCGCTGCGCACCCAACAATGAAAAGCCCTTTTCAATGAACACCTGCGCCACATCTTCGCTGGTTAAGGCTGAGGACAGGGCTGCCGTGAGCATTTGCAGCAGTCGGGTGCGATCTTCAGCCTCTTTGCGGGTGGTGATATCCATGCAGGAGCCAATATAGCCGATGAAGCTGCCGTCGTCATAGATATTGGGATCGCCCTTGTCGATCACCCACCGATAGTCGCCATCCGCCCGCCGCAGCCGGTACTCCATCGAGAAGGATTCACGCTTGTCGAAGGCACTCGTATACGTTTCCCAACAGCGATCTTTATCGTCGGGATGGATGCCTTCCAACCAGCCGACGCCCAGTTCCTGTTCGAGCCTGCGCCCGGTAAAATCCAACCACTGTTTATTAAAGTACGTGCCGCCTTTGTCACCACCGGACATCCAGATGAGAACCGGGGCGTTGTCGGCCATCGTGCGAAAGCGTTCTTCACTGGCTTTGAGTTCGACCTCGGACTTGCGCTCTTCGGTCACATCACGGAAAACCAACACCGCCCCGATAATTTTCCCGTCATTGCTGCGGATCGGTGCGCCGCTGTCCGCGATGGGGCTTTTCTTGCCGTCCGGCGTGAGCAAAACGGTGTGATTGGCTAACCCGACCACCACCCCTTCCGATAAAACCCGTGTCAGTGGATTGGCTACCGGTTCCAGCGTTTCTTCGTTGAAAATCGAAAACACTTTGACCAATGGCTGACCCAGGGCATCGCCGCGCGTCCAGCCAACCAAAGTTTCGGCAACCTCGTTTAAAAATGTGACTTTCCCAGTGGTATCGGTGGCGATTACGGCATCGCCGATGCTCGACAGTGTCACACGGTATTGTTCGCGCTGCTCGGCAAGTGATTGCTCCGCTTGTTCACGGGCGGCAATTTCGGCTTCAAGCTTGTGTTCGCGCTGAGTGGAAGCTTCAAGTTCGCCGCGAAATACCCTGGCAAAGGTATCAATCATTATGCAGGTCAGCAGGATAATGAGGGCGAATCCGGTCAAACGGGCGATAGGGGTTGTTCCACCGGATGCCAACTGCTCAGGGGTGAGCAGCGCTTGTTCGTGAATGGCAACGAAGGCCACGCCCACAAAATTGACCAGTACCGTCAGGATAAGCCAGCGGCGGCTGAGCAAAAATCCGGCCAGCATCAACGCCCAGATTGAGGTCAGGAGCGCCTGCTGGTTGCGCAGGAATCCGCTCAATAACAACGTTCTTTCCTGGTTCAGCAGCAGTGAAACAATGATGATACCAATCGCCCAATTGAAATTGCCCCGGCGCAGCGCATATAGACCACCGACTAGAGCCAGCCCAAACACCAGCGCGGGCGCTAAATTGGTTATGCCCTGGGCGGTCAGGCCGCTAATCATGAGGCTCAAAATAATTGCGAACAGTAGGATGACGATCAGACTTACCAGGAATATCTGGAATACAGGGGCTAAACGGCGTTTGAGAGGATCCGTATACGGCAAATTCCGATGCCAGCGGAGAAGTGATTGAATAAGACCCATTTTTATCTTCTTGCAAAAATTAGAACGACGGAAATTGATTAACCATTACAACTCTTAAAAGGATTAAGGATACAAGCGTTGACGCCTTCCCATAAAAATCGAATCAATATGCTAACGCGCTTTGTTTCCCCTTCCAAACGGTTCCAGCCCGTGCGACCAAAAATGACACTAATCTAATGCAAATCCCTTTCGACTACGTATCGCGGAAAGGGATAAATATTAAATATAGCTTATGGCTGAACAGGAGACAGCAGCACAATATTTAGCGGCGAGGTACTCCATCGGATAATGGATACTCGCGCGGCGTCAATCTGAGGTAAGTTTCTTTTGCACGAAAACTAAAAATGGATACGCCAGCTTACTTGCATCTACCTGCCCCTTGTTGAAGAAGGAGGCATTGGCCTGCTCAAAATCATGGTGCAGCCGTTCAATTTCCCGGCTTTGCTGTTCGGACGGTTCATTGTGGAAGAGCGTCACAACGGTGGTGAATTTCCCGGCGGCGAACAGAAGCCACTGCTTCGCTCCAATTTTGCGTACTTCACGCTCGACCAATTTGCCGCTTTCCATCATTAACGAAAAGTCGTTCAGAATGGGCGATAATTTTTCCGGCGGTACATCAAAATCCCCCAGTGTTTCTAACAACGTGCCGCTGCGGTTGTTGTAAATCGTCATACCGACAGCCTTGCCCATGTACTTTTCTTTGACGACCAGCGTGGATGTGCCGTCCTGCACCATGCCCATCACCATATCCGGGCTGCTGCTGCGCATTGCCATCTCGGCCATCGCCAGTTGGCTGGTGTAGCGCTCATAAACCGCGTGGAACTGCTCCCGGCTGATCACACCATCAGCAAACTCAGCCAGCAGTTTTTGGATTTTTTCTTGAATTTGCGCCTTGAGTGCCTGAATTTTACTCTTGGGATCGACAGCCATATCGAAGTGCATCCTTGTCAATGCGAATCAACTTGCATCAAGCGTATATTACCACAGAAGTTGCGGATCAGACGTTGATTTCGCAGGAAAAAATCTGGCTTGGCTACACCATGTCCGCGACCTGCACGTAGGCCAGCAGCAGCAGGCTGCTCAGATACATGGCCTGCTCAAAGGTATAGATCACACCCGGTTCATTGGGGGAGGTATATTCGCGGTGCATTTCCAGGTCGCCTTCGCTGTTGAAGGCGTTGATCCGCGAACGCAGCCGGTGAAATTGCAGATACGGATTGGTTTCGGCGTCATCGTGGGCCGGACGCGGAATCCATATGCGCCAGCGCGATGCTTCACGCGGGGGGTCGGACTGGAGGGTGAAATCCTCGCGCATTTTGATTTTGTAGGAGAGGGTTTCGCCGCTGCGCGGGCAAACCGTCTGGGCGGTCAGCCAGGTATTTGGCCCATAGACCATGAACGTGACGGGAATATCCACAAAACTGGACGCATATATACGCTCCCAGCCGAATACTTTCACCTGATGCGGGGTATGCAGCACCGAAAACGGCGGGCATTGCAGCACCGCACGCAGGTCATTGTCGTACCACAACAATTTCTGGTCATTGAGGGTTTCCATCAATTGGCTAACCGCTACCGGAGCCAGATTCAAATGGCTGAACTGGCGCGAGGTCGCCGGAGCATGATGGCGCGCGAGGTAACGCCAAATGCTGCCGTATAAATTACGTTCGTCTGGGGAGAGCGCGTTCACCAGGGCAGCATAACCTTCGACGGCGGCACGCACCCAATCTAACTGCCCATCCGGGAGGCGGCGGGCATCAAAGGGTTCTGGCGTGGACAATGGTTTGGTCATTATTGGTCAGGCAGCAAAGTGTCGCGGCCTTCCATCTGGCCTTCTTGTTGAACCACAGGCGGTTCTTTTTCGTAATCGGGCGCGTCTTGCAAAGCGCTCGGACGGATCGAAATCACTTTGTCGATGGTGTCATCCGAAATTGGGTTGAAATCCTGGGTGGCGTCGTCATCAACCGGAACACTGTCTTCACCAGTGTCTTTGAGCGGTTCGGCCATCATTTTGTAATCGTCAACTGGCGGCGTGCTGGTGATCGGTGGCGCAGGTGGCGGCGCGGTAGTGACCACATTCGCTGTTTTGGTCGTGTCTGGCACGGGTTGTTCACCAGTATCCGGCTGAGGGGACAACTTTTCTGTGTCAGACAGTTTCTCGGTATCGGGCAAACTGGAACGCATTGAGGCACGGTCTTTGAGCACCAGTGTTTCATCATCGTCGGCGGCGGCTAGCATCACAGCCTCTTTTTGCTGGGCAACCGGGGGTATAGTCTGCTCCACCAGAATGACGATGACACTCACATTGTCTTCGCCACCGCGTTCATTCGCCAGATCAATTAATTTCTGGCTGGCGACATCCGGGTTTGAATCCGACATCACCAATTTGGCGATTT
>JBDTNB010000069.1:0-32446 GCA_039933955.1 Chloroflexota bacterium
TCGACATCCGCGACACCGCCGCCAAAGATGCCGATTACCGGCTGTCGGTGGATGACGTGAAAACCTGGGAAGCCAAGAATGGTGAAATCCCCGCCGGAAGTGTGGTGATTTTATACACGGGTTGGCAGGACAAATGGAGCGATCCGAAAGCCTTTTTGAACGCCGATGCTGATGATGTGCTGCACTGGCCGGGTTTTGGCGCGGACGCGGCGGCATTTCTGGTCACGGAGCGCAAAGTCAAAGGTTTGGGCACGGATACGCACGGTGCTGACCCCGGCAATGATGTCGATTATGGCGCGAGTTATGCCATGTACGAAGGCGACGGCATGATCCTGGAATGCCTGGGTGGACTCGATCAACTGCCGCCGACGGGCGCGACGCTGGTCATCGGCGGGCTGCCCATCACGGGCGGATCAGGCAGTCCGGCGCGGGTGCTGGCGCTGCTGCCCACCCCATAGGTCAAATTTGCGGATATAATTCAAGTCAATAGCTTTTAGCAGTCAGCAATTAGCCAGAATGCAAAGCAAATTCCAAAACGGACGAGATATTGACCGTTGATAATTGAATTCGGCAATACAAGAAAACGGACATGATATATCATGTCCCTACAGTCCCGAATTTGTAGGGACGAAATATATTTCGTCCGTTTTGAAACGTTTACCGAATTTTAGCTAACGACTTATTCAAAATTAAATTTAGCGAGGTGCGGCATGGCAGTGGTCGAACGTACTGAGACTTGGCAGGGTGTCGAAGGACACGAACAGATCGCGGTCAAAAACCCGATCACCAGCGAGGAAATCGGCAAAATTCCGGTGATGACCGCCGACGAGGTACGCGCTGCCGCACAACGCTCCCGCGCGGCGCAGCCCGCCTGGGGGGCACGCAGCGTCAAGGAACGCGCTGGACTGCTGAGTGCCTGGGCTGATCTGCTGTGGGATGACCAGAAAAACGCGGTGAAAAAAGTCCGCGCGGAAACCGGCAAAAACGAAATTGGCGCGTGGTTGGAAGTCGTGGTCATCGACAATGTGGTGGCCTACTACGCCAATCGCGCCCCCAGGCTGCTGCATCCGCAAACCCGGCGCTCGTTATTCCCAGGCAAACAGACCGCCCGCGTCTACTATAAGCCGCACGGCGTCTGCGGATTTATCACGCCCTGGAATTACCCGCTCAATAATGCGTTTATTGACTTGATTCCGGCGCTGATTGCGGGGAATACGGTTTTGCTCAAACCCAGCGAAATCACCCCGTTTACGGCCTTCTATGCGGTGGATTTGATGCATAAGGCAGGTATCCCCAAAGATGTGATCCAAATCGTCACGGGTGGCGGCATTACCGGTTCAGCGTTGATTGATGTGGTGGATTACATTTCGTTCACTGGCAGCACCGCCACCGGACGCAAAATCGCCATGCGCGCCGCCGAACGCTTGATCCCATGCAGCCTGGAATTGGGCGGCAAAGACCCGCTGATTATCCTAAAGGATGTCGATATTGATCTGGCGGCCAGCGGCACACTCATCGGCGCGCTGGAAAATGCCGGACAGGTATGCATCAGCACCGAGCGCGTGTACGTTGAAGATGCGATTTACGACCAATATATTGAGCGGATTCGGCACTATGCCAATCAACTCGTTATGGGGGGCGGCGAAGGTTACGATGTGCATGTCGGCAGCCTGACCAACGAGCGCGAACTGCTGCGTTCCGAAGCGCAGGTCAAAGATGCGCTGGATAAAGGCGCGGAACTGGTTTACGGCGGTAAACGGCGGCCTGACCTCGGCCCCTTATTTTTTGAGCCAACAATTTTGGCGAACGTCAACCACGATATGCTGGCGATGACCGAAGAAACGTTTGGCCCGCTCATCCCGATCATGCGCGTGAAAAATGCCGAAGAAGCCGTCAAGCTGGCGAACGACAGCGAATATGGTTTATCGGCGGCGGTTTTCACCAAAGATTTGAAACGCGGCGAACAGCTTGCGACTCAGATCGAGAGCGGCGATGTGTGCGTGAACACGACTCAATGGACGTTTGGGACGCCCTCGCTGCCGATGGGCGGCGTGAAAAACAGCGGCATAGGACGCCGCAACGGGCCAGAAGGCTTGATGCGTTTCGTGAAACCGCAGTCGGTACTGGTCGATAATCAACTCATGACCAAGCCGAATCTGACACTCTACGATCCACAGGCCATCAAAATTTTCCTGCTGCTGCGGAATCTACGGCGGCGGCTTCCATTTTTGCGGCTGTAATCCAGGTTGGCAATATTATAGGGGTGCAGCAGCGCTGTGCCCCCTTGCACAAAGTTAAACAGAACTACACTATTTGAAGTCAACCAAACCACAAAATACATGCACAGCCTTCATCATTTCTAAGCTCACTTTTATGTTTTATTCTGTCTTTCCCGGCGCAAACGTGCCTGGTTTAACTGAGTATATATAGACAGCGTGTAGAATCCGCTCGTACCGTGCTCTATCCACCCAATACAAGGAAAACATGATCTCACACGACATCACGCCGGAAATCGTACAGGCCATCTGGGATAAGCACAATCTGGGAAAAATTGAAACGATTGAACGGCCTTCGCGCGGGATCGTTAACCACACCTCGATTGTCAACGATGCCTATGTGATCCGTTTTGATGTGCTGGAGGATTATGACTGGCCGGGGATCAGCCGCTATGCGAGCGAAAAATGGGCGTATGAAACCCTGCGTGGCAGCGATGTGCCCGTGCCAGATGTGATCGCCTACGACGCCAGCAAAACCCTCGCGCCTTATGATTACCTGATCCTCTCAAAATTGCCAGGTAAAACCGTGCATGACAGCCTCGTTGACCTGACTGCGAAGGCACAGCATACGATTGCTTACCGCGCGGGCGAGTATCTGGCGACCATCCACAGTTACGCCTATCCATCGGATGGATTCGGCCTGCTGTTCAATGTGGCGGCGGGCGTCCGCATGGCGGATTGGGCGGCGTATGTGGCCTATTTTTTCCAGGATTATATCGGGCAGGTGCGGAAGCTTGGCCTGCTGCCCGAAGCAATTTTTGTGCGGATTGAGGCTGTCCGCGCAAAAATGGGATCGCTGTTGGCGCTGGTGCAGCAGGGGCAGTTGGTACACGGCGATTATCACTTTTCAAATATGTTGCAACAGAACGGCGAGATTAGCGGCGTGATCGACTTCGAATGGGCGCAGTCCGGCGATCCGAGTTGGGATTTCCGCATCGACGACGACCTGGAAACGTCGTCACCGGGCAGCAGTGATGCATTCTACGCGGGATACATCAGCCGCCGTGCCTTGCCGGATCATCATGCCGAGCGAGTGGCGCTGTACCGCGTGGGTTTATATCTGGATTATCTGACCTTCGAGGACGACTCCGAACATGACCTGACGCGCGGACTTTTGTTGAAGGAATTAGTGTGGCTGGAGGCGCGATTATCGGGCGGTGATCTCTAACTGATAAGCTTTCAAGAGGGCCTATCGCCGACGTGCCCCATGCGTACCAACTTAAGACCGGTTTTGCCGCCAGAGGTTCAAAACCTCTGGCTACAAAAAGGATTTTAAACCTCTGAAGAGGTTAGGAAGTCGTGCTTCAACCTCTTCAGAGGTTTACCGTTTTCCCGTAGCTTGGGGTTTTGAACCCCAAGCGGATAGCCGACGAAAAATCGGTTTAGGAAGCTCCATTCCTTAAGTTGGTGCATATGGGCCTATCGCTGACGTGCCCCTACAGCGACAATTGCCCTTCAAACATCTTTTCCCATTCCACAACCTCTCTTTTTAGAGGCATTTTTGCTGCTTGCAATTTTCAGAAAATCCACCTAATATGTAACCATTGTTACAAAGTAACGGCTGTTACATTGGGGATCATAATGGCGACTGCGGTAGCAGTAGAGAACGAAGCAGCTTACAGTCTGTGGCAGTTGATCCGCTATTTTCTGCGGCTGGGTGCGGCAGGCTTTGGCGGGCCGGTGGCGCTGGTCGGTTATATGCACCGCGATCTGGTCGAAGGGCGCGGCTGGATTCAGGATAGCGATTACCGCGAAGGGTTAGCCTTAGCGCAGCTTGCCCCCGGCCCATTGGCGGCACAGCTTGCGATTTACATGGGCTATGTCCACTATCGCATCCTGGGCGCAACATTGGTTGGATTGGCGTTCGTACTGCCCTCATTCGTGATGGTTGTGATCGTCGGTTGGGCTTACGTGGCTTATGGCGGACTGCCCTGGATGCAAGCCGTCTTTTACGGTGTGGGCGCGTGCGTGATCGGCATCATTGTTCACAGCGCCTATAAACTGACGCGCAAATCCATCGGCACGGACAAATTACTGTGGGCGATATTTGCGGTGTCGGTGCTGGTCACATTCATCACCGAATCTGAAGAAGTGCTTCTGTTCCTGCTGGCCGGTGTGGTTGTGTGGCTTGCCAAAGCGCCACCCAAATCCTGGCCGAAGTTGCCTCGAAAAACCATCGCCAGCTTTACTTCGCTGCCGATATTAGCGCAGGCCACCCATACCGATCCGTCGTCCCTGGTCAATATGGCACTTTTTTTCCTGAAAGCCGGGACATTCGTGTTCGGCAGCGGTTTGGCGATTGTGCCGTTTCTCTACAGCGGCGTGGTCAAGGATTTCGGCTGGCTGACCCAACGCCAATTTCTGGATGCCGTCGCGGTGGCGATGATTTCCCCTGGCCCGGTGGTGATTACGGTGGGCTTCATCGGTTATCTGGTGGCGGGTTTTGGCGGAGCCAGCATCGCGGCAATCGCCGTTTTCCTGCCCTGCTATCTATTCACCATTATTCCCGCGCCGTACTTCAAAAAATATGGTAAACGGGCAGACATCGCGGCCTTTGTCGAGGGTATCACGGCTGCGGCGATTGGGGCATTGAGCGGCGCGGTAATCGTCATCGCACGCCGTTCGCTGACCGACATCCCCACCTTACTGATCGCGGTCATCACCGCTGCCATTCTGTGGAAAACCAAAAAAATTCCTGAACCGGTGCTGATTTTGATCGCGGCGGGGATCGGGTTGGCGCTGTATCCGCTGGTGGTGGGTGTATGACCTGGCTGCTGCTGGCTTATCAAATCCCATCGGAACCCAGCGCGCGCCGTGTAGCCGTGTGGCGCAAATTAAAACGCCTGGGGGCGCTGCTGCTGCATGACTCGCTGTGGGTGCTGCCTGCCAACCCGCATACGCGCGAACAATTTCAGTGGTTGGCGGGTGAGATTATCGACTTTGGCGGCGAGGCGACCTTCTGGGAAGGCGAATTACTGGTTGGCGGCGAACAGGCCAATCTGGTCGGCCAATTTCGCGAGCAGGTTGAGGTTGTCTACCGCGACATCCTCGCCAAACTGGAACTACCCGACAACGATTTGGCGACGTTGGCGCGCGATTATCAGCAGGCCAAAGCACGCGATTATTTCGAATCCGAACTCGGCAATGTCGTCCGCGACAAATTGATTGATGCACGGGAAGGGCGGTCATCGTGAAGTGGGTCACATGGGAAAAAGTAGGCGTGGATCGGATGGGCTGCGCCTGGTTAATCCAACGTTTCATCGACAAGGGGGCAGAATTTCAATTCATCGCGCCGAATCAAAAGACACTGCCAGCCGATGCCGAGGCGTTCGATATTCCCGGCGTGCGCCTGTCACATCATCGCGGTCACTGTTCGTTCTACACGATTTTGCACGAGTATCTGTTGAATGATCCCGTGTTGGATGCGATTGCCCGTATCGTAGACGAGGCCGATATTGTGCAGGCTGTATCGGTAGAACCCGCCGCTTATGGCCTGGATATGATCTGCCAGGGTATCCGGCTGACCAGCCCCGACGACCAAACGGCGCTCGAACGCGGCTACCTGATTTACGAAGCATTGTACGCACAGTTGGGCGCGAATGCCTGACCGAGAAAGAGGACTGCAATGACCGACACGATTTTGTTTTTGTGCCCGCACCACGCTGCGAAAAGTGTGATCGCCCAAGTGTATTTCAACCGTCTCGCGCAGAAGAAGGGGCTGCCCTTCGTGGCGGACTCCGCCGGAACCGAACCGGACGCGCAGGTCGCGCCAGCGGTGGCGGCAATGCTGTTGACCGAAGGCACGGATGTGTCTGGTCATCAGCCGCGCCATGTGACAACCGCAGAATTGGAAAACGCCGCCCGTATTATCTCGATGGGCTGTGCTTTGGCTGATCTGGACATCGCGCCGGAGCGCATCACAAATTGGGATATTCCGGCGGTCAGCCAGGACATGCCCACCGCCCGCGCCGCGATTCTCCAGCATGTTGCGGCGCTGGTGGATGAACTCGCCCCGCAGAACGTGATAATATGAAATTACATACTTTGAAAATTATTTTGCTTTGGACAAAAGTTGTGGAATAGAAAGGTTTTGACCATGAAGTGGATCACCCGCGAACGTGTAAAAGTGGATCGGGTAGCCTGCCCCTGGCTGATTAAAAAGTTCGTTGATCCCCAAGCTGAGTTTTTGTTCGTGCCCGCCGATCAGGTCATGGATGTTGCCGCCCGCGAAAACGCCACCCCGTTCGACGTGAAAGATGTGGAACTCGGTCATCACGGCAAAGAATGCTCCTTCGAGGCCATTCTCAAAAAGTACAACCTGACCGATAATCTGGCGCTGGTTTTGCTGGGCAAAATCGTGAACGGCGCGGACACCGATAACACGCTCTGGAATCAGCCCGAAGGCACGGGACTCAACGCCATCGCCGAGGGCTTCCGTCACCTGGGTTACAAAGACGACCACGCCCTCAACGCTGCCGAATGGATTGTCTACGATGCGCTCTACGCCTACTGCCAATCCTGCATCGAGCATGGCAAATTAAATGGAGCATTTAAGGGATAAGCAGCCTTTTCCTTGACACGCGCGCCGGACAAAAATACACTTGCGCCATGACTTACGTGCAATTCACCCCATCGCCGCCGCTCAATGCCTATATCAACTGCGTGTATTACTGTGACCAATCCATGCCCTATACGCGCGAACAAATTATGCCCACGCCCTGGCACAATCTGATGATTAACTTCGGCGGCGCGTTTAAAGCCTATGAAGCCGGTGAATCCAAACCGTTTGTTACCTGTTCCGATAGCTGGTGGTTGGGGCTGCGCGGCGCACATCATATCGTGGAATGGCCGCGCGATATGCAGCTTTTCATCGTCGATTTCAAACCGGGCGGCGCATATCCTTTTTTGGAGATTCCATTGTCAGAACTGCATCATCAGGTCGTGCCGCTGGATGCCGTCTGGGGCACTTTCGCCGCCGACATGCGCGAACAGTTGTACACCGCGCCCACCAACCAAGCGCGTTTTTCCCTGTTGGAACGTCTATTATTAGCCCGTCTGCGCCCAGCCCCGGATAGACTTTCTGCCATGCAGAACGCTGTCAACCAGATTGCCGCTTCAAACGGGGCGCTCTCGATTCGCGCCTTGAGCGACCAGATGGGCATCAGTCAGAAGCACCTGATCGCGCAGTTCAAGCGCTTGGTCGGCGGCACGCCCAAAGAATTGGCGCGCATGTACCGCTTTTTGCACGTCCTCTACACTATCGACCCGGCGCAGCCTGCCGATTGGACGCACATCGCCCACCAATTTGAGTATTACGACCAATCGCACTTCAACCGCGAATTCGCCGCCTTCACTGGACTCTGTCCAACGGATTACCTGAATCAGCGCCGCCGCGTCCAGGCCGAGCATCCTCAGCACGCCCGGTATGTGCGCCAGCTTGCAACTGGTTAAATATTTACAAGCCCCCCGTCCCACAATCGCATACGATGAACCTGACATCCGGCCATTCCGGCGGATGGACTATTCATTTTCAGGAGCAATAGGTATGCGATTCCGGCACTTTTCATCTGGACTCTTTCTGCTCACCGCTGTGATGGTATTGAATTTTTCGCCGCGTCTGGCACAAGCCCAGGAGACCACCGCCACCCCGATGCCCACCAGTGAGCCGCTGACCCTGGTCTGGCAAACCGAGTTCACGCCCGATACCATGCTGATTACGCCCAACGACATCGCCGTCGATTCAAAGGGCAATATCTTCGTCAGCACGGCAGGCATCAAACTCATCAAAAAATTTGACCGCGACGGCCATTTCGTCACCAATTGGGGCCAGACGGGCGGGCGCGACGGTGATTTTAGTATTTCATCAGGGATCGCCGTTGACGCTCAGGGGAACGTATATATTGCCGATTTCGGCAATATCCGCATCCAGAAATTTGACAACGACGGCAACTTTTTGATGACCTGGAAGACCGAATCCCCGCGCGGGCCAGCCAGCATCGTCATTGACCCCGATGGCAACGCCTATGTAGACAACTTCGGCACGCACAAACATTATTTGCAAAAATTTAACAGCAGTGACGGCACACTCATCAGCCAATGGGGTACAACCGGCACAGGCGATGGTCAGTTCAGCGCGGCGGCGCTGTCCGGGCCAGAAGACATCGCCCTGGATGCTGATGGCAACGTATACGTGTCGGATCGTGTCAATCATCGTGTCCAGAAGTTCGATCCCGACGGCAACGTCCTTGCCATCTTCGGCGGCGTGGACAATGATTTATTTAAGAGTCCGCTGGGTCTCGCAGTGGATGGGCAAGGGAATATCTATGTGGTGGATGTCGGCAGCAAATTCCTGAAAAAATTAGACGCAGACGGCAATTTGATCGCCCAATGGTCAACCGATGGCGGCAACCTGAATCAGGCCGCGATTGTGGCGGTGGATAGCCAGGGTTATCTGTATCTGTTTGCCAACACGGATACCACCTCACCCAGCGGCGATGCGGTCACTGTGACGCTGCTGAAAAAATTCCAACAGCCCTAGAAATATAAAAGCACGCCAGGAGGGTATTAAACGACCCTCGTGGCGTGCCGTGTTCGTATTGGAAACGGGCAATTACTTACGCAATCGTCACATCATCGCACAGGTACACATCCTGGATGGCACGCAGCAGCGCCGCACCTTCGTTCATCGGACGCTGGAAAGCCTTGCGCCCGCTGATGAGACCCATACCACCCGCGCGTTTGTTGATAACGGCTGTCGTCACCGCCTCGGCCAAATCGCTTTCGCCGCTGCTTGCGCCGCCGGAGTTGATGAGTCCCGCGCGACCCATGTAGCCGTTTGCCACCTGATAACGGGTCAGGTCAATCGGATGGTCAGTGGTCAGTTTGGTATAGATGCGCTCGTCCAGCTTGCCGTAGGACGAGCCGCCGGTATTCAGGGCTTTGAAACCGCCGTTCTGGGTCGGCAGCTTTTGCTTCACAATATCGGCCTGGATGGTCACGCCCAGGTGATTGGCCTGTCCGGTCAGGTCAGCCGAGGTTTCATGGTTCACGCCGTTGACCTTGAAGCCGGGATTACGAGTATAGCACCACAAAATCGTCGCCAGACCGAGTTCATGGGCATAGGCAAAGGCCTGCGCCACCTCGACCAGTTGGCGTGTGCTCTCGTCCGAGCCAAAGTACACCGTCGCGCCGACGGCTACCGCACCCATGTTCCAGGCTTCTTTGATCGTCCCAAACATCACCTGATCAAATTTGTTGGGGAAGGTGAGCAGTTCGTTATGATTGATTTTCACCATGAACGGAATCCGGTGGGCATATTTGCGGGCGACTGCGCCCAGCACACCGAAGGTCGAGGCCACCGCGTTACAGCCGCCTTCAATCGCCAGTTCGACGATGTTGGCCGGGTCAAAATAAGCTGGATTTTTGGCGAACGACGCGCCCGCCGAGTGTTCGATACCCTGGTCAACTGGGAGGATCGACAGGTAGCCTGTGCCGCCCAAGCGCCCATGATCGAGCATTTGCTGTAGGCTGCGTAAAACCTGCGGATGACGATCCGACTGCCCCCAGGAGCGGGCGATAAAATCGCCGCCGGGCAGGTACAGATTTTCTTTGGGAATGGTTGTGCTGACGTGGGTAAGCAGGTTATCGGCTTCACTACCGAGGAGTTCGGCAATCCGATCAATATTCAGAGTCGTTTCAGGAGCAGCAGCAATCACCATTGTGATTTCCTTTCAAACTTGCGTGTCATAAATTGAGAATTGCCCTAATCATACCACGTTTGGCGCAGCTTTCGCCGTACCCAGGCTCGCGCAGGGCAGATACAGTTTTTTAACCGTTATCCAGGGAATAAGCTTAATTTCTGAATTTTTCTGCATTTGCAGTGCTGAGGATTTTTTATCTATATTGAGCATAACCGATTCAAATGGTGAGCGAGGGCGTCACTCCTCATGACACGATAGTGATAAAAATCACTACTCGACAGGCAGCACAGGGTTTACAGTTAGTGCAATATGGAGCAGGTTGCTCTACGTCGCTGTTGCGTCAGACCAGCAAACTGGCAGCAACCGACTTCATTAATCATATAGGTTGGGTGTTGGTTTTTCAGTAGAGGCGCGGCTTGTCTGTGCCTCTACTGATTCAGGGTGTGCGTGGTAAAATAGGCACATGACAAAACCAACCATTATCATCACCGGAATGCCGGATTGGGTAGATCAGGTTGCTCATTACTTAGACGGCGATTACACCCTCAAATCCTACCTGCAAAGTGGGCCAGGATACGTCGCGCGGCTCGCAGATGACCATGCGGTGCTGATTCTCGTGGATGGCGATGCCGACGATTGGCGCTTCTGGACAACCACGCCTAAAACCAGTCCGGCGACACGCCGTATCCCCATTATCCTGGTTTCAGCCGATACCGAACGGCGGGCGCGGGCGTTGGTTTCTGGCGCAGATTTTGCTCTCGTGCCGTCCGAATTAGCCAATCAACTGCCCGTGCTGGCGAACGAACATGCGCGCGTCCTTGATCCGGCGGTCATCGAACAGTTGGAGTGCGACTGTCAGGATGATTTACCGCCGTTGGGTAAACAAGGAATCGAAAAATTTAACGCGGGCGACTATTATCCGCAGCACGATTTATTCGAAGAACAGTGGATGCATACCGAAGGGCCGATTCGTAATTTGTATCAGGCGATTTTGCAGGTCGGAATCGCTTATTTTCAGATCACGCGCGGCAATCATCGCGGCGCGCTCAAGATGCTGCTGCGCTCGGTACAGTGGTTATCGATGCTGCCCGATGAATGCCAGGGTGTGGATATTAAAAAGTTACGCGAGGATTCATACCGTGTTCGTGCTGAACTGGAACGCATGAATCCTGACGACATCGCCCAATTTGACCGCAGTTTGCTCAAGCCGGTGCGCTATACGCCGAAAATAGAGTAAGGACACCTTAACAAAGGGCGTGTTGACCAGAATCCTATTCACGACTACAATGAGCGCAGTATAATCTCCCCGTAGCTCAGTGGATAGAGCATTTCGGTCCTAACGAAGGGGTCACAGGTTCGAGTCCTGTCGGGGAGACTCTTAAATATGACATCAACATCCAGCGCTCATCAGGCTGGATGTTTCTTTTTTCGCCGTGCTGACCCCAACGACTTCGGCGCTATAATGAAATCACTTATTCATATACGATGGGGATAAACCGTATGCAATATCGTAAGTTAGGCCGCACCGACATCGATGTGTCCGAGATTGGCTTCGGCGCATGGGCGATTGGCGGAAGCTGGGGGCCACAAAACGAGCAGGATTCGATTGAGGCGCTGCACAAAGCGCTCGATCTGGGTGTCAATTTTATCGACACGGCTGCCGGATATGGCAACGGCAAAAGTGAACGAATCATCGCCGAGGTTTTAAAAACCCGAACGGAAAAAGTCTGGGTGGCGACCAAAACGCCGCCGCTGCCGGGACATTGGCCGCCCAGCCCCTACGACAATATGGACGAACGCTATCCCGAAAAGTACCTGCGTGAAAATGTCGAGGAACGGCTGCGCAATCTGCAAACCGATTGCATCGACGTGCTGCAACTGCATACCTGGACGCGCGCCTGGAATCGCAATCCGCGCCCGTTCGAAGTGCTGCGCAAGCTGCAAGCCGAGGGAAAAATCCGGTCTATCGGTGTATCGACGCCGGAGCAGGATCAAAATTCGGTCATCGACCTGATGCGCGGCGGTTGGATCGACACCGTGCAGGTGATTTACAATATTTTTGAGCAGGAACCGGCTGCTGAACTGCTCCCGGTTGCCCAGGAAATGAATGTGGGCATCATCGTGCGCGTGGTTTTTGACGAGGGTTCGCTGACGGGCAAATTCACCCCAGAAACCCGCTTTGCACCCGATGATTTCCGCAATAAATATTTCGAAGGGGATCGGATGGAGCGCGCGGTGCGCCGTGCCGAAACCATCAAGGTGGAAATCGGCGATACCGGACTGACACTGGCGCAGGTGGCTATAAAATTCGCCCTGATGCATCCGGCGGTGAGCACGGTTATTCCCGGCATCCGCAGTGTCGCCCAGGCTGAAGCCAACACGTCCGCGTCCGATCTTGCGCCGCTTTCCGAAGCGACGATGCTGAAGTTACATGAACATCATTGGCAGCGCGGATTCTGGTACGGGGGTAAGTAAGACGCGCTTACCCCACACCGGCTCCCTTTCAAAGGTAGGTTTTTCAGAATGGGTTTGTGTGGTTGCTCCGCCGGGGGCTGAAGCCACCCGGCTAATTGCCAAACAAGCCCACTGAAGGGGCTATAAAGGCCAGTACAGGCTGTTTGCGAGAGTTTTGGTGGTCGTGTTTTGCGAGAAAATTAAAAACCTACCCTTGTAAGCCCCCGGCCCCTCCCCGCAAGCGAAGAGGGGAGCAAAAACAAATGCTGGTCGAGCCGTTATACCTCTATTGAGATCGCAAATTGGTCAAAATTTACTGCCGATTAATGCGAATGATCCGATTTAGTCTGTTCAGCGTGCAGCGTATCCATCATGTCATCAATGGCGACGGCGATGGCGATCATGAGCGGCACATTGACCCCATCCGCCATCTCGATGCCATAACTCTGGCGTATAGCAAACCATTGTTTGGAAATATGCGCCAATTGTTTTCCGCTACCCTGGATTGTATATTCATGATCGAATAAATCACCCTGCGCCGATAAATTTTCGCCGTCAGGAACCACGATTGTCCACCGATCTAAAAGCGGTGAAATGAGATTCTTTTGGATACTGGCAATGACCTTGCCATCCTGTTCAATGTCCATCGTCCAATGGATATGGAGTGGCTTGTGCTGAACTTTCAGCACCTCATGGTTATGCTCATCGAGGATCAGATAGGTTTTGCGCAGCGCGAACAGCTTATTATCAACATAGAAAACATTGTGGTCTTCCAGATCTTTGACCCAAAAATCGTGTCCCAGAGCCAGAATTTTTTGTCGCATTAAGAATCGTGTGGACAAGGATAATCTCCCAATTACTCGCTATCGCTATTTCACATCCATTTATTCTATCATCCGAAAGATCAATGATCTGTAAGAAAACGTATCGTAATTCATCTCCACTATAGCCATCATAAACAAAAACGGGCTGGAAGTCTTCAGCCCGTTGGTTTTGCGTAGGGTATGGCCTCGCTATACCTTGTTCGTCGGCTGATAATGCAGCACCATCGCGCCATTACTGAAACTTCTACTCTCCAAAAGGGTGAAAGCTGTTTTGTCGATGGTCTCGAAAATGTGCTCGCCGCTGATAACCACCGGATACATCAGCAGCCGAATCTCATCAATCAGGCCGTGCTGCAATAGGGTCGTCGTCAATTCGCCGATGCCGTACTGCAAAATGTTTTGACCGGGCTGCTGCTTAATTTTGGCGACCTCGGCAGCCACGTCGCCTTTGAGCAGGGTGGAATTCCAGGTCAGCGGGCCGTTCAACGTCCGCGACGCAACATATTTGGGCAGGGCGTTCATCCGGTCAGCGAAGGCGTCCGCCCCGGCGCGCGCTGACCAGGCTTGTGCAAATCCTTCGTAAGTCACGCGCCCCATAATCAGCGCATCAGACGCGAATAGCTGCTCCGACGCATACTTCATGAACTCCTCATTGGCATAATCGAATGCAAAGCGCTGTGGATTTTCCTCTACACCATTCAGGCTGACCTGTGTCGATACGACTATTTTACGCATCAGAATTGCTCCTTGAGTTATCATCGTTCAATGCAGCCAATATAGACCAACCAGAGCACAAAATATTGTATAAAAACGCAAATTTGCGGATGTTATGGGTTTGTTGCTGAAAGCACGGCTTTCGTGCGATATGATAACTGCTGCTCCGCAAGCGTAATTTGCCGGGGCGTTTGCCCCATATAGCGCTTCAGTGATCGGGTCAGGTGCGCCTGATCGAAATAACCGGCCTCATAAACCGTGTCGAGGATTGAACAGCCCTGTTCCAGCAGCGCTGCCGCTTGCTTGGCGCGTTCAATCTGATGGACGGTGGCCTGGGTTAAGCCGGTAGCGTGCAAAAAACGATATTGTAAAGCCCGCAGCGACAGGTCGTGCGGCTGGCCTTGTACAACGGCATCCACGACGGGTTCATGCACCAGCAACCCTTCGTGCATCAACCGCCCGACAAAGGTGTCGACATTTTCAAACGTTGGGAATTCCCACGCCGAGCCGTGCAGCCAGAAAGATTTGTTGTTGGCTTCCGGCAGGTTCAGGTCATTGCGATTCATGAGTAATTTGGCGGGCAAGTGGGGCATAAACGTGCCAAGATTAAAAACGATGCCGAAAAAATCAACCCCCGCCGGAAAGGCTGCCGGTGTCGCTTTGGTCTCCGGCCCGCGCACGGTGATCGTGATCTTGTCCTGGTAATTGGTCACCACGATCCCGCAGTGAACCGCCGCCACCGATATAAATGAACCGGCCTGCTCCATCTGCGTCCGCCAGACCGATTCTACCAAAGACGAGTCCGAAGGTCGGCCTTCAAAATTAAAAGGTGTGTTTGCCATCTGTGTCCGACGCTCGCCTCATGCTGTCTTTTCGATACACCCTGATTTTACCAAAAATTGAGACATATGTTCAATAATGAGGTGGCTTTCCCGGCTTTATTTATTCGTTTCTGCGCTCCGGTCAATTTACTCCCCTGAGTAATTCGTGAAAATAAGTGCAATCAGCACACCGCTGTGGTACAATGACGTAACTTGGACAAGCGAGGTGGTCACATGCACCTACCAATAATCCTGGCGCACGGTGCGCTCGGCGGATGGGACGAATTAATTTTCCTGGGCGTGGGCGCTATTTTCATCACGATGATGGGCATTAGCTGGGTCAAAAGCCGCAACAGCACTGTCCCGCTGGAAGAACCCGAAAAAACTGTCCCATCGGAACCCGCACCAACCGAATCCGACACCGATTCACCGGATCATTTTCGTCTGGAATAACACCCAATAATGTTTCGCCCGCGCCGTGCTCCACAAATTTTGATTCATCCGCGTAAATTGTCTACACGGCTTTGCCTTCTCCTCACTACCCGGCGTTCAGCACTCAGCACATTTTTTATTGCCCTACTCCTGCTGCTCGGCGCAGTGCAACCTGCCTCAGCACATGGCTACCTGCTGCGCGCCATCCCGGAAGATCGAGTGGTGCTGGAACATGCCCCCGCGCGTTTGCAATATTGGTTCAGCGAACCGTTAGAACCCAATTTCAGCAAACTGGAAGTGCGCGATCAGACGGGGAATATCCTGGCGACGGGTGGCGTTTCGCCGGATAACGACTCGCTCCTCACCGTGCGGCTGCCGCGCACTATGCCTGACGGCGCCTACATCGTCGATATGCGCCTCGCCTTCGCCAGTGATGGACATGTCGTTTCTCAAAGTGAAGTTTTTTTCATTGGGCAGGCGGTTGGCGGTGTAAATGGGCAGGCCGCGACCAACGAAGCCAATCCGCTGGAAGTCGTATGGCGAACGATTGTGCTTTCCTCGACCATTTTGCTGTTCGGCGTATTTACCATCTATTCCGGTGTGCTTATTCCGGCATGGGGCAGCCCACAGTTTCGCGCGGGATTGCTCCCACCGCGTGTGATGCGCCGTCTGAGCGCGATTATCGCCGTGACATTGGCAATCGCCGTGCTGGGCAATATCCTGGCGATGCTCCAACAGGCAATGGTCTTTTTCAACGCCGACATGGGGCAAGTCATCAGCCAGCAGTTATGGAGTGCAGTGCGCGTCGGAACCCGCTTCGGCGATTTGTGGAATGCGCGGATGCTGCTGTTAGGTGTCGTCGCCGGAGCCTATGGCCTCAGCCTGTATTTCCGTGATGAACAGCCAGACACCATCCGCCCCTTCTGGATCGCCTCCGCCTGGGCAATGGCGCTGGTCTTAGGAACCTTCAGCGCGGGCAGCCATGCCGCCGGATCGCAGTTATGGCCCTGGATGGGTATCGTGAGTGACTGGCTGCACATTCTGGCAGTTGGATTTTGGGCGGGTGGATTGGCGGCGTTTGTCCTCGTGCTGCCTTCAGCCTTGAATCCCCTGTCTGGCGATGCCCGCCGTTTGGCACTGCTCGCCGCGCTCCGGCGCTTTTCGCGGTTGGCGGTCAACTGCCTCGCGGTTGTCATCACCACCGGCATTTACAGCGCGCTCAATTGGCTGTATTCCCCTGGCGATTTGACCACCACATCTTACGGCGGCGCGCTGCTGCTCAAACTCATCCTGGTGGCGGCATTGCTCCTGGTTGGCCTGGTACATTTTGCGGCGCTCAATCCCGCGCGTTTTGAACGCTGGAGCGGCTTCCTCAAACCAGTACAAAATTTCCTGCCCACGCTGCGCCTCGAAGCGATTCTGGTGCTGCTGGTAGTCGCCAGCGTTGGGTATCTTAGCGCGACGCCCGTCCCAACACCGCCTTTTACGCAGCAGTCAGTTCCACCGCCCAGCGCGACCCAGACCATCGGTGACCTGTCCGTGACGACCACCATCACACCCGGCGGCCCCGGAGCGAACACCTACGACACCCTCATTAACCGCGCGGGTGTTCCGGTGGATGGTCTGACTGTCCGTATTCAGCTTGTCAGCCCATCGCGCGATAAACGCAGCGCGTGGCTCCCCGCCGAAGATTCTGACAGCGGCCTGTACGTCACGGCGGGGGGCGAAATTGACCAACCCGGCGATTGGTGGTCGCTGGTGGACATCACTTTTCCCGATGGAACTGTGCAGCGCGCAGCTTTCGACTGGAAAATCAGCGAAGCGGCGGCTGTGGTCGAATCCCGCGACCCCGGATTACTGAATGTGCTGGCGCTGCTGGGTGTTTTGGGGGCGCTGGGCTGGATCATCTATCCCTCGGTCAACCGCCTTTATCACCGCCTCGATTTAAGTCCGGCAGTCGTGACCATCTCAGTAGGCGCGGTGGTCGCGACCATTATTTTCACTGTCGTCGGTGTCGCGGTGATCCAATCAACACAGGAGCAGTATGATGCCGTGTTGAATCCGCCGCCTAAAATCGTCAACGCGGTGCTGCCTGATGAAGCCTCGCTGGATCGTGGGCAGGCATTCTATGAAGCTGCCTGTGCAGCCTGGAAGCCGCTGCCTGACCTGAAAGCGCTGACCGCCGCCCGTGTCCGCGATGACGGCCTGTTTGCAGCCGTGCGCGACGGTTGGCACGGCTTGCCTGCCTGTACAACCCTGACCGACGCCCAACGCTGGGATGTCATCAATTACATTCGCACATTTATGTAGCGCTGTGCGCTGCTGAGGAAAGGAATTGCCCATGATCCATATTTCCGCTGCGCCGGAGGACGCCGCCCTGGCGAACCGGCTCAAGACCGATTTACAACAGGCTGGTTTTACCGTCAGCGATGATGCGCCCCGCGCAGCCGGTGATGTGCTCATTGCTGTAGTGTCACCGACGGCCTGGATGAATGTCAGCTTGCAGGGCGATGTGATCCGCGCGTTAGACAGCAGCAGACACGTTATCCCGGTGCTGACCGGCGCGGCCAAGCTGCCCAAATTGATTGTTCATCTGACATCCATCGACTTCAGCACCAGCTATCCCTTCGATAAGCTCAAGACCGAGGTGGATCGCCTGTCTGCGCCGGACGCGCCCAGCCCCATGCGCGTGCTGACTCCCGCCGTGAAAGGCCGAAACAACCGCATCGGTTACTGGCTTTTTATTCTGGTGATTGTCTGGTTCGTGGTGGGAATCATCCTGGTCGGCGTCTTCCGCATTCAAGCGCCCACTGATGAATACAACTCGGTTGCGACCTTCGCCCAGGCGACTATAAACATTTACGTTGGGGCGAATCTGCCGCATAGCACGCTTGAGGCCGAAAACTTCCCGGCGACGCTTCAGGCTGCACCGACTGCCCAGCAGCCCCTGCTCATCGCCACGACCACCGCGATGGCCGCAGGCCCTGCCACTAAGTCGCCAGGGGGCAGCAGCTACGGCGAAGACAGCGATTTCGGTTTTTGATTTCGCTCCCTCAGGCAATGTTTATTCTTTGTGGATTGTATTTTGCTCCCCTCTCTACGCAGTGGGGAGGGGTTGGGGGAGGGGATTTTGTTTTGTGAACTTTCAGGGGAAAACAAAAGGACGACCCATTGGGCCGTCCCCTGCGATGAAAATGCAGTGTCGGAGACTACAGGTTCTTGACGATGTTCGAGAAGATGTTACCGATGGCCGGGCCGAGCAGAGCCAGGATGACGATGACCACGACGGCCACCAACACGAGGATCAGAGCGTATTCAACCAGACCTTGTCCTTCTTCGCGGGGCATGTACAACATTTGATAAGTTCTCCTGATAAAGCTGCGTATGATGTGGCTAAATGCCACTTTCATTACAATATCAGACAATTGTTGAAGTGTCAACAAGGATTCATTAATTTTGCACAAATTTCACAAAAAATCAATACTTCTGCTGTGCCCACACGGGGGAATCATCCAAAAAACTCGATAAATTACGGCGATCTCATTTTTACAAAACCTGCAAATTTTAGTCGTTATTCGATACCGTTTGGCAGATGCATCTCAATCTTTTGCAGACCCCTTATTTATTTTGTCAACACTGCTTCGAAGCTGTTTGATATAAACCTCAAATTTTTTTACTTAACGCTCTGTATCTCTGTGGTTCAATTGCTTCCGTATTTCTTGGCGTCTCGGCGGTTCAATTTGAGTTTTGGATGTCGATCTATAAACTCGCCCGTTTCCGGTCAATGCCGGTAGCGCCGCTGGGGCGGGTATCGCTCTCGGTCTCGATTTGCTTCGCGCCGCGCCCGTCCATCGTGCGCACGAAAAAAATGTGGTCGCCCGCCTGGAACGGCCAATCGTAGCGCCAGATCGTCCAGGTCAAATCTGAGATCGACGTGCGTAATTCAGCCCCCTGCCACTCCCCGTCATCGACTCTGACTTCCACCTTAGAAATCCCGCGCTTCCCGGCAAACGCGATGCCGCCGACGGGCACAAAGGTCTGTCCATCTTTTTGATAAGTTGCGTCTTTGGCGATGCTATCCACCACTGAAGTCGCCCGCACCTGCGCCAGCGGATCCCAGCCGCGCCGCACCCAATAGCCCTCGTCTTCCTGATCGGTCAATTCGATGCGCACGATCCATTTGGGCTGCTTCATACCGTAGCGATCCGGGATGAACAGTCGCAGCGGATAGCCATGCGCTTTGGGCAGCGGCAGGCCATCCCAATCATAGGTCAGCATGACTCGTTCGTCGGTGTTGACCAGCGCCCGCCCGATGTATTCGTCGAAGCCATCCGCCGACGTGATGTGAAGCTGCGATGCATTTTCTTTGGGCATGGCTGAGTCGATAATTTTTTTGAGCGGAACACCTGTCCAACGCTGTGTGCCGATCAAATCTCCGCCCACGCCGTTGGAGATGCACGACAGGGTGATAAATTGATCGAGCGGCGTATAGTTGTTACGGATGTCATCCAATGTCAGCGACAGCGGTTTACCCACCAACCCGACCACTTGCAGCGTCCAACTGTCCTCGCGGATAACGGGCGGCAGCGAGTTGATGTCCACACGGTAATGCTTATCTCTGGGCGTGAATTCCGCGCGCGTGCCGGGGGCAGGCTGTAAAACCGCGTCAGCATTGGGCAGCGCATGGCTCCCCGACCAGGGATGCTCGACCACCGCTTCCGAGTCAATTTCGGCATCGCCCGCGCCCAGCAGCGTGCCTAATCCTGCGCCGACCACCGTGATCGCCGCCGTTGCGCTCCCCAACGTGATAAGAAAGCGTCTGCGGTCAAGCGGTGTCACGACTGCCGGTTCATCGGGATGCGGCAGGCGATTCAGGCGGTTGAAAGCCCAACTGTAAGCCGCGCCCCACACCAAAAACGCCAGCAAAATCCAAGCGATGCTCAACAGCGGATCAGCACTCGCGCTCTGGTTAAAAGTCGCGCTCAGGATCGCGGCGGGCGTTCCCAAAATTGCCCCGGCGAACAATCCGGGCAGCAGGCCAGGATTTTTCATGCGGCGCATGACCGCAAACAACAGGATTCCCAGCAGCGCACCGATGCTCAAAATGAGCAGCAGCGCCATAATATGCTCGGCGATTTTGGCGGTGCGCGAAGTGTCTTCCAGGTTCAGCCCGACGATGATGCTGATGATCGTGTCGATGCCGAATGTGACCAGCCCGCCGGGGAGCGCCCGCGCCAGCCAGTCGAACACATCGAAGGGCACAAACGGTGTGCCAATGAGTCCATCGGCGATGTATAGCACGGCGATAAACGGCGCGGTCAGCACGAGGCCAACGAGCGCGCCAGTCAATATACTTGGAGGACGATGTTGAGTATTTACTTCGTTCATATGCCGATTATACGCCGGAAGCAAAGACAGAGTTCAAAGTACACAGTAAAAGATAAAAATGTAACGCAAAGACGCGAAGGCGCAAAAAAATAGCTAAAAGTGATCCACAAAATAGACTGCGAAAATGGCCGATTTTTTTGGAAGCTTCGACTGTTTTCCAAAACCATACCCCCTTTGGTGGTGGATGAGGGAAACATCCAAAACGCGAAACAGTTGCCAGAAAAATGTAGTAACCCTTGCTGTTTACTGCGCTGATGGTTTAGAGCGCCGGGTTTTACTGAAAAGACATTCACATACTGCGGCGACAATTGAGCGTATCAGCCGCCGAGAAAGCGCTTAAAAGGTGGGCGACGACGACAACTGAGGGAAATTTCCGTCGATAGATTGGATACCTCTGCTGCTGGCGCTGTACTCGCCGCATAATGCCTTCGCTACGCTCAAAAACTGCTGATTTTGGGAGACCTATTATAGCACAAATGTTCTAAATAGTCAATCCCGAAAACGGCTTTTTTGCAAGCAGTACACAATAGTCATCATGTGCTAATCAATATCTGCTAGACTATGTGTTTTTATGTATAGGAAAGGATTTTAAGTAGTATGATAGATTAATAAACCGCCTTAAAAGGAGCCTGATTGTGGATGTTCCTATCTTGTTAACTGCGGATTACGCCAATGTTGCGAATGATGGCAAACTGAACGTAATGGGGATATTTACCAATATAAAAGCTTTCTCATTTCCTGCCTTACATCCACAAATGTATTTGATTGCTCAACTTTCGGGCGGTAGAGCCGAGTACAATCGAAAATTTAAACTAGAAATTAAACTTTTAAATGAGGATGCTACACTTGAAGTTGTTAATCGAATTGCGGAAGCACAACTTCCGCAGGGCGAAAATGGACAACTCGTCAATCTAAATATTATTCTTTCTCTGTCAAACATCGTGTTTCCTACGCCGGGTACTTATGAATTTTCGATATTGGTAGATAACGATGTAAAAGGTACTCTACCACTTGAAATCATCCTGATTGCTCAAGATCAGTAATCAGGAGCGATGTGGCGGTGTCAAATAAAGCTGATAAATTACTTGAACGAATGAAAGCATCGTTAAATAACTGGAAGTACACAGACCTTGAGCGCTTATACAAAGGATTTGGTTTTGAAGTCAGGCACGGGGGCAATCATGACATTTTTACACATCCAGACTACCCTGAAATTCAACAGAGTGTTGCTCGTCACCCTAAGTTAAGCAAGGCATATGTGCAAGACGCTATAGATGCAATCAATAAGCTGAAACGCTTCCAAGAAAGAGATAAGCAGAATGATGAATAATCAACTAGAAGCCCAGGCTAAAAAGCTAGCAGACCAACCTTATCATATGGTCTTCCAGGAAGATCACACTACAGATGATGAACCTATCTATGTTGTCAACTATCTTGAAATGCCAGGATGTAGGGCGCAAGGCTTTACCATTGACGAAGCACTAGCTGATCTTAAAGAGCTGACCTATGAATATATTCTCAGCTATTTGGAACATGGGGTCGCTGTCCCTAAGCCTTACTCTACAACAATAGCTACAACTGGTAATGCTTTGGTGCTTAACTCAGGAGAACCTCATCAAAATCCTGCGACACAACATCTGAGCGAATCCAGTGTTATTGTACTGGCATGAATAGCAAAACCCGGAAACTCGCCGGGTTTTACTTCCTGCTGCCCTATTCCTATTAGCAAACGTGACATCCGCCGCTCGGCATATCGGTTAATGCGACGATACCTAAAATTGTATTCAATTTTGGCGAGTGTATTATTTGTTGCATTTTGGATATTTGTGGGCTTAAAAATTCTGGGAATCATCTAACATGTCCCCTGGCCTACTCGCCTTGTGGGACGAACAAGCGACCCCCACTGCCCAAAATGAAAACCGGGAGAATAGTCCCGATTCCTTTTCAATATTTTCAACATATAAGAGCCGCCGCAGCTAATCGCAATGAATGTTGCGACATTTTACTGTCACCAATTTTGCTTTTCCTCAGCACTCAGGACTGCTTTTTCTGCATCACGCAGATCATGCGTTTGGTCTTCAGGCTGTGATCCAACGGCTGGTCGAGCTTCACATCGCCGTACCAGCCGACAACTTCCAGCGCGCCCGATAATTTTGCCAGCAGGCGGATTTCCCCAGGACACAGCAAGCGTTCGTCGGCGGTATCCTGGATAACGGTTTTCTGACCGTGATCGTTGATGTGCATTTCGATTTCGACATGCGCCACGCCTGTCGGATAATCGAATTGAGCACGGTTGGTCGCCCAGTAAATATCGACTTCTACGCCGTCACGTTCGCCGTGATAAACCACACGCGGATAGGATTCATAGTGATAATCCGCCGGGTGGCTGATGTCCAGCACGTAAATCCCGCCGGGAGTCAGGTTGTCGGCCATGCAGCGGAAATGGGCGATCAGATCGTCGTCGCTTTGCAGTGCATCGATGCCGTCGAACATGGCAATCGCCGCGTCAACCGGTTGCGTCAATTTGACGAAGCGCATATCGGCTTCCAACCAATCGACGGAAACACCTTCGGTCTGCGCTTGATCGGCGGCATATTGCAGCATCTCGCCACGCAAATCCAGGCCGATGGCGCGCAAGCCCATTTTGGCCGCCGCCCGTGCGTGATACCCTGGCCCGCAGGCGATGTCCAGCACCGATTGCAATTCGCGTCCGGCGTAGTGGCGGAACATATCGCGGATAAATTGTACTTCGCGGCTTACGTCGCGGTTGAACACAATGTCATAATAAATCGCGCGCTGGTAGACATGGTTGAATTCGGCCACGAGCAGTCCTTATGGGCGGATCTATTGGTCGTCAGTGATAGGTGACTCGTTCTGAGTAATTGCGCAAAAGCTGGATTCATGACCGGCAATCCTGAACACCAGAAACCAGTCACTAAAAACTTTATATATACACCCAATGACCGAAATAGACAGTGATTTGGTGAGGCAATTCACCCCAGCGCGGCGATGAGTTCGTCCCCAGCATTATCACGCACGATGAGACCGCACAATTGCAGCCGCCGGATCAATTCAATCCAGTGTGCGCTGCGGGGATTACGTGCCATCACCGGGCGCAAAATTATGGCTGCCGCTTGGATGTCGGCGTGTTCGTCGGCCAGCTTGAGCGCCTGCCAGAAGGGAAGTTCTTCCAGTTCCGGCGCTTCACGGCGAGCTTTCGTCCAGTGGTCGAGGGCGGTATCGCGGTCACCCGCGTCCAGGGCGCGCGATCCGGCTTCGTCGGTAATCTGGGCATGGCGCAGGCGCACCAGCCGCACCAATTCATTCAGCGGCGAGGCATGTTCATCTACGCGCAGGTCATAATCCGTTTGCCATGTCTGGACATTTTTGTCCCCCGGCACGACCACCAACGCTGCGGACTGCATCCCGCGTATATCGCCCCCTTCGATTTCAGCAGCTTGCAGCGCCGCCAGCATCCGCACGGCGAGATCGCCCGTCGCATTTTCGAAAGCTGATGCCATCGCCGAGACAACCGTCGCATTGCTCATCATGTTGGCTTGCACGCTGTAGCCCTCGCCGACATGATGTGCCGCCTCAGCGATGCAGCCCTGCCCTGTCCAGGCTGCCGCGTTCCCCTGCGCATCAACCACCGCCACCTGCCGCCGGTTGGCGTTTTCGTCGGAGGCTGCCAGCGCCGCGATTACGTGGGCTGCGCCAACGCCTTCACGCAGCATCGTCAGCGCCATTGGCCCAAAGCTGATATTGACCAACGATTGCGTGGCAACCGCCCCGATCCCCGGTATCAGCCAGGGAACCAGCCGCCCGACGCTCATCTGATGGGTCTGCACGGCGACGCCGAACTGCCCGGTTTCCGGGTCACGCGCGACAATACTGTAGGTGCTGCATAATTCCCCTGGATAAAATTTCATAAGTCTACCCTCTAATAGTATCGTAACTATTCGACACTATTATAAATCATGGTGGCGGATGTGCTATACTTCGCTCAGCAGTTGGTTATGGGATACACGATCATGGTGATCTCTGAACGGGTGTTTGAACAACTTTATACCGTAGAAAAATTCTGGGTATTCACAGGTTTTCCTACTCACCTACCAGCGCGCCTTGTCCGTATTCGTCCGGCATACCCAACGACCCAATTTTGGACATGAGCGTTCATTTTAGAAGATCGAAACAATGCCTATGGCTGAAGCAGGCCGCGCATTTCATCGGTCATTTTGGGCAAGTCGATTTGTGCGCCGCGTTCCCAGGCCGCCTGATAAGCGTCCGCGCCCAGCGCGTCCTTGAGTTGGGATGTTTTTCGTGCCTGAATTTCTACTTCAGTTTTTGAAGTTGGGCGAGTGCCTGATCGAGAGGAAACGACTCGACAGGCAAGTGTGCAGCTTCCAGGTTTTGGCCGGATTGTGCCGCGTTCAATACGGCAAGCATTCGGTTAACAATACGTGCTTGATCGGCTGGGCTGTAGCGATCAAAATTGAGCGGTAGTTGGGCGTAATCTCCCCATTCTTCCGTGCCATACAGCATTTCCTCATAGGTTTTTCGATAGGCATCTCCGAAATCGAATTCAATGTAGTCGCCGTCGTTGAGCGGGATAGTCATGACCGGGATGGGTTCATCAACGGAGAATTCTTTTAGATACACCCGCGTGTCATGATGGTTGGGACGCGGGTCAAGAATGGTAATTCGATACGGATTGGCATCCGGTTTGTGTGTGGAGTAGTTTGGCAGTCGTTCAAATGTAGGCGGTGATTCATGTAGATAATCCAGTTCAACAAAAACTTTTCCGCCCTCTAATGCCAGTTGTCGTTTGGCAAAATAGGTGTAAGCATCGCGATTGTCTCCTTTGTTGGTTGGTGAAAGGAGTTCGATCCAGGCAACCGCTTCGCCGGAATCGACTTGCGCAGTGCGTTCGTAAATAACGATGGCATAGTAGGGATGCTCTATATCGAGTTCGGTTTCCATCAAATCAGCTAATTCGAGCACCTGGACACCCGACAAATAAGTAGGTTCAAGCTTTCGTGTGGGATTAGAGTCACGCACTAAAATATCGGGTCGTGGACGATGCGGGAGATCATCTCCAATCCGCCGAATCTGCAATGACTCTTCGATTTCCGCTGTATAACCCTTTGGTATAAGCTGCACCCGAAGCAATTTTGCCAAATCGGTGATATGCGCGTTATGAAAGCGATTCCATTTATGCTCTCCCTGCCAAAAGCTGTGCAGATGGGCATTGACGCCGAGATATTGATTTTTGACTGAGTGAACGGCTTCCATCATGCATCATCCTTACCTGTGTTCAACCGGATTTTAGCACCTTTGCCAGATGATATTCCATATGTTGCTTCTGGTGATACAACCCTACGGTGAACTCACGTCGCCTGTTTGGGCAGTCACCACCGGCACAACGCCGATTTCAAGCTGTACCGGCTCGTGCAGTTGTTCGGCAAGCAGTTGTTCGATCCCCTTGACCTGATCCGAACTGATGACCCTGGTTGTGCGGATGGTCGCCTGAACGTGAAGCAGATTGTTGTCGGGCAAAATCGCTACACTGATAACCTGGCTGTCGCCAAAGCTCTGCTGAATCTGGTTTTGGGCGATGCGTACTTTGTTGGCGACGCTGTTGGCACTGCCCAGAATCACACTGGTGATGATGAATAAGCCCGCCACAATCGCCAGCCAGAAAACGCGATTCTGTTGCGATGATTTTTCGCCGGAGCCGCGCATCCCAACCGCCACAAAGACTGCCCAGGAGGCCAGGATAATACAGGCGATGTTGGTCAGAAATAATAATGCGGCCTGAAAACCCAATTCAGACTGCCCGAAGGCGACACTCAGCCCTACCGTACACAACGGCGGCATTAAGGCGGCGGCGATGGCAACCCCCGCCAGGGCCGATGGAATGTCTTTACGCACCAGGGCGTAACCGCCAATCACCCCTGAAGCCAGCGCAACCGCCGCATCTAACAAGGTCGGCTGCGTCCGCGACAGCATTTCAGAGGTCAGGCTGTGAATCGGGATTAAAACCGATACGGCGACTGCGACCAGCAGCGCCAGTGGAATGGCGATGGCTAAGGTGGTCAGCGCGCGTCGTACCAATTGATATTGAGAGGTTGTTAAGCCGACAGCGAAGGCCACACAGGGCTGCATGACCGGGGCAACCAGCATCGCGCCGATAATCACGGAGGTGTTATTGAGCAGCAGGCCGAGCGATGCCAGCACAGCGGAAATCAGGATGAGCATGACAAAATCAAGGTTGAGGGTCGCCTGGTCGTACACCTGGCGCATGACATCCTCTTGCTCTACCGGGGTGAGGCGAACCCGGAAGCGGTTCAGATAG
The DNA here is from genome assembly GCA_039933955.1 of Chloroflexota bacterium. Lineage (GTDB taxonomy): Bacteria > Chloroflexota > Anaerolineae > Aggregatilineales > Phototrophicaceae > CFX2. Next base: position 26,965 of record JBDTNB010000069.1, read on the forward strand.
CGCCATGTGCCGCTGCCCAACGGAGTCCTGTGGGCGTAGGGATTGGTGATAAGTAACGGCCCATGTGCCTGGGTGAGCAGCGAACGAAAAAAATCGCCGAATAACCAGCCCTCAAATGTCGGACGATCCAAATGACCAATAATCAGGAGATCATCATCCTGAATCCGTGCCAGGAGACCCTCCGCCGGTTCATGGGCGTTAATCAATGTGCGGATGACATGCTCGTGTCCGGGTATGCCTTCCAGCGACTCCGCGATACGCCCCAGCCCTTTCCAGCGTGGTTCATAATGCGGCTGCGCATACATGGCCTCCACCTTCACCTGGAAAGCCTCGGACAATCGAAGGGCGATTTTGCAGGCGGCAGCGGCATCCTTGCTGCCATCTGTCGGAACCACAATGCGTTGGAATTTTGCGCCGTGATGACCAGAGCGTCCGGCGCGATACATCATGACATCGCATAACGCCGCCGCCAGCACATTCTCGACAATCGTGTCCAGGCTAAAACGTCCGCCGGTTGGGTGATTTAAACCCATGACAATGACATCAGCACCCATCTCGTGGGCCGTATCCAGGATACCTCGTGCGATACTGGTGCTGTTGTGGGTGCGTAGTTCAACGTGTTGGTTCTGTTCCTGAAATCCGGCGATAATCGTCTCAATTTCTTCAATCGATTCAGCTTGAGCCTCAATATCACCCAGCGAAACCACCAGCGCAATCACTTTCCCGTGTGGGGGATCAATGAGGGCTAGCGATAATTGAAGGAGTGTCGAGGCCGTTTTGGGGTTCGCCAGGGGAACCAGAATCGTGCTCCATTCATTCGCCGTCTGTATTTGAGACATTTAAATTCCCAATCCATCAATAATAGTCCTGAGTCTAGTCTATCCGGATTTCATTTCCAGCCAATGGGTTGATTGTTAGCGGCTTACCGCGTTTCTGTTACAATGGGGACGTAGTTAGAACAAATGGAGCAGCAGGCATTATGGTGGCGGGCGCAGACGATTTATTGGTTGGCTTAAACGAACAACAGCGCGCGGCGGTCACGGCGGGAACCGGCCCGGTATTGGTATTGGCTGGCCCCGGCAGCGGTAAGACCCGCGTGCTGACACATCGCATCGCCTATCTGATCCGCGAGATGGGTGTTCACCCCAGCGGCATCATGGCCGTGACCTTCACCAACAAGGCCGCTGGCGAGATGCGGAATCGTGTCGAAAATTTGCTGGATGGCAAGCTGCGCGGTCTGCAAATCGGCACGTTCCACGCCATCTGCGCGCGTTGGCTGCGCAAAGAAGCCCAATTCACAGATCGCAAGGCCGATTACCTGATCTACGACACCGACGATCAATTATCGGTGGTCGGGCAGGCCATGAACGAACTCAACCTGGATTCGAAACGCTATAAACCGCGCCAGATGTTGAACGCCATTTCCGCCGCCAAAAATGAACTCATTGGCCCTACACAGTATCGCGGCGAGGGCTACCAGGGCGAAATCACCTCGCGCGTATACAGCCATTATCAGGAAATTCTGGTCGCCAACAACGCCCGCGACTTCGACGATTTGCTGATGGATACCGCCATGCTGTTCCGTGACAATGCGGAAATCAAATCACGTTACCAACGCTTCATCGAATTTTTGCTGGTTGATGAATTCCAGGACACGAATGCCGCCCAGTATTTTCTGGTGCGGGAATTCGGTGGCGGGCAGAACAATATTTTCGTGGTCGGCGATGAAGACCAAGCGATTTACGGTTTTCGCGGCGCGGACTACCGCAACGTGCTGCAATTCCGCAAAGATTTTCCGCAGTCGAAAGTGATTCTGCTGGAGCAAAATTATCGCTCGACGCAGATCGTGCTGGACGCGGCGCGGGCGGTCATCGACAAGAACAGTCACCGCACGCCCAAAAGTTTGTTCACCGAACAGAGCGGCGGATCGCGGGTGATCGTTTTTGAGGCTTACAGCGACACCGACGAGGCCGATTTCGTCGTCAAAACGGTAGAGCAGATTCGGCGGCGCGAGGGGCTGGATTACAAAGATTTTGCCGTTATGTACCGCACCAATGCCCAATCCCGCGCATTGGAAGAAGCCTGCATCCGCGACAGCATCCCTTACAAATTGGTCGGCGGCGTCGGCTTCTATAAGCGCCGCGAGATCCGCGATCTGCTGGCCTATCTGCGCCTCATCAACAATGGCGACGACAGCGTGAGTTTCAACCGCATCATCAACGTGCCCAAGCGTGGCATCGGCAAAAAATCGGTTGAGGATTTTCAAAGTTGGGCATCTAAACAGCGTCTATCGTATGCCGCCGCGTTGGAAGCCCTGGCGAATGGCGAAGCCTCGACCCTGGGCGCGAGTACCGTCAAAAAATTTATCGAGTTCTACCAACTTTTGAGCGAGTGGCGCGAACTGGTGAAAGCTGGCGATCTATCGGTGCTGATGGATGATGTGATCGCGCGCATCGGCTACACACTGCATCTGCACGACACCAGCGACACCACCGATGAAGCCCTGGAACGTGACGAAAATGTGCGCGAGCTGCGCGGTTTGCTGACCGAGAAAAAAGAAGTGCCGCTGCATGAATTTCTCGAAGAAATCGCGCTGGTGGCCGATGTTGATTCGATGGCGGAAACCGATAACACCTTGACGCTGCTGACGCTGCACGCCGCCAAAGGTCTGGAATATCCGGTGGTGTTCATCACGGGTTTGGAAGAAGGCTTGCTGCCGCACTTCCGTTCCCTCGAAGAAGAAGAAGGCATGGCCGAAGAACGCCGCCTGCTCTACGTAGGTGTCACGCGGGCGATGCGCCAACTGTATCTGACCTATGCTTTCCGCCGCATGATGTTCGGCGAGAGCAGCCCCAGTATCCCATCGCGCTTTTTAGCCGATATTCCACCGGAACTCACCGAAGGCATGTCGCCACGCATCGTCCAGGAACGCAGCGTCAAACACTTCGTCGAGGAAACCACCTGGGATCGCCCCGCGCCGACGGAACGCCAGCTTGAACTGCGCTCGAAAGTTGCGCCGATGCCCGGAAAAGAAAAACTCAAATACAAAACCGGGCAGCGTGTGCATCATGCCAAATTTGGCGACGGCATGGTCATCGAGAGCCAGCTTAAATCCGGCGACGAAGAAGTGACCGTCAGCTTCTCCAATAAAGTGCATGGCATCAAACGGCTGTCCGCCAGCTTCGCCAATTTAACGATATTGGATTAGCCAATAGTTTTTGTGGTTACATCGCCAGAAACAAGGGCACGACAGGTCGTGCCCCTACAATGATTATTCCGGTTATAAATGATGTTTGGATTTTGTTGCCTGATTCATTTGTGGACAAATCTTTGTGTGATACAAAGTGAACGAGCGGAAATATGCGCACCTTGAAACCCTTATTCGACAACAATAATGCCTGGGCGGAGAAAATGACCACCCAGGAACCGGAATTTTTTCAGCGGTTGGCGGCGCTGCAAGCCCCAAAATATTTGTGGATCGGCTGTTCCGACAGCCGCGTCCCCGCGAATCAGATTATTGGGCTGCTTCCCGGCGAGGTGTTTGTCCATCGCAACATTGCCAACGTCGTTGTTCATACTGACCTGAACTGTCTGTCGGTGATCCAGTATGCCGTCGAGGTGCTGCATGTCGAGGACATCATGGTCGTCGGGCATTATGGCTGCGGCGGTGTGCGCGCGGCGATGCTCAATCAGGAATTGGGCTTGATCGACAACTGGCTGCGGCATATCAAAGATGTCTACCAGAAACATGAACTTGATTTAGATGCCATCGGCGACGAGTCGCGGCGCTTTGACCGCTTTTGCGAACTCAACGTGATTGAGCAGGTCGCCAACGTGTGCCATACGACGATTGTGCAGGGGGCATGGCGGCGCGGGCAGCCCCTCAATGTACACGGCTGGATTTACGGTTTGCAGGATGGGCGTTTGCATGACCTGAACATCACCGTCACGAGCGCGGATGAGCTGCCATCGCTGTATCGGATGGCCTTAAAAACCTGATTCGTTCGGCTGTATTTGTCTTTTGACTAATGGCTAAAAACTAAAGACTAACGACTTCTTCTTCATGTACCAGATTTTTCTTCCGGCGCGGGCGCTTCAACCCTATATCCAGGTGTATTGGATGGCGCGTTCGGCCCCCGGCCAGCCAGAATCCATCCGCGAAAATGTATTCGTCGATGGACGCGCCGACATCATTTTTAATTTTGGCAGCCCGTATCAGCGCCGCTATCTCAACCAAGCGGATGCCGCCGACTCGATGGGTTTCTCCAACCTCGACGGCCAGCGCGAGTATCCGGTGGCGATTGTGCAGGACGGCGTGATTGATCTGATCGGCGTGCGCTTTCAACCCGGCGGCCTGTCAGCGATTTTGCCGCTCTCGCCTGATGAGCTTTCCAACCAGACCATCGAACTCAAGTTGGCTTTCGGCGCGGCGGCAGTAGACCTCGAAAACCGCCTGTTTGACGCCCCCGATGCAGCGTACCGCGTCGCGTTGCTCGATGCTTTTTTTCTAAGCCGCTTAACCGTATCCTCGCCCTACGATTTTGCCCGCTATGTCGCCGGATTCATCGAGGCGGCATCCGGCGCGGTGAACATGAAAGACTTGAGTGCCGAGGTTGGCTATTCCATTCGCAGCGTGGATCGAACTTTTCGCCAGTATTTCGGCCTGACGCCCAAATTTTATGCTCGCGTCGTCCGCTTCCAGCAGGTTTTGCATATGCTCTCGGCAGAATCAGACGCCGACCTGTCTAAAATCACGCTGGCCTGCGGTTACTACGACCAATCGCACCTGACCCACGAATTCGCCGATTTTACCGGCCAATCGCCGACCCTCTATCGTGCCCATCTGCTGGAAAAATTGACCGCGCCGCCGCCCAATCTTGTCCAATTTTTACAAGAATAACAAGAACATCTGTGCTATTATGGCGCTATAAATTCGGTCAATCCATGACTGAATGATCCTCCAAACGAAATTCAAGAAGGAGCAGGGCATATGATTAACAAAGTCGGCACGGTCTGCGTTTTTGTGGCTGACCAGGAACGCGCGAAAAAATTCTACACCGAAACGTTGGGGTTTACGGTCACGCAGGACGCGCCGTTGTATCCAGGTGCGAGCAACCGCTGGATTGCTGTCGTACCACAGGCGGGCGCGGCAACCGAGGTCATCCTCTATCTGCCCGATGAAAATTGGGAACATTATCGCCAGGTGGTCGGCCAATCGCAGGCCATCACCTTCGACGTGACTGATATGATGTCGCTGGTGGCTGACCTGAAGGAAAAAGGGGTTCAGTTCACACAGGAACCCGATCCGCAGCCCTGGGGCACATATGCCACGATTGTGGACTCGGAAGGCAATAAACTGCTGCTGGTCGAACAGCCGAAACAGTAAATTTTCAATGACGTAGGGACAAGGCGCGCCGGTAGGTGGGTAGAATAGCGTGGAGTCATTATTGAAATGGCTTATGTTCTCACTCCACGCGACGTT